>NZ_JAGGOY010000014.1 GCF_018614095.1 Streptomyces sp. ISL-87 | reverse complement strand
GATGACCAGAACGACAAGAGCCGTGTAAAGGGCGACTTTTACGCACGGTTCTGTGAGAGCCGAGGGGTGAGATCCCCCTCGGCTACTCGGCAGCTGCACGAGGCCGCAACCGCGTTCCCGGGCCCGTTCCACCGCCAGCCGCATCAGCTCCGCGCCCAGTCCGCTGCCCCGTCGGTCCGGGCGAATCCGTACCGTCTCCACCAGCGCCCGCTCCCGCCCGCCCTGGCCGAGCCCCGGGATGTACGTGAGCTGGAGGCAGCCCAGCACCTCTGCCTCCTCCACGAGGACCAGCATCTCGTTGCGGGCGTCGGCCTCGATCGCGGCGAAGGCCCGCTCGTGCGCGCCGGTCACGACCGCGGGCTCTCCGGCGTCGCCGTCGTCCGCCAGCAGGGCGAGTATCGCGGGCAGGTCCTCACGGGTTGCGGTGCGGAAGATCATGGCCAGAAGTGTGGCAGGGGGCCCGGCCTGGACGGCGGCCGGGCCCCCTGCGGTACGGGAGTGCTACGGGCGGAAGCGCAGCACCTGCGGGTCGTGGTCGCTGTTCTGGGCGGCGAACTCCGCGTTGATGTGCACGCTGTCGTACGTGAACTTCTTGATCGACGGGCTGGTCAGGATCTGGTCCAGCACCTGGGCGTTGCCCTGGTACACGTACGAGTACCGCTCCGCCTTCGGCAGGGACTTGACCGCCGAGTACAGCGCCCCGCCGTCCTCCAGCGCGTTCGATGTCGCCGAGAACTCGAAGTCGTTGATGTCGCCGACCGCGAGGACACTGGCGTTCTTGTCCGCCGCCAGCAGCTCCTTGACGAAGCCGTTCACGGCCTGCGCCTGGAGCAGCCGCTTGGCCTCCGACGAGCGCACCGGCGGCTGGTGGTGCGAGGTCAGGCCCTCGTCGCCGCCCTTGGAGCCGAAGTGGTTGGCGATCACGAAGACCGTGCGGCCGCGGAAGACGAACTCGCCGGCCAGCGGCTTGCGGCTGTCCTTCCACGCCGGGTTCGCCGGGTCGACGCGGCCGGGGGAGTGGGTGAGGGCCGCGTGGCCGTTCTCCGTCGTCACACCGGTCGCCGTCGCCGAGTCGCCCGCCGCGCGGTCGGTGAACGAGACCCGCTCCGGGTTGAAGAGGAACACCTGGCGGATGTTGCCGCCGGGCTCGCCGCCGTCCTTGTTGTTCTCCGGGTTGACGGTGCGCCACTGGTACGCCGGGCCGCCCGCGGCCGCGATGGCGGCCGTGAACTTCGTCAGCGTCTGCTCGGCCGAGACCGTGCCGTCGTTCTTCGCCCCGTTGTCGTCCTGGATCTCCTCCAGCGCCAGGATGTCCGGGTTGGCGAGGTTCTCGACGACCGCCTTCGCCAGGTTGTCGAACTTCTCCTGCGGGTCGCTCGGGTCGAGGTTCTCCACGTTGTACGTGGCCACCGCGAGCTCGCCCGGAGACTGCGCCTTGGTCTTCTCGGGGGCGAGGGTGCCCGCCGTGACCGTGCCGAGCGTGCGGGCCACCAGGGTGTAGCCGCCGAACTGGTTGAAGTCCAGCGGGCCTTCGGTGGTGCCGGTCAGCTTGTCGCCGACGTTGGCCACCGGGAAGGGCTGCTGCGCGAGGGGCGCCAGCTGCTGGATCTGCAGGCGGCCGGTGTTCTGGGACTCGTAGGAGCCGTAGATGGTGCCGCCGCGCTTGGCGGTGTGCTCCCAGCCCTTCACCGTGACCCACATCTCCGAGTACGGGTCGGTGGCGCCGACCACGCGGGAGCTGCCGATGCGGACGTTCATGCCCTCCAGGGACTCGTAGAAGTCCAGCGCGTAGCGCGAGGGGTCCAGGGTCAGGCCGTTGATGCTGCCGCCGGCGGCCGGGTCGCCGGCCGGGGCGTACTCGGCGGGGACCGAGTACTCGGTGATCTCGGTGGCCTCGGGCAGCGCGTTGCCGGAGGAGACCACGGTCACGACCGGCTTGGAGATCTGGGTGACCGACTGGTTGCCGGAGGAGACGCCGCCGGGGATGTACTCGCCGACCAGGCCGGAGACCTTGACCGCGTCGCCGACGGCGACGGTCGGGACCGAGCTGGTGAAGACGAACACGCCCTCGCTGGTGGCGTCGTTGTCGTCGGCGTCGGGGTCCTGGATCCAGAAACCGCGCGAGCCGTAGGTGCGCACGCCCGTCACGATGCCCTCGACGTCGGTGACCTGCTTGCCGCTGAGCGGGGATATCCGGGTGGTGCCCTGAATGTCGTGGATGCGTATCGGATCGGCGGACGCGACGCCTTCGGCCGCGTCGGCGGAGCCCGCCAGCAGGCCGGTGGCCAGGGCGGTGGCGACGAGGGCCGCGACGGCGGCGGAACGGGGATGCGAGGAGCGCATGGGCAGGAACTCCGGTGTGTGGATGGGGGGAAGGAAGGTATGGCGGTGCGGTGTGACGGTGGTGCGATGTGACGGGTGGTGTGGCGTGGGTGCCACCTGTGGCGCCCGATCTGCGGGAACTCGGGGTTCTTGATAGATCTACGCGCGTCAATTTCCTGCGTCACCGGCAAAGTTGTCAAGGCCTCCAGGAAATACGACAGCTGACTGTGGGATGAACCAAAGGTGATGGCCCGCCAGGGGCGCCCGAAATGCGTTTACTCTGGGTCGCCGTACGACCGCCGTACGACCGCCGCACCGCGTCCGCGAGGAGACCCACCCCATGTCCGCAGAGCCGCACCCCACGCTGCCGCCGGTACGGCTGCACTCCGATGCGGAACTGGCCCGCGACGCCCTAGTCGCCCCGCTGTTCTCCCGCGCCGTGCGCCTGGCCCGCTGGGCCGGACCCGACACCCGCGTCGCCGTCGGCGGTGAACTCGCCGCCGGGCAGCTGCCGGAGGCCGCCGCGGTGCTCGGGCTCGACGCCGCCGACGAGGACGGCCCGGCGCACGCGAGCCAGGCCTGGCGGGTCGCCGTGGACACCGGCCTGGTCGATGTCACGGAGCCCGACGAGGACGCGGAGCCCGCCGAGGGGGCGGCAGAGGGCGCGGCAGAGGGTGCGGGCGGCGACGCGGAGTACGGCACCGCCGCGCCCGGTGAGGACCTGGCTCTGCTGGCCGGCGGGGCGCCCGGCGACGTACTCGACCTGTGGCTGGCCGCCCTGGACACCGTGCTCGCGGACGCCTCCGTACCCGATCTGGACGACCTGGTCGACGCGCTGGACGCGGGCGGCGAGATCGACTTCGGCAAGCTCGGCTGGAACCCGCAGCGCGAGGCCGACTTCCTCGACGGGGTGCTCGCCAACCTCTACCTGCTCACCGTCGCCGAGGGTGGGGCGGGGGAAGGTGCGGTACCGCTGCCCGTGCTCGCCGCGTCGATGGTCGTACCGGAGGGGATGGGCGAGCCGACCGACGAGGTACTGGAGCGGGTCTCGGACGCGATGATGCGCCTCGACGACCAGTTCCGGCAGCTGGAGCCGATCGGACTGGTCGAGTTCCAGCCCGTCGACGAGGAGCTGATGGTCGAGGCCGACGACGAGGAGCTGTCGGCGGGCTTCCAGGCGGGCTCCGCGGCCGGACCTGACGACGAGGAGGACGTGTCCCGGTACGGGATGGTCCGCTTGACCCCGCTCGGCCTGTACGGGATCCGCGCCCGGATGCTGGAAGCCGGAGTCGAGGCCCCCGCCATCGGGGAGCTGGCCGACAAGGGCGCGAACGTACTGCTTGACACGGTCTCCCACTATCCGGAGGCCGCGGCGCAGGGCGAGATGGAGCAGTGGCTGGCCGGCCGGGACCTGCCGGCCGCGGTCGCCGAACTGCTTGCCGCGGCCCGCGGTGACGACGAGGGCGCGCCGCTGCGCCGGCTGCGCTGCCAGCAGGCCCTCGCGCCCGCCGGGCCGGAGGCCGAGCCGGCGGTCCGCGCGGTGCTGGACGACGCCGAGCTGGGCGGGCTCGCCCGGGTCTGGCTGGCTGAGCGCGGGGCGTCGGACGTGCCGGCGCCGGACCCGGAGATGGTGTTCTGGCTGACGGTCGACACGATCGCAGCGCAGCTCGCCGCGGACGGGGAGACGGAGGAACTGCCGCTCCTGATCGAGTCCCTTACGGCTCACCACTCCGGGTTCTTCGAGCAGGTGTGGCGGGTGGAGCACCCCGCGACGGCTTACGTGCTGGAGGCGATGGGGCGGCTGCACCCGGACAAGAAGGCGGCCAAGGAGGCTCGCAAGGCGGCCTTCAAGGCCCGCTCCAGGCAGTCCTGACGCCCTGCCTCACCTCCTAGCACCCGCCGCGCCTCCCGGCAGCCGCCGCGGGCAGAGGCGGTGGCGGTGGCGGGGCGGCGGCGGTGACGCCCTGCGGTGGCGGCCGACGGTCCGCGCGGGGGTGCACAACGAGCCGTTTCCCGACCCGGAGTTGGCCATTCCATCCACCGGCAAGGGGTCGGCTGCCCTTCGTGGGTAATTCAGCCGCCGTTCACGTGCGGGCGGGAGCGTGTGCGCCGACGACCGCACGACAGGCGCACCACCTCCCCACCCCTGGAGCCCAGATGCCGCTCAGCCGTAGAGACTTCACCGCCCGCACCGTCATCGCAGGTGCGGGAGTCGCACTCACCGGGACGGTCGGCGCACTCGCCACCGCCCCGGGAGCGCTGGCGGCCGACGACAGCACCCTGCGCGACGAGCACGGCCGGCCCTGTGAGCCCGGCTACGGCCCGCTGTGTCCCGACCCGGCCGGACTGCTGGCCCTCCCCGCCGGATTCACGTACCGCGTGATCACCCACAGCGGTGTCACGAAGCTCGACTCCGGCGAGAGCACCCCGTCCAACCACGACGGCACGGCCGCCTTCGAGGGCCACCGCGGGGTCACCCTCCTCGTCAACAACCACGAGCTGAAGGGCCCGCGCGCGAACTGGGCGCACCCCGTCCCGCTCACCGAGGGCCTCGTCTACGACCCGGCCGCCGCCGGCGGCTGCACGGTCGTCGAGGTCCGCCGCGGCGGCGAGGTCGCCGAATGGGTCGGCATCGCCGGTACGTCGACCAACTGCGCGGGCGGCGCCACCCCCTGGGACACCTGGCTGACCTGCGAGGAGAACGAGGACCTCGCCGGCAAGAACGGCATGACCAAGGACCACGGCTACGTCTTCGAGGTCGACCCGCACGACCGCCGCGCCAACCGCGAGCCGAAGCCGATCAGGGCGTTCGGGCGGTACGCGCACGAGGCCGTCGTCATCGACCCGCGCCAGGGCCACGCGTACCTGACGGAGGACGCCTCCGGCCCCAACGGACTGCTCTACCGCTGGACCCCGCCGCAGGGCTTCCGGCACGGGCGCGGCAAGCTCCGCGACCTCGCCGCCGACGCGGGCGTGCTCGCGGCCCCCAAGTGCTTCGACAGTGCCGGCCAGTTCGTGGACGATCTCTCGCGGGCCACGAAGATCGGCACCGTGTACGGGGTCGACTGGGTGGAGGTGACGGACCGCGACGCGCGGACGATGCCGGTCCGCAAGCAGTTCGGTGCGGGCGCCGTGACGCGGGCGCGCAAGCTGGAGGGCATGTGGTGGGCCGACGGGGGCGCTTACTTCGTCTCCTCGTACGCCCGCGAGGAGAGCCCGGGCGCCGCGCACGACGGCCAGGTGTGGTTCTACGACCCCAAGCGTCGCACGGTCCGGCTGACCGTCCTCATCGGGGTGAACGCCGACCCGTCGGTTGACGGCGGCTTCGACGGCCCCGACAACATCACCGTGTCGCCCTACGGAGGCCTGATCATCGCCGAGGACGGCTCGGGGCTCCAGCACCTGTTCGGCGCGACCGAATCGGGCCGCACCTACCCGCTGGCGCGGAACGGGCTGAACATCGGGTCGGCCGAGGAGCCGGAGTACTCGGAGTTCACCGGGGTCTGCTTCTCCCCGGACGGGCGCACCCTGTACGCCAACATCCAGGACCCGGGCATCATGCTGGCCATCACCGGTCCCTGGCGGCGCGCCCACTGACCGCCGCCGGGTGGGCGTCGGCGGCCTACGCGGCGGCCGCCGGGCGAGGGCCTGGCGAGGGCTAGGCGAGGACCGGGTGAGGGCGGGCGGCCGCCGAGTGGCGGCCGTCGGGCCGTCTCCGCCGCTACTGGGCCGCGGAAACCTCCGCGCGGGAGGCCGCGGCCCACTCCTCGAGCAGGAACTCATACGCCTCGGAGGGCCACTCGTCGTCCACCCGGCTCTCGACCAGGTGCCGTATCGCCTCATTCGCCTCGGCGGCGGACGGGCGGGCCGGACCCGCGGGCTGGAGTGTCGTGTGCATGGGTTCAAGGCTACGGGCGGGCACTGACAGCCACCTCCCCATTAAGGGTGGAATGGCTCACCCGAAACGGAATTTGGTCGCTCCATGTGCCCGCCCACCTGCTCAGAGTGCCTGTGCCGCAGGCTTGACCATGCCGCGCACTGTGCGCGACTTCACAAACTCGCCCATGGCCGTCATCTCCCATTCGCCGGAAAACTGCTTGATCAACTTCGCCATCATCACGCCGGTCTGCGGCTCGGCGCCGGTGAGGTCGAAGCGCACCAGCTCCTCGCCGCTCGCCGCGTCGATCAGGCGGCAGTAGGCCTTCGCGACCTCGGTGAACTTCTGGCCGGAGAAGGAGTTGACCGTGAAGACCAGGCCGGTGGCCTCGGCCGGCAGCCGGCCGAGGTCCACGACGATCACCTCGTCGTCCCCGGCGCCGGCGCCGGTCAGGTTGTCCCCCGAGTGCTTGATGGCGCCGCCGAGGATCGACAGCTTGCCGAAGTAGCAGCTGTCGATGTGGTTGCGCTGCGGGCCGTACGCGATGACGGACGCGTCGAGGTCGATATCGCGGCCGCCGAACGCCGGCTCCCAGCCCAGACCCATCTTGACCTGGGAGAGCAGCGGGCGGCCGCCCTTGACCAGGGACACGGTCTGGTTCTTCTGGAGACTGACCCGGCCCTTGTCGAGGTTGATCTTCCCGGCGCCGGGAGGAGCCGCGGCGGGGGCCGCCGGGGGCATGGCCTGGGGCGCGGCCTGGGTGGGTGTCGTACCGCCGAGCCAGGGGGACACGGGGTAGGCGGCCGGCGCGGCGGCGGGCGGTGCAGGGGGCGCGGGCGGGACCGGCGGAGCGACCGGGGCCGCCGGGGCCGCGGCGGCCTGGGCCGGCTCCTCGTCCACGGAGACCCCGAAGTCGGTGGCGATGCCGGCGAGGCCGTTGGCGTACCCCTGGCCGACGGCGCGCACCTTCCACGCACCGCCGCGCTGGTAGACCTCGACGACGACGAGCGCGGTCTCGGAGCCGAGCCGGGGCGGGGTGAAGGTGGCGATCACCGCGCCGCCGTCCGCGTCGCGCACGGTGGCGGTGGGCTCGATGCCCTGGAAGGTCTGCCCGGCGGCGTCGGGGCTGGCGGTGACCACGATGCGCTCGATGCCCGGCGGCACCGCGCCGGTGTCCACGGTGATCGAGTCCGGCGCCGACCCGCCGCCGGACCGGTAGCTGACACCGGGCCCGGACGGCTGGTTGTAGAAGATGAAGTCGGCGTCGGAACGCACCTTGCCGTCAGCCGCGAGGAGCAGCCCCGATACGTCGAGCCGCACCGGGGCAGCCACATCCACCGTCACGCGGACGGTATTGAGCGGCAGATTGGAACCAGGGGTCATAGCGGTCATGCCGGGAGAACGACCAAGGGTGCTTTGCCGTTCCCTTACCCTCGCAAGAGATTTCGGGGGTGGTCAGCGCCGGTTGCGCGGGTGGTTCCTGGCCATCCGCTCATTGCCGAACTTGTAGGCGCCGGTCCAGCGGGCCATCACCAGCTGCGCGTCGCCGGCCTCCACCTCCGCCAGGAACTTCTCGGCCCGCCCGCCCCGCAGGGTGCCCGCGGCCCGGCCCTGGTGCGTGATGACCACGGTGCGGTCGCCCGACTGCTTGTACGAGAATCCCTGCGGCTTCGGCATGGCCGCAGCCTGCCCCGCCCGGGGCGGGGCAGGCAACGGGATTAGCCGCCCGTGACGCGGCGCGGCAGCCCCAGCGGGTTGGCCTCGCGCAGCTCTTCCGGAAGCAGCGGGTCCGGCACCGACTGGTAGGCCACCGGGCGCAGCCAGCGCTCGATCGCGGTCCCGCCGACCGAGGTGGAGTGCGAGGTGGCCGCGGGGTACGGGCCGCCGTGGTGCTGCGCAGGGGCCACCGCGACACCGGTCGGCCAGGAGTTGACCACGATCCGCCCGGCCAGGGCGGTGACCCGCTCTACCAGCTCCGCCGCCCCGGCATGGGCACCCTCGGCTTCGGTGGCCGACAGTTGGAGGGTGGCGCTCAAGTTCCCGGGAAGGCGGTCCAGCACGGCGGTCGCCTCGCGCTGGCCGACGTACCGTACGACCACGGTGACGGGGCCGAAGCACTCCTCCAGGAGCAGGTCGTACACCCCTTCATCGGCGAGGGCGGCGGCCGGCACGGTCAGGTAGCCCGCGCCGACGGTGTGGTCGCCGCCGGAGCCGGGGGTGACGGGCGCGTCGACGCCGGGCAGTGCGGCCCGCTCGTTCACCCCGGCGATGAAGTTCTCCCGCATCCGGTGGTCGAGCAGTACCCCCGGCTCGGTCTCCCCGAGCGCCTTGGTCAGCGCGCCGGTGAGCCGGTCGCCGTCCGCGCCCTCGGGGACCAGGACCAGGCCGGGCTTGACGCAGAACTGGCCGACGCCGAGGGTGACGGACCCCGCGAGCCCCGTACCGATCTCCTCGGCGCGCTCGGCGGCGGCCGCCGGGGTGACCACGACGGGGTTGAGGGAGCCGAGTTCACCGTGGAAGGGGATGGGCACGGGACGGGCGGCGGCCGCGTCGAACAGGGCGCGCCCGCCCCGGATGGAACCGGTGAATCCGGCGGCGGTCACCAGGGGGTGGCGGACCAGCTCCAGGCCGGCGTCGAACCCGTGGACCACGGTGACCACGTCGGCCGGCAGCCCGGCCGCGACGGCGGCCCGGCGCAGCAGCGAGGCGCACAGCTCGGAGGTGGCCGGGTGGTCGGGGTGCGCCTTGACGACCACCGGGCAGCCGGCGGCCAGTGCGCTCGCGGTGTCACCGCCGGGGACGGAGAAGGCGAGCGGGAAGTTGGAGGCGGCGTAGACCGCGACCACGCCCAGCGGCACCTTGTAGCGGCGCAGTTCGGGACGCGGCGGGGTGAGCGAGGGGTCGGCGCGGTCGATGCGGATGTCGAGGTAGGCCCCCTCGTCCACGGCGTCGGCGAAGGCACGCAGCTGGCCGGTGGTGCGGGCGAGCTCGCCGGTGAGGCGGCCCGGGCCGAGTGCGGTCTCGGCGTCCGCGGCCTCGATCACGTGGGCCGCGCTCTCGTCGAGCAGCTCGGCGGCCGCGCGCAGGAAGGCGGCGCGGGCGGTCCGGTCGGCGAGGGCGCCCCGGGCCGCGTGGGCCGCGCGTACGGCCTCGTCCACCTCCCGGGGTGTGGCCTCGACCGCAACCTGTTCGCGCTGCTTCCCGGTGCGGGGGTCCACACTCCAGACTGGTGTTGCTGCCATGGCGCACTGCCTCCTGGATCTACGCTGACCCGCACGGTGTTGTTCAGTATTCTGAACGCCGTTCTGGTGCATGAATGATCGCATCCACCAGGGACTCTATTTCCGCGTCTCACGGGTTGACAAGAGACCAGGGCCGGACAGTCCGCCACGGACAGAGGGGCACGAAGGCGAATGACGACAGGTGAGTCTGCGGAGCCGGGGTCTGAGCCGGGGCCGGGGCCGGGGCCGGGGTCTGGCCCGGGGCCGGAGGCGTCGGCCGGGTCGGAGGAGTCGGAGGCGTCGGCGGGGGCCGGTCCGGGAGCGCCCGCGGCCGTCAAGTCGGCGGTACGGACGGTCCTGTTGCTGGAGCACTTCGCGGCGCGGCCCGGGCTGCACAGCCTCGCCGACATCCAGAACGACCTCTCCCTGCCGAAGTCCAGCCTCTACATGCTGCTGCGGACACTGGTGAACCTCGGCTGGGTGGAGACGGACGCGACGGGGACGCGCTACGGCATCGGCGTACGCGCGCTGCTCGTCGGCAGCTCGTACATCGACGGGGACGAGGTGGTCGCGGCGGCCCGGCCCACCCTGGACCGGCTCTCAGACGACACGACGGAGACCATCCACCTGGCCCGGATGGACGGGACCAGCGTGGTCTACCTCGCCACCCGGCAGTCGCAGCACTACCTGCGGCCCTTCACCCGGGTCGGGCGGCGGCTGCCCGTGCACTCGACCGCGCTCGGCAAGGCACTGCTGGCCACGCACACGGACGACGAGGTACGCGAACTGCTGCCGCGGCGGCTGGAGGCGGTCACCGAGCACACCATCACCGACCGGGCGCGGCTCATCGAGGAGCTGGCGCTGGTGCGGGAGCAGGGCTACTCGGTGGACCGGGAGGAGAACACGCTCGGGCTGCGCTGCTTCGGGGTGGCGGTGCCGTACCGGACGCCGGCGCGGGACGCGGTGAGCTGCTCGGTGCCGGTGGCACGGCTGACGCAGGGGCACGAGCAGACGATCAAGGCGGCGCTGTTCGAGGCGCGGGACCGGCTGTCTGTGGTCACGCGGCGCATGTAGAGGCCGCGGAGGCAGGGCTTCCGCCGCATGTGAGGTGTGGGAGGCAGGGCTTCCTCCCCCGGGTGGGGGAGGCGGTTCACCTTCGTGGGGGAGGTGGCTGGGCGGCGCGCAGGCGACCGTTGAGTCATGAACACACGAGCGGCTCGGACGAGCGAAACGACGGCAGACGCGGCGCGGCCCTCGGCCCCGGGCCTGGGGGCCTCAGCCCCGGGCCTGGGAACCGGGCGGAAGGTCCTGCGTGCGGCGGCACTGGCCGCCACCGTTCCTTATCTGGCTCTCAAGTCCGCCTGGCTGGCGGGGAGCCGGATCGGTATACCGGACGGCAGCGTGCTGCTGGAGCCGGGAGTTTTCTTCACCGTGGCGAACGCCGTCACGCTGGTCATGGACGCCACCGTGATCGTGATCGTGCTGGCGCTCACCCGGCCGTGGGGCATGCGGGTGCCGGCCTGGCTGCTGACCGTCCCGGTCTTCATAGCCACCGGACTGCTCACCCCGATCCTCACCGGGTTCCCCGGCCAACTGCTCGTCAAGGCACTGGGAATGGGGGCCGGCGAGGCCGTGAAGGCGGCTCAGAAGCCCTTCCTCGACCCCTGGGTGTTCAGCGTCGTCTACAGCGGCTTCACGATCCAAGGACTCACCCTGGCCGGCCTGTTCGTGCCGTATGCGCGAGAGCGTTGGGGGTGGCGCTGGCAAGGGGTGCTGGGGGACCGGCTCCCGCCATCCACGGGGGTGGTGGCGGGAGCCACGGCCGCGGCGGGCGCGGCCGTGGGCGCGGTGTCTCTGTACTGGGCCTTCGGGGGCACGGCCGGTCTGAACGCCGAGCGGCTGGCGCTGTACTCCGCGGAGACGGGCGTGGTGAACGCCGCCCATGCGATGTGCGCGCTCCTGGCCGGCGCGGGGGCGCTGTTGCTGGCCCGGGGCGGGGCACGCCGGGCGTGGTGGCCGCTGGCCCTCGGGTGGATCGGCTCGTCCGCGACGCTGAGCTGGGGGATGTGGATGCTGACCGCCTCGCTGGGTTCGGCGTTCTCCCCGGACGAAGAGCCCACGAGCATGATCTTCCTGACCTACGCTGGCCAGATAATCACCGGACTGCTCGCGTTCGCGGTCCTCGTGCGGTTCCTCGGCTCACGCCGCCGCGCGGCGGCGTGAGGAGGGACGGACGGCATGAACGGGGGCGAGCGGGGCGGTGGGCGACTGCGCGGCGGGGCGCTGAACGGCCGGGGGGTGAGCAGCTCGGGACCGCATGGCGGAGGACTGGACGGCGGGGGACTGGGCGGCGCCAGGCGCGGCTCGGTGCGGGGCGCGCTCGGCGGGTTGCTGGGAGGTCGGGCCCGGCTGCGCTGGGTGCATCTGATACTCGGCGGGGCCCTGCTGATGCCGTACTTCCTGCTGGCCGAAGTGGTGGTCGGTGTCGCCGCCGGCGGGGTCAACACCCTCAACTCCTTCCCGCTGACGCTCGCTTCCTACGCGGCCGCCCTGCCCCTGGCCGCCGCCACCGCGGTGTTCGGGCTGGTCCGGCCGATGTCGGCGGCCGCCGTACGGGCCATGTGCGGGGTGCCGGGGGACCTGCTGGCCGAGGGGCCGGCCCGGTCGTGGGCGGCCCGGTGGCGGGCCTCCGCCTGGTGGACCCTGCACCTGGGGGTCGGCGCGTTGGTCAGCGGGATGAGCCTCGCGGTGCCGCCCATGGCACTGGTGCTGATCGCCCTGCCGTTCGTGAGTGCCCTGCGGAACACCCCGGTGGGGCTCGGCTGGTTCAGCACCGACACCCAGCCGTACGTGGCCAGCGGACTCGGGATCGGGCTGCTGGCCGGGCTGGTGCTGTGTGCCGCCGGGGCCGGTGCGCTGCTGGCCCGGCTGGCACCCGTACTGCTCGGGCCGACCGCGGCGGACCGGCTGGCCGCGGCCGAGGAGCGGGCCGCCGACCTGGCGGTGCGCAACCGGCTGGCCCGCGAACTGCACGACGCGGTGGGTCACGCGCTGAGCGCCGTCACCCTCCAGGCGGGCGCGGCCCGGCGGGTGCTGGACAGCGACCCCGGGTTCGTACGGGAGGCGCTGGCCGCGATCGAGGACACCACCCGGCGGACGGTGGGGGAGCTGGACGCCGTCCTGGGACTCCTGCGCGACGGGGACCCGGGCCGGGCCGACGCCCTCCCCGCGCCGACCCTCGCCGTGGACCTCGAAGGGCTGCTCGCCCGCACCAGGGCCGCCGGCACCGTCATCACCGCCCACCATGACCCGGGACCCGCCGGGGACTGGGCGCAACTCCCCGCCATCGCCTCCCGCGAGGCGTACCGGATCGTCCAGGAGGGCCTGACCAACGCCCTGCGCCACGGCGCGGGCCCGGTCACCCTGGAGATCGCCGTACGTGAGGCCAGCGAAGGCAGCGGGGGCGGCGAGGGTGGCAAAGGCAACGGACAACGTGAACTGGAGATCAGCATGACCAACCCGCCCGCAGTACCTGGAGACCCTGGTGTCCTCGGCGGCCGGGAACCCCGCACCACCGGGGGCCGCGGCCTGCACGGCGCCGCCGAGCGGGCCGCGCTGCTCGGCGGCCGCGTCGAGGCCGGCCCGCACGAAGGACAGTGGCGGCTGCTGGCCGTCCTCCCGCTCGGCGGGGGAACCCGATGAGCTCCGTGCCGCCGGTGCCCCCGGCGCCCCTAGTGCCCCCGGCACGCCGGCCGGCGCTGCGCATCGTCATCGCCGACGACGAGCGGATGGTCCGCACCGCTCTGCGGGTCATCCTTGAGGCCGAACCCGATCTGGAGGTCGTCGGAGAGGCGGCCTCCGGTGCCGAGGCCATCCCGCTCGTCCGTTCCCTCGCCCCGGACGTGGTGCTCATGGATGTCCGGATGCCCGAGATCGACGGCATCCGGGCCACCGAACAGATCCTCGCCACCATGGCCGAGCCGCCCCGGATCGTGGTCGTCACCACCTTCGAGAACGACGCCTACGTCTACGACGCGCTGCGCGCCGGCGCCTCCGGGTTCCTCCTCAAGCGGGCCGACCCCGACGAACTGATCGGCGCGGTCCGTCTCGTCGCCCGCGGGGACTCGCTGCTCTTCCCGGCCGCCGTCCGCGCCCTGGCCGCCGCCCACACCGCCGGAGCCCCGCCCGCTGCCCCCGCCTGGGCGGCCCGGCTCACCGACCGGGAGGCCGACGTACTGCGCCTGATGGCCACCGGACTGTCCAACCACGAGATGAGCGAGCGCCTCGGGGTCGGACCGCAGACGGTCAAGACGCATGTCGCCTCCGTCCTGGCCAAGACCGGCTCCCGCGACCGTACCCAGGCGGTCATCGCTGCCTACGAGGGAGGCTTCAACATGAAGAAAAGCTGAGAACCCGGCCACAATCGGGGCAGAGCGGAACGCCCGGGGCTGTTGAGGCGTCCTTCTGGAGGATGAACAAGACGATCAGGCGTGCGTCGGTCTTCTGTCTGCTCCTGGTGCTGGCCCTTTTGGTGCGGGTCACCTGGGTGCAGGCCTACCAAGGCCAGGCCCTCGCAGACGACAAGTACAACCGGCGGAACCTCATCGGGCAGTACGAGAACCCGCTGGGCAACATCATCGTGGGCGGGGACGCGATCACCGGCTCGACGAAGACGGGGGGCAAGGACTTCCAGTACAAGCGCACGTACACGGACGGCCCCCTGTACGCGCCGATCACCGGCTACAGCTCCCAGGCCTACGGCACGACCATGCTGGAGGGCGTCTACAAGGACATCCTCAACGGCTCCGACACCCGGCTCAAGACGATGATGGACGTCCTCACCAACAAGCGGGCCGCCCCGGGCAATGTGCTGACCACCATCGACAAGGGCGTGCAGAAGGCCGCATACGACGCGCTCCAGGGCAAGCAGGGTTCCGCCGTGGCCATCGACCCGGCGACCGGCGAGATCCTCGCCGTGGTGAACAACCCCTCGTACGACCCGGGCCGCATCACGGGCGCCAACGACGAGGAGGCCTGGAAGGAGCTCTCCGCCGACAAGGGCAAGGCCATGGAGAACGTGGCCCTGCGCAAGCCCCAGGCACCCGGCTCCACCTTCAAGCTGGTCACCCTCGCGGCGGCCATCGAGAACGGGCTGGTCACGAACCTCGACACGCCCACCGGCACCCCCGACCCGTACACGATCCCCGGCACCCGCACCCTGCTGCCCAGCGAGGCGGGCTCGGCGGCCTGCAACAACGCTTCGCCGCGCACCGCCCTGCGGCTGTCCTGCAACAACGTGTTCGCCGAGCTCGCTTCCAAGCTGGGCCAGGACAAGATGCTCAAGATGGCCGGGAAACTCGGCTTCAACGCGCAGATCGACACCCCGGTCCGCACCCAGCCGGCGAGCAAGTACCCGTCGAAGAAGATGTCCGTCGACCAGGTCGCGCAGACGGGTATCGGCCAGTTCGACGTCCAAGCGACCCCGCTCCAGATGGCGATGGTGACGGCGGCGATCGAGAACGGCGGCAAGCTCGTCGCCCCGCACATGGTCTCCGAGGTCACCGACGCCAACGGCAATGTGCTGGAGAGCTTCAAGGACCCGAAGTCCGAACAGGTCATGAACGAGCGGACCGCGTCCATGCTCCAGGACGCCATGCGGACGGTCGCCACCGAGGGTGGCGGCAAGCCCGCCCAGGTGGCGGGCGCCGAGGTGGGCGGCAAGACCGGCACCGCCCAGCGCGGTGTGAACAACAGCCTGTCGCCGCTCGCCTGGTTCACCTCGTACGGGAAGCTCGGCGGCAAGCAGATCGCGGTCGCCGTGGTGATCGAGAACTCGGACACCGACCGCTCCGAGATCGGCGGCGGCAAGCTGGCCGCACCCATCGCCCAGAAGATGATGGCGGCGTGGCTGAAGAACTAGCCGCTCGAACAGACGATTGGCGCGCCGGGAACCGACAGGGTTCCCGGCGCGTTCCTTTTCCCGTGATCAGGACCGCTCTCGCCACCGACCTCGACGCCATCGCCGCCCTGCACACCCGGGCCCGAGCCACCTACTACCGCGGCCGCGTCCCCGAGCAGGTCTACGGCGGTGCGGCCGAACTCGCGCGGACCCGCGAGGGCTGGTGCCGGGCCGTCGCCCGGGCCGGCGCCGGCGGCGGGGTGCTCTGCGCCGAGCAGGACGGCGAGCTCACCGGCGTCGCCGCCTTCCGCACCGCCGACGGCGAGACCACCCTCACCCAGCTCCATGTCGACCCGGACCACTGGCGCCGCGGCACCGGCGCCGCCCTGCACGCCGCCTGCCTCGACGCCTGGCGCCGCGCCGGGGTGGAGCGCGTCCGCCTGGAGGTCTACGAGCACAACCTGCGCGCCCAGGCCTTCTACGCCTCCCACGGCTGGCGCGTGGACCCGGCCGCGGTCCAGTCCGGCTCCCACCTCACACTCTGGCTGACCGTGGGCCCCACGGACTCCAACCGGGCACCTGCGGACGCTCCAGATGCGGACACTGGTCTTCGCGGAGAAGCTTGAACCGACAGGCATTCCGTAGAGAGGACGGCGGCCCATGTCCATGCTCGACAAGCTCAAAGGCCTGATTAAGGGACACCCTGACCAGGCCCGCCAAGGAGTCGAGAAGGCCGGAGATGCCTTCGACGCGAAGACTGGGGACAGGTACCAGAGCCAGGTCGACACGACACAGCAGAAGCTCAACGAGCAGATCGGCAAGGAGCCACCCCCCGCCGGGGAGAGCCGTCCGCCCCAGCACTGACAACAGTCCCCGTGCACAGCACGTAAGGCCGCCCCGGCATCGGCGGGGCGGCCTGGTGCACGGGCGCTCGGCCGGGTCGGTGGCGAGGTGCCGAATGAGGTGCCTGGCGCCGGACGGGGCCTGCGTGGTCCCGCAGGCCCGCAGGGCTAGCGACATTCCAGGCGCCCATAAGGAAACCTTGGGTAAGCCACGCATAATTAGGCAATGGACTTGGGGTCGTTCCTGGCGCACAGTTGAAGACATGGATCTTCCGCTCGCCGAAGCGACCCGTGCCGAGTTCACGCATTCCACCACCTACCTCAACACCGCCACCTGTGCGATCCTCCCGCGTTCCGCCGTCATCGCGGTACGGGAGCTGGCCGAAGCGGCCGGCGCCGGAATCCCGGCCGGATTCGGCGACTTCGACCGCGTCAACCGGGTCCGGGACGCCTTCGCCCGGCTGGTCGGGGTCGCCTCGCAGCGGGTGGCCGTCGGTTCGGCCGTGGCCACCCATGTCGGCCTCGTCGCGGCCTCGCTCCCGACCGGCGCCGAAGTGCTGTGCCCCGAGGGCGAGTTCGCCTCGGTGATCAACCCCTTCGTGGTGCGGGGCGACCTCAAGGTGCGCTTCGCCCCGCTGGAGTCGATGGCCGAGGCCGTCGGCGGGGACACCGCCCTGGTCGCGCTGAGCGTCGTTCAGTCCGCGGACGGCCGTACGGCGGACCTGGCCTCGGTGCGCGAGGCGGCGGCCGGGAGCGGGGCGCGGATGCTGGTGGACGCCACCCAGGCGGTGGGCTGGCTGCCCTTCGACGCGTCGCCGTACGCGTACACGGTCACGGCCGGCTACAAGTGGCTGCTCGGCTCGCGCGGGGCCTCGTACCTGACGGTCTCGGAGGAGGCCCAGGGCACGCTGACCCCGTTGCATGCCGGGTGGGTGGCGGCGGAGTCGATGTGGGATGCCACCTACGGGCCCATGCCGGAACTGGCCCACGGGGCGCGGAGGTTCGACGAATCCCCGGCCTTCCTCGCATACCACGCGGCCGCGGCCTCGCTGGACCTGCTGGAGCGGATCGGTATCGAGGCCATCCACGCCCACGACACCGCTCTGGCCGCCCGCTACCGGGCCGGCCTCGCCCGCCTCGGCCACGATCCGGTGCCGGGTGAGTCACCGATCGTCTCGGTCCCCGGCCTGGCCCACCGCCAGCCGGCCCTGCTCGCCGCCGGCATCGCCACCGCGGCCCGCGCGGGCGCCTTGCGCGCCTCGTTCCACCTCTACAACACCGAGGCGGACGTGGACCGCCTGCTGAACGCGCTGTCCGACTGACGCCGACCGGCCAGGTCGGGCCCGCCCGCCGGGACCCCGGGTCGGGGCCGCCTGCCGGTCCCGGCCGCCGGTCAGGCCAGGGCCGTTCGCCAGGCCAGGGCCGCTCACCAGGCCGGGGCCGCCGGTCAGGCCAGGGCCGTTCGCCAGGCCGGGGCCGCTCACCAGGCCGGGGCCGCCGGTCAGGCCGGGGCCGCTCGCCAGGCCGGGGCCGCCGGTCAGCCCAGGGCCGTTCGCCAGGCCGAGGCCGCCGCGACGAGGGACTCGGCCGGGTCCGACGAGAGGGCCGAGGCGAGGGCCGTCAGGGAGGACCGGACCGTCTCCATCGAAGCCGCCGTGCCGTAGTGGTTGACCCGGACCATCTCCTGAGCCAGCGGGCCACCGCTCAGTGCCGTCGAACCGGGCCGCGCCCCCGACCGGATGCACCCCTCAAGCGGCAGCAGCGCCTCGCCCTGGGTGATCACCACGTCCTGCCGGGTCCCGAGGAGGTCCGCGACCCCCCGCTCGATCGACGCGAAGCGCTCCGCGGTGAGCGGGGGGAGGTCCAGGAGGGGGTGGGTCACGGCGGTGCTCTCTTCGTCAGGGGCTACCGGGAGAGCGTAGTGAGCACGCACGTACAGTGCCGACATGAGCGATGTGCTGCACGTGAAGGGGCGGGTGCTCGTCGGGCCCCACGAGGTCCGCGACGAGCTCTGGGTGGTCGGCGGCCGGATCTCCTACGAGCGCCCCCACGCCGCCCGCGAGATCACCACGGTGACCGGCTGGGCCCTGCCCGGTCTGGTCGACGCCCACTGTCACGTGGGACTCGACGCCCACGGCCCGGTCGACGCCGGGACCGCCGAACGGCAGGCGCTCACCGACCGCGACGCCGGAACCCTCCTCATCCGCGACGCCGGATCCCCCTCCGACACCCGCTGGATCGACGACCGCGAAGACCTGCCGAAGATCATCCGGGCGGGCAGGCACATCGCCCGCACCCGCCGCTACATCCGCAACTACGCCCACGAGATCGAGCCCGCCGACCTGGTGGCCTACGTCGCCCGCGAGGCGGTGCGCGGCGACGGCTGGGTCAAGCTGGTCGGCGACTGGCTCGACCGCGACGCCGGCGACCTGACGGCCTGCTGGCCGCGCGCCGAGGTCGAGGCGGCCATCACCGAGGCCCACCGGCTGGGCGCCCGGGTCACCGCGCACTGCTTCGCCGAGGACTCGCTGCGCGACCTGGTCGAGGCGGGCATCGACTGCATCGAGCACGCCACCGGGCTCACGGAGGACACCATCCCGCTGTTCGCGGAGCACGGGGTCGCGATCGTCCCCACGCTCGTGAACATCGCCACCTTCCCGAAGCTGGCCGCGGGCGGCGAGGCCAAGTTCCCCGGCTGGTCGGCGCACATGCGGCGGCTCCACGAGCGCCGCTACGACACGGTCCGCGCGGCCTACGACGCGGGCATCCAGGTGTACGTCGGCACGGACGCGGGCGGTTCCCTGCCCCACGGGCTGGTCGCCGCCGAGGTGGCGGAGCTGGTGAAGGCCGGGATCCCGGCGCTGGACGCCCTCTCGGCGACCGCCTGGGCGGCGCGCGAGTGGCTCGGCAGGCCCGGGCTGACCGAGGGGGCGCCGGCCGACCTGGTGGTCTACGGCACCGACCCGCGGGCCGACGTGGGCACCCTCGCGCAGCCGCTCCGGGTGGTCGTGAACGGCAAGGTCCGCGGATAGGCAACCGGGTAGCGGAGTTGACGCGGCTTGACACCGCAGCCGTGACATCGGAGCCCGGACGGTCGTTGTGCATGCCCGCTCCGGGGCCGGTCGCCGTGAAGCCTGCGACCGGTGAGAACTCGCGTTCCTCATGAGGCGCGAGGAATCGAAAACGCGCGCGGAAACAACCCTTTGGGGTGAACTCACGCCAGGTGTCCGCCCGTTCACCCACAGTGCGTAAAGATTCCGAGGGTCGAAGCCGTCGGCGCGCGCAATGTCCCCCATTGGCGGCGCGACGGCACCCATCTCCCTGGGGGTTCCACCGCCTTGAACAGCAACACCTTCCGCATGCCCGCGGCCGTTCTGCTCGCCACGGGAGCGGTAGCCCTGCTCACCGCTCCGCCCGCCTTCGCCACGGAAGGCGGCTCCACCGCGAGCGAGGGCAAGGCCGGCGCCGTCGTCCTGCGCGCGGGCCTGGACGTGGGCCTGCTCAACAAGACCGTGCACGTCCCGCTGAAGGCCACCCTCAACGAGGTCAGCGCCCCGGCGACAGCCGAGAAGACGGCACTGACCGTGACCCTGGACGGAGCCGAGGAGGGAAAGCCGGTGAGCGTGCTGCGCGCCGACGTGGCCACCTCCAAGGCGACCGCCGACAAGCACCGCGCCCAGGCGGAGGTGAACCTGGCAACGCCAAGGTGCACGTGCCCGGGCTGCCGCTGCTCTCCCTGGTCCAGGTCGAGAGCGTGACCTCCAAGGCCGTGTGCGAGGCGGGCAGGAAGCCCGTGGCCACCTCGAACGTCCTCGGGGCGGTCACCGTGCTCGACAAGAAGGTCACACTGACGGCCGGCGGACCGACCAAGGTCGAGGTGCCCAAGATCGGCCTGGTCAGCCTGGAGCTGTCCGGTACGGAGACCACCTCCCGCACGGCCGCCGCGGCCGCGCTCCGGCTCAAGGTGTCGGTGAACCCGCTGGACCTGAACGTGGCGCAGGTCGAGGGGGAGGTCGTCCTCGCCGAGGCGCACTGCGAGGCCCCGGCGGGACCGGCGCCGAGCCCCTCCGCGAAGCCCGACGGCGGCTACCCCGACATCAAGGCGCAGACGGGGGCCTCCGGGACCGGGTCCGCCCTTACCACCGACGCCAACCTGGCCGAGACCGGCGGCGGTTCGATGACCCCGTACGTTGCTGGCGGCGCACTGGTCCTGCTCGGGATCGGCGCGGGCGCGCTGGTCCTCACCCGGCGCGGCCGCGCCTCGTAGGGCGGGCGGGACCCGGCCTCGTAGTGCGGGCGGGACCTGGCTTCGTAGGGCGGGCGGAACCCGGCCCCGTAGGGCGGGCGGGGCAACCCCTCAGCGGGCGGCGTGCTCCAGGCCCTGGTCGCCGGCGCCGCGCGACATCACAGCCGTGCTGACCTGCTTGTCGATGGCGGCGTACTCCTTCTGCTTGGCGGCGCCGATGGTGCTGTCGCCGGGAGCGCAGGAGGCGCACACGACGCGGAACGGCGGCCCCATGTCCGAGTACTGCGTGAGATATTCGGCCTTCACGACCTCCCAGCGGCCCGCATGCGCCGCCGCCGGGGCGAAGGTGAAGCGGGGGATGGAGGACTGGTTGCCGCGCAGTTTGTCGGCCGGTACGAAGCTGGCGACCTGGTCGCCCATGCCGAAGACCACCCAGGTGCCGTTGATCTTCTCGTAGGGCTGCGGCACGTGGTTGTGCGTGCCGATGATCAGATCGATGTCGGGGAGTCCGTCCGTCCCCTTCGAGGCGGTCAGCGACTGTGCCAGCTCACGTTGCTGCTGGTCGGGCGCTGTCTGCCACTCCGTGCCCCAGTGGACGCTGAGTACGACGACGTTCGCGCCGGCCGCCCGGGCCGCGCGGGCGTCGTCGATGATCCGCTTCTGGTCGATCAGATTGACGGACCAGGGCTTGCCCTCGGGGAGCGGAATGCCGTTGGTGCCGTAGGTGTACGACAGCTGGGCGATCTTGGCCCCGCCCGCGGTCAGCTGGGCGGGGACCTTCGCCTCGTCGGCGCTGCGGGCGGAGCCCACGTGCTTGACGCCCACCCGGTCGAGGTGGTCGAGCGTGCGGGCGAGACCTGCGTATCCGGCGTCGAGCGTGTGGTTCGAGGCGGTCGAGCAGGACTCGTAGCCGGTGTCCTTGAGGGCGTCGGCCAGCTCGTGCGGAGCCTTGAAGGTCGGGTAGCCGGTGTAGGGCCCGCCCGGCTCTCCGTACGGTATCTCGTGGTGGCATATCGCCACGTCGGCGGCGGAGACGATGGGCTTGACGCCCGCGAGTATCTTGCGGAAGTCGTGTCCCTTGCCGCCGGCGTCGGTGGCCGAGCGCTCGATGATCGACGGGTACGGGATGATGTCGCCGGTCGCCATCAGGGTGAACGGCTTCCCGTCGGATGCGGCGCCGCCCGGCGCGGTCCCCGGCTTGGTGCCCGGCTTGGTCCCCGGTTTCGCCTGGAGCCGCTGCTCGCTCGGCGCGGCGCCGTCGTCGAGCAGCTTCGGCGCGGCGTACACCCCGCCGGCGACGACCGCCAGCCCCGCCACCGCCGCCGCTATCTTGGCCGTTGGCTTCATTTGTTGTCCCCCTGACCTCTGCTTTCGTGCTGGGCCACTGTCGCACGCCTGTTCCCCGCCCGCAGGCAGCGAACCGCCATTCGGGTCACGTCGCGCGCGGGGTCAGGGACGGAGGCCCGCCCGGCCTGCTGTCAGGTCGGCCCCCCGTCAGAGGGCGGCCAGCGCAAGGGCGTGGTCCAGGGCCTGGAGCAGCCGGCCCGTCGTCGCCCGGTCGCGGACCGCCAGCCGGAGCCAGGCGTGGTCCAGCCCCGGGAAGGTGTCCCCGCGGCGCACGGCGAAACCGAGCGCGCGCAGCCGGGTCCGCACCTCCGCGGCGCCGGCCACCCGGATCAGCACGAACGGCCCCTCCGCCACCCCCGTCACCGTGATCTCGTCGAACTCCGCGAGCCCGGCGAGCAGATGGGCCCGGTCCACCGCGATCTGCCGCGCGGCCGCCTCCGCCTCCGCCAGCGCCGCCGGTGTCACGCAGGCCTCGGCCGCGACCAGCGCCGGGCTCGACACCGGCCACAGCGGCTGCGCCGCCGAGAGTTTGGCGATCACCTGCGGCTCCGCCAGCACATAGCCGATCCGCAGCCCCGCCAGCCCCCATGTCTTCGTCAGGCTCCGCAGTACGACCAGGCCCGGCAGGTCCACCCGCCCGGCGAGGGCCTCGCGTTCACCCGGGACCGCGTCCATGAACGCCTCGTCCACCACCAGGATCCGGCCCGGCCGGGCCAGCGCCGCCAGGGTCGCCGCCGGGTGCAGCACGGACGTCGGGTTGGTCGGGTTCCCGACCACCACCAGGTCCGCGTCCTCCGGTATCGCCGCCGGGTCCAGCCGGAACCCGTCCGCCGCCCGCAGCAGTACGCGCTCCACCTGGTGCCCGGCGTCCCGCAGCGCCGCCTCCGGCTCCGTGAACTGCGGGTGCACCACCACCGGGCGTACGGCGCCCAGGGCGCGCGCGATCAGGACGAACGCCTCCGCCGCCCCGGCCGTCAGCAGCACCCGCTCGACCGGCAGGCCGTGCCGGGCCGCCACGGCCGCGCGGGCCGCCCGGCCGTCCGGGTAGGCGGCGAGATCCCCGAGAGAGGCGGCGATCCGCTGCTTGAGCCAGTCCGGAGGGGTGTCCGCCCGTACGTTCACCGCCAGGTCCACCAGCGCGCCGCCGGTGTCCACCACCTCCGCGTCCCCGTGATGGCGCAGGTCGTGCGCCTGCACCGTGGCCACCGCGCAGGTCGCCGCCACCGACCGGCGCTTGGGTACGAGGAGCTCCCCGCCGCCGGCGAGCGCCGCGGCCTCCGCCACCGAGGAGGTGCCGGCGGCGTCCCGTACGGCGTCCGAGGGGTGGGGCACGGAGATGCCGGCCAGCTTCTCGGCGGGGTAGCCGATCAGGGGTACGCCGAAACGTTCCGCCGCGCCCGCGATCCCCGGCTCCGGCAGCTTCGACTCCACTGTGGCCAGCGCCGTCACAGCGTCGGAGGCCAGCCCGGCCCCCCGCAGCGTCTCCTCGACCAAGGCGCACACCTCGGCCACGGAAACCCCCGCGCGTCCCCCGACCCCGACCACCAGCCGCGTCGCGTACTCGCCCACCGCGTTCACCCTTCCCTCGTCAACACTTCGTGGTCCGCCACCCACGCGCGGACGTGCGCGCGCGGCCGACAGTCGGTATTCAGGGGCACATGGCCGTGATCGTGGCGTTGGGCGCGTTCCTGATGACCCTGGCGGGCGGGTGGACGGCGCAACGCGTCACCGACCGCCGCCACCTCGTGCTGGGGCTGGCCGGTGGGCTGATGCTCGGCGTGGTCGGCCTCGACCTGCTCCCGGAGGCGATGCACGCCGCGGGCGAGGAGGTCTTCGGCGTCCCGCTCGCCCTGCTGCTGTTCGTGACCGGATTCCTGATCGCGCACGTCGCGGAACGCCTGCTGGCGGTACGTCAGGCCGCGCACGGCGCCGAGAACGGCGCCCGCGTCCCCCAGGTCGGCCTGACGGCCGCCGCCGCGATGGTCGGCCACAGCCTCGCCGACGGGGTGGCCCTGGGTGCCGCCTTCCAGGTCGGCGGCGGGATGGGCGTGGCCGTGGCGCTGGCCGTCATCACCCACGACTTCGCCGACGGGTTCAACACGTACACGCTCACCAGCCTGTACGGGAACGCCCGCCGGAAGGCCCAGATGATGCTGTTCGCGGACGCGGTGGCTCCGGTGGTGGGCGCGGCGTCCACTCTGCTGTTCACCCTTCCGGAGGAACCGCTGGGGGCGTACCTCGGGTTCTTCGGCGGCGTCCTGCTGTACCTGGCCGCCGCCGAGATCCTGCCCGAGGCGCACCACAAGCACCCCGCCCTGTCCACGCTGATGTGCACGGTGGGCGGGGTGGCCGGGATCTGGCTCGTGGTCGGCCTCGCGGACTGAACTCACTGCCGTGCTGCCGCGGCTTCCGTGAAGCGGCGGGCGACGGACGGCTCCGCCGCCCAGTGGGTGTGCAGGTAGCTGGCGTGCACACCCTGCTGTACGAAGCCCTCGACGCGGCGTTCGGGATGCGTGAACCCCCACGCCGGGGCGGCTCCGGCGCCGGGCTCGATCACCGTCCGGTGGAACTCGTGCCCCCGCAGCCGGGTACCGGCGACGGAGAGCGCGCTGTCGGACACCGCCACCGCCTCGCGGTATCCGAGCGTGAGCCGCTCCGACATCCGCGCGTCGGCATCGAGTACCCCGCACATCGGCTTCCCGTCCAGTGACCGGGCGAGGTACAACAGCCCGGCGCACTCGGCGGCGACCGGCCCGCCGCCCGCGGCGAAGGCGGCGACGGCCTTGCGGAGCGGCTCGTTGGCGGACAGCTCCGGGGCGTACACCTCGGGGAACCCCCCGCCGATCACCAGGCCGGTGGTGCCGGTGGGGAGCGCCTCGTCCCGGAGGGGGTCGAAGGTGACGACCTCCGCCCCGGCGGCCGTGAGCAACTCCGCGTGCTCGGCGTACGAAAACGTGAACGCGGCCCCACCGGCGACGGCGATCACGGGCCGGACGCCGCCGGCGGGGGCTGGGCGGGGGAGAAGAGCCTGCTCGGGAGACCAGGCCTCGCAGGCCAGGGCGGGCGCGGAACGGGCGAGGGCGAGCAGGGCCTCCAGATCGCACCCGGCCCGGACCTGTTCGGCCAGGGCCGCGACGGAGGACACGGCGTCCGTGCGCCGCTCGGCAACCGGCACGAGCCCCAAGTGCCGCGACGGCGCAGCCACCTGCGGAGCCCTCCGCAGGACACCGAGCACCGGCATCCCGGCTTCCTCCAGCGCCTCCCGCAGCATCACCTCGTGCCGGTCGGAGCCGACCTTGTTCAGGATCACGCCCCCCAGCCGCACCTGCGGGTCGAAGGACGCGAAACCGTGCACCAGCGCCGCCACCGACCGTGACTGCGAGGACGCGTCGACGACCAGCACCACCGGCGCCCGCAGCAGCTTCGCGACCTGCGCCGTCGACGCGAGCTCACCCCGCCCCGCGGCCCCGTCGTAGAGCCCCATGACGCCCTCGACCACCGCCAGATCGCACCCCGCCGCCCCGTGCGCGAACAGCGGAGCGACCAGCTCCGGCCCGCACATGAAGGCGTCCAGGTTCCGTCCCGGCCGCCCGGTGGCCAGCGCGTGGTAGCCGGGGTCGATGTAGTCGGGCCCGGCCTTGTGCGGGGACACGGCGAGGCCGCGCTCCGCGAAGGCCGCCATCAGGCCCGTCGCCACGGTGGTCTTGCCGCTGCCGGAGGACGGCGCGGCGATGACCAGGCGGGGCACGTTCACAGAGATCACCACTCGATGCCCTTCTGGCCCTTCTGACCGGCGTCCATCGGGTGCTTGACCTTGGTCATCTCGGTGACCAGGTCCGCGAACTCCACCAGCTTCTCCGGCGCGTTGCGACCCGTGATGACCACATGCTGAGTGCCGGGACGATTGCGCAGCACCTCGATCACCTCGTCGACGTCGATCCAGCCCCAGTGCATCGGGTACGCGAACTCGTCGAGCACGTACAGCTTGTGCGTCTCGGCGGCCAGATCGCGCTTGACCTGCTCCCAGCCTTCCCTGGCCGCCTGCTCGTTGTCGAGCTGCGCGTCGCGCTGGACCCAGGACCAGCCCTCGCCCATCTTGTGCCAGACGACCGAGCCGCCCTCGCCGGAGGCACCGAGCACCTTGAGCGCGTTCTCCTCGCCGACCTTCCACTTCGCCGACTTGACGAACTGGAACACCCCGATCGGCCAGCCCTGGTTCCAGGCGCGCAGCGCCAGCCCGAAGGCCGCCGTCGACTTGCCCTTGCCCGGGCCGGTGTGGACGAACACGAGCGGGCGGTTGCGGCGCTGGCGCGTCGTGAGACCGTCGTCCGGAACGACGGTCGGCTGTCCCTGCGGCATTACGCGGCCCTCCTGTTGGTGTGCGATGACGGGGATGTCACCGCGGTACGTACGTTCTTCACTAGCCCGGCCAGCGAGTCGGCCCGCAGCCCGTCGAGCGTGACGGCGGGCCCGCCGAGGTCGGCGGCCAGTTCCCCGGCCAGCCCCAGCCGCACCGGCCCCGACTCGCAGTCCACGACCACCGAGGCGACCCCCTCGGCCGCGAGCAGCCGGGCGCTGCGCCCCGACAGCTCGCGGGGCGTGCTGTCCTGCCGGCCGCCCGGGGCCCCGGCCGAGGTGGCCCGCCCGTCGGTGACGACCACGAGCAGCGGCCGGCGGCTCGGATCCCGGAGCCGCTCGATCCGCAGCACCTCGCGGGCCTTGAGCAGCCCGGCGGCGAGCGGGGTGCGGCCACCGGTCGGCAGCTGCTCCAGCCGCGCCGCGGCCGCGTCCACGGAGGATGTGGGCGGCAGTGCCAGCTCGGCCGTGGACCCCCGGAAGGTGATCAGGCCGACCTTGTCCCGGCGCTGGTACGCGTCCAGCAGCAGCGACAGCACCGCGCCCTTGACGGCGCTCATCCGCTGCCGGGCCGCCATCGAGCCGGAGGCGTCGACGACGAAGAGGACGAGGTTGCCCTCGCGGCCCTCCCGGGTCGCCTGGCGCAGATCGTCCTTGCGTACGACCAGCCCACGACCGCTGCGCCCGCGTGCCTTCTGGTGCGGGGCGGCGGCGTGGATGGTCGCGGCCAGGTGCAGCTTGGTCAGCTGGCCGCGGGGACGCTGGGCGCCGGTGGTACGGCCGTGCGCGGTGCGCGCGCGCGAACGCCGCCCGGACGCGCCCTCGCCGAGGCCCGGCACGCTGAGCATCTTGGTCCGGAACGGCTCGGCGGCGCGTACAGCGCCCTGCTCGGCCCCGTCGGCCCCATCGGCTTCTTGGGTGGAGGGCTGCGGGGTGGGGGCCTCGGGGGCGTCCTGCCGCTCCGGTGTCTCAGGGGCCTCCGGCGCCTGTGTCGTCTCAGGGGAGTCGGGTCCGCCGCCCTGCGGCGGCACCCCGCCGCCCCCGCCGTCGGGACCACCGTCGTCCGGCCCCTCGGGATCGGGCTCCGGCTCGGGACCGGGCTCGGGATCGGGCTCGTTGTCCGGTTCGTCATCCGGGAACTGGCCGAGGATCTCGTCGAGCTTGTCCTCGTCCAGCCCCGGCGCGTCGAAGGGATTGCGGCGGCGACGGTGGGGGAGCGCCAGCAGTGCGGCCTGCCGTACGTCTTCCTTCCGTACGCCGGTCCGCCCGGCCCAGGCGGCCAGCGCGGTCGCGGTCCGGGCCATCACGATGTCGGCCCGCATCCCGTCGACCTCGAAGCCGGCGCAGGTCGCGGCGATCTGCAGCAGCGCGTTGTCGCCGAGGGCGACCTGCGGGAGCAGGGCCCGCGCGGCCACCACCCGGGCGCGTACGTCGTGTTCGTCCGCGGCCCAGCGGGTCGCGAAGCCGGCGGGGTCGTCCTCGTAGGCCAGCCGGCGGCGCACCACCTCGACCCGCTGGGCGGGCTCGCGGGAGGCGGCGACCTCGACGGTGAGCCCGAAGCGGTCCAGAAGCTGCGGGCGGAGCTCGCCCTCCTCGGGGTTCATCGTGCCGACGAGGAGGAAGCGCGCGGCGTGGCGTACGGAGACGCCTTCGCGCTCGACGTAGGAGGCGCCCATGGCGGCGGCGTCCAGCAGCAGGTCGATGAGGTGGTCGTGGAGGAGGTTGACCTCGTCGACGTACAGGATCCCGCGGTGCGCGTCGGCGAGCAGCCCGGGCTCGAAGGCCTTGACGCCCTCGGCGAGGGCGCGCTCGATGTCCAGGGCGCCGACGAGCCGGTCCTCGGAGGCGCCGACGGGCAGTTCGACCATGCGGGCGGGGCGGGTGGTGCCTTCACCGGGCTCGTGGGGGCCGTCGGGGCAGGCGGGGTCGGGGGCGGCGGGCGCGCAGGAGAACCGGCAGCCGGGTACGACGTCCACCTGCGGCAGCAGGGCGGAGAGCGCGCGGACGGCGGTCGACTTGGCGGTCCCCTTCTCGCCGCGCACGAGCACGCCGCCGACCGCCGGGCTCACGGCGTTGAGCAGGAGCGCCAGCCGCAGGTCGGTCTGGCCGACCACCGCGGTGAACGGGTAGGGCGTGCTCATCTGAATCTCCTTGTGTGGAAACCCCGGCCGTCAGGACAGGGAGGAAACGCATCCTCGAACCGCGGCCGCGTCGTCACGGCGCGCCCGGCGGGAGGAACGGGAGGCCCGCCGGGGCCCCGCCCTCGATCAGGCGGAGCAGCGCATCGGTGTCCGCGTGTTCCTCGATCAGGTCGCCCAACAGGTCCAGCTGTTCCTCCCGCAGGGAGGAGAACGACGTGTCCGGGGCCGGGACGAACCGCCGCCCCGCCGCTGCCGCGACCTCCCGCAGGAACGCCCGGCGGAAGCCGTCCGACTCCAGCGAGCCGTGCCAGTGGGTCCCCCACACCGGCCCCACCCGGCACCCGTCCAGGAACGGCGTCCCGCCCAGCACTTCGGCCACCCCGTGGTGGATCTCGTACCCCGAGACGGGCTCACCCAGCGCCGAACCCACCGGCCGCGCCAGGGTCTTCTCCTTCGCGAAACGGACCCGGACGGGGAGGAGCCCGAGGCCGTCCACGGAACCGGCCCGGGACTCCACCTCGTCCTCGATCCGCTCACCCAGCACCTGGAACCCGCCGCAGATGCCCAGGACCGGGCGCCCTTCCGCGGCCCGCCGGATCAGCGCGTCGGCCAGGCCCCGCTCACGCAGCCACGCCAGTGCCTTCACCGTCCCGCGCGTCCCAGGCACCACCACCAGGTCCGCGTCCACGAGCTCCTCCGCCCGGTCCACGAACCGCACGACGACCCCCGGCTCCGCCGCGAGCGCGTCGACATCCGTGAAGTTCGACATCAGCGGAACCGCGCACACCGCGACCCGCAGCACGTCCTCGCCCACGGGCGGGGCGACCACGGACTCCCGTACCGCGCCCCGCAGGGAGACCCGCAGGCCGTCCTCCTCGTCGATGCCCAGCCCGTGCTGGAAGGGGAGGACGCCGTACGTGGCCCGCCCCGTCAGCCCGCGCAGCATCTCCATGCCGGGCTCCAGCAGCGAGACGTCCCCCCGGAACTTGTTCACCAGGTACCCCGCGATCAGCGACTGGTCCTGCGGCGACAGCAGCGCCGTCGTACCGAAGAACGACGCGAAGACCCCGCCCCGGTCGATGTCCCCGACGACGACCACCGGGAACCGCGCGGCCCGCGCGATCCCCATGTTCACGATGTCCGTCCGCCGCAGGTTGATCTCGGCCGGACTGCCCGCCCCCTCGCAGATCACGGCGTCATACGTGCCCCGCAGCTGCTCCAGGCAGTCCGTGACGATGCCGAGCAACTGCTCCTGCCGGCCCCCGTGATAGCCGCGCGCGCTCATCTCGCCGACCGGCTTGCCCAGCAGCACCACCTGGCTGCTGCGGTCACTGCCGGGCTTGAGCAGCACCGGGTTCATCAGCGCGGTCGGCTCCACGCACGCCGCCTGCGCCTGCATCGCCTGGGCCCGTCCGATCTCCGCGCCCTCGCGCGTCACGAACGAGTTCAGCGACATGTTCTGTGCCTTGAAGGGCGCCACCTTCACGCCCTGCCGCGCCAGCCACCGGCAGATGCCGGCCGTGACCACGCTCTTGCCCGCGTCCGATGTCGTACCGGCGACCAGCAGCCCGCCGCCCCGCTTCCCGCCGCTCACGCGCGTCCCCTCCCGGACAGACTCCCGGACAGACTCCCGGGCCGGCTCCCCGGCCGACTCCCGTACCCGCTCCCGGGCCGGCGCGCAGACCCGCGCGCAGACCCCCGCGACACCGCGAACCGCAGTGCCACACACGCCCCCAGCGCCACCCACGTCACCCGACGCGACAGCCGTACCGCCCGCTCGATGTCCGCGACCTCCACCGGCCGCCCCGCCTCACCGTTCAGCACGGCACGGTGCTCGACCCGCCCCCCGTAGGCAAGCGTCCCGCCCAGCCGTACGCCGAGTGCCCCGGCGAAGGAGGCCTCCACCGGACCGGCGTTCGGGCTCGGGTGCTTGGCGGCGTCCGCGCGCCAGGCCCGCACGGCTCCCCGCCGGTCGGGGCCGGCCAGTACGGCCGCGAGGGCCGTCAGCCTGGCCCCCGGCCAGCCCGCGACATCGTCGAGCCGGGCCGAGGCCCAGCCGTAGCGCAGGTAGCGGGGTGACTTGTGGCCCACCATCGCGTCCAGGGTGTTCACGGCGCGGAACGCCAGCAGCCCGGGCACACCGGCCACGGCGCCCCACACCAGGGCGCCAACCACCGCGTCGGAGGTGTTCTCGGCGACGGACTCCACCACCGCGCGAGCCATCTGCTGCTCGTCCAGGGCCTGCGGGTCGCGCCCGCACAGGTGCGGCAGCCGCTCCCGGGCCACCTCGGCGTCCCCGGCGGCGAGCGCCCCGCCGACGGCACGGGCCTCCCGGCCCAGCGACGTGCCGCCCACCACCGCCCAGGTGGCGGCGGCGGTGAGGGCGATACGGGCAGCCGCGGGCCGGGAGTGCACGGCGCGGGCTCCCAGCGCGCCCACGGCGGCCGCGCCCCCGGCGCATATCAGGGCATGGACGACGCCCCGGGCGCGGTCATCGCGCCACAGGGCGCGTTCGACGGCGGCGGCGGCTCGTCCGAAGGCGGCCACGGGGTGCCCTCGGCGCGGATCCCCGAGGATCCGGTCGCCGATCAGGCCCGCCGTGGCGCCGTACGCGAATACGCGATCGGCACGCATGGTGGCAGGTATGTCCTCACTCAGGGTCCGCGCCCTGGTTCGACGTGTCCGGCGGCGAGAGTTCCTGGCTCCCGGGGCACACGCGCCGCGTGCGCTGCCCGGTGACAGTGGCGGGACCGCGCCGGATTCGCACCGGACTTCCTCTCCATACCGCCGTATTGGCTCGGGCAGTCCACCACGCAGCGAGAACGCCCGTCAACTCGCCGTTGACCTGCGGTGGGGGCATGCGAAAGCTCCCCCCGGTAAACCCGGAGGGAGCTGTTGCAGGCGGGGTCTCAGCTGACGATCAGGTAGATCCCGTAGGCCACGGCCGCCGCGCAGAGCGCGAAGCACGCGTACGCGCCGCTGCGGGCCAGGGTGGCGGTCCCGCCCTGGTCGGTGGCGGCCTCGTGCTTGGAGAGGCCCACCAGACCGAGGGTGAACAGGGCCACGAGCGTGACGGTGGCGGAGAGGCTGGCCCCGAAGACGGAGCCGAGTGCTGCCCAGTCGATCTTCATACTGCGGATTCCTCTGTCGTTCTCGGGGTCAGACCGCGGCGGCCGGAGCCGCCGGGGTCGCCGGCGCGGCCGGGATGGTGGCCTTGAGGTCCTCGTCCGTCACGGCGGCGGTGGTACCGGCCGCGGCGGCGGTCGGCGGGACGGCGACGGCGGCGATGGCCGTGGTGACGACACCCGGCCCCTCGGCGGCCGCCGGATCCGCGGCGTTGACGTTGTGGTGGTCGACGACCTGGCGGCGCGAGATGGCCCAGATGGCGAAGCAGGCGCCGGCCAGGAAGACCGCGACGGCGGCGACGCCGATGTCACCGGTGCGCATGATGAGCTCCGCACCCGCGGAGACCAGGGCGGCGGCCGGCAGGGTCAGGCCCCAGGCGATGAACATCCGGGTGGCGGTGGACCAGCGGACCACACCGCCCTTGCGGCCCAGGCCCGCACCCATGACCGCGCCGGAGCACGCGTGGGTGGTGGAGAGCGAGAAGCCGAGGCTCGACGAGGCCAGGATGACGCTGGCAGCCGAGGTCTGGGCGGCGAAGCCCTGCTGCGGCTGGAGGTCGGTCAGGCCGCTGCCCATGGTGCGGATGATGCGCCAGCCGCCCAGGTAGGTGCCCATCGCGATGGCCATACCGGCGGAGACGATGACCCAGACCGGCGGGTTGGCCCCGGCGGGCAGGGCGTTCCCGGCGATGAGCGCCAGGGTGATGATGCCCATCGTCTTCTGCGCGTCGTTGGTGCCGTGCGCGAGGGAGACGAGACCGGCCGAGGCGATCTGGCCGGCCCGGTAGCCCTTGGCCGAGGTCTTCTCGCCGACCTGGTTGCCGAGCTTGTAGGTGACCTTGGCGGCCAGCATCGCGGCCGTACCGGCCACGATCGGAGCGGCGACCGCGGGGATCAGCACCTTGGTGACGACCACGCTGCCGTTGACCGCGTCGATGCCGGCGGAGGCGACCGCGGCGCCGATCAGGCCGCCCATCAGGGCGTGGGAGGAGCTGGAGGGGAGTCCGACCAGCCAGGTGACGAGATTCCAGAGAATCGCGCCGACCAGGGCGGCGAAGATCACCTCTGGCTGGATGCCCTCTTCGTTGACCAGGCCCTTGGAGATCGTCTTGGCGACCTCCACGGACATGAACGCGCCGACGAGGTTGAGCACGGCGGACATGGCCACCGCCGTCTTGGGCTTGAGGGCGCCGGTCGAGATGGTGGTGGCCATCGCGTTGGCTGTGTCGTGGAAACCGTTCGTGAAGTCGAACACGAGAGCGGTAATGATCACGATCCCGAGGAGAAGCGTTATGTGCTCCATTTACCCAGGCTTCTGTTTGACGTCAGTGGCTAGGCGACCGTAGGCAACCTGGATGAACGGAAGGTGAACTGCGAGGGTTGGAGCGGTGGACCAAACCGGCGCCCGATCGGGCCCTTCGTCCTGATTTCACCGCAGATATATCGATTAATGCACGTCAAAGCCGGGTGAATGAACCCCTCCGCGAGGGACTTCCGGGCGGACGGACCCCCCGCGCGGGTCCCGGAAGAGACCTAGATCACGCCGTGGGAGAGCCGGCCGGACCCTCCGACCACCGGCGGAATCATCTGCTCCGGTGGCCCGCCCGGCCCCGCCCCGCGAGACTGGAGCGGTGCGCACCGCTACGGCGACGGCTGCTGCCGTCACGACGACCCTCCTGGGTGCAGGCGCGGCCGCGATCGCGGCCGGCCGGTACGCCGCCGACGCGGCCCTGCGGCACGAACCCGGCCGCCCGCTGCCCGGCGGCCCGAAGCTCAGCGTCCACTCCAGCGCGGACGGCCGGGTCGCGCTGACCCGCTCGCTGGCCTCCCTGCGCCCCGGCACCTACGGCCTGGACGCCCCCGGGGTGCACGCGGCGGTCGGCCCCGTCCTCACCGACGTCCCGCACGACCCGGACACCGTCGTACGGCGGCTCCTCGCAGTCACCCACGGCAGCCTCGACCCCGGCACCCGGGTCACCCTCACCCCCCAGGTCCACCTGGGCAACCCGCGCACCGCCCTCGGGCTCGACCACGCCGACGTGGACATCCCCGGCGAGCTCGGCGCGCTGCCGGCCTGGTTCGTGCCCGGCGCCCGCGACACCTGGGTGATCACCGTGCACGGGCTCGGGACCAGCCGCGAGCACCCGATGGTGGTCATGCCCTTCCTGCACCGCCTCCGGCTGCCCGTCCTCGGCCTGGCCTACCGCGGCGACCTCGGAGCCCCCGCCTCCCCGGACGGCCTCAGCCACCTCGGCGAGTCGGAGTGGCGCGACCTGGACGCCGCCATCCGCTACGCCCTGCGCTACGGGGCCCGCCGCGTCGTCCTGCACGGCTGGTCCACCGGCGCCGCCATGGCCCTCCACGCCGTCGAGCGCTCGGCGCTGGCCGACCGTATCGCCGGGCTGGTGCTGGACTCGCCGGTGCTCGACTGGCACGCCACCCTGCGCGGGCTTGCCGCCGCCCGCCGGACCCCGGCCGCCCTGCTCCCGCTCGCGGTCCGGGCCGCCGAGGGGCGTGCGGGACTGCGTTCCGACCGGCGGCCTCCGGGCGCGGACCCCGGCGCGCTGCGCGTCCCCGTCCTGATCTTCCACGGCCCGGACGACACGCTCGCCCCCTGGGAGCCGTCCCGCCGGCTCGCCGCGGCCCGGCCGGACCTCGTCACCCTGCGCACCGTCAGGCATGCCCCGCACGGGGCGATGTGGAACGCCGACCCGGCGGGCTACGAGGAAGCCCTGCGCCGCTTCCTGACCCCTCTCATGTAGACGTGACCCCTCTTGTGCAGACGCGAATGCGGCATGTGAAGGCCCTGTGACGGGTGGGGCAGGGGGGTGGATTATCCCGGTCTGCACCCAGGTCCACCAGTGGAAACGGCTCCTTCCGTTTGGGCTTTCGGCCAGTGACGGGCGAGACTGCTTCCGTGACGTCCCGAACGCCTGATGAGCAGTTGGCTCGCGACTCCAGACTCCGCCTCGTCTCCCCGCGCTCCGTCGCCACGGCCCGCAAGGCGGTGACGGACCGACGCACCCGACCCGCCTCCCGGCCTCCGGCGGGCACACCCGCCACCGCCGACCTGGCGAACCGGGCTCGCGCCTCACTGGCCGACGCGGTACGGCTGGCCCGCTGGGCCGAGCTGAACCTCGGGGCCGGCGACGGGGCCCGGCCTGCCCGCGCGGGCGCACTGCCCGCCGCCGATGTGGAACGCGCCGCCGGGGAACTGTCTCTGACGCACGGCCAGATCCGGGTGGGCTGGGACCGCGCCCGGCTCGCCGGCCTGGTCGAGGTCCACGGCGGCCACGCCCGGCCCGGCTGGCGGCTGCGGGCCTGGGACCGCGACGACACCGCTGTACTGCGCGGCTGGGTCGCCCTCTTCGACGCCTGGTCGCTGGTCCACCCCGCCCCCGCCGACATCGCCCCCGCGGCCGTCGCCGAGGTGGTCGAGGCGATGCCGCAACTACTGTCCCTGCTCCAGCTGTCCGCCGGCCCGGTGACCGTCCCGGACCTCCTGGACCTGCTCGGCCAGCGCGTCACCGAACTGCGCGACGAGCGGTGCGAAGTCCCGTACGACGCCCCGGTGAACGACCCGGTGAACGACCCGGTCGAGCTGAATGAGACCCAAGGGGCGCAGGGGGCGGTCCCCCCGGCCCCGGTCCCGCTCGCCCGACTGCTGCGCTGGGCGCTCGGCGGGCTCGCCGCCGTGGACGCCGTGACCCTCGGCCCCGCGCAGGCCGCCCTCACCCCGCTCGGCAGCTGGGCCGTCTGGGTCAAGCTGGAGCAGATCTGCGTGGCCGCGCAGAGCCCGGCCGGCAACATCGAGCAGTCCGCCGCCGCCATGCTGCACGGCTGCGCCCGGCTCACCCCGGGCCCGGCCCGCGCCGAGTACCGGGCCTGGCTCGCCGCCCGGCCGGTCGGACACGCCGTCACCGAACTGCTGCACGCCGCCCGCGGCGAGGACGCGCTGCTGCGCGGGCTCGCCTTCGAGGCGCTGCGCGTGGTCGGCGCCCCCGCCGAGCCCGAGGTGCGCGCCGCCGTACGCGAACCCGCGCTGCGCCCGTACGCCCTGCTCTGGCTCGCCGAGCACGACGGGGTGGACCCCGACGACGCCCAGGACGTGCTCACCGCCGAGGAGTCGACCTGGCTCTGGGTGGACACGGCGGCGGCCATCGCCGACCACGGTGAGTCCGAGCTGCTGGCCCGTCACCTCGACTCGGCCGTCCGGACCACCGTCCCGCGGCTGCTGGACGAGGTCCGCGCCGTCGGCCACCCGCGCACCGTGCAGGTCCTGGTCGCCCTGGCCGCCGCCCACCCCGACCCGGCCCTGGCCAAGGCGGTCCGCCGAGCCGCCTTCCAGGTCCACACCGGCGGCGCGTAGCCCTTCGAAGCGGAAGCGGAAGCGGAAGCGGAAGCGGAAGCGGGGACGGGCGCGCCGCTGGGCATCAGACCTGCGGCGCGTACGTCCCGAAGCTCCAGATGTTGCCCTCCGCGTCCTTGGCCATGTAGTCCCGCGACCCGTAGTCCTGGTCGGTGGGCTCCATGAGGATCTCCGCCCCGTGCTCGGCGGCCCGGCGGTGGTGCGCGTCCACATCGTCGACCACGACGTAGACCCCGGCCGGACCGGCGCCCTCCATGGCTTTGTCGAAGGCGCCGCCTCGCCCCTTGCTCCCGAGCATCACCGTGCCGTTGCCGTACGACAGCTCCGCGTGCATCACGGCGCCGTCATCCCCCTCGTACACCGCGACCTGCGTGAATCCGAATGCCTCCGTCAGCTGCTGGATCGCCGCCTTGGCGTCGCGGTAGAGCAGTGTCGGATAGATGGACGGAAGACCTGCCATGGCGATCGCTCCCTCTGGTGAGTGCGTGACTGTGACCCACGACACAGCATGGCAGGCGCCACTGACAGTCAGCGGAAGGTACCGCACTGGGCCATGTCGCCTGTGCGGTAGCCCTGGCAGAACCACCGCCGGCGCTGTCCGGCACTGCCGTGCGTCCAGCTCTCCGGGGTCACCCGGCCCTGGAACCCCTCCTGCCTCCAGCTCTCCGGGGTCACCCGGCCCTGGAACCCCTCCTGCCTCCAGAAGTCCTGGGTGCTGTTCACCACAGCGACGAGCCGGCAGTCCTCGCGTTCATCCTGATACGCGCCGCGGCCCACGGGCCTGACCCATGAGCCGAACGGGGGACACGGGGGAGGGCTCCCGGGGCGCCCGGCGGGCCGAAAGGCAGTTGCGTGCCCCCGGTAGAATGAATCCCATGGCAAATCTCCTCGCGGATTAGCGGCGTCGAAGCTCGCGTCCTGCCCCCCTTCCGCCGTCCCCACCGCCCTGGAGTATTTCCGTGATCACCGCCACCGGCGTCGAGCTGCGCGCCGGCGCCCGCATCCTCATCGAGAACGCTTCCTTCCGCGTCGCCAAGGGCGACCGCATCGGCCTCGTCGGCCGCAACGGAGCGGGCAAGACCACCCTGACCAAGTGCCTCGCCGGCGAGGGCCAGCCCGCCGGCGGCTCCATCGCCCGCTCGGGCGAGGTCGGCTACCTCCCGCAGGACCCGCGCACCGGCGACCTCGACGTACTCGCCCGCGACCGGATCCTCTCCGCGCGCGGGCTCGACGTACTGCTCAAGAAGATGCGCGCCAACGAGGAGCGCATCGCCATCGGCGCCGGCGCCACCCGCGAGAAGGCGCTGCGGCAGTACGAGCGCCAGGAGACCGAGTTCCTCACCAAGGGCGGTTACGCCGCCGAGTCCGAGGCCGCGACCATCTCGGCCGCCCTCAGCCTCCCGGACCGGGTGCTCGGCCAGCCCCTGCACACCCTCTCCGGTGGTCAGCGCCGCCGCGTCGAGCTCGCCCGGATCCTCTTCTCGGACGCCGACACCCTGCTCCTCGACGAGCCGACCAACCACCTCGACGCCGACTCGATCGTGTGGCTGCGCGACTACCTGAAGAACTACCGCGGCGGCTTCATCGTGATCTCCCACGATGTCGATCTGGTCGAGACCGTCGTGAACAAGGTCTTCTACCTGGACGCCAACCGCTCCCAGATCGACGTCTACAACATGGGCTGGAAGCTCTACCAGCAGCAGCGCGAGGCCGACGAGAAGCGCCGCAAGCGCGAGCGCCAGAACGCCGAGAAGAAGGCCGCGGCCCTGAACTCGCAGGCCGACAAGATGCGCGCCAAGGCGACCAAGACCGTCGCCGCGCAGAACATGGCCAAGCGCGCCGAGCGGCTGCTGTCCGGCCTGGAGGCCGTCCGCGCTTCCGACAAGGTCGCCAAGCTGCGCTTCCCGGACCCCGCGCCCTGCGGGAAGACCCCGCTGACCGCTGAGGGCCTGTCGAAGTCCTACGGCTCGCTGGAGATCTTCACCGACGTCGACCTGGCCATCGACAAGGGCTCCCGCGTGGTCATCCTGGGCCTCAACGGCGCCGGCAAGACCACCCTGCTGCGCCTGCTGTCGGGCACGGAGAAGCCCGACACCGGCCAGGTCACCCCCGGCCACGGGCTCAAGCTCGGCTACTACGCCCAGGAGCACGAGACCCTGGACCCGGAGCGCACGGTCCTGGAGAACATGCGGTCCTCCGCGCCCGACCTGGACCTGGTCGCCGTACGCAAGACGCTCGGCTCCTTCCTGTTCTCCGGTGACGACGTGGACAAGCCGGCGGGCGTGCTCTCCGGCGGTGAGAAGACCCGGCTGGCCCTGGCCACCCTGGTCGTCTCCTCGGCGAACGTGCTGCTCCTCGACGAGCCCACCAACAACCTCGACCCGGCCAGCCGCGAGGAGATCCTCGGCGCGCTGCGCACGTACAAGGGCGCGGTCATCCTCGTCACGCACGATGAGGGCGCGGTGGAGGCGCTGGAGCCGGAGCGGATCATCCTGCTCCCGGACGGCGTCGAGGACCTGTGGGGCCCCGACTACCGGGACCTCGTGGCACTCGCCTGAGTCGCCCCGACGGGTGGATGACGGGTTGATCCAATTCCTTATGGATCATTCGGCCCACGCGTGATCCATCATCTGAGTGAGGCGGTCTCATACCGCCGCACGCTGTACGACGGCCCCGGCCGTGCCCCCACGGGTACGTCACCGGGGCCGCGTTTTTGCCGGTGTCCGGCCCCTGACCTGGTGATTCCCCATGAGGGCGGGGAGGTGTGACGGAAGTCATGCAGCGGAAGAGAAGATTCCGTTCTGCTTGTGTGTCCACTCCTCGGGAAATGCCGCCGTACCGACCTTGCTGAATGGGTGGCCAGGAAGCCGGGGAGGGGTGATCATGAGAAGTCCAGAGCGCACTTCCCATGAGGAGGCACGGGTGGCCGAGACTCTGAAGAAGGGCAGCCGGGTAACCGGCGCCGCGCGCGACAAGCTCGCGGCAGACCTGAAGAAGAAGTACGACTCCGGTGCGAGTATCCGGGCGCTGGCCGAAGAGACAGGCCGGTCCTATGGATTCGTCCACCGGATGCTCAGCGAGTCCGGAGTCACGCTACGTGGTCGCGGTGGCGCGACGCGCGGCAAGAAGGCGGCCTCGCTCTGACCCAGGCCCTGGCCGTGAGGCCAGGGGTCGGGGTCAGGCCGGAGTGAGGAGGCCCAAGCTCCAGCTCAAAGCTCCAGCTATCGCTCGAACGCTTTACCCAAGCTCAAGGTTCAGGCTCAAGATCCAGACCTCAACGCGGTTCCTTCGGTGACCCCCGGCCGGCCCTGCGGTCGGCTGGGTGGTTACTGTGCAGTCACTTAGGCCGAGTCCGCGGCCGACTGCACACCCGGAGGCATACAGATGGCTCTGCTCGACAAGGACGGCGTACGGCTCACCGTTGACGACTCGGTCGCCACGGTGACACTGACCAATCCGGCCAAGCGAAACGCTCAATCCCCCGCGCTCTGGCGGGCGTTGGCGGAGGCCGGAAGGTCGTTGCCGGGCACCGTCCGGGTCGTCGTGCTGCGCGGCGAGGGCAAGTCCTTCTCGGCGGGGCTCGACCGGCAGGCGTTCACCCCCGAAGGTTTCGAGGGCGAGCCGTCGTTCCTCGATCTGGCGCGCGGTTCGGACGAACTGCTCGACTCCACCATCGCCGAGTACCAGGAGGCGTTCACCTGGTGGCGGCGCAATGACATCATCTCCGTCGCCGCCGTGCAGGGGCATGCGATCGGCGCCGGCTTCCAGCTCGCGCTCGCGTGCGACCTGCGCGTCGTCGCGGAGGACGTGGAATTCGCCATGCGCGAGACCAGCCTGGGCCTGGTCCCCGACCTGGCCGGCACCCAGCCGCTGACCTCCCTCGTGGGCTACGCCCGCGCCCTGGAGATCTGCGCCACGGGCCGTTTCGTGCACGCCGAGGAGGCCGAGCGGATCGGGCTGGCCAACCTGGTGGTCCCGGCCGGGGAACTGGACGCGGCCGTCCAGGACCTCACCACGGCGCTGCTGGCTCCGCCGCGGGACGCGGTGATCGAGACCAAGGCACTGCTGCGCGATGCGGTGTCCCGCCCGTACGACGCCCAGCGCACCGCCGAGCGCGCGGCCCAGGCCCGCCGGCTGCGCGACCTCGCGGGCCTCTCGGACTGACACGGCGCGAACCTCACACGCGGGACGGGCTGGAGCATACGCTCCGGCCCGTCCCGCGTGTGAGGCGCTGGGTGTACCCCGCACCCCCGGACGCCGTCCGGGGAGTGTCCGGGCGGAGTCGGCCGTGCGACCCCCGCGAACTCGACCCCGCCGACCGGCCTAGTCCCTGCGCGCTCGGGGCGGACCAGGCTTACGGTGGTGAGGAGTCCGCACGCGCGAAGGGACATGCGATGACCGAATCCGCATCAGGGGGCCCCGCCAAGACCTCCGCCAAAGCCCCCGGCGACCGGGGCCGCACTTCCATCGCCGACGGCGTCGTCGAGAAGATCGCCGGGCTGGCCGCCCGCGAGGTGGTCGGCGTCCACGCCATGGGCAGCGGCAGCGGCCTGTCCCGTACCTTCGGCGCCGTCCGCGAGCGCGTCCCCGGCGGGGCGAAATCCTCCGTCACCCGTGGCGTCAAGGCCGAGGTCGGGGAGACCCAGACGGCCCTCGACCTGGAGATCGTCGTCGACTACGGCGTGTCGATCCGCGAGGTGGCCCGGGCGGTCCGTGAGAACGTCATCTCGGCGGTCGAGCGGATGGCGGGCCTGGAAGTGGTCGAGGTCAACATCGCGGTGAGCGACGTCAAACTGCCCGATGAGGAAGAGGAAGAACCGGAATCCCGGCTTCAGTAGCCGAGAGGAGCCCGCATGAGCATGGCGGTCGTCGGCCTGGTGGCCGGCATGGCACTGGGGTTCGCCGGCTACTTCGGCGGCTTCGGCGCCTTCGTGCTGGTGGCGTCGCTGGGCGCCGTCGGCTTTGTCGTCGGCCGGTTCCTCGAGGGGGACCTGGAACCCGGTGACCTGTTCCGCCCGCGGGGCCGGGGCGACCGGGGTGGCCGCGGCGACCGCGACGACCGGCTCAGGTGAGGCGCCGGTGAGCAGCCCACGGGCCACACCGCCCCGGGTACCCCCGGCGGACCGGGGGGCCACCCGTATCGCCGACCGGGTCGTGGCCAAGATCGCGGCCCAGGCCGCCCGGGAGGCGCTCACAGGAGCCGACCCCGGCGCGGCCCCGCCGCACGCCACCGTCACCGTGCACCATGACATCGCGCGGGTACGGGTGAGCCTGGAGCTCGGCTACCCGGCCGACCTCGGGGCCCAGTGCGCGGCCGTACGCCACCAGGTCGTCCACCGCATCGAGGAGTGCGCCGACATGGCCGTGCCCGAAGTGGACATCGACATCGAGCACCTGCACTCCTCGTACACCCGGTCGGCCGCCGGGCGGGACCGGCGGCTGCGGTGACGGTTCCCGACGGGTCCGCGGAGCGGTCCGCGCACGTGTCCGCGGAGCAGCCCCCGCACGGCTCCGCGGAGCAGACCGCACACGGGTCCGGGCACGGCTCCGCGCACCGGTTCCGCTCCGCCAGGCGGCTGCCCGCCGCGCTGACCGCGCTCGCCGTGTTCGTGGTCACGGGCCTGTTCCTGTACGACCTGGCGGCGGTACGGGCCCACCGCCCCGGCATGCGCTGGCGCCGGGAACTCGTACAACAGCTGGAGCGGCAGACCCCGGCGGATACGGCCGTGCTGATCGGCGGCGGAATCCTGGTGGCGGTCGGGGCGGTGCTCCTGCTGCTCGCGCTCACCCCCGGGCTGCGCGGGATCCTGCCGATGCGGACGCCGCCGGGGGCCGGGGTACGGGCCGGGCTCGGGCGTAAGGCCGCCGCGCAGGTGTTGCGGGACAGGGCGATGGAGGTGTCCGGCGTGCGGTCGGCCCGGGTGAAGGTGGGCCGGTCCCACATCCGGGTCCGCGCCGCCTCGCACTTCCGCGAGCTGGACGAGGTACGGGCCGAGCTGGACGAGGTGCTCGCCGTCGGCATCGACGAACTGGGCCTGGCGCATCCGATGAAAGCGCGTGTACGGGTCAACCGGGCTGCCGTGGGGAAGAGGTGACGGGATGCTCGGGGCGGTGAACCGGGTCCTGCTCGGATTCTTCGGAATGCTCCTGCTGGCGGCGGGGGCTCTGGTGCTGACGGCGTCCTGGCCGTTCGGCGGGCGGCACGCACCGCTGCTGACGGCGGAGGTCCGGCGGCGGTACTGGCATGCCGAGGGCTGGTGGTGGTGGGCGGTACTCGCGGGCCTGGGGGTGTGCGTACTGCTGGCGCTGTGGTGGCTGCTGGCACAGCTGCGGCGGTCGAAGCTGGCGGCGGTGGTGGTGGACACGGGTGACGGGGCGTTCGCGCTGCTACGGGGGCGGGCGCTGGAGGCGGCGGTGGCGGCGGAGGCCGGGGCGGTGGACGGGGTCGCGGCGTGCCGGGTCGCGCTGCGGGGGCGGAAGGGGGCGCCGACCCTGCGGGTGGCGCTGGAGCTGGAGCCGTACGCCGTCCCGGGCGATGCGCTGGCCGCGTTGGCGGGCCCGGTCCTGAGCCACGCCCGGGCCTCGACGGGCCTGCCGGAGCTTCCTGTGGAAGTGAGAATCCGGGTGGCCGCCCACCGTGCCCAACGGGTGAGCTAGGGGGTGTCCACGGGGTCCAGCCCCAGACCCCGCGCCTCAATCGCCGGCGGGGCTGAAACACCGTGGGGCTCCGCCCCGGACCCCGGGCCTCAAACGCCGGCGGGGCTGAGTTGCCCGCCGGCGTCTGAGGCGGGCGGCCGGTCAGAAGCCGTGGCGGGAGCCGCCGTCGACGGGGAGCATGATGCCGGTCAGGTATGACGCCGCGGGGGACAGTACGAAGGCCGCCGTGCGGCCGAATTCCTCCGGGGTGCCGTAACGCCGCAGCGGGATGCGGGATTCGTGGCCCGCCCGGGCCGTCGCCGCGTCGCCGGACAGGGCGTCCAGTTCGCGCACCCGGTCGGTGTCGATCCGCGCCGGCAGCAGGCCGACCACCCGGATGCCGCGCGGGCCCAGATCCACCGACAGGGACTTCGCGAAGCCCGCCAGCCCCGGACGCAGGCCGTTGGAGATGGTCAGGCCGGGGATGGGCTCGTGGACCGAGCCCGACAGGACGAAGCCGATGACGCCACCTTCGCCCAGTTCGGCCGCCGCCGCCCGCGCCAGGCGGACCGCGCCCAGGAATACGGACTCGAAGGCCGCCTCCCACTGCGCGTCGGTGTTGTCCGCCGCGAGGCCCGGGGCCGGTCCGCCGACGCTGATCAGGACGCCGTCCAAGCGGCCGAAGCGTTCGCGGGCCGCCGTGATCAGCGCGGAGGCCGCCGCCGGGTCGGCGTTGTCCGTGGCGATACCGACCGCGTTCGGGCCCAGGGTGGCAGCGGCCGCCGCCGCGCGCGCGGCGTCCCGGCCCGTCACGATGACCTTCGCGCCATCCGCCGTCAGCTCGCGCGCAGAGGCGAAGCCCAGGCCGCGGGTGGCGCCGGTGACGATGTAGACACGATCCTTCAGTCCAAGATCCATGCCGACACGCTACGCCGTGGCCGGCTCCGCCTCCACGCCCACGGCAGCCGCGGCCGCCTCCTCGCGCTCGCGCTTCTCACGCCGTACGAGGATCCACCACCCCACCGGCACCCCCGAGGCGAACAGCCACCACTGCACGGCGTACGCCATGTGCGGGCCGATCGAGTCGTGGTCGGGTTCGGCGACCACCTCGGGCGTTCCGTCCGCCGGTAGCGGACCGGTGAGTTCCAGGTACCCGCCGAGGACGGGCTTGCCCAGGTACCCCGCCTGCTGCGCGCTGTTGATCAGCATCACCTGGCGGTCGGGCAGGCCCTTGCGGTCCTTGATCCCGCTTCCGCCGCTCGTCTCGTCGGCCTTGAGCCGACCGGTGACCGTGACTTCGCCCGAGGGCGCCGCCGGCACCGGAGGGTACGCGCGCGAGTCGCCGCCGCCCGTCACCCAGCCGCGGTTGACCAGCACCACCCGGCCGTCGGCCAGCACCAGCGGGGTCACGACCTGGAAGCCGACCTTGTCGTCGTTGGAGGTCCGCATCCGCACCACGACCTCGTGCGCGGTGTCGTACGTCCCCGTGGCGGTGACCGCACGCCAGTAGTCGGCCCGCGGCACCTGGTGGCCGGGGGAGGTGATCGCGGTCATCGGTACCGGCTTCGCGGTCAGGCTCGCCGCGATCAGCTGGTTCTGCGCGACCCGGTGCTCGTGGCGGTGGAACTGCCAGAACCCCAGCTTGATCATCACGGGGATGAGGACGAGGGCGATGAGGGTGAGGCACACCCACTGCCGGGTCAGCACAAAGCGGTACACGCCCACGACGGTACCCCCAGCCGCGAGGACCCCGGCGGCCGGGTGGCCGTCCGGGGTCTTGGCCTATGGGGAGCCCATGGGGAACCTATGGGGAGGGGAGGCGGAGGGTGCGACGTCAGACGTGGTCGATGATGCCCACCTCCCCCTCTGCGCGGGCGCAGTGCCCTCCGCAGAACCACTTCCCTTCGACCTCGACGCCCTGCCCGATGATCTGGACCCGGCAGTGCTCGCAGATGGGCGCCATGCGGTGAATGGCGCAGGAGAAGCAGTCGAAGACGTGCACGGCGCCCTGCGCGTGCACCTCGAACGACATGCCGTAATTTCTCCCGCTTCTATGCTGGGAGCCTTCCATTCGTTGTCGGAGATGTTCTCCCTGATCAGGGCACTGGGTGTGGGGAAGCGCCTACAACAGTGCTGTTGTCTCGCTCTGAGTTGGGGAACGCTGTCGGCGGGGATCGGCTTTCGAAGCACGCAGCCTTGATCACACTCTGTCGACGATGCCCACCTTCCCCTCCGCGCGGGCGCAGTGGGCACCGCAGTAGAACTGCCCCCCGACCTCGATGCCCTGCCCGATGATCTGGACCCGGCAGTGCTCGCAGATGGGCGCCATGCGGTGGATGGCGCAGGAGAACGAATCGAATACGTGACGTGCACCGTCCTGGGTTTCCACGTAGAACGCCAGGTCGTAGTCATTTCCGCATACTTCGCAGCGTGTCATACGCGGCATGGTTGGGGGCGGGGAGGGCACTGGCAAGCTGACACCGCTCGGATCACTGCGGGTTCTACCCGGCTGGCCTAGCTGGCCCTTCAGCGGACTCTTGTGAGGAACCCCGGGCCTGAAGGACTCCGTTGGGAA
>NZ_JAGGOY010000148.1 GCF_018614095.1 Streptomyces sp. ISL-87 | reverse complement strand
CAAGATCATCGAGTCGATCAACGAGACGTTCAAAGGCCAGCTCGACCTCGAACGACACCGAGGCCGCACACCCGGCGGCGTCATCGCCCGCGTCTTGCAGCGCATACTCGCGCTGACGGTCGCGATCTGGCACAACGACGCCACCGGACAGGACGTCCTACGATCACTGACCGCCTACGATCACTGACCCCTTGGAATAGATCATCTAGGCGAGCGGGACGCGGGCCGACTCGTGAACGCCCGTCCCTGGCCTCTGCTGGCCGCGCGTATGCAGATGGGCAGAGGGCGGCCAGCCCCCGGCCGGGCACCTGGCCCGCTTGACTCCATGACCTCGCCGTTCCTCTCGGTGCAGCGCGGGAGCTTGCCGTGGTCGTTCATTCACGAGTGCGTGCGCTCGACCACCCAGCGCATGACTCAGGCGTCTGAGGCGACCGAGCGTTTCAGTCCCCCCTTGCCGCAGTCGACCGGGGAGCGCCCTGCCTTGTCGCCGCCGGACGGGGCCTTGGTGATACAGCCGTCCACCGAGATCTCGCCCCGTCCGAGGCCGATCATCCGGTCGTACGCCTCATGGATCGAGCCCTGAATTCCGGATTTGTAGCCACGCGCGGGAGCGTCGACGTCACCGACGTCCGCGGCGAGACTCCGGGATGACGCCATGAGCAAGCTGCTCGGCGGCGGCCGACCGCCACCGTGAGACCCTGCCCGCAGCTGCCTGACCTTCAATTCGGCTCGACCCAGCCGTGGCGGATGGCGTAGCCGCCGAGCTGTATCCGGGTCCGGACTCCGGCTATGTCCATGAGGTGGCGAAGGCGTCGGTGCAGCGTGCGCTGTGACAGACCCAGCTGTGTCGCGGCCGTCTGGTCGGTCAGGCCCGCCATCAGCAGGGCGAGGATTCTCCGGTCGACGTCGGTCGGGCTTTCCGCGCCGAGCTCGACGGTGGTTTCGGCGTCTCCACCGGTGCCCGACAGCGTGAGCGGGTGGGCGGTGCGCCATACCGTCTCGAACAGCGCATCCAGCGCATCCAGCAGGCCGCTGCGGTGCAGCAGCACCGCGCCGGGCTCTCCGGCTGGGGTGACCGCGAGCGGGACCAGGCCGAGGTCGGCGTCGGCCAGGACGAGTTTCATCGGCAGCTGGTCGGCGACACGCAGTTGCACGCCGTTGCGCAGGGAAGCGATCGCGTCGGCGATGATGCCCGGCTCCTCCAGCACGGCTCGGTCCAGCACCGCCCGGTAGTGCACGCCGCGGACGATGGCCACGGGTTCAGCCGTGTTCTCGTAGGGCGGTACGGCGATGAACGGTGCGGTGATGAAGGTGCGGACCTGCGTCCGGGCCGCCTGCTGCACCTGCAGGAAGCGATGACGGATGGCGTCGACGCCGGTGACGACCTCGATCAAATCGTTGATGCTGCGCCCGGTCATCGCCGCCCGGTGTTCCTCGGCGAAGGTCACCAGTGCCTGCTCGGCCATGCGCAGCCCGTCCCGGCGCTGGGTGATGAGAGCGCCGAGCGCCATGGCCGGCGGCGCGGCGGTGAACTACTCGTCCGCCGACCCGATCACCAGTCCCCACCCGACCAGGCGGGACAGGGCTTCGTCGACGTCGGCCTGCGGTACGGCGACCAGGTCCGACAGCAGCATCGCGGTGGCGTTCGGCCTGCCGAGCAGCGCCCGGTAGACGCGCTCCTCATCGGGCTCGAGGCCCAGAACATCCAGCATCGGCGACCGGCTCCCTTCCGCCTGCTGCAGCGGGGAGAGTATGCGCCATGGCGGCAGACCCTCAATAGTCCCTGCTGGCAGCAGGTGTGATGGGGTGGGCCCCGGGGAGTCGCCTCCCCGGGGCCCGGCAGTACGACTCATCGCAGGCCGTACGCCTGGATGATCTCCTGCTTGATGTTGTAGCCGCTGTCCGTCTTGGCGCTCGTGCGCACCGAGATGTACCCGCCGGCCTTGCTGTGCGCGCTCTTGAACCAGCCCGTCCAATAACCGTCGGCGCCCCTGCTCAGAGCCGCCTTCTGCCAGGTGACGCCGTCGTCGTAGGAGACGTCGAGCGTCACCTCGGTGACTTTCCCGGGGACGGTGCCGCCGTCGGAGGGTACCGGCTTCAGCCGGATCTGCTGGGGAGTACCCGCCTTGACGTCACCGCGCAGGTCGGTCTCGAGGCTGTAGTTCATCTCCAGTACCGAGAACGGCTTGAAGAAGTCCGCGTCGACGGTGTCCGACATGAAGGTCCACTCGGTGTGGGTGCGGGTCGAGAGCCGGAAGACCTCGCCGGGCCGCTCCGCGTCGAGGACGGCGCGGTAGGGCAGGTTGCCCGCCGGGACCTCCTTCCACTGCATGTCGTGGCTCATCGGATTGTCGTGGATCAGCGTGTCGCCCTGGAAGACCTGCAGATGGGTCGGCGTCATGCCCCACGGCAGGAAGCCGGCCATCTGCGACGTGTCGCTGGAGGAGCTCCACGCTTGGGTGTTGAAGGTCATGTAGTTCTGCCAGCGCGAGTTGAACACGAGGAACGCCTGGGCGGACGCCGGCCGGATCGCCGGGGCGAACCAGTTCAGGCGGTTGGTGCTGCCCTTGTCGTAGGTGTTGTAGCCCGACGACATGGCCCACGGCATGTCGCCGTCGAGGTTCTGCGCGTGGCCTTCCACCCAGATCTGGCCGGGCGTCACCCATTCGGTGCGGGTGCCCGGGTGCCATTCCGGCTCGGGGAACCCGAGTGCCGGGCTGAAGTCGGCGTCGGATCGGTAGCCCTGGGCCGCGCCGTCCGTGGTCGCGTAGTAGTGGGCGTCGATCCGGGCGAGGTCACTCCGGCTGGGCTTGTAGACCAGTGCCCGGTCCGGCACCTGGCCGGGGTACCTGCGGGTCAGGTCGTAGACATACGGCGTGTGCTCGGTCTGCTTTACGGTCAGCTTGTCGCCGAGCTTGGCCATCGCGATCAATGCCTTGCCCGCGTCGCGGTGCACGGTGGCGACCGGGACGGTCGACTCGCCGACGTACTCCTCCAGGCCGCCGACGCCGTCGTTGACCACGATCAGCGCCTTCGCGCCGGCTGCGGCCGCGTTCGCGGCTCGCTCCTCCGGCGAGACCGCGTCGCCGCGCTCGACGACGACGACCTTGCCCTTGGCGTCGACCTTCTGGTAGCCGGCTGCCGCGCCCTCGCCGGCGTAGACCGCCCGCAGCATGTCCGAGGCGGTGCCCGCCGGGCTGCCCGGCTGGACCACGGTCTCGAAGCTGACGAGGCCGCCCGGCGCGCTCAGGCTGAGCAGCGGCTCACCCTTGCGCCAGCGGGTGACCATCATGAACTCGCCCTGGGTCATCTTCTGCGTCGGCATGACGTAGATGTCGTCGACGGCCGGGCCCGGCGAGAACGCGCCGCGAACGTCGTACCACGGGTCGAGGCCGTTGTAGTGGACGTTGAAGTCGACCTTGCGCTGGCGGTCCTCGGTACGCTGCGGCGCCTCGGTCTGCAGCAGGCGCGCCTTGCTGGCGTCCAGGACCACGTCGGCGGAGCCGGTGCTCGTGTTCAGCACGGTTTCCGGGTCGACCAGCACGGCCAGACCGGAGCGGTCGGGCTTCTCGCCGGGGACGTCCATCTCCGCGATGACCGTGTACAGGCCTGCCGGCATGCGCATGGTGGTCGAGCCTTCGACGTTGAGCGACCACGGGAACTGGTCGCCGGCCAGGTTGACCACGACGCGGCCGGAGCCGGGCTTGCCGTCCCGGCCGACCAGCTTGATGTTCAGGTCGTAGCGCTCCTCCTCCTTCAGCAGCGCTACGGAAGTGCGGGTCACCGGCTGCCCGGTGGCCGCGTTGGTGGCTATCACGTAGCCGACCGGCCGGGCCCCGGCGGCGGCGGCCTGCGGGTCGCCGGTGACCGGGATCGTGGCGGTGCCGCCCGCCGGAACGGTCACCGAGGTGGCGCCCAGCGTGAACGGGCCATCGGCGTTGGTCAGCGCCAGGTTCAGCGTGGCGTGGGCGGAACCGGTGTTGGTGAAGGTCAGGTCCTTCGTGACGGCGACGTCGCCCGGCTCGTGCGGCCAGGTGTAGTTGCCGAAGAAGAGCGATCCGGTGCCCCGGACCGTGGTACGCACGGCGGCGGCCACGTCGAGACGGCCGGTGCCGACCTCGTACGGCGAGTACCTGTTGGCCAGGCTCTTCGCGGTGCTCATCAGGTGTTCCTTGAGCATCGGGCCTGTCCAGTCCGGGTGCTGCTGGGCCAGGATCGCCGCCGCGCCGACCACATGCGGGGTGGCCATCGAGGTGCCGCTGATGGTGCGGTACAGGCCCTCACCGCCGTCGGTCATCTCCTGCGAGCGGGCCGCGGTGATGTCCACGCCGGGTGCCGCGATGTCCGGCTTCATGCCGCCGGAGTAGGCGAGCGGGCCGGTGCTGGAGAAGGACGCGAGCTGGTCCTGCTTGTCCGTGGCGGCCACGGTCAGCGCCGAGGCGGCCGCACCCGGGGCGGAGATGGTCTCCGGGCCGGAGTTGCCGGCGGCTATGACGAACAGCGTGCCGTACTGGGCGGACAGCGCGTCGACCGTCTGCGACATCGGGTCGCTGCCGTCCGTCGGGTAGGAATCCCCGAGGCTCATGTTGACGACGTCCGCACCGGACTCTGCGGCCCACTGCATGCCAGCCATGACCCAGGAGTCCTGGCCGTAGCCCTCTTTGCCGCCGAGCACCTTGCCGACGAACAGGTCTGCGCCGGGGGCGACGCCCTTGTTGTCACCGTCGGAGGCAGCGCCCGAGCCGACGATCGTGCCGGCGACATGCGTGCCGTGTCCGTTGACGTCGGTGACGGCCTCATCCGGTACGAAGCTGGCCGTACCGTCGATCAGGCCGTCGAAGTCGGGGTGGTTGACATCGATGCCGGTGTCGAGGGCCGCGACCTTGACACCCTTGCCGGTGTACCCGGCCGCCCAGGCCTCGGGGGCGCCGATCAGCGGCACGCTCTCCTTCAGATTGACCTTCACGCGGCCGTCGAGCCACAGCTTCGCCACACCCGCGCCCAACGTCGGGCTGCCCTGGGGCGCGACGGCGGTCCAGAAGGTGCGGGCCTGTCGCTTCTCGGCCTTGAGCGCGGCACCTCGAATTCCCTTGAGCTCACGGGTCAGCTTGCTGCCCCGGGGGGCCGTCGGCTCGACGGCCGCGCGGGACTTCGGCTGTGCGTAGGTCGCGATCAGCGGCACGGCGGCCGACTTCGTGTCGTCGTAGCCCATCTCGATCAGGTCGGTGACGTTGAACAGCCGCCGGTCCAGCTTGTCCGCGGCCAGCAGCCCGGCCGCTTCGTCTGGGATGACGTAGATGTCACCCCTGATCTCCTGGAGCTTCACGCCGCCGACTGCGCTGTCCGGCCGGTCGACGTCGGCGATCTGCTTGCCGTCGGCCATCGTGGTGACCGTGACGACGTCGCCTGTGACCAGGGTGACCTTATGGGTCGCCGAAGGATTGGCGGGAACGGTGGGCTTGCGCGGGCACCGGCAGCACGGCGAGACCCGCTGCCAGCAGCGACCCCGCGGCGGCAGCCGAGATCAGCTGGCAGCGCCTGCGCCGGAAGGCGAAAGACTTAGAGGGGGAGAACATGCCATGGGTCTATCGGCCCGGTAACGCCAACGAGAAGACCTGCCGACGACAAGTCTTCGCCATGGCAAGGACTCGCCAGCCACCAACCGGATGAATCCGTACTTGGTCGCACTTTCCGCACGTGGGCATTCCAGCTCCGGCAGTGTTGGAACAGCCCGAGTACGCGAGAGGGGCCCGCGGCGAGCGCCGGGGGCCCCTTCACAGGAGGGGGTCAGGGGTTGATGACGGGGAGGCCGGGTGACTGGAGGCCGGGGACGGACCAGCGTTGCGCGGGGGTGGGGTTGCAGTCCCACAGTTGCGAGCGGGCTCCGGTGAAGGCGTCGCCCCCGGGGATGTCGAGGCAGCGGCGCGAGGCCGGGTTGTAGATGGTGCCGTCGGCACGAGGCAGCCACTGCGGGTTGCCGCCGCCGTTGCAGTACCACATGCGGACCGATGTGCCGTTGGCGGTCGCCGCGCCCGAGGCGTCCAGGCAGCGGCCGCCGGCGGTGATGGTGCCGTTCGCGTTCACCGTGAACATCTGCGCGGCGGTCTTGTTGCACGGCCAGAGCTGGACGCCCGCGGCTGCGTCCCCGCCAGGCACGTCGAGGCACTGGTCCCTGGAGGAGTACTGGATCTCCCGGGTGACGGCCGGGGCGACGGCGGTGCCGGCGTAGACGGCCAGGTTGCTTGCTGACCCGGCCCGTGAGCAGGCCGACCGTGTCGCCGTCGGTCCTGCCCTGGTACTTGTACCGGCCGATGGCCACCCCGCCGGTGACGGTCGGGGTCGCGGAGGCGTTGTGGTGCCCCGTGCTGGCGAGTCGCCCGTTGACGTACAGGTTCATCTGCCCGGTGCCCGCGTTGTAGCTCGCGGTCAGCTGGGTCCAGTCGCCGGGCTGGAAGGTGTTGGCCGCGCTGTCGCTGCCCGTGTAGTCGTAGGGCCACTGGTCGTTGTTGGCGTTGGCGTTGGCGATGGCGAACCGCCAGCCGCTCGTCTCGCCGTACAGGATCCAGGAGCTGGCCCGGTCGTTGTCCTGGCTGACGACGACGTTGCCGCTCTTCTCCACCTTCGCCCAGGTGCTGACCGTGAAGCTGTTGTGCGGGTCGTCGGTGGGTGCGGTGGTGGTGATGGTCGACGCGCCCTTGAAGTCGGCGACCTTGGTCTCGGGGTGGCCGTCGACCGTTTCCTCGACGTACGCGACGCCGGTGGCCGTGCCGTTCTGGGCTGCCGGGTTGGCGAGCGGGTCCCCGGCGAGCGGCCAGTGCGCGGTCGGCGCCTGGGTGCTGCCGCGGTAGTGGTCCGTGCCGAACTTCGAGACGGCCGTGCCGGTGGTGACGCCGGGGGCGACGTGGATGTTCCCGTCGTCGGAGACGGTCCAGAGGTCCGGGATGCCGTCGTTGGTCAGGTCGCCGTCGGCACCGATGGCGCGGGTGGCGGTGAAGCCGGTCCCGATGGCGGTCGCCGGGCTGGCGGTGACGGGGGTGACGGTCGTGAACGTGTCCGAGCCGGCCGTCCCTTCGGCCGTGGTGAGCTTGGCAGGCCGGGGTCGCTCGCGCCGCGGTGGCTGACCCAGGACCCGCAGAGGTTCTTCCCCTTCCCCGTCCAAGGCTGCTCGTCCTTCACCGAGGGCGCCGAATGCCGGCTGCTCCCGGGCGCGATCACACCCTTCGGACTCGGCATGTACGTCGGTGGCAATGGAGTGGTGAAGGTACACGTCACCGCGACCAGCACCACGTTCGAGGTCATCTCCGAGAGCTACATGGAGGACGCCGGGTCCACGATCTCGTTCACCGCCTCGGAGAAGAATGGCCAGTTGGTCATGACCCAGCACGGCGAATCTGTGGGTTCCAACCTGCTGATCGTGATAGCGGTGCAGATCTTCAACGTGGCCGATAGCACCTGGTCGAAGATGGGCGGCCGGATCCGGGACATGACGGAGCCGGGCTGGTACGAGCGGGCGCGCTGGCCCGGACTGGCCAAGATCGGCCCCTAGTTGTGCTCGTTAGGTCCAGGGCCTGGTAGAGGGTCAGGCCCTGGCAGGGGCTTTGGGCAGGTCCGCTGTTCCGTGAGGAAGAGGTGGCGCGGCGGTGCCAGCCGGTGAGACGACGACCGAAGGGCTACGACGACAATGTCGTCCAGCAACTGACCTTTGCGCCGGACGCACCCATGTTCGGCGAAACCCCGGCGAAACCGCGACGGGGCGGGCCCGACTGATCGCGGCCGGGGTCCGGGTCCGGCTCGGCGTGGGTGTCTGCTGTGGCCGGGCCGGATGCCTCCATGCCGTCCTGCTCCTCACATGGCAGGGAGAAGGAAGCCGGGACCCACAAGTGGTGGTGCCCAGTCGCCGGGCGACCTCAGCGATCGCATGACCGTCCGCGCTCTCCAGGACGATCCGCGACCGTAAGGCCAACGACAGGGCAAACGTTGCCTGATCCGGCACTAGGTCCAGCAGGGTGTGGGCGACCCGTCGATCTCTGCGCCGACCAGTAGTTCGAATCCGGTTCCGGCTCCGAAGTCGGGTGCAGGGGCATATGTGTCTCCGGTCGGGAAACTCACCGTCAGTGTCATCGCGTTGCCGTCGCCGCCTTTGCTGAAGCAGAGGCCTTCGACGTCCACGGGGGCGCGCTGTGGCGAGGTGTTCTCCTCCAGTTTCCAACCGTCGGCCGCCGCGGCCTTGGTGTAGTAGTCGAGGATCTCGGTCTTCGATTCGGTGGACGAATACAGTCGCTCGGCCGAGAGCCAGGCGTCGCCGCTGCTGTCGTCGTCGCACGCGGTCTCCACCTGGGTGTGGCCCGCCGGGGGCGAGGCCTGCGATGGCTTCGCGTCTAGGATCGTGAGGGACGACATCTCCTTCAGCCGCGGCTCCGAGCCCTCGCATGACGCCGCATAGGGGTCGATCAGGGAGCAGCCGGCCAGGCCGCCGGCGAGCACGGTGACGAGTGAGGCCGACAGCAGCAAGGCGGTCGAACGGCCGGGCCGGGCAGGCAGGTGCACGATGCTCCAGTGGTGTCGCTTGGGTGTGTGCGGCGGGATGGGTGCGCGGCCCGCCCGGGGGCGGGGGCCGCGCTCATCCGGCCCTGCGCCCACAGGAAGCGTGGTCGTAGAGGTAGTTTCCTACGCGGGTACAGGTATGACCACAGCATGTTGCGGGGTAAGACGCGGTTCGGTACGTCCTGACCCGGTGGCGGAGGTCAGTGTTGACCGGGCGGTGGAGCGGGGAGGCGGTCAACTTCCGGCGGCCCGTGATGCGCGTGCGCGGCCGTCATCGGTCGGTGACGGCCCCGCGTGTGCCGGGCGGCGGTTAGCCGCCGTGGGTGTCCTTTGACAAGGAAGTTAGTCCAGCGCGGCCTCCTGACCTGGAGCGACTAAGTTGGATGTCAAACGGCGCGTCTTACCCAGCTCGCCCATGGGTTTGTGCTGGCGTGTTCTGAGGGACTGCGCAACGTCGAGAGGGTCCGTGACACCCTGGGGCAATGCTTTTGGGTGATCATGCAAACAGTGTCGAGCTCTGCCCGCTGCGGTACCAGTTCTCCGAGGTCCGCGGCGACTCCTACGATGACAACTGGCTGGTCGTCGGCGGCACTGCAACGACTCCGGAGGGCATCTGGTCGTTCACCGATCCTTGTCTGCTGACCGATGAGGCCCGTGAGGTGTCCGCTTGGCTGCGCGCGGTGGCTGCGGGGACGGTTGAGGTGACCGGGCCAGATGCCGACGGCTACCTGTCCCCGGACACGTGGTTCGTCGAGCCGGTCCTGGCCTTCAGCCTCGTCGGTCGAAGTGACGACGGTGCAGTGATTCGCGTGCACCTGTCCATGGAGGCGGCACCCCCATGTTGATCCTGCGCCCTCTCGCCCGCAGCTCGGCATGGACGCGCGGGGCACCAAAGGCACCCAGATGTTCGGCGTGGACGGCGCGGATCTCGCTCACGGTCCGAGCCTCCTCGGCCTGGCGCTCAGTGCGGACCTGCTCGGTGGCCAGGTGCCGGTAGTAGCCAGCGCGGGACGCCCCGAGCACCCGGCAGATCCGCTTGACGCCGAAGTCGGCGCGGTTGTCGGAGATGAAGGCCCAGCGGCGGGCGCTCACTTCACCTCCCGAGCGAAACAGGCGGCTGCCCGGCGCAGGATCTCACGCTCCAGCCGCCACTCCTGCTCGGCCTTGAGCAGCCGGGCGTTCTCCGCTCGCAGCCGGGCCAGCTCCTCGGCCGCGCTCCCGCTGCCGTCGCGGCCCTCGGGCACGGACTGGGCCTCGGCCTTGCGCACCCACGTCCGCAGCGACTCCGCGGTGATGCCGAGATCCGCGGCCACCGCCGCGTACGTCCGCCTCCCGGCCACGGCGCGGTAGAGCGCGACCGCGTCCTTCCTGAACTCCTCCGGATACGGAGACTTGCGTCCCACCTGGACATCCCTCCCTGGACCATCAAGATCCATTGTCAGGCTGTCCACTCCAAAGGATCAGCCTCAGAGCCCGGTTGGCTGAAGCTGCGGACGCGCATGACGACGGAGGGGATCATCGGAGCGGTCACCGGAACCGTTCACGCGCCGAAGAGTCTCCTGCTCGGCCGCCTCGACCCTGCGGGCCGGCTCCGGCTGATCGCCCGTTCCACGCCGCTGTCCCGGCTCTCGGCGGCCGAACTGAGCGCCGCGCTGCGCCCCTCCGGGCAGGAGCACCCCTGGTAGGTCGGCGCTTCTCCGCCGGGTGGGGCGCCTCCGAGCCGCTGGTCTTCCAGCCCGTCGTACCCGACCTCGTTGCCGAGATCGACGTCGATACCGCTGTGGACCTGGATACGTACCGGCACTCGCCGCGGTCTTCGGCGCGACCATCGCCGGCCTGGAGGGCTGAGACGCGACAGTCCCGCCGTTTATCGAGCGGGACCATTGCATGTCCTGAGCGGCGCACACGCGTTTCTCCATTTCCCCGATGAACTCAGGGCATCGGGAACGCTAATTCCATGGCGCTTCGGAATGCATCGGATTCGATCCGGCCATTCTGAACGGTTTGGCGTGAAGGTGCTGACACGAAACTTCGGGCTCTGCCACGGTGATCGACGGCTCGGCCGACCGCAGCGTGCGGCACGTCCGGGTGGCACAGCCATGTCCCGTCCACCATGCCCGTATTGGAGTGCCTGATGAAGATCATGAAGAAGAAGCTGACCGGAGTCATCGCCGCGCTGACCGGTTCCCTGCTCCTCACTCTGGGTTCGCCCGGCATCGCCCACGCCGCCGCTCCGGACGCCAGCTACTACAACAGACTCGTGACCCTGAACACGGGCATGTGCGCCGCCGTCGGCGGCAACTCGACCTCGGTCGGCGCCGGCTTCATCCAGTTCCCCTGCGACGGCAAGTACAACAAGCAATTCCACTCCCAGTGGGCCGGCACGAACGCGTACTTCCTGCGCGTCCGCTCCACCAACCTGTGCATGACCCCGGAGAGCACCGCCGAGCACGCCGTGATCCGCCAGCAATACTGCGCGAACAGCGACCTCCAGGTGTGGGTCACCGAGTACATGGGCAACGACAACTACCGCCTCCGCAACCGCGCCACGGGCTTCTGTATGGGCCCCGGCTGGGGCATGACCTGGAGCGGTCAGCCGCTCGAGCAGGCCACGTGCGGCACGTTCGCGGGCCAGGACTGGCGTTTCGTCATGACGGGCTGACCTCCCGGTCCCGCCTGCCGCTCACAGCGGTGCTTTCCTGCGGGCCCGCCTCACCGCGCGGTGAGGCGGGCCCTGGGTCCTCGGGTGAGCCCGGCGACTTCGCCGGGTCTTCGACGTGGTACCAGTCCTGGATGATCGCCCAATGCCACGAAGTTAAGAG
>NZ_JAGGOY010000147.1 GCF_018614095.1 Streptomyces sp. ISL-87 | reverse complement strand
GCGAAGAACGGACCTAGCGCCCGGTGCGCCCCGAGCCATAGGCGGAGGGCCCCCGAGCCGGGGCGGGGCCTTCGGGCCCTGCGGCTCGGCGACGTGGCGGTGCTTCGGGTCCCCCGGCTCGGTGACGTGGCGGGCCATCGGGTTCTCCGCCTCGGCGGCGTGGCGGGGCTTCGGGCGCGCCAGGGTCGGCGTCGGGGCGGGGCTTCGGGCCCCGCGGCTCGGTGTCGGGGCGCGTCGGTCAGGCCGATGGTTCCGCGCGGCGGCGCATCACCCACACGCCGGCGCCGAGTGCGGCCGCGACGAGCCCGCCGCCCAGGGCGATCTGACCCGGGCTCATCGAGCCGACGCTGCCGCCCATGCCGCCGCGGGCGGCGCCCGAAATGACGTTCAGGGAGACCGTGACGCGCTCGCCACCGGGGCCGCCGCATTCGAAGGTGACGGGGTGCGAGCCGGGGCTGATGTCGCGGAAGACGGTGGCGCTGCCGAAGAGGTTGCTGGCCTCCAGGTTGCCCGGGGTCAGGCGGACGCTGCCGAACGCGCGGGAGGACGCGGTGCCGGTCTTGGTGCCGCAGCCGGTGATGTTGAGGCTGACCCGGCCGCCGGGGGCGACGGAGCTGGGGGAGACGCTGGCGGAGGCGTTGGCGTGGGCGAGCGTGACGGGAGTGGCCGCGGCGGCGATGAGGGTCGCGGCCGCGATGCTGATGAGGCGGTGCCGGTTGCGCGTGGCGGACATGGAGAGAACTCCTCGGGCTCCTCGAAACGGCGCGGCCAGGGCACGGATGTGACGCGGATTCGGTTGCGCACCGTGCCATGGACGCTAGGAGCCCAGCGCTGAGGCGGCGATCGGAGCCGGGTGAACGGGTGACCGACTGCCCCGCCTGGCCTACGCTCTCGGGCCGGCCGGGGGAAAACGGATCAGGCGGCCGGGGCCGGGGCCGGGGGCGGGCGGCGGATGAGGAAGACGGCCAGGGCGCCCGCCGCGAAGAGGGCGGCGACCGAGACCGCGGTGCCGAGCCAGGTCGTGCCGAGCCACTGAGTGCCGAAGTAGCCCAGGGCCACGCTGTAGCCGGCCCAGGCCATGCCAGCCAGAACCGACCAGGGCAGGAACTCCTTGACCTTGCGCTGCGTCTTGCCCGCGCCCAGGGAGACCACCGAGCGGCCGGCCGGGGCGAAGCGGGCGATCACCACCAGAGCGCCGCCGCCGCGGGCCAGGGCGGTGCCCAGGTGGTCCTGGGCCCGCGTCAGCCGGCGGGAGCGGGCGATGGCCCGGTCCAGCCGGGCTCCGCCGCGCCGGGCCAGCCGGTACGCGGCCATGTCACCCAACACCGAGGAGGTCGTGGCGATCACCAGCAGCGCCATGATGTCCGGCACCTGCGCGGGCACCGGCACTGGGCCGGCCGCCCCGGCGGCGGCCGCCGCGGCCGCCGCGGTGATCACCAGGACCCCGCTCGGGAGCACCGGCAGGAAGACGTCGAGCACGATGGACAGCGCCACCACGGCGTAGATCCACGGGCTCGTCATCAACGACCCCAGAGTCTCAAGCAAAGCGGGACTCCCCAGTCCGGTTCAGGGTGCTTCGGCAGTGAAGCGCCGCGACGTCGCGGGGGAGCGGCAGGGGCGGCTGACAGCCATACAGCGTACGCCCGGCGTTCGCATGCTGGACGCCCGGGGCGCCCCGTGTGTCAGGCCCGCAAGCCCCCGCTTCGGCCCACGGCCGGGCCTCCGCCCGGCCCCCGGATCCGGGGGCCGTTCCAGTCGTACGCGTGACGGCCGGGCGCGTTACCCGGGCTTCGCGGCGGTCAGCTCGCGGTCCAGTACGGTGACCAGCCGCGCCCCCTGGCGACCTCGCGGCGCCTTGCGGGCCTGGTCCAGCCGCAGTCGGGCCGTGCGGCCCGCCAGGGCGAGCGTCATCAGCTGGTTGCCGAACCAGGGCCCTCCCGTGCGCCGCCAGCTGAGCGGAGGCCGGCCCGTGCGCCCGTGCCGGGAGAAGCCGCGCCCCAGCCACCGCCCGGTCCGCGACCAGCCCAGCCGGAAGCCCCACTTCACCGCCACGTGGATGGAGTTGTGCACCGGCGAGCACGTCAGCTGGAACACCCGCGCCGTACTGGGTATTCGGGGCTCGGCCACATACGCGTGGTGCACGTCCCCCGACAGCACGCACACCGTCGCCGGCGCCCGCGGCCCCGTCCCCACCTCCTCGATCAGATCGCTGAGCGCCGAGAACGAGGCCGGGAACGCCGCCCAGTGCTCCAGATCGCTGCGCCGGCGCAAGTCCTCCCCGATCCGCGCCCACCGAGGGCCCCGCTCCCCGCGGCACAGCGCCGCGTTCCAGACCTCCGCGTCATGGATCAGCGGCGGCATCAGCCAGGGCAGCGAGGACCCGATGAGCAGGTGGTCGTAACCCCCGTGTCCGGCGAGGGCGTTGTCCCGGAGCCACTGCTGCTCCGCCGGGTCGAGCATCGCCCGCCCGTCCTCGGCCAGCACCCGGGCCGCACGGGTGTCCACCATCAGCAGCCGCGACCGGCCGAAGTCGCGCCGGTAGCTCCAGCGGACGCCGGCCGGATCGGCGTCCGCCGCGGCGGCGAAGGCCCGTAGCGCGTCCGTACCGTCCGGGGTCCGGCGTATCGCCCCGTACAGCGCGTCCGCCTCCAGCTCGGCGAGGGAGAGATTGCCCAGGTGCTGGTACACCCAGTACGACATCAGCCCGCTGAGCACCCGCTCCGGCCACCACGCCGTCGCCCGCATCTCCGCCAGCCACGCGGCGCTGGTGTTCCAGTCGTCCACGACGTCGTGGTCGTCGAATATATGGAGGCTCGGCACGGTGGACAGGAGCCAGCGGATCTCCGGATCGAGCCAGGACTCGTAGTAGAGCCGGGTGTACTCCTCGTAGTCCGCGACCTGCGCGCCCGGGGGCTCCCGCAGGTCCCGCCGGGCCGCCAGCCACCGGCGGGTCTCCCGGGACAGCTGGTCGGCGTACACCTGGTCGCCGAGCAGGAGGAGGACATCGGGCCGGACCGCCTCAGGGTCGGTGGCCAGCCGCCCCGCGAGGGTGTCCAGCGCGTCCGGGCCGTGCGGCCCGCGCCGGCCGGCGGGGGGCGCGGCCTGCCGGCAGGAGCCGAACGTGACCCTCAACCCGGGCGCGGGACGGCCCTGCCCGGCGACGGCAGGCGTGGTGATGGTGCTCGGCGGGAAGGCGCTGTCGGGCAGCGGCCAGACGCGGACGCCGTCGAGCAGTACCTCGTACGCCGTCGTGGCTCCAGGGGTGAGGCCGGTCACCGGTACCAGCGCGTAGTGGTGCCCGGCTATCTGGAAGGTGCGCACGCTCCCCCCGGCTCCGTCGGCGCAGCGCACCTCGGCCGTGCACGGGCGGTCCGCCTCCACCCAGAGCGTGGCGGAGCCGCCCGTGTCCCAGTCGACGTAGCGCAGCAGTGGCCCGAGCCGCAATCCGGCCATGTAACTCCCCCTCCTCCGTAGCCCCTTCGATCACGGTACGACGCGGAGGGGGAGCCTGGCCTCCCCCTGGCGGGGGAGAGGCCGGGAGCGGGCCGGCGGTGGCGTCAGCAGCCGTTGAGAACGTTCACCAGGGCCGTCTTCTCGCCGGAGTCCATGCTCAGACCCCAGTACTGCTTCACGTTGACCCACATGCGGGCGTACGTGCAGTAGTACGCGGTCCGCGGCGGCATCCACTTGCCGGGGTCGAGGTCGCCCTTGGCCTGGTTGACGTTGTCGGTGACGGCGATGAGCTGCGGGCGGGTGAGGTCGTTGGCGAACAGCTGCCGCTTGCTGGTGGTCCAGGAGCTGGCGCCGGAGCGCCAGGCCTCGGCGAGCGGGACGACGTGGTCGATGTCGAGGTCGGAGGCGGCGGTCCAGGTGGCGCCGTCGTACTCGGAGTACCAGCTTCCGCTGACCGCGGCGCAGGAGGAGTCCTGGACGACGTTCACGCCGTCGCGCTTGAGGACGGTCTCGCGCGTGTTGCAGGTGCCGGAGACGGTGGTCCAGTGCGGGAACAGGTCGCGGCTGTAGCCGGTGGTGGAGCCCTCCGCCTTCGGCGTGACCGTGGCGAGGTACGAGCGGGCGGCGGCCGCGCTGATAGGGGTGGGCGGGGAGGCCTGTGCGGCCGGCGCGTTCACGAGGGAGGTGAGGGAGGCGAGCGCGGCAGCGGACGCCAGTACGGCGATGCGACGCGCGTAGACGGCGGGTATGAGGGTCCTGAAGGCCATGAGGGGACTCCGTGGATGAGGGGGGATGTGGGCCGTTCGGCCCCGGAGGGGTGCGGCCATGGTGTCGGCGCCAGGTTTCGCGGGGATGGGCGCCAGGTGACAGCCTGCCGACATGAGCACGTCACATCAAGATGTGCAAGGGCCCCTGATTAAGCGGAAGTTGAGGTTCCGTGGGGGTGGCGGAGGTGCGGGCGGAGGCAAGACCGGGATCAAGGGGTGATTCCGGGCGCGGGCGTCACGTACTCTGGACGAGCAGAAGGGGAGTAGCTCTTCGCCGGACCGTCGACATACTGCTGGGTCACCCCAGCCGGCGCCCGGAGGCAGGCCGCGGACAGCGGTCGGTCAGCGAGACCTTCGGCCGCAGTGTCCTGTTCAGGCATTGGCGCGTGCACGCACGCACCGACGCACCCGGGGCGCCGCCGAGCCGAAGCGACCCCTGAATCACCCCCAGGTCTCTCGGTGCCGACGGCGTCTCGCCGCACCGATTGAGGTTCCGCCCCGTGTTCAGCTTCACCGTCATGGCGATCGCCTTCGGCGTCGTCTTCCTCGCCGAGCTCCCCGACAAGACGGCCCTCGCCGGCCTGATGCTCGGCACCCGCTACCGCGCCTCGTACGTCTTCGCGGGGGTCGCCGCGGCCTTCGCCGTGCACGTCGGGCTGGCCATCGCCGCCGGCAGCGTGCTCACCCTGCTCCCGCACCGGCTGGTGCAGGCCGTCGTCGGCATCCTCTTCCTCGCGGGGGCGGTCATGCTGCTCCTGAAGAAGAGCGAGGGCGAGGAGGACGTCACGCCGCCCGCCGACCAGTCCTTCTGGAAGGTCTCCGGAGCCGGCTTCATGCTGATCCTGGTGGCCGAGTTCGGCGACCTGACCCAGATCATGACGGCCAACCTCGCCGCCCGGTACGACAACCCCGTCTCCGTCGGCTTCGGCGCGGTGCTCGCCCTGTGGGCGGTCGCGGCCATCGGAATCCTGGGCGGGCGGACCCTCATGAAGTACGTGCCGCTGCGGCTGATCACCAGGGTCGCGGCCGCGGTGATGGCGGCGCTGGCCGCGTTCTCGCTGTACGAGGCGATCGCGGGCTGAGCGCGGGCGGCGGGCCGCGGCCGGAAATTCCGTTGCGGAAGGCAGGGGCATGGGGGACGCTCGCGGCCGTGACCGACGATCTTGCAGGTATCTCCATGCCTGAGCCCGCGCCCGCGCCCGCGCCCGCGCCCGCGTCCTCGCCTGAGCCCGGGGCCGCGCCCGGTCCGCGTTTCGGCTGGGACAACATGTTCGTCCACCCCGATGACGACGCCCGCACCGACGGCGGCTTCCAGGGCGAACGGGCCACGCTCGCCGGCTACCTGCGCGACCAGCGGCTCACGCTGGAGCTGAAGTGCACCGGCCTCAACGCCGAGGCGATGGCGCGGCGCTCGGTGGAACCGTCGAACCTGTCCCTGCTGGGCCTCGTACGACACCTCGCGGGGGTGGAGCAGAAGTGGTTCCGGGGTGTGATGGCAGGCCAGGCGCTACGTCGGCACTACCGCACGGACGACGACCCCATCGGGGAGTTCACCGGCGCCGTGGCCGACCCGGCGGTCGTCGAGGACGCCTGGGCCACCTGGCGGGCGGAGACCGCGTTCGCGGAACAACTCGTCGCCGAGGCCCCTGACCTCGACGTCACCGGCGACAACGGCGGGGAGCCGATGGCGCTCCGCGAGGTGCTGGTCCACATGATCGAGGAGTACGCCCGCCACAACGGTCACGCCGATTTCCTGCGCGAACGCATCGACGGCCGCGTGGGACAGTAGCGCCGACGCCCGCGTGAGGACGGGCCGGCAGGCTCATTCCCAGGGCGTGAACCGCCACTTCTGGCGGCTGCTGCCCTCGCAGTCTCCCTGGACGACGTCCGCGCCCTTCCTGGCACTCGCGTGCTCCACACTGACGCAGTGCTCGCCCTCGATCGAGTAGAGGTCTCCACTACCGTTCAGCCACCACGTCGCAGTGGTCGTCATGTCCCCGCAGTCCGCCTGAACGGTGTCGGCACCCAGCTCAAGGCTGTCCTGCGCAACGGCCAGGCACTTGTCGCTGTGCTGCGCCCGGATTTTGACCAAGAGGCCGTGCTCCAGCTTCCCGGCGGGCCGGTCGGCGACGTTCGTCAGCCGCCAGCGCTGGTCCGTGGCGCCCAGGCAGTTCCACTGGATCACGTCCGCGCCGTCGCGGAGACTGGATGCCGCGACGCTCAGGCACATGTTGCTCGGGGACCGAATCTCGTAGTACTGCACAGCGGCGTGGGCCGGCCCCGGGCCGACCACCAGGGACTGAGCGAGTGCCACGCTGGAGAGCGCGGCCAGGCGGGCCGTACGACGCGTCATCGGGTTCGGCATACTTCTCCTCCTTCCCGTTCTCCTGCGTATTGGGAAGCGAAGTGCGAACTGCCTGTGACCTGCTATGACTCGCTATCGCTCGCCACGAATGCCTGCAGGGCAACGCTAGCGGCGTTTGGGTGACCACCCCGTCTTGGGCTCTGCCATTCGGGTTACCGCGGGCAGGGCTACGCCCGGGGTGTGGGGTGGAGGGTGAGGTGGACGGCGCCGTCCGGGGTGGAGTGGACGCGGATCGACGTCAGGTCGGGGACGTGGGCCGTCGGGGCGTGGGCGGCGGCGCGGGGGCCGATGCCGATGACACGCATGCCGGCGGCCCGGCCCGCGGCGATACCGGCGGCCGAGTCCTCGAAGACGATGCAGTCGGCCGGGTCCACGCCCAGTTCCGCGGCGCCCTTGAGGAAGCCCTCGGGGTCGGGCTTGCTGGCCGCGACGGACTCGGCGGTCACCCGTATCGCGGGCATCGGCAGGCCGGCGGCGGTCATCCGGGCCGCGGCCAGGGCGGCGTCGGCCGAGGTGACCAGGGCGTGCGGGAGGCCGTCGATCGCGGCCATGAACTCGGGGGCGCCCCCGACCGGGACCACGCCGTCGGTGTCGGCGGTCTCGCGGGCCAGCATCACGGTGTTCTCGGCGTAGTTCTGCTCCATCGGGCGTTCGGGGAGCAGGATGGCCATCGTGGCGTAGCCCTGGCGGCCGTGGACGACCTTGAGGGCCTCCCGCGGGTCCAGCCCGTGGGACACCGCCCAGTCGCGCCAGCAGCGCTCGACCACCGCGTCGGAGTTGACGATGGTGCCGTCCATGTCCAGGAGCAGGGCCCTGGCGCTGAGGACGAGGGGGGCGGTGGCGGTGCTGGCCGGCATCGACGGGGCTCCAGACAGGGTGCTAGAAGTGAAACAAGTGGTTCCGTCCACCGGTCAGGGAGTGAGGACGGAACCACTTTGTTCCTACACGATACAAAACTGAGGGCGGTCTGCGCCACTCGCCCTGTCCCGCGGCCCTCCCGCGCCCGTCCCGCCTCCGTCCGGCCCCCGTCCGGCCTCTGTCCCGTCCTATCCCTCCAGGGCCTGCCGGGTCGCCGGACCGTAGACGCCCCAAGGGTCCTCGGTGATGTCGTTCTCCCACTGGAACGTCGACACCGCGTTCTCCGTCCGGTCATCGAACTTGCCGGTGAACTTGCCCCGGTAGAGGTGCTCCGCCGCCAGCAGCCGCTGGAGCTGCTCCACCTCCGGGCCCGAATCGCCGTACTGCAGGCTCTTGACCGGCGCCGGCGCCGGCGCCTTCGGGCTGGGGGAGCGGCTTGCGCTCGCCGACCGGCTCGGGGACGGGGACGCGGAGCGTGAGGCGGAGGCGGACGGCGATGCCGAACGGGACGCACTCGGCGACGGTGACGCCGAACGTGAGGCGGAGGGGGACGGGCTGCGCCTGGGACTCGGTGAGGCCTGGGTCGGCCCGGCCGGGGCCGCGCTCACCGCGGGCGCCGACGGCTTCGGACCGGTCAGCGCGGTGTCGGCCGTCCCGGAACCCCCGAACACGCCCGCCGCCAGGGCCGCCGACCCCAGGGCGACCACCGCTCCCGCGCCGATCAGCAGGGGCAGCAGCCGCCGCCGGGCAGCGGGACCGGACCGCCCCTCCGGGGCCCCACCCCCACCCCCTCCCCAGCCCCCTCCGGTTGCGTTCCCCGGCCCATCGCCGGTTCCGCCGCCGTGCGGCGGCTGCGGCTGTGATCCCGGCAGGAACCCCGGCTCCGCTGGTATCGCCCGCAGCGGGACCGTCTCGTCCGGCCATGCCGGGTGCACCGGCGGTACGGGTATCCCGTACGCCGGGGTGTCGTCCTGGTCCGGTGCCGCCCCGGGCGGGACCGGGGGCAGCAGTTCCGTAGCAGCCTCGCCCGCATGGCCGTACGCGCCCCGGCCCGGCGCCGGCGGGGCCTCAGGGGCCTGCGGCGGCGGGGCGACGACGCCCAGCAGCGGCTGCGGGGACGGCGGGGCGTCCGCCTGGCCCGGGTCGGGCAGCGTTACATACGGGCGGATACGCAAGGGCTCGAACCCCGCACGCCGCGCACACCCGCAGCCGACGCCCACGGCGTCGCAATCTGGACAGCGCTCAGCGCTCAATGGAACCCTCCCTGGACACTGCCTGCGATTATCCAGACCCGCCAGGGCTTGCCAACCCCCCTCCGACAGGCCATAACCGGACACACCACTCAGGATGGAAATGTTGATCCGGCCCGAGGAGGAGTCGATGGCTCAGGATGTGACCCCGTCGGCCGTGGACCCCGGTCCCGACCCGCAGAAGACCGGCCCCGCGACCGAACACGCCTCCCGCGACGTGCTCATCGCCATCGGCGCACTGCTGCTCGGGCTGCTGATCGCCGCGCTCGACCAGACCATCGTCTCCACCGCCCTTCCGACGATCGTCAGCGATCTGGGCGGGATGGAACACCTGTCGTGGGTGGTCACCGCCTACATGCTCGCCTCCACCGCAGCCACTCCGCTGTGGGGCAAGCTCGGCGACCAGTACGGCCGCAAGAAGCTCTTCCAGTTCGCCATCGTCCTCTTCCTCATCGGCTCCGCCCTGTGCGGGATCGCCCAGGACATGCCGCAGCTCATCGGGTTCCGCGCCCTGCAAGGCCTGGGCGGCGGTGGACTGATGGTGCTGTCGATGGCGATCGTCGGCGACATCGTCCCGCCCCGCGAACGCGGCAAGTACCAAGGCCTCTTCGGCGCCGTCTTCGGCGCGACCAGCGTGCTGGGCCCGCTGCTCGGCGGCTTGTTCGTCGACCACCTCTCCTGGCGCTGGGTCTTCTACATCAACCTCCCCATCGGTCTCGTCGCGCTCGCCGTCATCGCGGCCGTCCTGCACATCCCGGTGCGCTCCTCGAAGCACACCATCGACTACCTCGGCACCGTCCTCATCGCCTCCGTCGCGACCTGCCTCGTCCTCGTCGCCTCCCTCGGCGCCACCTGGGGCTGGGACTCGGCCCGGATCATCGGCCTCATCGTCCTCGGCGCCGTGCTGCTCGTCGCCTTCCTCTTCGTGGAACGCCGGGCCGCCGAACCCGTCCTGCCGCTCAAACTGTTCCGGATCCGCACCTTCACCCTCTCCTCGGTGATCAGCTTCGTCGTCGGCTTCGCGATGTTCGGCGCGATGGTCTACCTGCCGACGTTCCTCCAGGTCGTGCGGGGCGTCTCGCCGACGATGTCGGGCGTCCACATGCTGCCGATGGTGCTCGGCATGCTGATCGCCTCCACCGGCTCCGGCCAGCTCGTGAGCCGCACCGGTCGATGGAAGGTCTTCCCGATCGCCGGTACCGCCGTCACCGCCGTCGGACTGCTCCTCCTGCACCAGCTGCACCGCGACAGCAGCGACTGGGAGATGAGCGTCTACTTCTTCGTCTTCGGCGCGGGGCTCGGCCTGGTCATGCAGGTACTCGTGCTGGTGGTGCAGAACGCGGTGAGCTACGAGGACCTCGGCGTCGCCACCTCCGGCGCCACCTTCTTCCGCTCCATCGGCGCCTCCTTCGGCGTCGCCATCTTCGGCACGGTCTTCACCAACCGCCTGGACGACAAGCTCGCCACCGCTCTCGCCGGCGTCCCGCTGCCGCCCGGCACGAGCGCCGCGCAACTGGAGGCCGACCCCCGGGCCATCGCCGAGCTGCCCGCGGAGCTGCGTCCCCCCGTGCTCGACGCCTACGCCACTTCGATCACCGACGTCTTCCTCTACGCGGTGCCCGTGGTCCTCCTCGCCTTCGTCGTCGCCTGGTTCCTCCGCGAGGACAAGCTCCGCGGCTCGGTCACCGCACCCGATGTGACCGAGACCCTCGCCTCCAACCCCGTCGAGCGTTCCTCCCGGGACGAGGTCGCCCGCGCGCTGTCGGTCCTCGGCACCCGCGAGGGCCGGCGCCACGTCTACGAGAAGATCACCGAGAAGGCGGGCTACGACCTGCTCCCCGCAGCCAGCTGGATGCTGCTGCGGATCAACAAGTACGGCTCGGTCGAACCCGCGTTGCTCGCCGAACGCACCGCGGTGCCGCTGAAGGCCATCACCGAGGCAGCCCGCCAGATCGAGGAGCGCGGGCTCGCCTCCCGGGACGGGCTGCCGCTGGTCCTGACCGACCGGGGCCGTGAGACCGCCGCTCGGCTGACCGCCGCCCGGCAGGAGTCGCTCGCCGAGCTGCTCGGCGACTGGTGGGGCCCCGGACGTCCGACCGACCTGGTCAAGCTGGTCGAGGAGATCAACGCGGAGCTCTGCGGTTGCGACGACGAGGAGCCCCACGACACCTTGCCGCGCCGGGACCACGCCGCCCGCTGAGGCCCGCCGAGGCCCGCTGAGACCCGCACAGGGCCGCTCAGGTCCGCGGCGGGCCGCCGGGGACCCCGGTCAGACCAGGCGCTTCTCGAACCAGTGCTCGGCGTACGGCCCGGAGTTGTACGCCGGTATCTCCCGGTACCCGTGCCGCGCGTACAGAGCGCGTGCCTCCACCAGATCGGACCGGGTGTCCAGGCGCACCCTCTCGGCGCCGAGCTCCCGGGCGGCCTCCTCCAGGACCGCGAGCAGCGCCGCCCCGCCGCCGAGGCCGCGGGCGCGCTGGTCGACGTACACCCTGGTGAGCTCGGCGGTGACGGGGTCGAGCAGGCGTATGCCGCCGCAGGCGAGGGGCTTGCCGTCGAGCCGGCCCACGACGAACTGGCCCGTTGGCGGGGCCAGCCCGTCGTCCGGGGAGTCCAGCAGGCCCTGGTCGATCTCGGCTTCGGTGGCGGCCCGTTTCCAGTACCGGCCGGCGACCTCCGCGAAGTACGCGCGGCGCAGGGCGGTGGCGTCCGGGGTGCTGAAGGACTCAGGGGCGACCGTCCATGTCGAGGCCGGCGCCGCAGGGGCTGAGGTACTGATCATGTTGCTCGTCATGGCGTCATTGTGGGGTCCGCGCACCGACTCCTGCGTTGGAATATCCACAGGCACGGTCCGATGATAGGAAAAGGACAAACCGTGCACACGGAGGGCCGTGAACCGTCATGTCTGAGCACCCTGACTGTGCCCTGATCCGCCGTGGCTACGAGGCCTTCGGCAAGGGCGACCTGGAGACGCTGAGCTCGTTGATGACGGCGGACGTCATTCATCACGTGCCCGGCAACAACCCGCTTTCCGGGCACCACAAGGGGCGCGAGGCGGTCATGGACCTCTACCGCCGCCTCGGTGAGGAGACGAACGGAACCTTCCAGGTCCACCTGGAATCGGTCCTCGCCGACGGCCGCGGCCACGCCATGAGCTTCCACACCTCGCGCGGCGACCGGGGAGACCGGGGCATCGAGATCCGCGAAGGCCTCTTCTTCACCATCGTCGGCAACAAGATCACAGACATCGACCAGTGCACCGCGGACATCGACGAGAGCGACGCCTTCTGGAGTTAGTCGGGTAGCCGAGCAGCCGGCAGGGCTCGCCCGGGTCACGAAGAAAGACGAGGCCCGGAGCCAACCGGCCCCGGGCCTCGCCCTGTTCACGCCTGCTTGGGCGCCGCCTGCTGCACGACCTCGAACGACCACACCGAGGACCCCGAGGCCGCCGGCTTCGGACGCTCCCCGCCAGCCCCGCCGGCCGCCCCGCCGCCGCCCTGGTGAGCGGCCTTCATCGGCCCCTCCATCCACGCCTGGAAGTCCTCCTCGGACCGCCACCGCGTGTACACCAGGTACTGGTCGGTGCCCTCGACGGGGCGCAGCAGCTCGAACCACTCGAACCCGTCCGACCCCTCAACGGCCCCCGCCCGCGAGGCGAAGCGCTGCTCCAGCACCTCCCGCTGCTCGGCGGGAACGGTGAGTGCGTTGATCTTTACAACACTAGGCACATGACACCTCTCAGGAATCACAGGCCGGGCCATGCGCCTAGCCTTGACGACGTGCGTTCAGTCTCCTACATCCGGCAGTCGAAGCGTCGTGAAGACGATTCCCAGGCGTCACCCATGGCGCAGCGCGACCGATGCGCGTCACTCATTAGCTCGAAAGGGTGGAAAGATGCGGGGCACTTCGAGGATGTCGGCAAGTCCGGATGGGACCCGAGCACCCACCGCCCGGCGTTCGAGGAAATGATGACGGCCGTACGCGGCGGCCACGTGGACGCGGTGGTCGTCTTCTCGCTGTCTCGCCTCACACGCCGTGGCGCGCTGGAAGCCATGCGGATCATCGAAGAGCTGGAGTCGCACGGTGTCCGGCTGGTCAGCGTCGAGGAACCGTACCTCGACACGTCCACCCCGGTCGGTGTCGGAATCCTCGCCATCATCGCGGGTCTGGCGCAGCAGGAATCCGACATGAAGTCGGCCTACGTCTCCGCCACCAAGGACACGCTCCGGCGGGCCGGTAGCCACGTGTCCGGCGTCGCCCCGTACGGCTTTACGACGGAGCGGGGAACCAGCGGCAAGCTGTCCGTCATCCGGCTCGTCCCGGACCCCGTAGAGGCCCCACATGTCCGTGACATGGCCAAGTGGGCGGCAGGCGGCCTGTCCGCCTCGCAGATCGCCAAGCGTCTCAACGAAGAGGGAGTGCCGACCAAGGCCGAATCCCTGGGAGAGGCGGGGATAAAGCGGCTTGCCGCGCGGCGTGCCCGGGCGGTCTCGGAAGCCGTGGACCGGCCGGCGTGGGTGTCCTCCACCGTGCTCCGCATCCTGCGGGACCCTCGCCTTGCCGGGTACGCCATCGAGTGGCAAGGGCGCCTCCTGCCGACGAAGGATGCTGAGGGCAACCCGGTCCCGGGCAAGACGGGCAAGCGCGTCATCCTCCGTGACGAGGATGGGCAGCCTGTCCAGACGCACGATGGGCTGATCCCCGCTGAGGAGTGGTGGCTGCTACAGGACGTGCTCAACGGCCGCACACAGACCGTCGTGCGCGCTGGGCGACGCGTGCCCACGCTGCTTGCCGGTCACGGGCTGCTGTTCTGCGACGTGTGCGGCTCCGTCATGGTCGCTGACCGCCGGGCGGGAAAGCTCTATTACAAGTGCAATCGGGCCGGGGGAGTCGTAGCCGGCCACGGCGGTCTCGTCATCGGTCAGGAAGCGGCGGACGACCAGACCGCACGCCGAGTGTGGGCGCGCCTCACCGCCATGGACCCGGACGACCCGGAAGATTTGGAGTGGCTCGCTGAGGCGGCACGTCGATTCGCCAGGCAGCGGGATACGTCCCAGCGAGACGCTGAACGAGCGGCCGTACGCGCCGAACTGGAGCACGTACGGGAGTCTCGCCGCATCCTGCACATGGACCGGTTGGCCGGTGTCTACGACGACAAGACCGGCACGCAGATGTTCCAGGAGTCCATGGCGCGCCTGTCGGCCCACGAGGAACGCACGGCTGAACGGCTTGCCCAGTTGGACGCGAGGGAAAGCCAGACGATCGAGATTCCCAACGAGTGGACCGGCGTGGACGGAGACCCGATCGGCGAGGGGTCCACGTGGGCGGCGTGGGACCTCAAGACGAAGCGGGAGTTCCTGGTGCTGTTCATCGACTCTGTGCGGATCGCCAAGTCTGTGGGCAGGGGCCGGAACGCGAACACGCCACACCGCGTGATCCTGCGGTGGGCTGAGTCTCCGGAACCTGCGGGGGCCTGAGCCTGCCTGAGCGTCATTCACGGCTCGTTGCTGGGGAAACCCGGTGGCGGGCCGTTCGGCGTTCCAGGCAGCGTGTGTGACCTGCGGGATTGCTGTCAGTGGCTCCGCCTAGGGTCGGGGGCGACGTCGGACTTCGGTCACGGTTTCGTCGGGGGAGTGGTGGAACGACGTTGACGGGGTGGGTCTCGGTTTCCGCTGCTTTGCTTCTTTGGGCCCTGCCCGGAACCCCGTCCTAACCCTTGTGGTTACTGGCTTGCAGCGCTGCCGCAGCAACGGTTCATGATCAACAAAAACGAAAGAGGGGGTGCCGCTTGACGGCCCTTGAGGAGTCGCGTGCCACGTGTTCTGAGTGCCTTGGCCCACGTCCACGCTCTGACCGTGGGACGTGCGGTGCGCCGTTGTGCGTCGAGTCGGCCCGGTTGCAGATCGCCGCCCGCAAGGCGCGTGAGGCGGTACGGGCTTCCACTGGTGCGCCTTGTTGTCATCGCTGCGGTGAGCCTCATGGGCGGGAGTCCTGGGCGCTGTACTGCCTGCGGTGCGCGGAGGAGGCGGAGAAGTCCCGGCACGATGCGCGCAAGAAGGAGGTGGAGCGGAGGCGGCAGGAGGTTGCCCAGAAGCCTTGTCAGGGCCCGAAGTGTTCGGAGCCCGTGGGCCTGTCGGGTGGTCGCGGTCGCCTGTACTGCTCCGATCGGTGCAGCCGTGCCGTTGAGCATCTGCGCAAACGTGCCCGTACCAAGCCGGGACCGGTGGATTGCCGGCGCTGCGGCAAGCCCGTGGTCCTGAAGTTCCGCGATGGCGTGTGCCGTGCCTGCCAGGCGGTGCAACGGACTGTCGCCCGACGGGCCACGCTTCAGCGCAAGGTTCGTGCTGCGCACGGCGATGCACGTTGCTTCCACTGTTCGGCCCCGCTGCCCGAGGGCGGAGTGATCGACCACCTGACTCCCATATCGCGGGGTGGGTTGTCGACCGTCGCCAACATGCGAGTGGTCTGCGTGGTGTGCAACTCATCTAAGAAGGACCGACTGTTGGACGAGTGGTCCCCACCGCTCCTGGCGCTGCGCTGACCAGGGGGCCTCTGCCCTGTCCGTCACCGGAGCGTGTGGGAGCGAAAATGGACTGATGGACCATCAGGGGATTTCGGTGGGGCGGATGTTGCGCAGTGTCACGATTCCACCCGTCTCAGAACATCCCGAAATCCCTTGATGTTTTGAGACGGGTTCTGAGACGATTGGCGCATGGCGACGCCCGCAGGACACCTGATCGGATACGCCCGAGTCTCCACCGACGACCAGGAAGCACAGTCGCAGCACGACGCGCTGAGGGTGGCCGGCTGCGCCCAGATCTTCACAGACAAGGCGAGTGGCAAGAACACTGACCGGCCTGAGCTGACGGCCGCTCTTGACTACCTGCGCCCCGGCGACACTCTGTGCGTGTGGAAGCTGGACCGGTTCGCGCGGTCGCTGATCGACCTTGTGACGCTGGTGGACTCGCTTGCTGCCCGTGGGATCGGCTTCAAAGTACTGACTGGGGCGCTGGCGAGCATCGACCCGAACACCCCGGACGGCCGGCTCATGCTTCAGGTGGTGGGAGCGATGGCGGAGTTCGAGCGTAGCCTGACCCTGGGTATTCAGCGGAAT
>NZ_JAGGOY010000146.1 GCF_018614095.1 Streptomyces sp. ISL-87 | reverse complement strand
CATTGCCCCCAAGGTCGTTAGCCTTGCGGCCGTACTCCCAGGCCGGGAACGTAATACGCTCCCGGTGTCAGGCGCTGCTGTCCGCCTCCGTCGCCACCGACTTCGCCCAGCGGTAGTCCGCCTTGCCGCTCGGGGAGCGCTGGATGGCCGGAGTGATCACCAGTTGGCGGGGGATCTTGTAGCCCGCCAGCTTGCTGCGGCAGTGGTTCTGGATCTCGTCCAGGGTGGGTTCCGGGGAGCCCTCGCGGATCTGCACCACCGCGGCGACGTGGTTGCCCCAGGTGGCGTCCGGGACCCCGGCGACCAGGGCGTCGTACACGTCCGGGTGGGACTTCAGCGCCTGCTCGACCTCCTCCGGGTAGACCTTCTCGCCGCCCGTGTTGATGCACTGGGAGCCGCGCCCGAGGACGGTGACGATGCCCTCCTCGTCCACGGTCGCCATGTCGCCGAGCAGCACCCACCGCTCCGTGCCCTTCTGGAAGAAGGTCTCGGCGGTCTTGGCCGGGTCGTTGTAGTAGCCCAGCGGGACGTGGCCGCGCTGTGCGAGCCGCCCCGGCCGGCCCACCGGCACCGGCTCGTGGGTCACCGGATCCACCACCTGCGTACGGTCGTTGACCTGGAGGCGGAATCCCTTCTCCGGGCCGGAGTCGTCCGTGGCGCGGCCGTTGGAGCCGGATTCGGACGAGCCGAAGTTGTTCAGGAGCAGCACATTCGGCACGAGCCTCTGGAACTCGGCGCGCACCGTCTCGGACATGATCGCCCCGGATGAGGAGACGCTGAACAGCGAGGACAGGTCGGTGCCCTTCAGCGGGCCGTTCAGGGCGTCGATGAGCGGCCTGAGCATCGCGTCGCCCACCAGCGACACGCTGGACACCTTCTCCTTCTCAATCGTACGGAGCACCTCCTCGGGCGCGTACTTGCGGTGGATGACCACCCGCTGCCCGTAGTTGAAGGCGATGAAGGAGGTGAGGGTGGACGTGCCGTGCATCAGCGGGGGCGCGGGGAAGAAGGTGAGTCCGGCGCCGCGCGCCGCGACCCGCTCGGCCAGTTCCTCGGGCCGCTTCACCGGCTCGCCGGACGGGTCGCCACCGAAGAGCCCGGCGAAGAAGAGGTCCTCGGCCCGCCACATGACGCCCTTGGGCATGCCGGTGGTACCGCCGGTGTAGATGATGAACAGGTCGTCGGGGGAACGGGGCGCGAAGCCGCGTTTCGGTGAACCGGCCGCCTCCGCGTCCGCGTACGCGACCGGGGGGATCGAGGGCTCAGGCGCGCCCTCGGGCGTGGCCCCGACCCGGATCAGGTGCCGGAGCCGGGTGGTCTGCGGCAACGCGGCCGCCACCCGCTCGGTGAACTCGCCCTCGAAGACGAGCGCGGCGAGGTCGGCGTCGTTGTAGAGGTAGACCAGCTCCTCCTCCACGTAGCGGTAGTTGACGTTCACCGGCACGAGGCGGGCCTTCAGGCAGGCCAGAACGGTCTGGAGGTACTCGATCCCGTTGTAGAGGTGCAGGCCCAGGTGGTCGCCGGCCTTCAGCCCGCTGTCCAGCAGGTGGTGGGCGATGCGGTTCGCCGCAACGTCCAGCTCCGCGTACGTCAGGCGCCGCTCGGCGCCGGTCCCGGGGTGGTCCACGTACACGAGGGCCTCGCGGTCCGGGACCACGTCCACGACCGACTCGAACAGGTCGGCAAGGTTGTACTCCACCATTCCTCCTGACCCTGGAAGTTCCTCCGGCTGTCTGGCGCCGGCTGGCTGGCCGTTGCCCCATGACTGTTCCGCTCGGCGGTCATTAGAGCCCCGCTCAGCCCAATGGGGAAGGGCGCGGCCGAAGAAATCTGACTGAGTGTCAGAAAACTATTGAACTGCACTCGCCCCTCCTGCAACCTGTTCTAGGTCTTGAGAGGGAGGACGGCAATGGGTGGGACAGAACACCTGACCGTGGAACGCCACGGCGCCACGCTGGTACTCACCATGAACAGGCCGGAGGCGAAGAACGCGCTGTCGCTGCCGCTGTTGGTGGGCCTGTACGACGGCTGGCTGGAGGCGGATGCGGACGACGCGATCCGGTCGGTGGTCCTGACGGGCGCGGGCGGCGACTTCTGCGCGGGCATGGACCTCAAGGCGCTGGCCGGGAAGGGCATGGCGGGCGATCAGTACCGCGACCGGCTCAAGGCCGACCCCGACCTGCACTGGAAGGCGATGCTGCGCCACCACCGGCCGCGGAAGCCGGTCATCGCGGCGGTGGAGGGGTACTGCGTGGCCGGCGGGACTGAGATCCTCCAGGGCACGGACATCCGGGTCGCGGGGGAGGGGGCCACCTTCGGGCTGTTCGAAGTCAAGCGCGGGCTCTTCCCGATCGGCGGCTCGACGGTACGGCTGCCGAGGCAGATCCCGCGCACGCACGCGCTGGAGATGCTGCTGACGGGGCGCCCGTACTCGGCGGGGGAGGCCGCGCGGATCGGGCTCGTCGGGCAGGTGGTGCCGGACGGCACGGCGCTGGACAGAGCGCTGGAGATCGCGGAACTGATCAACGCGTGTGGACCGTTGGCGGTGGAGGCGGTCAAGGCGTCGGTGTACGAGACCGCCGAGCTGACGGAAACCGATGGGCTGGCCGCCGAACTGGCCCGGGGCTGGCCGATCTTCGACACGGCCGACGCCAAGGAGGGCGCCCGCGCCTTCGCGGAGAAACGCCGTGCGGTATACCGCCGGGCGTAGGCACCGGCCGCGCGCCGACCCCGCCCCAACCGGGGCGGCCTGAACCGGTAGGCCGACCTTGGCCGGTTGGACGCCCGTCTCCGGTCATCCGAACCTGGTCGCTAGCCCTAGGAGTGGCGAGTGCCGAGTGGCGAGTGGCCGATCGGTTAACTCGGCCAGGTCGGGCGGGCCTTGCCCGTCCTGGTTGGTCCGGACGGACGGGGCCGACTGTCCTCCGCCGGCCAGAGCGTCCCGGGGCGGCGGGGCCCTGGCTGGACCGGTCGGTCTGGACGACTGGCCTCGGCCGACTGATTCGACAGGGGCTGGCTGGGCCAATTCAGTTGGTTCGGGCCGTTATTGGCTGACCCGGCTGGCTCAGGCCGCCGACTGGGCCCCCGGTGCCGACTTGGCCACCGGGCCGACGGGCCACCTGGCCATTCGGCCACCCGTCCACCCGGGGCCACCGGCCCGGCGGGCCGACGGGGGCACCTGGCCACCGGCCACCGCACCGACCGGCCCACCCGGCCACCCGGCCACCCGGCCACCGGGCCACCGGGCCCACCCGGCCACCGGGCCGACGGGCCCACCCGGGCCCCGGGACACCCGGCCACCGGGCCGACGGCCCACCCGGCCGCCCGGCCTACCGGCCCCCCCGGCCCGCCCGGGTCGGGTCGGGAGGAGTCGGCCGGGCCGCCCCGCAGGAGTACGCACGTACGCCACGTATGAGACCGACCACCCCGCCCCCGGAGAATCGGAGAGTCACCCATGACAGCAGCAGCGTCCCCACCAGAGGTGCTGCGCGCGCCCCTCGTCGTCGAATTTCCCTTCACCCGGTCGCTCGGCCCCGTGCAGAGCGCGTTTCTGACCGGCCTGCGGGAAGGCGTCGTACTCGGTGTCAAGACCGCCGACGGCAAGGTGATGGTGCCGCCCGTCGAGTACGACCCCGTCACCGCCGAGGAGATCCGCGAGCTCGTCGAGGTCGCCCCCACCGGTACCGTCACCACCTGGGCCTGGAACGGCGCCCCGCGCCCCAACCAGCCCCTCGGAACCCCCTTCGCCTGGGTCCTCGTACGCCTCGACGGCGCCGACACCGCCATCCTGCACGCCCTCGACGTGCCCGGGCCAGACGCCGTGCGCACCGGGATGCGGGTCCGGGTGCGGTGGGCCGAGTCGCGGTCCGGGGCGATCACCGACATCGCCTGCTTCGAGGCTTACGAGGGCGAGGCTTCCGAACGCCATGCCGCCCCGCACGACGGGGCCTTCGCCGACGCCGTCACCGGCATCGTCGCCGAGGCCCGGCTGGACTACACGTACAGCCCCGGCCGCGCCCAGACCGCGTACATCAACGGCCTCGCCCAGCAGAAGACCATCGGCGAGCGCTGCCCCTCCTGCCACAAGGTGTACGTGCCCCCGCGCGGCGCCTGCCCCACCTGCGGGGTCGCCACCACCGATCAGGTCGAGGTCGGTCCGGCCGGCACCGTCACCACGTACTGCATCGTCAACATCAAGGCCCGCAACCTGGACATCGAAGTCCCCTACGTCTACGCCCACATCGCCCTCGACGGCGCCGGCCTCGCCCTCCACGGCCGGATCGGCGGGATCCCGTACGACCAGGTCCGCATGGGCCTGCGCGTCGAACCGGTGTGGACCGAAGGCGGCCGCTACCCCGACCACTACCGCCCCACCGGCGAACCGGACGCGGACTACGACGCGTACAAGGAGCTCATCTGATGGCCAGGACGAGCAGCAGGCACGCACGTGAGGTCGCCGTCGTCGCCTTCGCGCAAAGTGACCATCTGCGCCGCACCGACGAGTTGAGCGAAGTCGAGATGGTCATGCCCGTCCTGCATCAGGTGCTGGCCCAGACCGGGCTCAAGGCGGGCGAGATCGGCTTCACCTGCTCCGGCTCCAGCGACTACCTGGCAGGCAGGGCCTTCTCCTTCACCATGACCCTCGACGGGGTCGGCGCCTGGCCCCCGATCTCCGAATCGCACGTCGAGATGGACGGCGCCTGGGCCCTCTACGAGGCCTGGGTCAAGATCCAGACCGGCGAGGCCGATACCGCGCTCGTCTACGCGTACGGGAAATCCTCGCCGGGGTCGGTACGGGACGTGCTCACCCGGCAGCTCGACCCCTACTACCTCGCCCCGCTCTGGCCCGACTCCGTGGCCCTCGCCGCCCTCCAGGCCCAGGCGCTGATCGACGCGGGCGAGACCGACGAGCCGGCCCTGGCCGCCATCGGCGCCCGTAGCAGGGCCGCCGCGGAGGCCAACCCGCACGCCCAGCTCAGCGGCGACGCCGTCCCGCAGGGCGAGTACCAGGTCCGGCCCCTCCGTACGGGCGACTGCCCGCCCGTCGGCGACGGCGCGGCCGCGGTGATCCTGGCCGCCGGGGACGCGGCCCGGCGGCTGTGCGCGCGGCCCGCCTGGATCACCGGTATCGACCACCGCATCGAAGCGCACAGCCTCGGCCTGCGCGACCTCACCGACTCGCCGTCCACCCGGATCGCCGCCGAGCACGCCGGAGTCTTCGGCGGCCCGGTGGACACGGCCGAACTGCACGCGCCGTTCTCCTCCCAGGAGGTCGTCCTGCGCAAGGCGCTCGGGATCGACGAGTCCGTGGCCGTCAACCCGTCCGGCGGGGCGCTCGCCGCCAACCCGGTCATGGCCGCGGGCCTGATCCGGATCGGCGAGGCGGCCGCCCGGATCCACCGCGGCGAGTCCGACCGGGCCGTCGCGCACGCCACCTCCGGCCCCTGCCTCCAGCAGAACCTCGTCGCCGTCCTGGAAGGGGATTCCGTATGAGTACGACGGGCAAGGAGCCGGTGGCCGTGGTCGGCATCGGCCAGACCAAGCACGTGGCCGCCCGCCACGACGTCTCCATCGCCGGACTCGTCCGCGAAGCGGCGGCGCGCGCCCTCGCCGACGCCGAACTGACCTGGGCGGACATCGACGCGGTCGTCATCGGCAAGGCCCCCGACTTCTTCGAGGGCGTGATGATGCCGGAGCTGTATCTGGCGGACGCCCTCGGCGCGGTCGGCAAGCCCATGCTGCGCGTGCACACGGCGGGCTCGGTCGGCGGCTCCACGGCACTGGTCGCCTCCAGCCTGGTGGCGGCGCGCGTCCACCGCACGGTGCTGACGCTCGCCTTCGAGAAGCAGTCCGAATCCAACGCCATGTGGGGGCTCTCGCTGCCCGTGCCGTTCCAGCAGCCTCTGCTGGCGGGGGCCGGCGGGTTCTTCGCGCCGCACGTGCGCGCGTACATGCGGCGCACCGGCGCGCCCGACACGGTGGGCTCGCTCGTCGCGTACAAGGACCGCCGCAACGCGCTGAAGAACCCGTACGCCCACCTCCACGAGCACGGCATCACCCTGGAGAAGGTCCAGGCCTCGCCGATGCTGTGGGACCCGATCCGGTACTCGGAGACCTGCCCCTCCTCGGACGGCGCCTGCGCGATGATCCTCACCGACCGGGCGGGCGCGGCCCGTTCGCCGAAGCCGCCCGCGTGGGTGCACGGCGGTGCTATGCGCAGCGAGCCGACCCTCTTCGCGGGCAAGGACTTCGTCTCCCCGCAGGCGGGCAAGGACTGCGCGGCCGACGTCTACCGGCAGGCGGGGATCACCGATCCGCGCCGGGAGATCGACGCGGTGGAGATGTATGTGCCGTTCTCCTGGTACGAGCCGATGTGGCTGGAGAACCTGGGCTTCGCCGACGAGGGCGAGGGCTGGAAACTCACCGAGGCCGGCGTCACCGAACTCGACGGCGACCTCCCCGTCAACCCGTCCGGCGGTGTGCTGTCCACCAACCCGATCGGCGCCTCCGGCATGATCCGCTTCGCCGAGGCGGCCCTCCAGGTTCGCGGCCAGGCCGGTGAACATCAGGTTCCGGACGCCCGCCGGGCCCTGGGGCATGCGTACGGGGGCGGTGCGCAATTCTTCTCGATGTGGCTGGTGGGGGCGGAAGCGCCCAGCTCCTGAACACAATTGAGCGCTTCGGTGGAGCAGCCGGAACGGTGCCGGACGGGCAGCCGGAAGGGTGCCGGACAGGTCACGTGTGACGCACCGTGGCCTGTGCGGCACCCGCCGCGATGGTTACCCTGGCCCCCGGACGACGTACCGGGAGGAGCACGCACGTGGCCGAGAGCATGACTTCGCAGCCTCTGGCTGGCTGGGGCAAGCCGGACCTCGATCTCAGCGGGGCGGACTGGCAGTCGAGCAGCCGAGGGGCGGGGGACGTCCAGATCGCCTTCGTCGAGGGGTTCATCGCGATGCGCAACAGCGAGCGCCCCGAGAGCCCTTCGCTGATCTTCGCGCCGGACGAGTGGCGCAAGTTCGTCCTGAACGCGCGGGGCGGGGAGTTCGACCTGACGTGACGCGGGAGCGGTGCACCACCGGGCGCGGAGCCGCCGCCCCGGTGGCACCGCCCCGGTGGCACCGCGCGCAGGGCCGGCCGCGTCAGCCTGATCAGGCAAATTGCCTGGTGTGCCGCGTACTGTCTTCCGTCTGCCGCAAGCTGGGCACGGACCTCCCCGGACTCACGGACGCACTGGAGGCGTACACCCGCGGCCTGCGAGACCCCGCCGGGCCGGTCCCCGCCGCCCCTACGGCCTGATCGAGGAGATGGCCGCGCGTTCGGCGGTTCGCAGGGGCGGCCTGCTCAGCTGCTCGCGGCGCGGTCCCAGGGCGGCGGCCAGCAGGACCGGCGGGGTGAACAGCCGGGCGGCGGGCCGCTCCAGGGTCATCACGTCGGTGACGGCGCGGGCGACCCGTCCGTTGCCGGTGCTCGTGAGGAGCAGCCGGCGTACGTAGGCGGCGCTGAGCCTCTCGGCGAGGGTGGGGCCGTTCTCCGCCGCGCCGGGGTAGAAGACGTCGTTTCCGGTGGACAGGGCCCAAGCGGCGGCGACCGGCCCGGCTACGGCCTTCTGGGCGCGGGCGCCGAGGTGCGGGGCGTACCAGCCGAGCCGGGCGACGGTGTCGCGCAGGGCGAGGGCGCTCTGCGCGGCCACCGACATGCCGTGGCCGTACACCGGGTTGTAGGCGGCGGTGGCGTCCCCGAGCACGACGAAACGCCCGGGGAGCGCGGCCTTCTCGTACGCGTGCCGGCGGTTGACGGTGGTACGGGTGACCACGACGTCGGTCAGCGGCTGCGTCTGGGCGATCAGCTCGCCGACGATCGGGTGTCGGACGGCCCGCGCGAAGGCCTCGAACACGGCCGGATCCTTGGTGGGTTCGCCGCCGCGCGTTCCGGACAGGGTGACGAGCCAGCGGTCGCCTTCGATCGGGACCAGGGTCGCGGACTGGCCGGGACCCGTCTCGCGGGGGTTGGCCTGGACGTTCACGATGACGGGGAACGCGGTCCCGAGGCCCTTCGGGGCGCGGAAGGTCCGGCTGGCGTATACGAGGCCGGGGTCCACCGTCCGCACCGCGGCCGCCGGTACGCCGAGTTCTCCGAGCCACGCGGGGGTACGGGAAGCCCGGCCGGAAGCGTCGACCAGCAGGTCCGCGGCCAGGACGCGCTCCCGGCCGTCGGCGCCGCGCACGCGGACTCCGGTGACGCGCCGGGCGTCGCCCTCCAGGTTCAGGACCTCGGTCCGGTCGGTGACGGTGACACGTGGCAGTGCCGAAGCGGACCGGCGGATGTGCCAGTCGAGGAGGTCACGGCTGGCGAGGACGACGTAGTGCGACTGCTCCGACCAGCGCCGGAACCAGCCTTCGGGAGAGTAGCCGACCATGTTGGTCGGCAGCGCGATCCGGTGGGCGCCGCCGTCCAGGAGCCGGCCGACGGTGCCGGGCAGGAGGGTGTCGATCGCCCGCGCCCCGCCGGACCACAGGAGATGCGCGTGGTGGGCCTGGGGAAGCCCTTTGCGCGACTCGGGCCCGTCGGGCAGTGCGTCACGCTCGACGACGACGACGTCGGCGAACGCGGAGAGCGCGGCGGCCGTGAGCATGCCGGCGAGGCTGCCTCCGATGACCACCGCCGTTCTCGGCCCGGGCGAGGACGTGGAACCGCTCATGAAGTCACGCTCTCTGGGTGGTCGGCCGCCCGTACCGGGCGCGGAAGGAGGCAACGTACGAGGACCGGCGCAGGGCCTTGGAAACGGCGACGAGGTCCGGGGAATGCGGACTTCCCGCCGCGACGGCCGGGGCCCCGGCCACCTCTTCCACGGGGTGTTCGATTCCGTGGCGCAGGCAGTGAACGGCGGCGATCACCGCGACCGCGTCGGCGGTGGCGGCGGCCTGGGCGGGGCTCTCGTGCCGCGCGGTGGCCTCGGCGAGGGCGCGGCGGCGCACGTCGGGGTCCATGTACGGCTGGAGCCGGAGCAGTCCGTCGCTGATCTGAGTCCTGCGCTGGATGAGGCGTCGGCTCACCGGGGACCGCCGGGGCAGCCGGAGGGTACCGGTGTCGAGGGCGGCCAGTTCGTTCACGAACGGGCTCAGGCACCGGAACTGCCAGTAGTCCGCCCAGATCCCCTGAACGGCTTCCCCGGCGTGCGGCAGGATGAAGCCGACGGCGACGAAGAGCGCGCAGATGGACGCCAGGGGCGGGGCGACGTACGTACTCAGCCAGTCCAGGTTGTTGCCGGTCCAACGGGTGACCACCGCGATGAGTTTCACGGTGTCGTAGCCGAGGTTCAGGATGAATCCGATGACCAGGAGCACCAGCCCGGCGCGCAGCCATCCCGACACCTGGCGCAGCCAGGTCCAGGTGACCACGGAGGTGATCGCGCAGGCGACCGTGTGGGCCAGCAGGTAGAGCAGGATGTGCTCGCGCATCCAGGGCGTGTTGGCGTAGTACGTGTCGAGGTCCCGCAGCCGTTCGACCGGCACGTCGGCGAGCGCGAAGGTGATCCAGAGGCCGGCGACGACCGCGGAGTAGATCACGCCGATCGTCCATGTGGTCCGGCGGACACGCTTCGGGTCGCCACCGCGCCAGTGGATGATCATCACCAGGCAGGCGGCACAGAACAGGGTGAGTACCGTGTAGACCACCGGCGCCGCGAAGTTGACGATGCCCGTGGCGTGGTTCATCGCCGCGATGGTCTCGGGCCGGCCGAAGTAGAACACCGACGAGCCGAGGAGGAGCAGGCCTCCGACGTTGCGCACGTTGGGATCGTTGCGCCAGAACCTCATCATCACCGGAAGCCGGATCACGAAGGCCAGGGTGAGGATCGCCGCCGGTATGAAGTACGGGATGTAGAACTTGTCCGAGTTCACGTCAGCCGATCGGTCCGCGGTAGCCGAGGGTGTTGCCGATGCGCCCGGCGACGTCATTGCCCCGGACCGTGCCGGGGGTGTCGCCGGCGGGGAGCCAGGCTCTGCACCTGTCCCCGAGGAGGAGCCCGAACGTCTCGGCCTCGATCTCCTCGGCGTCCTCGTAGTGGGAACGCGCTGCGACGGCGGCGTAACTCAGGTCGGGGCCGCCGCCGCCCTGCCCCTGCAAGGACCGGGCCGCCGCGGCCGCGCCGAGCCCGTGCGCGCTGCAATGGCCGGCCTGCATGTGCCACAGCTCGTGCCCGAGGATGACGAGTTGGTGGTCGGCGGTGGTGAACTTCTCCACTACGACGATGTCGTAGTCCTCCATGTTCAGCAGTAGCCCCGAGGTGGTGAGCTGGGTGGGGAAGCGCTCGAAGCGCAGCACGATGGGGCGGCCGCCGCGCGTCGCGCTCATCGCGTCGCACAGGGCACGGAAGAGCTTGTGCGGGTCGACGGGCTTCTCGAGGTCGAGCGACGAGGTCAGCGCGGTGCACAGCTTGCGCATGGAGCGGGCGCGGGAGAGGTTCACACCGCCCCCTCAGAGGACAGCATTCCGGTGATCATGCCGAGCAGCAGCGTCTCCTGCGTGTGGGTGAGGGTCTTGCCCCGGGTGGACATGGAGACCAGCCCGTACTGGCGGACGAGGTTCGCCATCAGGTCGCCCGAGGTGTTGTCGAGGGACCGGACCACCGGCTGGAGGGCCCTGCTCACGGCCTGGGACGGAGTGTCCGTCAGGAAGGTGCTCTCCTGGCCGAAGAAGGCCGCGATGCGGGGGCCGTGCCGCTCCATACCGGGAGGTGTCCCGCCGGCGACGAGCTCGGCGACCCACCACGGGGTGACGTCGATCGCCGCGGCGATGTCGGCGATCGGATAGGGCCGGCCGCTGGCGTCGAGGGAGGTCGTACAGAGGAACTCGGCGCGTCGGCGGGCGAGTTCGTCGGCCTCCTGGCGGGTGGGCTCTTCGAGCTCCTCGCCTCGGAGCAGGGCGGCCGTCACTTCGGAGGGAACCCCTGTCCCGGCGGCGAGATCCTCCACGTCGAGCATCTCGTCCACATCGAGTTGTCTCTCCTTGGCGAGCGCCCGTATCTGAGCGAGCGTCACGGCGAGGGAAGGAACAGACTCAATCATCTGCCTGCACTTCCTGTGTCTGAGGGCAATCAGCCGGCTTGCCCGCCTGCGGCAAGCCTAAGCGGTTGAAAATGCAAGATCCAGATTGAGCCAGCATCGTTGTCGAATCGAGAGCGATCCCCTACGGCCGGGGGCGGCGACCCTCGCCCGTACGCGGCCGGTCCCGTCCCGCGGCTGGTCCCGTGCCGCTCTGTCCCGCGTGGCCCGGGCCGGGCCGCGCGCGGCGCGGGCGACCGGCGCGGCCGCCCCCGGGGCCGGCCCGTGGTTCGGCGGCAGCCGGTGCGAGCCCCGGGCGGTGCTCCGGTCGGCGGTCCAGGTTGGACTCCGGGCGGATCCTCGGAGGCGACCGCCGCGGGGCGCCGGGTGCGAGGACCGGGCGGCGGCCGGTGGGAGGCCGGGGTGGGGAGCCGAGGTATGGAGCCGAGGTTGGGGGGTCCGGCGGGGGAACCCGGCGGGGTCCTGGGTAGGGCCCGGGTGTGTGGCCCGGCGGGCCCCTGCGCAGTGCCGGGATGTGGCCCTGGCGGGATCCGGCGGGGCGCACGGGACAGGCGGGGCGGTGGTCACGCGAAATGGTTGGCGGGGGCCGGGGCGCGGGAGGCGTCGGGGACTGCGGCCCGGCGAGTAGCCAGTGGGACACAGGGACGGTGCTCGCGCGAAGGGGGCGGGACATAGGGGCGGTGCTCGGGCGAGGGCGGCGGGGCACAGGGCGGTGGTTACGCGAGGGGGTGGGTGGCCCCCTGGCCGGGGGGGGGGAGGCGTCGGGGGCTGTGCCCGGCGGGTGGCCGGCGGAGTACTGGGGCGGTGGCCGCGCGAGGGGTCGGCGGGGGATGGGGCGGTGGCTCCGCGGAGGGTGGGGC
>NZ_JAGGOY010000145.1 GCF_018614095.1 Streptomyces sp. ISL-87 | reverse complement strand
ATCCCCCTCGGCTACTCGGCACGGTTCCGGTGTGGTCGGGGTGTAATCGCGGCGGCCCGGTCGGGCGCGCGTCGCCGGATGCTCGCGCGGTTACCGGGACCGCTGACCGCCGTGGGGGCCTTTCTCGGCCACGTCCTGCTGGCAGCGGTTTCGGTGGCGGTGCCTCTGTGGATCATTTCCCTCTACGGGGCGAGCCCGGCGTCGTTCATCGCCGCCCCGATCGGCATCTACGGACTGGCCCGCGGGATCGGGTTCGTCTTCCACGCGGTGCCCGCCATCTCCCGGCACATGTTCCGCACGGTGGAGGTCCATCAGGCGCTGCCGGCCATCATCACCGTGGTGCTCGCCTGGGAGTTCGTCCTCCAGGACGCCTTCTTCCCGTTCGGCGAATGGCCCCAGGACTCGGTCCTCCTGCCCATCGGCGGCGCGGCCACGACGACGGCCATCGCGGCCTACGAGCTGCTGCGCCTGCGCACCCGCCACGGCATCCGCCTGCGCTCCCTCCCCGCGACCGGCCCCGGCGGTGCGAACAGGCCCCCGACGCGGGTCTGACGTCCGACGTCCGACGTCCGACGTCTGACGTCTGACTTCTGGCATCTGACATCTGAAAATGAAGCGCATGGTGCTAACGTCAATAGCATCATGTTGCTGAGGCTGAGCACCGAAGACAGCCGCCCCCTGCACGAGCAAGTGGCGGGCGCCATCCGGCGCGCCATCGCCGAGGGCGAATGCGCCCCGGGCGACCGGCTTCCCCCGGCGCGCGAGCTCTCGCTGGCGCTGGGCGTCAACGCGAACACGGTCCTACGGGGGCTGCGCGCACTGCGCGACGAAGGGCTGCTGGAGTTCCGGCGCGGCCGCGGAGTGACCGTGGCCGGCGCGGCGGACGGGCGGTCGGCGCTGGTGGAGCGGGTGCGCGAGCTGGTGGCCGACGGGGCGCGCCTGGGCTACGGCAAGGCCGATCTCATAGAGATGATCAAGGGGGCGCCGTGAAAGACCGTGGTTACCGTGGTTTACGGGAGAACGCAGCCGCGTGGGGTGTGGCCGGCTGGGCGGCCGGGATCCTCGTACTGCTCGTGACGATGCCGCTGGCGGCGCGCGACCGGCTGCCCCGGCGCCTCGCGACGCATTGGGGCGCCTCCGGCGGGCCCGACGGCTCCCTGCCGCTGTGGGCGGCGACGCTGGCCCCGGCGCTGATCTGGGCCGTGCTCGTCGGGGGCGTGGCCTGCTGGCGGGTGGTGCGCGGATGGGCGGGTGTCACGCTGCTCCCGAGCGGTGTGCTGCTGGCCGGAGCTCAGGCGTCCATCGTGCGGGCGAACCTGGACCGGTCGGACTGGCGCGAGGCGGACTCGGTGACGGCCTGGGCCGTGGCGACGGTCGCGGTGGCCGCGGCCATCGGCCTGGCCGCATTCATGACGCACCACCGCCAGAAGTCGTTGCCCGCAGGAGAGTCGGCGGACGGGCGCCTCACGATGGAGATCCCCGAGGGTGAGCGGCGGGTATGGCTCTCCCGCGCGGCCAACCCGTGGCTGAGCCTGACCGGGGCCGTCTCCGGGGTGGTGGCGGTGGCGGCCTGGCTCGTAGGGGTGGTGGGCCTGACGGAGTTGCACTGGGCGCTGGTCGCGCCGTTCGCGTTCGTCTCGGTACTGGTGCTCGGCTGCTCCTCGGTGCGGGCGCGGGTGACGGAGCGGGGCCTGGAGGTGGCCTTCGGGCCGTTCGGCCACCCGGTGCGACGCTGGGCCGCCGAGGACATCGAGTCGGCGCGCGTCGAGCACCGGACGGCGGCCCAGGTCGGCGGCTGGGGCTACCGCCTCAGCGGGCTCGGGACCACAGTGATGCTGCGCGGCGGCGAATGCCTGGTCATCCGTGCCAAGGGCAAGGACTTCGCGATAAGCGTGGACGACGCCACCCGCGGCGCCGCCCTCCTGAACTCCCTCGCCACCGACCGCCCCGGCAGGCCCTGACGAAGCCCGGCGGGGCGCGGGCTGTCCAGGGGGTGTTCAGCGGCGGTTACTCGTGCGTAGATTACCGGCGGTAACTCCTGTCGAGGCGAGGAGAACGTGCCGTGGATGCCGAGCCGGAGCTGGTGGAGCCCGTCAAGAGCGTGGTGGGCGGGGTGGTGCGCGAGGTGGCGGTGCCCGCGCTGGCCGGGGTGGTGGGGAGAGGGTCGCTCGGGGATATTCCGTTCGACAACGCGGCCGCCGCGCCGGGGGATGCCGTGCTCGCGCGGAAGGAGGCGGACGGGTCCTGGCGGGATGTGACCGCCGCCGAGTTCGCGAGTGAAGTGCTGGCCGTGGCCAAGGGGTTGATCGCCGAGGGGCTGCGCGAGGGGGACCGGCTCGCCATCATGGCGCGGACCACCTATGAGTGGACGCTGCTGGACTTCGCGGGGTGGGCGGCCGGGCTGGTTACCGTACCCGTCTATCCGACCTCGTCCGCGGTTCAGGCGCGGTGGATCATTCACGACTCGGGGGCGGTCGCCTGCGCTGTCGAGGACACCGCGCAGGCGCGGATCATCAGTGCCGAGAGGGCCAGCCTGCCGTGGCTGGCGCACCTCTGGGAGTTCGATACCGGGGCGGTGGCGCGGCTGGTCAAGGCGGGGGAGCACGTGCCGGACGCCGCCGTGCACGACCGGCGGGCCTCACGGACGCCGGACTCGGTGGCGACGCTGGTGTACACCTCCGGAACCACCGGACAGCCCAAGGGGTGTGTGCTGACGCACGGCAACTTCTTCGCCGAGGTGGACAACGCGGTGGAGCTGCTGCACCCGGTGTTCAAGTCGGTCAGCAAGGAGCCGGCGTCGACGCTGCTGTTCCTGCCGCTGTCGCACGTCTTCGGGCGGATGGTCGCCGTGGGGTGCCTGCGGGCGCGGGTGAAGCTGGGGCACGCGCCGAGCATCCGGACCGAGGATCTGCTGGAGGACCTAGCCGGGTTCCAGCCCACGTTCTTGCTGGCCATCCCCTATGTGCTGGAGAAGGTCTACAACACGGCGAGGGCGACGGCCGAGCGGATGGGGCGGGCGGCCTCGTTCGACCGGGCCGCGCGGATCGCGCAGCGGTACGGGGAGCTCGTCGAGGGGGAGCGGCCCGGCATCGGGCTGCGGGCGGCGCGGGCGCTGTACGACCCGCTGGTGTACCGCAGGATCCGGGCGGCGCTGGGCGGGCGCGTGCGGTACATCCTGAGCGGGGGCTCCCCGCTGGGGCGGCGGCTCGCCGCTTTCTACACCGGCGCGGGGATCGAGGTCTTCGAGGGGTACGGGCTCACGGAGACGACGGGCGCGTCCACCGTCACGCCGCCGCTGAGGCCGAGGCTGGGGACGGTGGGGTGGCCGTTGCCGGGCACGGCGGTGCGGATCGCGGACGACGGGGAGGTGCTGCTGGGCGGCCGGCACGTCTTCGCGGGGTACTGGAACACCGCTGCCGCTGCCGTGCCCGGTGGCGGGTGGCTGGCCACAGGGGACATCGGCGAGCTGGACGCGGAGGGGTACCTGACCATCACCGGGCGGAAGAAGGACCTGATCATCACCTCGGGCGGGAAGAACGTCGCCCCGGCCCCGCTGGAGGACTGGCTGCGGGCGCATCCGCTGGTGGGGCAGTGCATGGTGGTGGGGGACAACCGGCCCTACGTGGCCGCGCTGATCACCTTGGAGCCGGAGGGGCTCTTGCACTGGCGGCAGATGCGGAAGAAGCAGGGCGTTCCGATCGGGCGGCTGGTCGAGGACGAGGAGTTGCTGGCCGACCTCCAGCGGGCGGTGGACGAGGCGAACCGGCTGGTGTCGCGGGCGGAGTCGATCCGGCGGTTCGCGGTGCTGCCGGGGGAGTTCACGGAGGAGCGGGGGCATCTGACCCCGTCGATGAAACTCCGGCGCGGGGCGATCGCCCGGGACTACGAGCGGGAGATCGAGGGGCTGTACAGGCGCCGCGACGCCCGGTGAGATCCGGCGCCGCGACGCGCCCCCGTGAAGTCCGCCGCCACGACCCCGGTGAGGTACGAGGGACCCCTGCCGACCCCCGCCCGCCGCCCCCGGCCTCCGGCCGGTCCCCGAAACCTGCCCCCGAAACCTGCCCCATGCGGCGCGTCCTGGCCCACCGAGGTGACCGTGTCCATGCCCGGCCGCCGGGCGCCCGAGCACCCCCAGGTGGAGATCGTCGAGGCCAGGAAGCGGTAGCCGCGGAGCGCGCTTATGGTGGGCTGACCGGTTCGGGGGGTCACCCGAGGAGGGTGCAGTGCACCGTTCCCGCAGCTCCCAGACCGCCGCAGCGACCGCCACCACCGCAGCCACCGTCACCGCAGCCACCGTCACCGCCACCGCAGCCGCCGCCGTACTGGCGTTCGCCGGGCTCGGGGCCGTTCCCGGTCCGGCCGACCCCCTGGAACGGTTCTACGGGCAGCGCATCCGGTGGGGGCACTGCCCGGAGCGGCCCGTGCCCGACGGGATGAGGTGCGGGACGGTCGAGGTGCCGCTCGACTACGCGGCCCCGGCGAAGGGGACCGTCAAGGTAGCCCTCGCACGGATTCCCGCCACCGGTGGCAAACCGCTCGGGTCCGTGCTCCTGAACTACGGCGGCCCCGGCGGCCCCGGCATCGAGAGCCTCGCCGCCGACCCCAAGGTCTTCGCGGACCTCGGCAAGCGGTACGACCTCGTCGCCTTCGACCCCCGCGGGGTCGGGCACAGCGAGCCCGTCTCCTGCGGCGGGTCCCAGGAGACGGCCGACGCGCCCGGAGAGGCCAGGGAGGACGCCGCCTCGCAGCTCGCCGCGCTGCGGGCCGTGGTGAGACGGTGCGAGCTGCATTCCGGCCCGGTGCTCCCGTACATCGGTACCGTCAACGTGGCCCGCGACATGGACGTCATGCGCCAGGCACTCGGCGACAAGAAGCTCAACTACCTCGGCTTCTCCTACGGGACCCGGCTCGGCGCCGTGTACGCCGCGCAGTTCCCCAAGAAGACCGGCCGGATGGTCCTCGACGGCGTCGACACCCTCACCGAGGCGCTCGCCGAGCAGGCCCTCGTATCGGCGCGCGGGCAGCAGCGGGCCCTGGACAACTTCCTGACCTGGTGCGCCCGCCGGACGAGCTGCGTCTACGGGACCAACACCCGCACCGCCAAGGAGAAGGTCAACGCCCTCGTGGCGCGGCTCGACGAGCAGCCGCTGATCGGCGAGGACGGCTCGTACTTCACCGGGCAGGACGTGGTGGGCGCGGTGGCGGCCGCCCTGTACTCGAAGGAGACGTGGCCCGCACTCGAACAAGCCCTCGGGATGATCGAGCGGGACGGGGACCCGGTCGGGCTGATGCAGATCGGCGGGCCGGTGGACCCGCCGGCGGACGATGGCGGCGACGGGCCGCCGAAGGTTCCCGCCGACAACGCCGAGGCCGCGCTCACAGCCGTGAACTGCGCGGACGATCCGGACCGGGGGAACGACAAGGCCACTCCGGCGGCCATCGAGAAGGAGATCGAGGGGCTTCAGGGGGAGTTCCTCAAGGCCTCGGAGATCTTCGGGCCGATGCAGCTGATGACCGTACTGTCCTGCTACGGACGCCCCGCCGGGACCGACTTCATCCGGAGGATCGACCGCCCGGGCGGGGTCCCGCGCATGCTGCTCGTCGGAACCCGCGGGGACCCGGCGACCCCGTACGAGTGGACCGAGGAGACCGCCCGCCGGCTGGGCTCGGCGGTGGTCCTGGACTACAAGGGCGACGGGCACACCGGCTATGCGGCCTCGCCCTGCGTACGGGATTACGTGAACCGCTTCCTGGTCGACGGCCGGCTCCCGGGCGGGACGCGGTCCTGCCCCGCCGGGCAGTGAGAGCGCCGGGCGGAGCAGGAGGGAAAGCGGATACAGGGAGGAAGCGGATACAGGGAGGAAGCGGATACAGGCGGGGAAGCGGATACAGGCGGGAAAGGCGGATACAGGCGTCAGCAGTTGGCGTGCGTCGCCCGGCCCGCGAAGCGGTCCGCCATCCAGTCGCCGACCTCCAGCGAGTGGGTGATCACGCCGCTGACGTGTTCACCGACCCAGATGGTGTCGAACTCCAGGTTCGCGCCCCTCGCGCACCAGTCGGAGCGCAGCCCGCGCCCCACGGAGTACGGGATCAGCTCGTCGCCGAGTGCGTGGTACTGGTAGACGGGCGCGGCCGGGGCGGTCCGCCCGAGCCGGCTCTGGTTCAGGCGGGCCTGCCAGTCGGGCTGGGCGAGCGGGTCGCGGGTGGTGAGGTCGGAGATCCGCTTGAAGGAGCCGGCGATGGCGTCGATCGCGACGCAGCCCTCCTTCATGCCGTCGACGAGGACCTTGCCCGCCGGGTTCAGGTAGGAGTCCAGCTTCAGCTCCGGGAAGGCCGCGTCCTGCCCGGCGGCCGCCATGAAGATCAGGCCGGAGCCGTAGGAGCCGTTGTTGAAGTCGGCCACCTTCATCAGGTCCGCCGGGACACCGCCGGTCGCCGTGCCCTTGACCTGCAACTCCGGGGCGTACGAGCCCTGCAGCTCGGCGGCCCAGCTGCTGGCCTGGCCGCCCTGCGAGTAGCCCATGATCCCGACCGGCGTGTCCGCCGACAGGCCGGCTTCGGGGAGCCGGGTGGCGGCGCGGGCCGCGTCGAGGACGGCGTGCCCGGCGGAGGGGCCGACCGTGTAGGTGTGGACACCCGGGGTGCCGAGGCCCTCGTAGTCGGTGACCACCACGGCCCAGCCGCGCAGGGTGAGCTGCTGGATGAGGTTGGCCTCCAGGCCGGTCCCGTACGGGAAGTTGTTGCTCGGGGCGCAGGAGTCGCCCATGCCGACCGTGCCGACGGCGTACGTGATGAGCGGGCGCGGGCCGGTGCGGCCGTCCTGCGGGACGATCACGGTGCCGGAGACCACGTTCGGGGCGCCGTCGGCGGTGGTGGAGCGGTAATGGACCGTCCAGGCCTTGGTGTTGGTGGGCTGTCCGGGCAGCGGGTGGAAGGCGGACGGCGCGCTGCTCACGATGTCGCCGGGGCGGGCGGTGGCCTCGGCGGCGGATGCCGTGGCCGAGGCCGGGATCCCTGCCGGCAGGGCCAGGGCGGCCACGGTGGCGAGGGCGGTGAGGGCGGTCCTTCGGATGCGCGGGGGGTTTCGGAAACGCATGGGCGGCTCTCCCAACGGTCCGTGCGGGGTCAGTGAGGAGAAGGTAGTGACCGACCGGTCGGAAGGTCGCTGACCGCGCAGCTCACCTTTCCTGACCCGGGATCTCACCCGCCGTCATCGCCGTGTTCAGCCCCAGGTCCTGCCACCGCTGACCCACCCGGCTCCGCCGGAGCCACGTACAGAGCACTCATACGATGGAATGACTGCGTCAGTAGGCGCACACACCGCGTGCGCACCGCTTCGCGCAGGGCATTCCTCCCCCGATTCCGCTACGGACCGTCGGAGGACACGCATGAGACGCAGCACCATCATCACCGTGGGAATCGTCACGGCGACGCTGATCACACTCGGGATGCCGCCCGGCCACGCCACCGCCGCCGCGCCCACCTGCTTCGGCATCCCGGCCACCGTGACCGGCACCGGCACGATCAACGGCACACCCGGCATCGACGTCATCGTCGGATCGGCCGCGGGCGACGTCATCAACGGCCTCGGCGGCAACGACATCATCTGCGGCCTGGGCGGCAACGACACGCTGATCGGCGGCCTCGGCAACGACCGGCTCGATGGCGGCGCGGGCAACGACATCATGCGCGGCGACATCGCCCTCGCCGGCGGAAACGCCCTGGGCGGCGGCAACGACGAACTGCGCGGTGGCGACGGCGACGACGACATGGTGGGCGACTCGTACACGGCCAGCGGCAACGCCGAAGGCGGTGGCAACGACCAGATGGACGGGGGCGCCGGTGCCGACTTCATGATCGGCGACTCCTTCACCGAGGCCGCCGGGAACGCACGCGGCGGCGGCACCGACCTCATGTACGGCCGGGACGGCGACGACGAGCACATCACCGGCGACAGCGTCGCGTTCGGAGGCGACGCCCAGGGCGGCGGCAACGACCTGCTCGACGGCGGGAACGGCGACGACGGCCTGCTCGGGGACTCGGCCACTCCCTTCGGGGGGACGGCGACCGGTGCGGGCAGCGACATCCTGCGGGCCGGACTGGGCACCGGCGACAGCATCGTCGGCGACAGCGAGGGCATCGTGGCGGCCATCGGCAGCGGCGGCAACGACCTCGTGGACATGGGGACCGACGGCGGGGTCTTCGCTCTGGGCGACCACAACATCGGCGATCCCACGGGCGGTCAGGCCAGGGGCGCGGGCAACGACAGGATCATCGGCGGCTCCGCCGACGACATCCTCATCGGCGACAGCTCGGTCGGCGACGCCTCCGTCACCGTGGCCGGCGACGACTCGATCGACGGCGGGGGCGGCAACGACCTCATCTTCGGCGACAACTCGAACTTCGACGGCGACGCGACCGCCGGCACGGCGGGCGGCCGGGACAACCTGCGAGGCCAGGCCGGCGACGACTCCATCTTCGCCGGCCCCGCCAACGACTTCCTCGACGGCGGCGCGAACACCGACACCTGCGACGGCGAGGCGGGCACCGCCGACGTCGCCGTCAACTGCGAGACGGTCGCGAACGTGCCTTGAGCCGAGGGGCCCGAGAGGCCTGAGGGGCCCGTGGGGCCGGAAGGGCCGACGGACTCAGCCCCCGGACGCGATGCGGTACGCGCCGGGGGTCGTCCCCGTCCAGCGGCGGAACGCCCGGTGGAAGGCGGTGTCCTCGGAGAAGCCCAGCCGGGCCGCCAGTTCCGCGATCGGCTCACCGCTCTCCGCCAGCCCCGCGATCGCCGCGTCCCGCCGGACATGGTCCTTCAGCTGCTGGAACGAGGTCCCCTCCCGCTGGAGCCGGCGCCGCAGCGTCGCCGGCGACACCGCCAGCCGGGCCGCCACCTCCCCGAGCGCCGGCAGCCGCGGCGAGCTGCGCAGCTGCTGGGTCAGGGTCCGGCGCACCTGCTCCGCGACCGTGGTCCCGTACTCCGGCCGGAACAGCAGGTCGAAGGGGGCGCGGCGCAGCATCGCGTCGAGCGCGGGTTCGTCCCGTACCAGCGGCGCGGTCAGCCAGTGCGCGGCGAAGGCGGCCTCCGTGCGGTCCCCGCCGAAGCGGACCGGGCAGTCGAACAGGACCTCGTACTCGTCCTTGTGCGGCGGCGGGGGGTACGAGAAGGCGGCATACGCGAGCGGGATGCGGCGCCCGATCAGCCAGCTGCTCAGCCGGTGCCAGATGGCGAGCACACACTCGGTGAGGAAACGTTCCTCGTCGCGGGCGAAGTCGTTGCGCACCGTGAACCGGGCCTCGGAGCCCTCGACTTCGAGGGCCAGCTCCGGCCCGCCGGGGAAGAGCCCGTAGAAGGCGGCCGCGCGCTCGACGGCCGCGCCCAGATCACGGCAGCCCAGCGAGGCGTGACACATCATCGCGAAGGTGCCCGGGCGGCTCGGTACGCAGGACAGCCCGAGGAACTCGTCCTGCGTGGTCCGGTACAGCGCCCGGAACAGCCGGGCGAACTGCGCGGGCGTGATCCGCGCCCGGTCGTCGCCGAGGAGCAGCGGCGGAATCTGCGCCTCCTGGAGCAGCGGCACCGTGTCGATGCCGCCGCGCGCCGCCCCCGCGAGCACGGCGCGCACATGGTGCACGGTGATCGTCCGCCTCCCCATGGGTCTGACGGTAGCCCCATTGAGCGCTGAGGTCAGCGGGGGTGACGCTTCCGGTCATGCCGCCGGGACCTTCCCGGTGCCTAGCTTCGTCGGTACGGACCCCAGGGAGGCGAGGGCGATGGACGCTGCACGGGACATGGCGCGACCGCAGACGCTGGCGGTGTTCACGGAGTGGGCGGGGGAGCGGTACGGGCAGGAGACCGCCCTGCGGTTCCGGCAGGGGGCGGGCTGGGCCACCGTCTCCTACGGGGAACTGCGCGCCCGCGTCCGGGAGGCGGGACGGGCGCTCCTCGGCCTGGGGGTGGCGGCCGGCGAGCGGGTGGCCGTGCTGGCGGAGACCCGGCCGGAGTGGACGTACACCCACTTCGGGATCCTGGCGGCGGGCGCGGTCCTGGTGCCGGTGTACCCGACGGCGGGGGAGGAGGAGCTGGCCTGGGTCCTGTCGGACTCGGAGGCGGTGGTGGCGGTCTGCGACGACACGGCGCAGGCCCGGCGGGTGGAGGTGCTGCGCGGGAAACTGCCGGGGCTGCGGGAGGTGGTGGTGATGGACGGGCTGAGGGGGCTCGACAAGGCCCCGGAGCCGGAACTCCTCGCCAGGGCCGGGTCGGTGGCGGCCTCGGCGGACGCCTCGATCGTGTACACCTCGGGCACGACGGGCCTGCCCAAGGGGTGCCGGCTCACGCACGGGAACCTGGGGGCGATCCAAGACGCGACGCTCCCGCTGATCCAGGGCGGGCCGGGGGACTCGACGTACCTGTACCTGCCGCTGGCGCATCTGCTGGCCCAGCTGATCCAGTTCACGACGCTGCTGGAGGGCGGGGAGCTGTGCTACTTCGGGGGCCGGATCGAGGACGTCCTCTCCGAGCTGGCCGAGGCGCGCCCCACCCACCTCCCGTCGGTGCCCCGGCTGTTCGAGAAGGTCCACGCGGTGGTGCTCTCGCTGGCGGAGTCCCAGGAGGGCGGGCGGAAGCGCTTCGAGGAGGCGGTCCGGGTCGGCGTACTGGAGGCGGAGGGCCGGCTTCCGGAGTCGGATCGCCCGGTCCACGAGGCGGCGGAGAAGTCCCTGTACTCCCTGGTCCGGGCCGCGTTCGGGGGCCGTCTGAAGTGGGCGCTGACCGGCGGGGCACCGATCGCCCCGGCGACGCTGGACTTCCTGCGGGCGTGCGGGATCGCTGTGTACGAGGGATACGGGATGACCGAGTCCGGCGGGGTGATCAGCCTCAACCACCCGGGGGCGGTGCGGTACGGCACGGTGGGCCGCCCGATCGCGGGCTGCGAGGTCCGCATCGCGCCGGACGGGGAGGTACTGGCCCGGGGGCCGATGGTGTTCCCGGGCTACCACGGCAACGCGGCCGAGACGGCGCGGACCCTGGACGCGCGGGGCTGGCTGCACACGGGCGACCTGGGCGAGCTGGACGGCGAGGGCTTCCTGCGCATCACGGGCCGCAAGAAGGAGCTGATCATCACCTCGGCGGGCAAGAACATCACCCCGACGGAGGTGGAGTTCGCCCTCCAGGCCTCCCGTTACGTCTCCCGCGCGGTGCTGATCGGCGACCACCGCCCGCACCCGGTGGCGCTGATCACCCTGGACGCGGAGGAGGTGGCGGCGTGGGCGGTCCGGGAGTCGCTCGACCCCGGGGAGTCCCTGGCCGGCCACCCGTCGGTCCGCGCCCTGATCGAGGAGGCGGTCGCGGCGGCCAACGCGACGGTCTCCCGCCCCGCCCGCGTCCGCGCGTTCCACCTCCTCGACGAGGACTTCTCGGTCGAGGCCGGCACCCTGACCCCCACCCTGAAACTCCGCCGCGCGGCCGTCTCGGCCCGCTACGCGGCGGAGATCGAGGCGCTGTACGGCGGAGCGCACGGGTAGGGCGGGGGCACGGGTAGGGCGGGGCGCACGGGTAGGGCGGGGGCACGGGCATGGGCCGGAGTACGCGGATTAGGGCGCAGCCGCGGACTCAGCTCTCCCGCGCGGCCTCCAGCCGGGCCACTTCCGCCGCGTGCTCGCTCATGCGCAGGGCGAAGGTGCCCGAGGCGTACTGGAAGGCGCCGCCGACGGCGAACGGCAGAGCGAGGAGGAGCAGGGCCAGCGGGTCGGCCAAGTCCCGTTCGGCGGCGCAGCGCTGGCCCTCGGCCTCGGCGTAGGACTTCCTGCCGGACTCCCCGGCGTCGTAGAAGACCCGGGAGCCGCAGTCCAGGTCGTGGCTCGTGCCGCTGATGCTGAACGGCGCCAGCAGCTGGTAGGCGACCCAGAGCCAGATCCCGAGCGCCACCAGGAGCAGGAACACGCCCCAGGTCTGCCTCCGGTCGGCGCGGTCGCGGAACGCCTTGTCGTAGATCAGTGCATTGGCATTGGTCATGGCCTAGAACCTAGCCGCCGCCCGTGAGAGGCGACTTGGGATCTTTTGTCCGCCCGGCTGGACGTCTCGGCCCGAGAGCGGGTGAAGCCGAGACGAATGGTGCGTCATATATGCGTCATATATCCGAGGGCGACGGCGAGTCAGATCCGAAGACCTGATAGACAGAACATTCATGGCTCGACCGGCCTGACGCCTTGCTGGCCGCCTTGGGGGGATCTCCGCACCGTGAAGCCGCTTCACCGTCACCTTGTCAACACCTCGCGCAAGGTCCTGTGCACGGCCGCGCTCGCGGCCAGCCTGACGACCGCAGCGGTGGTGACCAGTCCATCGACCGCCGACGCGGGCGAGTCCGAGCCGAGCCCGGACAGCCCCCAGGCCACCGACCGCGGAGACGCCCGGCTGGATCTGCCCGGCGACATCGCGGACCCGCAGGTGCCCCCGGCCACCACCGGCGGGGTGCCGGAGGGGGCCAGCGGCATACCCGGCACCGCCCTCGACGCCTACAAGCGCGCCGAACTCTCCGTGGCCGCCGCGCTCCCCGGCTGCAAGCTGCCCTGGCAACTGCTCGCGGGCATAGGCAGGATCGAGTCCGTGCACGCCTCCGGATACGGGCTCAAGACCGACGGATACACCGAGAAGCCGATCCGCGGGCCGCGCCTGGACGGCAACGGCTTCGCCGAGGTCCGCGACACGGACAAGGGTGAATGGGACGCGGACACCGCGTACGACCGGGCCGTGGGCCCGATGCAGTTCATCCCCTCGACCTGGGCGAAGTGGGGCGCCGACGGCAACGGCGACACCAAGCGCGACCCGAACAACATCTACGACGCCGCCCTGGGCGCGGGCCTCTACCTGTGCGCGGGCGACCGGAACCTGTCGGACCCGGCCGCGCTCGACCGGGCGATCCTCAGCTACAACAACTCGCGCGAGTACGTGAACACCGTGCTCGGCTACATGCGCCAGTACAAGGAAGGCGGCGTCGGCGAGATCCCGAACCCGCCCGTGGGGAGCTTCCCGACCCCGCCGACGACGGGCACCCTGCCCACGCCGCAGCCGCCGCGGACCACGCCGACGCCGACGCCGACGCCGTCGACCACCCCGTCGACGAAGCCGACGCCGACGCCCACCCCGACGCCGACTCCCAAGCCGACCCCGACGCCCACGCCCAAGCCCACCGAGCCGACGAAGCCGCCCACGCCGCCCGCCCCGAAGCTGGCCAAGCTGGAGGTGCTCGGCGACGCGGAGCTCAAGGCCGAGGCAGGGGCCTTCTTCACCACGGCCCCGCGGGTCAAGGCAGTGCTCAGCGACGGCAAGCCGGCGGCCGGGCAGGACGTCATCTTCGTCGTGGAGAAGGACGAGACGGGTGGCACCGCCTTCGGGACGGACGACAACCTGGTGGTCAAGACGAACGCCGAGGGCATCGCGCAGGCGCCCGGTCTGAAGGCGGGCGCCACGGCCGGCGCCTTCACCCTCCGGGCCTCGGCCTACACCTCGAGCCAGGTCACAGTCACCTTCAAGGGCACGGTCACGCCTCAGCCGGTCGTACTGACCCGGACCGACGGCACGCAGCCGATGGAGGCCGCCGCCGGTACGAGCATCAAGGGCGTGCAGCTGCTGGCCACGGTCGGCGGCAAGCCGGTCGCCGGTACGAAGACCACCGCCGCGCTGGTCGAGAAGGACGAGGCCGGGAAGTGGCAGCCGGTGGACCAGGCGACCGCGAAGGGCCCGTACTTCAAGGACGCGGACGGCGCGAAGCTGAACTCGCTGGACCTGGCCCCGACCACCGCCGACGGCAAGATCGCCCTGCCGGAGCTGTTCACCACGGACGTCGCCCCGGGTACGTACCACCTCCGCGTGATCACCTCGGAGGGCATCGAGCTCGTCCTGGACGTCAAGATCACCGCGAAGCTCGAAGCGGACCCGAAGCCGCAGCCCTAATTCCCTAGCTGTCTGCTCACGCGCCGCCCGCCCCCCCCGGCCCACCGGGGGGCGCGGGCGGCGCGCTTCATTGACGGTTCTCCGCCCGGCCGGGCCAGGCCGAGGCAAAAGGCAGGAGCCGCAAAAGGCAGGAGCCCCGTCCCCTCCGCTCGCACGGAGGAGGCAGGGCTCCTTGGGTACTGCTAATCCAACCGCGATCCGGCTGGCCCAGGCGACTAGGCCGGGGTGACGTTCTCCGCCTGCGGGCCCTTCGGGCCCTGCGTGACGTCGAAGTTCACGGTCTGGTTCTCCTCGAGGGAGCGGAAGCCAGACGCGTTGATCGCGGAGTAGTGGACGAAGACATCCGGGCCGCCGCCGTCCTGGGCGATGAAGCCGAAGCCCTTTTCAGCGTTGAACCACTTCACGGTTCCGGTAGCCATGAGCCCTCCTATGGGCCAAAGGGTCGCCCTGCTCCAGAACCTGCTAAGAAGTCTGAAAACTACAAAAGCCTGCGGGTCACATTCTCCGCAGGCCTCGTACTGCAAGGGAAACCAAACTGCAACTTGCGTCGAGCCTAGCACGCACCCTGCGGCCGAGACCAGAGGGAAAGATCACGTCACTCGGACGTTTGAGACCCGTGCGAAGGCTGACGTGGACACGGGGGCTAGTCTCGCGATGTGGACGTCTATCGCAGCCGGCCCCGCGTCGGCCACATCCAGTTCCTGAACTGCTTGCCGCTCTACTGGGGGCTGGCCAGAACCGGCACGCTGCTGGACCTGGAAATGACCAAGGACACCCCCGAGAAGCTGAGCGAGCGACTGGTCCAGGGGGAGCTGGACATCGCCCCGATCACCCTCGTGGAGTTCCTCCGCAACGCCGACCGGCTCGTCGCCTTCCCCGACCTCGCCGTCGGCTGCGACGGCCCGGTGATGTCCTGCGTGATCGTCTCGCAGGTGCCCCTGGAGCAGCTGGACGGCGCCCGCGTCGCCCTCGGCTCGACCTCCAGGACGTCCGTACGCCTCGCCCAGCTGCTGCTCTCCGAGAGGTACGGGGTCTCGCCCGACTACTACACCTGCCCCCCTGACCTGGGGCTGATGATGCAGGAGGCCGATGCGGCGGTGCTGATCGGCGACGCCGCGCTGCGCGCCTCGCTCCACGACGCCCCCCGGCTCGGCCTGGCCGTGCACGACCTGGGGCTGATGTGGAAGGAGTGGACCGGGCTGCCGTTCGTCTTCGCCGTCTGGGCCGCCCGCAAGGACTACCTCGACCGCGAACCGGCCCTCGTCCGCGAGGTCCACGAGGCCTTCCTCGCCTCCCGTGACGTCTCCCTGGAGGAGGTCACCAAGGTCGCCGAGCAGGCGGCCCGCTGGGAGGCCTTCGACGCCGAGCTGCTGGAGCGGTACTTCACCACCCTCGACTTCCGCTTCGGACCGGAGCAGCTGGCCGGCGTACGCGAATTCGCACGCCGGACGGGACCCACGACGGGCTACGCCGCGGACGTGTCCGTGGAGCTCCTCGACCGCTGATCAGGTTTACCCGGAGGTAGTCCGGAGAGTCCGGGAAGGGCGGATATGCCGTTTCCCGGGAATTCCCGACGCCTTCGCATTCCCGACACCCCGGCCGGGAATGCGAAAGGGAATACGAGAGGCGAATGCCAGGCCTTGTGATCTCCCCCGCTTGCCGTCCGGAAGGCCCGGGCAGCCCATAGGGTGCTGCTTGGCCACAGGGACACACGGGGGAGGGGGACGCGATGCAGCCGCTCGAAGCCGGCGAACCGCGGACCATCGGCGCGTACCGGCTGCTGGGCCGGCTCGGTGCGGGTGGCATGGGGCGGGTCTATCTCGGGCGCAGCGCGGGCGGCAGAACCGTCGCCGTCAAGATCGTGCACCCGCACTTCGCCTCCGACGAGGAGTTCCGGGCCCGGTTCCGGCGCGAGGTCGAGGCCGCGCGGCGGGTGGGCGGCGAGTGGACCGCGCCCGTGCTGGACGCGGATCCGGACGCGCCCGTGCCGTGGGTGGCCACCGGGTATGTGGCGGGCCCCTCGCTGGACAAGGCGGTGGCCGCGTACGGGCCGCTGCCCGAGCTCTCGGTACGGGCCATCGGCGCCGGGCTGGCCCGCGCCCTGGTCGCCGTGCACGGGCTGGGCCTCGTCCACCGGGACGTGAAGCCGTCCAACGTGATGCTGACCCTCGGGGGCACCTCCCGGGCCACGGGCTCCGCCGGAGGGCCCCGGCTGATCGACTTCGGGATCGCGCGGGCCACGGACGGCACGGCCTCGCTCACCTCCACCGGGGTCTCCGTCGGCTCGCCCGGCTACATGTCCCCCGAGCAGATCCTGGGCAAGGGGGTCACCGGGGCGGCCGACGTGTTCTCCCTGGGCGCGGTACTGGCCTTCGCGGCGACCGGGCGGCCCCCGTTCACCGGGGACAACTCGGCGACCCTCCTCTACAAGGTGGTCCACGAGCCGCCGGAGCTCGGCGACATCCCGGCCGGGGAGCTGCGCGAGCTGATCGCGGCCTGCCTGGCCAAGGCGGCCGCCGACCGGCCGACACCGCAGGCCGTCGAGGCCGCCCTCGGCGGCGCCCTGGGCGCCCCCGGCTGGCTGCCCGCGCCCCTGGTCGAGGAGGCCAGCCGGGCGGCCGTCGCCCTGCTGGACCTGGACGCCGGTCCCTCCGGGGGCGGGGCGGGGGATCCCTGGCCGGGGCCCGCGGCCGCCGCGGAATCCGCTTCGGGGCCGGTCCCGTTCACGGACTCCCCGTACGGGGGCCCGGGGGCCGGCTTCGGCGCCCCGGACCCGTCGTACGGCGGCGCGGCCTTCTCCGGCGCGGGCGGTGCGGGTGGCGCGGGCGGTGCGGGTGGTGCCGGTGGCGCGGGCGGTGCGGGTGGCGCGGGTGGCGCGGGCCCCTCGTACGGCGGCCCGGCCGGCTCCGGCGCGGCGGGCGCGGGTGGCTCGTACGGCGGCTCGGCCGTGCCCGGTGCGGGCGGCTCGTACGGCGGCCCACCCGGGCCCGGTGCGGGCGGCTCGTACGGCGGCCCACCCGGGCCCGGCGCGGGCGGCTCGTACGGTGGCGCGGCCGGCGCGGCCGGCCCCTACGGCCCCTACGGCAGCCCCACCGAGACGGCCGGCGGTGGGGTGCCGCAGCCGCGGACCGCGCCCGACGGCGACGGGCGCCAGGTCACCGTCAGCGCGGCCGGGCGCCGGTACAGCTGCACCGTCGTGCTCGCGGCGGCCGCCGTGGTGGCGGGGCTGTCCGCCGGGCTGTACGGGACGGGGCTGCTGCCCGGCCAGGGGGACAAGCGGGACGTGGCCTCCGACCCCGGTCCGCGGCCCTCCTCCTCGGCTCCCGCCGGATCGGTGCCGTCGGCCGGGCCGACCAGGAGCGACGCCACCGGCGGACAGCCCAAGGGCACCCGCAAGGACGTCCCCAAGGAGCTCACCGGTACCTGGAAGGGCACGGTCACCACCGCCCGCATGGGTGTCGCCAGCGAGTTCGAGATCACCATCAGGTCCGGCAAGGTCGGCGAGGTCGTCGCCCGGGACAAGTCGATCCTGCCCGTCCTCGGCACCGACTGCAGCGGCGACTGGAAGCTGTCCTCCGCCACCGACCGCTCCCTCGTGCTGGATACGTCCGGCGGCCCCAACCCGGCTCCCGGTATCTGCTCCAACGGCTCCGCCAACGAGCAGTTCACCCTCAACGGGAACGGAACGCTGCACTACAAGTCGGGCGACAACCCGGCAGGCAACCCCGAGGGCGACCTGACCCGTAGCCCCTGAAATCCACCGAGGGCCGCTGGCGTAGGCTGGATCGGTCCGAACCTCTTGACACACCGCCGAAAGGTGACGCACCGGTGACCGACCAGGCCGCTCTCCAGTCTGTCCTCGACCGTGCCGCCGCAGGGGGCCGGATCACCAAGGAAGAGGCGCTCGACCTCTACCGGCACGCCCCGCTGCACGCGCTCGGCCAGGCCGCCGACGCGGTACGCCGCCGCCGCTACGCCGGCACCGAGCACATCGCGACGTACATCATCGAGCGCAACATCAACTACACCAACGTGTGTGTCACGGCGTGCAAGTTCTGCGCCTTCTACGCGGCCCCGAAGGACACCAAGAAGGGCTGGTCCCGGGACCTCGACGACATCCTGCGCCGCTGCGCGGAGACCGTCGAGCTGGGCGGCACGCAGATCATGTTCCAGGGCGGGCACCACCCGGACTACGGCGTCGAGTACTACGAGCACCACTTCTCCGCCATCAAGAAGGACTTCCCGCAGCTGGTCATCCACTCCCTCGGCGCGTCCGAGGTCGACCACATGGCGCGGATCTCGGGCGTCTCGGCCGAGGAGGCCATCCGCCGTATCCACGCGGCCGGACTCGACTCCTTCGCGGGCGCCGGCGCCGAACTCCTGCCGGAGCGGCCGCGCAAGGCGATCGCCCCGCTCAAGGAGTCCGGCGAGCGCTGGCTGGAGATCATGGAGATCGCCCACAAGCTGGGCGTGGAGTCCACCTCCACCATGCTGATGGGCACCGGCGAGACCAACGCCGAACGCATCGAGCACATCGCGATGATCCGGGACACGCAGGACCGTACGGGCGGCTTCCGCGCCTTCATCCCGTACACCTACCAGCCCGAGAACAACCACCTCAAGGGCCGTACCCAGGCGACGGTGTTCGAGTACCTCCGCATGATCGCGATCGCGCGGCTCTTCCTCGACAACATCGCGCACATCCAGGGTTCCTGGCTGACCGTCGGCAAGGAGGCGGGCCAGCTCTCGCTGCACTACGGCGCGGACGACCTCGGCTCGATCATGCTGGAGGAGAACGTGGTCTCCTCGGCCGGTGCCAAGCACCGCTCCAACCGCCAGGAGATCATCGACCTGATCCGCAAGGCGGGCCGCACCCCGGCGCAGCGCGCGACGACCTACGAGCACCTCCTCGTGCACGACGACCCGGCGAACGACCCGGTCGACGACCGCGTGGTCTCGCACATCTCCTCCACCGCCATCGAAGGCGGTACGGCGCACCCCGAGCTGAAGCTCATCTCCACGAACTGACGCGCCCGTGCTGACGCTTCACACCGCCGAACTCCTCGTCGCCGCAGCGGGGTCCGCTCCGCTGCCCGGCGGGGCGGTCCTCGTCGAGGGCGACCGGATCATCCGGGTGGGCCCGTACGAGGAGCTCGCCGCCGCGTATCCGCACGCGCGGACCCGCCGCTGGCCCGGGGTGCTGACCCCGGGGCTGCTGGTGCACGGGGCGGACGCGCTGCTGGAGCGGACCTACTACCCCGACTACCCCGCCGACCCGTACGAGGTCACCGAGCTCGGTGCCGATCCGATCAGCGGTGCCGAGGCGCTGGACGGCCTGAAGATGACCGAGTCCCGCTGGGGCAACAGCGCCCGGCGGGCCACGCAGAAGCTGCTGGCCCGCGGGGTGGTGGCGGTGACCGGGCGGCTCACGATCCCGGCGGTGCGTACGGCGGTGGTCCGCTCGGGCCTGACCGTCCTGCCGCCCGCCTCCCGGCCGGGGGAGCGGGGGACCGGCGGCGACCCCGGGCAGGCGGCGTCCCACCCTGCGTCTTCCCTGGACCCGTTCGCCGGACGGGACACCGCCGAACAGGCCTTCTACGGGGTCCTGGAGGCGGGCGCCCCGGCCCGCTTCGCGGTGTTCGCGGCGGCGGACCCGCAGGCACTGCTGGAGCAGGGCGCGACCAGCTGCGTGGCCACGGTCATCGGGGGACGGCTGCTGCACCGCCGTCGCTGAGCGGGCCCGCTTCCGCTTCCGCTCCTGCTGCCGCTTCCGCTCCTGCTGCCGCTCCCGCGTCCTTGCGGGCAAGGGCGGCCAGCAGGCACGCTTGCAGCCGGCTGATCCCGCCGAGCTTCGCCCGGATGTTGTGCACGTGGAACTTGACGGTGCTGACGGACAGTTGCAGCTCGCCGGCGAGTTCCGCGTTGGAGGCGCCGGTGGCCAAGCAGAGGAACACGGCCGACTCCTGCTCCGTGAGCTGAACCTCCGTGCTCTGCACCTCCGGTCCGGCAGGCGGGGGGAACCAGGCGGGCACGGTGAAGCTGACGACGCGCACGGTGTGACTCCTTGCCCCCGGCCGGCCCTCGGACGACCAGCTCACCGGCTGATCCTGGGCGTCGGCTCTCCCTGTCTAAGGGACGTGCGGACCGGCCAGGTAGGTTCCGTTTGGGTCGAACGGCCAGGCGTTGGCCGTGCAGCCGAGCAGCCCCTTGATCTGCTGCATCATCGCGGGGGCGGGCTGACCCGGGCCCGGGCAGGTCTCGTGTTCGCGGCCGAGTTCGTGCCCCACCTCGTGGTTGACGATCAGCGCCCGGTACTCCTCCACCGCCCCGCTGAACTGCGGTGATCCCTCCTGCCAGCGTTTGAGGTTCACCACCACCGTGTGCCCGGCCCGGCAGTTGGTCTCGCCGATGAGCTCGGGGGTGACCACCTCGCACAGCCGGTCGGTGGTGGTGGGGGTGGCGATCTTCACGGTGAAGTCCACCGGCTGGCCGGGCCCGGCCAGCTGGAAGCCGTACGCCGGGTCCTTGATCCAGCCCCGCTGGTCCCCGAGGATCGCCTCGACGGAGCGGGCGGCCGTGTCGGGGTCGACCCCGCTGCCCTCCTCGACCTCGACCCGCCAGCGGCGCGCGGGCCCCTTGCCCTGTGGCTGCCCGGACACGGTGGAGGCCGCGAAGACCCCCGGTCCGGTCGAGGGGACCGGGGCCGGCGCCGAGGCGGAGGCCGATGCCGAGGGCGACGGGCTCCCCGACGGCTTGGCGGCCGTGGAACCACCTGCCGTGGAACCACCTGCCGCGGAGGCGGCGTGCGGGGGAGCGGGCGACCGCTTGCCGCCCTGCGGGGCCGGGTGTCCGCCCTCGCCCGCGGAGGCGTCCTCCCCGCCGTGCTCGGACCGCCCGCCCGGGCGGCCGTCCGCGACCGTCGTGAGCTCGCGGTCCGGGGCCATCGTGTACGCGGCCGCCGTGAGCGTGACGAGCGCCGCCGAGCCGATGAGCGTACGGCGGAGCCGCTTGCGCCGCTCGGCCGCCCGGCGGCTGACGCGGAGGCTGCGGCGGGAGCGACCGGTGGAATGGCCTGCCGGCATGGTGTGAAGCCCTTTTTTTGATCGAGGTGTTGATCGAGTTGTTCATGGAGGCGTCCATGGAGGCGTCCATGGAGGTGTCCATGGGGGTGTCCATGGGGGCCACCGAGTGTGACCGGAGCGGTGTCTGCTCCGCGTAAGTGATCACCGCCATGCCGCCCGGCCGCCCGCCGCCAGTCAACGGGGCGCGCCCGGTCCGGCGTAACTGTCCTTCGGGCCAGTTGTGCCCCGGGCGGGTCCGTGGACGGCCGCCTGCGAGAATGGCCCGGTATCCGCCTGCCCGTACCCGATCGACCCGAGGGGCCTACGCCAGTGACCCGCGCTTCCCTGGACAAGCAGCCGCACGAAGTCGCCTCCATGTTCGACGGTGTGGCGGCGAACTACGACCTCACCAACGACGTCCTGTCCCTCGGCCAGGCCCGGCTGTGGCGCAAGGAGGTCGCCAAGGCGGTCGGCGCGCGCCCCGCACAGAAGGTGCTCGACCTGGCCGCCGGTACCGCGACCTCCTCCCTGCCCTTCGCCGCGACCGGCGCGTACGTCGTCCCCTGCGACTTCTCCCTCGGCATGCTCCGCGAGGGCAAGAAGCGCAACCCGTGGCTGCCGCTGACCGCCGGCGACGCGACGAAGCTGCCGTTCAAGGACGACGTCTTCGACACCGTGACGATCTCCTTCGGCCTGCGCAACGTCCAGGACACCGGCGCCGCGCTGCGCGAGCTGTACCGGGTGACCAAGCCCGGCGGCCAGGTCGTCATCTGCGAGTTCTCGCAGCCCACGTGGGCGCTGTTCCGCACCGTCTACACGGAGTACCTGATGCGCGCCCTGCCGCCGGTGGCCCGCGCGGTGTCCTCCAACCCCGACGCGTACGTGTACCTCGCCGAGTCCATCCGCGAGTGGCCGGACCAGGCGGCGCTGGCCGCGCTGCTGCAGAAGGCCGGCTGGGGCAAGGTCGCCTGGCGCAACCTGAGCGGCGGCATCGTGGCGCTGCACCGGGGCGTCAAGCCCGCCGAGGGCCAGTAGGGGCAGTGGACTACCAGGCGCTGCTGGAGCAGATCGGGACCGACATCGCCCCGCTGGTGGGCAGTGGCACGCCCGCCGAGTACATTCCGGCGCTGGCGTCCGTGGACCCCAGGAAGTTCGGGATGGCGATCGCCGACCTCGACGGCAACGTCCACGGGGTGGGGGACTGGCAGGTCCCCTTCTCCACCCAGTCCATCACCAAGGTGTTCGCGCTCGCCCTGGCGCTGGCCGAGGGCGGGAACAGCCTGTGGGAGCGGGTGGGCCGGGAGCCCTCCGGCAACCCGTTCAACTCGCTGGTGCAGCTGGAGTACGAGAACGGCATCCCGCGCAATCCCTTCATCAACGCGGGCGCGCTGGTCGTGACCGACCGGCTCCAGACCCTGACCGGCGACGCGAGCAGCGAACTCCTGAAGTTCCTGCGGGAGGAGAGCGGCAACCCGGACCTCGGCTTCGACCCCGAGGTGGCGGCCTCCGAGCAGGAGCACGGCGACCGCAACGCGGCCGTGGCCCACTTCATGGCCTCGTACGGGAACATCGAGAACCCGGTGCCGACCTTGCTGGACCACTACTTCTGGCAGTGCTCCATCGAGATGAGCTGCGCCGACCTGGCCCGCGCCGGGCGGTTCCTGGCCCGGCACGGGCTGCGCGCGGACGGCTCGCGGCTGCTGACGCGCAGCGAGGCCAAGCAGATCAACGCGGTGATGCTGACCTGCGGGACGTACGACGCGGCAGGCGAGTTCGCCTACCGCGTCGGGCTGCCCGGCAAGAGCGGCGTGGGCGGCGGGATCGTCGCCGTCGTCCCCGGGCTGTGCACGCTGGCCGTGTGGAGCCCGGGGCTGGACAGCCGGGGGAACTCCGTCGCGGGTGTAGCGGCTCTGGACCGCTTCACCACGCTGACCGGCCTGTCCGTGTTCTGAATCTCCAGGTGGTCCCAGGTCTCAGAACTCCAGCCGGTAGCGGCGCCCCGGGTTGCCGCCCGGGGTGGTGAACTCCTCGGCCAGGTCCATCCCGAGCCGCTCGGCCACCGCGACGGACCGGGTGTTGCGGGCGTCGATCATCGCCACCACATGCGGAACGCCTGCCTCCCGCACCCGTTCCAGGGTGGCCAGCGCCGCCGCGTACGCGTAGCCGCGGCCCCAGTGCTCCCGCCCCAGCCGCCAGCCGATCTCGATCTCCCCGACCGGCCCCCAGCCCTTTTCCCGAGGCCAGGGCTGCGCGCCGGTGAAACCGATCACCGCGCCGTCCCCGTCGAGCAGGGTCCACAGGCAGTAGCCGAGCTGTGCGTCGTGCATCCGCTGCCGCGCGGTGAACTCCACGTAGAAGGACAGTTCGGCGGGGCCGCCGAGGAACTCCATGACGTCGGGGTCGTCGAAGACACCGTGCCAGGCGTGCGCGTCCTCGTGCGTGGGCACGCGCAGCTGTACGGCGGGGAGCGGCCGGGTCGGCGAGGTGGTCACAGGGGCAGCCCTTCGGTTCGCGATCTCTCTCGCTGCATAGACTGCACATGTCCGGTGCCGTTGGGCACCCTTTATCGAGCCTTCGGGAGACCCCGCAGTGACCGAGCCCCTCTCCGAACACTCCGCGGATGTGATCGTCGTCGGGGCCGGGCCCGCCGGCTCGACCACCGCCTACTACCTCGCCAAGGCCGGACTGGACGTCCTGCTTCTGGAGAAGACGGCGTTCCCGCGCGAGAAGGTGTGCGGCGACGGCCTGACCCCTCGCGCCACCAAGCAGCTGGTGGCCATGGGCGTCGACATCTCCGAAGAGGCCGGCTGGCTGCGCAACAAGGGCCTGCGGATCATCGGCGGCGGGCAGCGGCTCCAGCTGGACTGGCCGGAACTCGCCTCTTACCCGGACTACGGACTCGTCCGCAAGCGCGACGACTTCGACGAGACGCTGGCCCGGCAGGCGCAGAAGGCCGGCGCGCGGCTCTACGAGCGCTGCAACGTCGGCGAGCCGCTGCGCGACCCGCGCACCGGTCACATCACCGGTGTGCAGGCGAAGCTCGGCGAGGAGAAGACCCCGGTCACCTTCCACGCCCCGCTCGTGGTCGCGGCCGACGGCAACTCCTCCCGGCTCTCCCTCGCGATGGGCCTGCACCGGCGCGAGGACCGCCCGATGGGCGTGGCCGTGCGTACGTACTTCACCTCGCCCCGCCACGACGACGACTACCTGGAGTCCTGGCTGGAGCTGTGGGACCGGCGCGGCCCGCAGGACCGGCTGCTGCCCGGCTACGGCTGGATCTTCGGCATGGGCGACGGTACGTCGAACGTCGGCCTCGGCATCCTCAACTCCTCCGCCGCCTTCAAGGAGCTGGACTGGCGCGAGGTGCTCAAGGCGTGGTGCGCCTCGATGCCGGAGGACTGGGGCTACACCCCGGACAACATGACGCAGCCGATCCGCGGCGCGGCCCTGCCGATGGCCTTCAACCGGCAGCCGCACTACACCAAGGGCCTGCTGCTGGTCGGTGACGCGGGCGGTCTCGTCAACCCCTTCAACGGCGAGGGCATCGCGTACGCGATGGAATCCGGCCAGATCGCGGCCGACGTCATCGTGCAGGCGCACGCCCGGGCCACCCCGGCCCAGCGCGAGCTCGCGCTGCACAGCTATCCGAAGGTGCTCAAGGAGACCTACGGCGGCTACTACACGCTGGGCCGCGCGTTCGTGAAGCTGATCGGCAACCCGAAGGTCATGAAGGTCGCCACTCAGCGCGGCCTGACGCACCCGGTGCTCATGCGCTTCACGCTGAAGATGCTGGCCAACCTGACCGACCCGACGGGCGGCGACGCGATGGACCGCATCATCAACGGCCTCTCGAAGGTGGCCCCGAAGGCCTGATTGTTCAAGGCTGGGCTGCCCGGCACACTGCTGGGCGGCCCAGCGCACACCGGACGAGCTGTCAGACGTTGACGATCTTCACTTTCGGTGAGCCGGGAAGTTCCTCGGCGGCCTTGCATAGCGCCGGGATATGTGACTTGTCGGACGTGACGAGTAGTACCGGGGGTGTGCAGAGCGCCGCCGTGGCCACCACGAGTGCGTCCACGAGGCATTCGTGCCCGTCAAGGCCCGATACGTCCAGCAGCTTCGCCGCGGCGTCCATCACCGCGTCACTGACAGGCTTCACGTCGAAGCGGGACAGCAAGAACTGGAGGCGCTTGGCGGCATCCCCGCTTCTGCGTACCTCCAAGGGAGTCAGGGCGGACAGCGCCACTCGGCGGCCGCTCTGCTGAGCGACCTCGATGCGCGCGCGCATGGCCTCGTCGCCGTCGACGTGCAGCGAGAGCCATTGGGCGTCCAGGACGAGCGTGCCCTCGCTCTTGGCCTTGATCTTGAGGCGCTTGCTTACCACTCCTGTTCCGCCTGCCGCCGTGCCTCGGCGGAGACGGGGCCGTATGCCTTGCGGTCAGCGGCTACGACCTCACGGAGCTTCTGCGCGGCGAGCCACTCCTCCAAGGCTTCGGCCACAACGGAGGAGAAGCCGTTCTTGCCGGTGCGCTCCTCAACTTCCTTGATCAACGATTGTGCCAGCGACACGGATCTCTTACCGGCCCGCTCGGCGGCCTGGTGGGCGACGTGGCTGCTCATACCCAAAACGTAACACCGCCGGTAGGAAAAATCTCGTGGGGGCGTGGTGCGTGTAATCGCCACCGGTCCGCCAGGCCTGGCGCGGGGTATCCCGTGAATCACCGCTACCTCGATGGAATCAAGGTGGCCCCGAAGGCCTGACGGTGCTACCGGGCGGGCTGAGGCGGGGCCTCCCCGCCTCGGCCCGTCTCGTCGTTCCCGCCGCCGCGCGGGGCTTCGTACGAGGTCCCGCGCGAGGTCCCGCGCGAGGTCCCGTACGAGGTTTCGTGGGAGCGCCGGTACGAGCCCCCGTACGGGCTCTGCGTGCCGTGCACCGCGCGTATACACCGGGCCAGCAGCACCACCCCGCACACCATCAGCGCCGCCGAGGCGGTCCAGCTGAGGCCGAGCGTGACGGGGTGCCCGGGCTTTTGCCAGGGGCGGGCGGTGTTCAGCAGCCAGCCGCCGACCGCGAGGAGGGCCAGCCCGGCGGCGGCCGGGAGGGCGGTCGGGTCGCCGGGACCCTGCTGCTCGTACGCCTTGGTGATCACGGATCACCACCTCCTGGGGTGAATCGGGCGGGCGCGCGCCCCCATCTTCGCAGGTCCGGTCACCTCGCCGGCCGGCACTTCCGCAGGGCTTCGACGTAGTCCCGCTTGAGCGAGGACCACTGCTCGGGCGTGCCCCCCTCGGTCTCGTCGACCTCGGCGGTGACCGGGTCCGGATCCGGGTACCAGGAGACGCCCTCGGCCCGCAGGCACTCGGACTGCTGCCGCGCGGCCGCGAGCTGCCCGGGACTGGCCGGATCGGGCGAACGCCGCGGCGGGAGCATCGACTCACAGGCCTCGTGCGCCACTTCGTTCCGGGGCTTCGACTTGTCCTCGCGCGGCATCCCCGAATCCGTCCGCACGATGGTCACGCCCTGCTCCTTCAGGCAGTCCAAGTAAGCGATTTCCTCGGTGGTGGGCGGCGGGCTGTCGCTTGCCCTGGGTTCCGTGAAGCCGCCGCATGCCGTCAGGGAAAGGCCGGTCGCGGAGTTCTCCCCGACGCGAAAGGGCCGGTACTCCACCCCCGAGCGGGGGAGTACCGGCCCAATGCTGGCTTTCAGACGGCTCAGAGGACGCGAACGGCGCCCGTCGGCATGTCGTAGCTCAGGGAGCGCTCGACGATACCCGTGCTGGGGTTCTGGGCGCCCACGAACTTGCCGCCGCCGACGTAAATGGCGACGTGGTAGGCGCTGCCGCGGGAGCCCCAGTACAGGATGTCGCCCGGCTGGAGGGCGTTCAGGGAGACCGAGGAGCCCTTCGCGGACTGGTCCTGCGACATGCGCGGCAGCGTGACGCCGGCCTGGCGGTAGGCGGCCTGGACGAGACCGGAGCAGTCGAACGAGGACATGCCGGTGCCGCCCATGACGTACGGCTTGCCGACCTGCGCCCGGACGAAGTTCACGATGGCCGCGGCGGAGCCGGTGGCCGGGGTGCTGGAGCCGGAAGAGCTCTTGGACGGCGCGATGGCCGAGCCCGAACCGGAGCCGGAGGCGGAGGTGCTGGTCAGCGAGGTGCGGGCGGAGCTGCGGGTGGCGCGCTCGGCCGCGGCCTTGCGGTCCGCCTCCTCCTGCTCCTTCTTCTCGGCGTCGGCCTTCTCCTGGGCCTCTTCCTTGGCCTGCTTCGCCTCGGCGGCGGCTCCCGTACGGGCGCTCTCCTCCTGGGCGTTCAGCTCGCCTTCCAGGGCGGCGGCACGGGTGTTCTCGGCGGCCGTGGTGACGGCGGTGGCGACGTCGGCTGCCAGGTCCAGTTCGAGGACCGGCATTTCGAGGGTCGTCTCGGTCACGGGCTCGGCGGCGGGGGACGCGCTCGCCGTGCCGGCCATGGCCAGGGTGCTGAGGACGCCACCGGCAACTCCGGCGCGGACCGCGAGCTTCGAGGCGCTGCGGCGGGGCTTCCGGTGGCTGGGTATGTGAGCGGTGTGGGACATGAGTACAACCGCTATCAGGGGGTTGCGGTTCCCTTCAAGAAACGTGGTCTGCGCCACAGTTGCGCGCGAAGGGGACTAACCGGGCGCGCCGCGCGTCTTATTGACGCCGTAACGGGCGAAACGGACACGGCGTCACAGGGCTGTGATCATGGGTTTTCTGCAATAAGTCCGAATTGATCTGCTGCCTACCATCCCCGCGGACTCATGGCCAAGCCCTCTTTTTGCGGAATGAATCCCGAGTGGCGCAGGTCACAGGAACGTCACGCTGTACGGACGCTGTGGCCAGTCCGTGACCTCTCTGTGAGGGAGTCGCGCGGCTCGTGAACGGATGCACACCCTCCGCTCGCCTCCGTCCCCCGCCCGTCCGCGTCCACTCCCGTACTCGGGGGCTCCCTCGACCGGGCGACGCGGATCCCCTTACCACTGCTCCCGCAGTGAATGCCAATTTGCCTGCACTGGCCATCGTTTGATAGTGGCCCACGCCCTCCACCTGCGATAACGCGCCCGGATGTCACCTTTGGTGATCATGTGGATGCTTCGCGTATGAAGATCACGGCTCATCGGACTTCATGATCGTTCGTCAGGTGGTGGAGATCACAAACTCGGTGTTGTTACCCGTGTCGCAGATCACAGACCGGCAGGCATAGGATGCGCAGCAGTCCGGCTTGTGAACTGCCTCACATGCGATCCCCCCGGTGGGGTGATCTTCGCGAGGCGGGGCACGTGGCGCCGGCGCAGCGGTCCAACGGTCAAGGACGACTGGAAGGAGCGAGGAGCGTGAATGCGTACGCGCCCATCCTCGTGCTCGGCGCCCTCGGCGCAGGGTTTGCGATCTTCTCCGTGGTCATGGCCACGCTGATCGGTCCAAAACGGTACAACCGGGCAAAGCTCGAAGCGTACGAGTGCGGCATCGAGCCCACTCCGGTGCCGGCCGGCGGCGGTCGCTTCCCCATCAAGTACTACCTGACGGCGATGCTCTTCATCGTCTTCGACATCGAGGTTGTCTTCCTCTACCCCTGGGCCGTCACCTTCGACTCCCTGGGGATCTTCGGGCTCGTCGAGATGCTGCTCTTCGTGCTCACCGTCTTCGTCGCCTACGCCTACGTCTGGCGCCGCGGCGGCCTGGAATGGGACTGAGGGGCTGAATTTCCATGGGACTGGAAGAGAAGCTGCCGAGCGGCTTTCTGCTGACCACCGTCGAACAGGCCGCGGGCTGGGTGCGCAAGTCATCCGTCTTCCCGGCCACCTTCGGCCTCGCGTGCTGCGCCATCGAGATGATGACCACCGGAGCGGGCCGGTACGACCTGGCCCGCTTCGGCATGGAGGTCTTCCGCGGCTCCCCGCGCCAGGCCGATCTGATGATCGTGGCCGGCCGGGTCAGCCAGAAGATGGCGCCGGTGCTGCGGCAGGTGTACGACCAGATGCCCGCTCCCAAGTGGGTCATTTCTATGGGTGTTTGCGCCTCATCAGGCGGAATGTTCAATAACTACGCGATTGTCCAGGGCGTCGATCACATCGTTCCGGTGGACATCTACCTCCCCGGCTGCCCGCCCCGCCCCGAGATGCTGATGGACGCGATCCTCAAGCTCCACCAGAAGATCCAGGGCTCCAAGCTCGGCGTGAACCGGGAAGAGGCGGCGCGCGAGGCGGAGGAGGCGGCCCTCAAGGCCCTCCCCACCATTGAGATGAAGGGGCTCCTCCGGTGAGCGAGAGCACCACTCCCGACAACGGGAACAACGTTCCTGCCCCGAGGGGGTCCGCCGGCCCCGAGGTGATCGGCGTCCGCAAGGGCATGTTCGGCGCCGCGAACGGCGGCGACACCAGCGGCTACGGCGGCCTCGTGCGCACCGTGGCCCTGCCCGGGGCGACGAGCCGCCCCTACGGCTCCTACTTCGACGAGGTGGCCGACGAGCTCGAAGGCGCCCTGGAGGAGCAGGAGCTGGTCCCCGCGAACGCCATCGAGAAGACGGTGGTCGACCGGGGCGAGCTCACCTTCCACATCGCCCGCGAGCACCTGGTGCGGGTGGCCTCCACCCTGCGCGACGACCCGGCCCTGCGCTTCGAGCTCTGCACCGGCGTCTCCGGGGTGCACTTCCCCCACGACAAGGGCCGCGAGCTGCACGCCGTGTACCACCTGCGCTCGATCACTCACGGCCGGGTGGTGCGGCTGGAGGTGTCCGTCCCGGACGGCGACCCGCACCTCCCGTCGCTCGTCTCCGTCTACCCGACCAACGACTGGCACGAGCGCGAGACGTACGACTTCTTCGGCCTGATCTTCGACGGGCACCCCGCCCTCACCCGGATCATGATGCCGGACGACTGGCAGGGCTTCCCGCAGCGCAAGGACTACCCGCTCGGCGGCATCCCCATCGAGTACAAGGGCGCCCAGATCCCGGCTCCCGACCAGCGGAGGTCGTACAGCTGATGTCCACGTCAAACCACGCCTCCTCCCGGGAGACCACCGAAGGCCTCGTCTACACCGTCACCGGCGGCGACTGGGACGAGATCGTCCAGTCGGCGGCCCGCGCGGACGACGAGCGGATCGTCGTCAACATGGGTCCCCAGCACCCGTCCACCCACGGAGTGCTCCGCCTGATCCTGGAGATCGACGGCGAGACCGTCACCGAGGCCCGCTGCGGCATCGGCTACCTGCACACCGGCATCGAGAAGAACCTCGAATACCGGAATTGGACGCAGGGCACCACCTTCGTGACGCGCATGGACTACCTGACGCCGTTCTTCAACGAGACGGCGTACTGCCTGGGTGTCGAGAGGCTGCTCGGCATCACGGACCAGATCCCGGACCGCGCCACCGTCATCCGCGTCCTGCTGATGGAGCTCAACCGGCTCTCCTCCCACCTGGTGTGCATCGCCACCGGCGGTATGGAGCTGGGCGCGACCACGATCATGATCTACGGCTTCCGCGACCGCGAGCTGATCCTCGACGTCTTCGAGCTGATCACCGGCCTGCGGATGAACCACGCGTTCGTCCGCCCCGGCGGCCTCGCCCTGGACCTGCCCCCGGGCGCCGTCGACCAGCTGCGCGACTTGATCAAGACCATGAAGAAGAACCTGCCGGAGTACGACAAGCTCGCCACCGGCAACCCCATCTTCAAGGCCCGCATGCAGGACGTCGGCTACCTCGACCTCACCGGCTGCATGGCGCTGGGCGCCACGGGCCCGATCCTGCGCTCGGCGGGCCTGCCGCACGACCTGCGCAAGTCGGACCCGTACTGCGGCTACGAGAACTACGAGTTCGACGTGCCGACCACCGAGAGCTGCGACGCCTACGGGCGGTTCCTGATCCGCCTGGAGGAGATGCGCCAGTCGCTGCGGATCGTCGAGCAGTGCCTGGAGCGGCTGGAGCCGGGCCCGGTGATGGTCGCCGACAAGAAGATCGCCTGGCCGGCGCAGCTCGCGATGGGCCCGGACGGGCTCGGCAACTCGCTGGACCACATCAGGAACATCATGGGCACCTCCATGGAGGCCCTCATCCACCACTTCAAGCTGGTGACCGAGGGCTTCCGGGTACCGGCCGGCCAGGTGTACGCGGCCGTCGAATCCCCCAAGGGCGAGCTCGGCGTCCACGTCGTCTCCGACGGCGGCACCCGCCCCTACCGGGTCCACTTCCGCGACCCGTCCTTCACCAACCTCCAGGCCATGGCAGCGATGTGCGAGGGCGGCCAGGTCGCCGACGTCATCGTCGCCGTCGCCTCCATCGACCCCGTGATGGGAGGCGTCGACCGATGACAGAGATCTCGCTGGGCATGCCCCAGCTGCCCGCCCCCGACTACCCGGCGGAGGTACGCGAGCGGCTGGCGGCCGACGCCGCCGACGTCATCGCCCGCTACCCCGACAGCCGCTCCGCGCTGCTGCCGCTGCTGCACCTGACGCAGGCGGAGGAGGGCTACGTCTCGCGCACCGGCATCCGGTTCTGCGCCGAGACGCTGGGCCTGACCACCGCCGAGGTCACCGCCGTCGCCACCTTCTACACGATGTACCGGCGAGGTCCCTCCGGCGACTACCAGGTGGGCGTCTGCACGAACACGCTGTGCGCGGTGATGGGCGGCGACGCCATCTTCGAGGAGCTCAAGGAGCACCTCGGGGTCGGCAACAACGAGACCACCCCGGACGGCAAGGTCACGCTGGAGCACATCGAGTGCAACGCGGCCTGCGACTACGCCCCCGTGGTGATGGTCAACTGGGAGTTCTTCGACAACCAGACCCCCGAGTCCGCCAAGGCCATGGTGGACGACCTGCTGGCCGGCCGCCCGGTCCAGCCGACGCGGGGCGCACCGCTGTGCACGTACAAGGAGACCGCCCGGATCCTGGCCGGTTTCCCGGACGAGCGCGCGGGAGCCGTGGAGGCGACCGGCGGCGCCGGCCCGGCCTCCCTCATCGGCCTGCGTATCGCCCGCGGCGAGTCCCCGCAGCACGGCAAGGTCGTGCACCCGCGTGGCGAGGCCGCGGCTGCCACCGAGGAGGGGGAGTGATGACCGTGACCGCGGAGATGCACGAGAACGGCGCGCCCGAGAAGCTGCTGGCACCCGTGCTGTCGGCCTTCTGGGACGAGCCGCAGTCGTGGACGCTGGAGACCTACCGGCGCCACGAGGGGTACGAGGGCCTGCGCAAGGCGCTCGCGATGACCCCGGACGACCTCATCGCGTACGTGAAGGACTCGGGTCTGCGCGGGCGCGGCGGCGCGGGCTTCCCCACCGGAATGAAGTGGCAGTTCATCCCGCAGGGCGACGGAAAGCCGCACTACCTCGTCGTGAACGCGGACGAGTCGGAGCCGGGAACCTGCAAGGACATCCCCCTTCTCTTCGCCAACCCGCATTCCCTCATCGAGGGAATGATCATTGCCTGCTACGCGATCCGGTCGGAGCACGCCTTCATCTACCTGCGCGGTGAGGTCGTGCCGGTGCTGCGGCGCCTGCACGAGGCGGTGCGTGAGGCGTACGAGGCCGGCTACCTCGGCGAGAACATCCTGGGGAGCGGGCTGAAGCTCGACATCACGGTGCACGCGGGAGCGGGCGCGTACATCTGCGGCGAGGAGACGGCGCTGCTCGACTCCCTCGAAGGCCGGCGCGGTCAGCCCCGGCTGCGTCCTCCCTTCCCTGCCGTGGAGGGGCTCTACGCGTGCCCCACTGTCGTCAACAACGTCGAGTCCATCGCCTCGGTTCCCTCGATCCTGAACAGGGGCAAGGACTGGTTCAAGGCGATGGGGACCGAGAAGTCCCCCGGCTTCACGCTGTATTCGCTCTCCGGGCACGTCTCCGGCCCCGGCCAGTACGAGGCCCCGCTCGGCATCACCCTGCGCCAGCTGCTCGACATGAGCGGCGGGATGCGCCCCGGGCACCGGCTGAAGTTCTGGACTCCCGGCGGCTCCTCCACCCCGATGTTCACGGACGAGCACCTCGACGTCCCGCTCGACTACGAGGGCGTGGGCGCGGCCGGGTCGATGCTCGGCACCAAGGCACTCCAGTGCTTCGACGAGACGACCTGCGTGGTCCGGGCGGTGACCCGCTGGACCGAGTTCTACGCCCACGAGTCCTGCGGCAAGTGCACCCCCTGCCGCGAAGGCACCTACTGGCTGGTCCAGCTGCTTCGCGACATCGAGGCGGGCAAGGGCTTGATGTCCGACCTCGACAAGCTGAACGACATCGCCGACAACATCAACGGCAAGTCCTTCTGCGCGCTCGGCGACGGCGCGGCCAGCCCGATCTTCTCCTCGCTCAAGTACTTCCGCTCGGAGTACGAGCAGCACATCACGGGCAAGGGCTGCCCCTTCGACCCCAAGAAGTCGACCCTCTGGGCTGACACGGAGGTGAACGCATGACCGTCACCACCAACGCTCCCGCCGGTGGCGGCGAGGCCGCGGGGCCGTCCAACAACCCCGGGAACCCCGGGAACCCCGAGAACACGGTGTCCCTGACCATCGACGGCATCGAACTGTCGGTGCCCAAGGGGACCCTGGTCATCCGGGCCGCCGAGCAGATCGGCATCGAGATCCCCCGGTTCTGCGACCACCCCCTCCTCGACCCGGTCGGCGCCTGCCGCCAGTGCATCGTCGAGGTCGAGGGCCAGCGCAAGCCGATGGCCTCCTGCACCATCACCTGCACCGACGGCATGGTCGTCAAGACTCAGCTCACCTCCCCGGTCGCCGAGAAGTCCCAGCGCGGGGTGATGGAGCTGCTGCTCATCAACCACCCGCTGGACTGCCCCGTCTGCGACAAGGGCGGCGAGTGCCCGCTGCAGAACCAGGCCATGTCCCACGGCCAGTCCGACTCCCGTTTCGACGGTAAGAAGCGGACCTACGAGAAGCCGGTGGCGATCTCCACCCAGGTGCTGCTCGACCGCGAGCGGTGCGTGCTGTGCGCGCGCTGCACCCGGTTCTCCACCCAGGTGGCCGGCGACCCGATGATCGAGCTCCTGGAACGCGGCGCGCTCCAGCAGGTCGGCATCGGCGAGGGCGACCCCTTCGAGTCGTACTTCTCCGGCAACACCATCCAGATCTGCCCCGTCGGCGCCCTCACCTCGGCCGCCTACCGGTTCCGCTCCCGCCCGTTCGACCTCGTCTCCTCCCCGAGCGTGTGCGAGCACTGCGCGGGCGGCTGCGCGACCCGGACCGACCACCGCCGCGGCAAGGTGCTGCGCCGGCTGGCCGCGGAGGACCCCGAGGTCAACGAGGAGTGGATCTGCGACAAGGGCCGCTTCGGGTTCCGCTACGCGCAGCGCCCGGACCGGCTCACCACCCCGCTGGTGCGCAACGCCGCCGGGACCCTGGAGCCGGCGAGCTGGCCCGAGGCCCTGGAGGCCGCGGCCGCCGGGCTCGCCGCCGCGCGCGGCCGGGCCGGGGTCCTCACCGGCGGCCGGCTCACCGTCGAGGACGCCTACGCGTACGCCAAGTTCGCCCGCGTCGTGCTGGACACCAACGACATCGACTTCCGGGCCCGGATCCACAGCGCGGAGGAGGCCGAGTTCCTGGCCGCCACCGTGGCGGGGACCGGCAAGGACCTCGACGGCAAGGGGCTGACGTATTCCGCGCTGGAGGCGGCGCCCGCGGTGCTGCTCGTCGGCATCGAGGCGGAGGAGGAGGCACCCGGCGTCTTCCTGCGGCTGCGCAAGGCCCACCGCAAGCACAAGCAGCGGACCTTCGCCCTCGCCCCCTTCGCCACCCGGGGCCTGGAGAAGGCGGGCGGCACCCTGCTGGCGTCCGCCCCCGGCACCGAGCCCGAGTGGCTGACGGCGTTGTCCGGAGAGGGCCTGGCCTCCCGGCCCGGGCTGGAGCAGGGCGGCCACGCGGCCGCCGACGCGCTGCGCGAGAGCGGCGCGGTCATCGTCGTAGGGGAGCGCCTCGCGGCGGTGCCCGGTGCGCTGACCGCCGCCGTACGGGCGGCCGCCGCGACCGGCGCGAAGCTGGTGTGGATCCCGCGCCGGGCCGGGGAGCGGGCCGCCGTCGAGGCGGGCGCGCTGCCGTCCCTGCTGCCCGGCGCCCGCCCGGCCACCGATCCGCGGGCCCGCGACGAGGTCGCCACCGCCTGGGACCTGGACGAACTGCCGCACCGCTACGGCCGCGACACCGGACAGATCATCGAGGCCGCCGCCGGACGCGAGCTCTCCGCCCTGCTGGTCGCGGGTGTCGAGGTCGCGGACCTGCCGGACCCGGCCCGGGCGCGGGTCGCCCTCGAGGAGGCCTTCGTGGTCTCCCTGGAACTGCGGCCCACCGAGGTCACCGCCCACGCGGACGTGGTCTTCCCGGTCGCCGCGGTGGCCGAGAAGGCGGGCGCGTTCATCAACTGGGAGGGCAGGCTCCGCCCGTTCGAGGCGGCCCTCAAGCCCGACCAGATGACCCGCCGGCTCGCCCCGGCCGACGCCCGCGTGCTGCACATGCTGGCCGACGCCGCCGACCGGCCGATCGCGCTGCCCGACGTACACGCCGTACGCCGGGAGCTCGACCGGCTCGGCCAGTGGGCCGGGGAGCGGGCGTCCGAGCAGTCCACGGACACCGTGCCGCTGCCCCGTCCGGGCGTCGGCGAGGCGGTCCTCGCGGGCCACCGGCTCCTCCTCGACCAGGGCCGCCTCCAGGACGGCGACGACGCCCTGGCCGGCACCCGGCACGAGGCCAGCGCCCGCCTGTCGGCCGCCACGGCCGCCGAGACGGGCGTCAAGAACGGCGACGTCCTCGCGGTCACCGGCCCGGCCGGCTCCGTGGAACTCCCGCTCCGGATCACCGAGATGCCCGACCGCGTGGTCTGGCTCCCGCTGAACTCCACCGGCTCCGGCGTCCTCGCCGACACCGGAGCCCGCCCGGGCAACCTGGTCCGCATCGGCCCGGCGACCCCGGCCGGCGCGGGCGACACCACTGCGGAGGTGGGCGCGTGAACGCGGTACAGCTTGCCGCCGAGGACCTCTCCCTGTTCGGCAGGGACGTCTGGTGGCTCGTCGTCATCAAGGCGGTCTTCTGCTTCGCCTTCCTGATGGTGACCGTGCTCTTCTCCATCGTGTGGGAGCGCAAGGTCGTCGCCTGGATGCAGCTGCGCATCGGCCCCAACCGGCACGGCCCCTGGGGCATGCTCCAGTCGCTCGCCGACGGCGTGAAGCTGATGCTCAAGGAAGACATCATCGTCAAGCGGGCCGACAAGGTGGTGTACGTCCTGGCTCCGATCGTCGCGGCGATCCCGGCCTTCATGGCCATCGCGGTGATCCCCTTCGGCCCCCCGGGCGACGAGGTGTCCATCTTCGGGCAGCGCACCACGATGCAGCTGACCGACCTGCCGATCGCGATGCTCTACATCCTCGCGGTCGCCTCGGTCGGCATCTACGGCATCGTGCTGGCGGGCTGGTCGTCCGGCTCGACGTACCCGCTGCTCGGCGGCCTGCGCTCCTGCGCGCAGATGATCTCGTACGAGATCGCGATGGGCGCGGCCTTCGCCTCGGTCTTCCTCTACTCCGGGTCGATGTCGACCTCGAAGATCGTGGAGGCGCAGGCGGACCGCTGGTACATCATCCTGCTGCCGGTCTCGTTCATCATCTACGTCATCACGATGGTCGGCGAGACGAACCGCGCCCCCTTCGACATGCCGGAGTCCGAGGGCGACCTGGTCGGCGGCTTCAACACCGAGTACTCGTCGATCAAGTTCGCGCTGTTCATGCTGGCCGAGTACGTCAACATGGTCACCGTCTCGGCGGTCTCGGTCACCCTCTTCCTCGGCGGCTGGCGGGCCCCGGCGCCGATCTCCACGTACTGGGAGGGCGCGAACCACGGCTGGTGGCCGATGCTCTGGTTCGTCATCAAGGTCCAGCTGCTGCTGTTCTTCTTCATCTGGCTCCGCGGCACGCTGCCCCGCGTGCGCTACGACCAGCTGATGAAGCTCGGCTGGAAGGTCCTGATCCCCGTCTCCGTGGTCTGGCTGATGCTGGTCGCCACCGTGCGCGCCCTGCGGAACGAGAACTACGACTTCCAGGAGATCGTGCTCTACGTCGGCGGTGGGGTCATCGCGATCCTGCTGCTGTCCTTCGTCGCCGATCTCTTCCGCGACAAGAAGGAGAAGGCGGCCGCCCAGGAGGCCGCAAAGGCCGGAGCGGCCGCGGAGTTCGACCCGCTGGCGGGCGGCTTCCCCGTACCGCCCAAGCCCGGCCAGCACCTGGCACCCGTACCGCGCCGACGGCCTCGCACCGAGCGGGAGCTGATTGTCAGTGGCGGAGCGAATACTGACAGTGACCGAGAGGAGGGTGCTGAGAATGTCTGACGCCGACCAGAACGAGAAGTGGCAGAACCCGGTGGCCGGCTTCGGCGTGACCTTCAAGGCCATGTTCAAGAAGCGCCTCACCGAGCAGTACCCGGAGCAGCAGAAGACCACCGCTCCGCGCTTCCACGGACGGCACCAGCTCAACCGCCACCCGGACGGTCTGGAGAAGTGCATCGGGTGCGAGCTGTGCGCCTGGGCCTGCCCCGCCGACGCGATCTATGTGGAGGGCGCGGACAACACCGAGGAGGAGCGCTACTCCCCGGGCGAGCGGTACGGCGCGGTCTACCAGATCAACTACGCCCGCTGCATCCTGTGCGGGCTGTGCATCGAGGCGTGCCCGACGCGGGCGCTGACGATGACGAACGAGTTCGAACTGGCCGACGTCAGCCGCGAGTCGCTCATCTACACCAAGGAGCAGCTGCTCGCCGGTCTGACCGAGGGCATGGTCGAGGCCCCGCACGCGATGTACCCGGGCACGGACGACCAGGACTACTACCGCGGTCTGGTGGCCGGGGCGGCTCCCGGCACGGTCCGGCAGGTCGCGCCAAGCAAGGGTGGGCCGGTCAGGGGCGAAACCGCCCCGGAGAACGGCGAATCCCCGGCCGCGTCCGAGGAGGTGGACGCGTGAGCACGCTCGCCGCGGCCGCCTCCACGGCGGAGGCCGTCCAGTTCTGGGTACTCGGCACGGTCGCCGTGATCGGCGCGCTGTGCACCATCCTGATGAAGAAGGCCGTCCACAGCGCCCTGTGCCTGGCCGGGACGATGATCGTCCTGGCGGTCTTCTACCTCGCCAACGGGGCGTACTTCCTGGGCGTCGTCCAGATCATCGTCTACACCGGCGCGATCATGATGCTCTTCCTCTTCGTGGTCATGCTCGTCGGCGTCACCGCCGCGGACTCGCTCAAGGAGACGCTCAAGGGCCAGCGCTGGCTGGCCGTGCTGTGCGCGCTCGGCTTCGGCACCCTGCTGATCGCCGGCATCGGCAACGCGGGGCTCACCCACTTCAACGGGCTCGGCCGGGTTAACTCCGGCGGCCACGTGGAGGGCCTGGCGGAGCTGATCTTCACCAAGTACGTGTTCGCCTTCGAGATCACCGGCGCGCTGCTGATCACCGCGGCCGTCGGCGCGATGGTGCTCACCCACCGCGAGCGCACCGAGCGGGCCGCCACCCAGCGCGAGCTCGCCGAGCGGCGCGTACGCGAGGGCGTCCAGCTCCCGCCGCTGCCCGCCCCCGGTGTCTACGCCCGGCACAACGCGGTGGACGTCGCCGGCCTGCTGCCGGACGGCACCCCGTCCGAGCTGACCGTCAGCAAGACGCTGCGCTCCCGCGGCCAGATCCGGGACGTCTCCAGCGAGGCGCTGGACGACCTGAAGGCGCTGGAGCAGCGGTCGGCGGAGCGCCTCGGCCGTGAGGAGGCCTCGAAGTGAATCCGGTCAACTACCTGTACCTGGCCGCCCTGCTGTTCACCATCGGGGCGTCCGGAGTGCTTATCCGGCGGAACGCGATCGTGCTGTTCATGTGCGTCGAGCTGATGCTCAACGCCTGCAACCTCGCCTTCGTCACCTTCTCCCGGATGCACGGCAACCTCGACGGTCAGATCATCGCGTTCTTCACGATGGTCGTCGCCGCCGCGGAGGTCGTGGTGGGCCTCGCGATCATCGTGTCGCTGTTCCGTACCCGCCACTCGGCCTCGGTCGACGACGCCAGCCTGATGAAGCTGTAAGGGGCGCTCACAGTGGAGAATCTGATTGCGCTGCTGGTAGCGGCCCCCCTGCTCGGAGCGGCGGTGCTGCTGTGCGGCGGCCGGCGCCTCGACAAGGCCGGCCACTGGCTCGGCACCCTGCTCGCCGCCGCCTCCTTCGGCATCGGCGCGGCCCTGTTCGCGGACATGCTGGGGCGCGGCGCCGAGGACCGAGCCCTCCACCAGCGGCTGTTCAGCTGGATTTCGGTGGAGGGATTCCAGGCCGACATCGCCTTCCAGCTCGACCAGCTGTCGATGACCTTCGTCCTGCTCATCACCGGGGTGGGCACGCTCATCCACGTGTACTCGATCGGGTACATGGAGCACGACGAGCGCCGCCGCCGCTTCTTCGGCTACCTGAACCTGTTCCTCGCGGCGATGCTGCTGCTGGTCGTCGCGGACAACTACCTGCTGCTGTACGTCGGGTGGGAGGGCGTGGGCCTGGCCTCGTACCTGCTCATCGGGTTCTGGCAGCACAAGCCCAGCGCGGCCACCGCCGCGAAGAAGGCCTTCCTGGTCAACCGGGTCGGCGACATGGGCCTGTCGATCGCCATCATGCTGATGTTCACCACCTTCGGGACCTTCACCTTCGGGCCGGTGCTCGGCGCGGTGGGGGAGACCTCCGAGGGCAAGCTGACGGCCATCGGCCTGATGCTGCTGCTGGCCGCGTGCGGTAAGTCGGCCCAGGTACCGCTCCAGTCCTGGCTCGGTGACGCGATGGAGGGCCCGACCCCGGTCTCGGCCCTGATCCACGCGGCCACCATGGTCACCGCCGGCGTGTACCTCATCACCCGGTCCGGGGCGATCTTCAACGCCGCGCCGGACGCGCAGACCGCGGTGGTCGCGGTCGGCGCGGTGACGCTCCTCTTCGGTGCGATCGTCGGTTGTGCGAAGGACGACATCAAGAAGGCCCTCGCGGGCTCCACGATGTCCCAGATCGGCTACATGATCCTGGCGGCGGGCCTCGGCCCCATCGGGTACGCCTTCGCGATCATGCACCTGGTGACGCACGGCTTCTTCAAGGCCGGCCTCTTCCTCGGCGCGGGTTCCGTGATGCACGGGATGAACGACGAGGTGGACATGCGGCGCTACGGCGGTCTGCGCAAGTACATGCCGGTCACCTTCGTGACCTTCGGCCTCGGCTACCTCGCCATCATCGGCTTCCCGGGCCTGTCGGGCTTCTGGTCCAAGGACAAGATCATCGAGGCGGCCTTCGCCAAGGGCGGCACCGAGGGCTGGATCCTCGGCGCGGTCACCCTGCTGGGCGCGGGCATCACGGCGTACTACATGACCAGGGTCATGGTCCTCACCTTCTTCGGTGAGAAGCGCTGGCAGCCGGCCCCCGACCCGGACAAGACGCCCAGCGTCGAGCCCGGCGCCGAGGCGCACCCCGGGGAGATGCCGCACCCGCACGAGTCCTCGAAGTCCATGACGATCCCGATGATCGTGCTGGCCTTCGGGTCGGTCTTCGCCGGCGGGCTCCTCAGCCTCAACGAGGTGTTCGTGAAGTGGCTGGAACCGGTCACCTCGTTCGAGCACGGCCACCCGCCCATCGGCGCCGGGGCCATCACCGCCTCGACGGTCGTGGTCATGCTCATCGGCGTGGGCATCGCGTACATGCAGTACGGCCGCAAGCCCGTCCCGGTGGTCGCCCCGCGCGGCTCGCTCCTCACCCGGGCGGCCCGGCGGGACCTGCTCCAGGACGACTTCAACCACGTCGTGCTGGTGCGCGGCGGGGAGCACCTGACCCGCTCGCTCGTGTACGTCGACCACAGCCTGGTCGACGGGGTGGTCAACGGGACGGCCGCCTCGGTCGGCGGACTGTCGGGCCGGCTGCGCAAGCTGCAGAACGGCTACGCCCGCAGCTACGCGGTCTCGATGTTCGGGGGCACGGCGATCCTGATCGCCGCGACCCTGCTGATGAGGGCGGTGTGAGATGAGTTTCCCGCTTCTGACGGTGACGGCCGCGGTCCCCGCGGCCGGCGCGGTCCTGACGGCGGCCGTACCGGCCGCCCGCAGGACCGCCGCCAAGTGGCTCGCCCTGCTCTTCTCGCTGGCGACACTGGCCCTGGCCGTGCTCGTCGCGGTCCGTTTCGAGCCCGGTGGCGGCCGCTACCAGCTCACCGAATCCCACGCCTGGATCGCCGACTTCGGCGTCCGGTACGAACTCGGAGTCGACGGCATCGGGGTGGCGCTCATCGCGCTCACCGCCGTTCTGATGCCGTTCATCATTCTGGCCGGCTGGCACGACGCGGACCCGCTGGAGAACAAGAGTCAGCGCTGGCGGCCGACGCAGGGCTTCTTCGCCCTGATCCTGCTGGTCGAGGCGATGGTGGTCATCTCCTTCGAGGCCACCGACGTCTTCCTCTTCTACATCTTCTTCGAAGCCATGCTCATCCCGATGTACTTCCTCATCGGCGGCTTCGGGGACCGCGCCACTTCCTCCCGATCTGCCGCTGACGCGGCGGGCGGGCCGGACGAGAACGCGGCCGCGCAGCGCTCGTACGCGGCGGTCAAGTTCCTCCTCTACAACCTGGCGGGCGGCCTGATCATGCTGGCCGCGGTCATCGGGCTGTACGTGGTCGCCGGGAGCTTCTCGCTCCAGGAGATCACCGCCGCCCGCGCCGCGGGCACGCTCGACATGGCGACCAACACCGAGCGTCTCCTCTTCCTCGGCTTCTTCTTCGCCTTCGCGGTGAAGGCCCCGCTGTGGCCGCTGCACACCTGGCTGCCGAACGCGATGGGCGAGGCCACCGCACCGGTCGCCGTACTGATCACCGCGGTGGTCGACAAGGTCGGCACCTTCGCGATGCTCCGCTTCTGCCTGGGGCTGTTCCCGGAGGCCAGCAAGTGGGCCACGCCGGTGATCCTGGTCCTGGCCCTGATCAGCATCGTCTACGGCGCGCTGCTCGCGGTCGGGCAGCGGGACATCAAGCGGCTGGTCGCCTACGCCTCGATCTCGCACTTCGGCTTCATCATCCTGGGCATCTTCGCGATGACCTCCCAGGGCCAGTCGGGCGCGACCCTCTACATGGTCAACCACGGGCTGTCGACGGCGGCGCTGATGCTGGTCGCCGGCTTCCTGATCTCCCGGCGCGGCTCGCGGCTCATCGCCGACTACGGCGGCGTGCAGAAGGTGGCCCCGGTCCTGGCCGGCACCTTCCTGATCGGCGGCCTCGCCACCCTGTCACTGCCGGGCCTCGCGCCCTTCGTCAGTGAATTCCTGGTCCTGGTCGGCACGTTCGCCCGGTATCCGGTGGCCGGCGTCATCGCCACCTTCGGCATCGTGCTGGCCGCGCTCTACACCCTGGTGCTCTACCAGCGCACCATGACCGGCCCCGTGAAGGAGGAGGTCCGCGCGATGCCGGACCTGCGCCTGCGGGAGGTGCTGGTGGTCGCCCCGCTGATCGCGCTGCTGATCGGGCTGGGTATCTACCCCAAGCCGCTGACCGAGATCGTCAACCCGGCGGTGCAGCACACCATGTCCGACGTGAAGCGGACGGACCCGAAGCCCGAGGTGGCTGTCGAGGCCGTGCCCGCCAAGAATGGGGAGGCGGCGAAGTGAGCACATTGACTGCTGCCCAGGGCCTGTTGACACTGGCGGCCGCCGATCCGGTGGACCGGATCCCGGCCCCGCACATCGAGTACGGGCAGCTCGCACCCACGCTGATCGTGGTGGGCGCGGCCGTCCTGGGCGTCCTCGTGGAGGCCTTCGTACCGCGCAAGGCCCGGTACTACGTCCAGGTGTTCCTGGCAGTCGCCGCGCTGGCCTCGGCCTTCGCGGCGGTCGTCGGCCTCGCGGCCGGCGGGTACGGGAGCAGCAAGGCGCACATCGCGGCGATGGGCGCCATCGCCGTGGACGGCCCGGCGCTGTTCCTCCAGGGCACCATCCTGCTGGCCTCGATCGTCGCGGTCTTCACCTTCGCCGAGCGGCGCCTCGACCCGGCCGCGCACGGCAACCGGGTGGACTCGTTCGCCGCCCAGGCGGCCTCCGTACCGGGCAGCGAGAGCGAGAAGGCCGCCGTCAAGGCGGGCTTCACCACCACCGAGGTCTTCCCGCTGGCGCTGTTCGCGATCTCCGGGATGCTGATCTTCCCGGCGGCGAACGACCTGCTGACGCTGTTCGTGGCCCTGGAGGTCTTCTCCCTCCCGCTGTACCTGCTCTGCGCCGTCGCCCGCCGCCAGCGGCTGATGTCGCAGGAGGCCGCGGTCAAGTACTTCCTGCTGGGCGCGTTCTCCTCCGCGTTCCTCCTCTTCGGCATCGCGCTGGTCTACGGGTACGCCGGCTCCGTCTCGTACGCGGTGATCGCGGACGTGGTGAACGGCACGGTCCAGCAGATCGACCCGGCGCTGGCCGACACCATGGGCAACGACGCGCTGCTGCTGATCGGCGGCGCGCTGATCCTGATGGGCCTGCTGTTCAAGGTCGGCGCGGTCCCCTTCCACATGTGGACCCCGGACGTCTACCAGGGTGCGCCGACCCCGGTGACGGGCTTCATGGCGGCGGCGACGAAGGTGGCCGCCTTCGGCGCCCTCCTGCGTCTGCTGTACGTGGTCCTGCCGGGGCTGCGCTGGGACTGGCGGCCGGTGATGTGGGCCGTGGCGATCGTGACCATGCTGGCGGGCGCGGTGATCGCCGTGACCCAGACGGATGTGAAGCGGCTGCTGGCCTACTCCTCGATCGCGCACGCGGGGTTCATCCTGGCCGGTGTGATCGCCACCTCGGCGGAGGGCGTCAAGTCCGTCCTCTTCTACCTGGGCGCGTACTCGTTCGTGACGATCGGCGCCTTCGCGGTGGTCACGCTGGTGCGCGACGCGGGCGGGGAGGCCACGCACCTGTCCAAGTGGGCCGGACTGGGACGGCGTTCGCCGCTGACGGCGGCAGTCTTCGCGGTGTTCCTGCTGGCCTTCGCCGGCATCCCGCTGACGTCCGGCTTCGCCGGAAAGTTCGCCGTGTTCAAGGCGGCGGCGGAGGGCGGGGCCGGTGCGCTGGTCGTGGTCGGTGTGATCTCGTCCGCGATCGCCGCGTTCTTCTACATCCGGGTGATCGTGCTGATGTTCTTCAGCGAGCCGAAGGCCGACGGCCCGACGGTGGCCGTGCCGTCGCCGCTGACGATGACCACCATCGCGGTGGGCGTTGCGGTCACGCTGGTGCTGGGTGTGGCGCCGCAGTACTTCCTGGACCTGGCGGGGCAGGCGAGTACGTTCGTGCGGTAGCCGTCACTGGGTACGTGTCAGGGCCCGGCTCCCTTCGGGGGGCCGGGCCTGACTCGTCTGCCGTCCTACTCCGCGCCGCGGCGTTTGGGCGTGATCTCTGTGAGGTCGAGGTCGATGGGGAAGGGGACGGAGACCTTCAGGCGGTCGTGGAAGATGCCGGTGGCCACGTACGCCTTGGTGGCCGGGTCGAGTTCGTAGACGTAGACCACGGCCCGTCCCTCCTTGTTATCCACCCGCCAGAAGTGCGGGATCTTGGCGCGGGCGTATGTGACGGGTTTCGTCTCCCGGTCGCGCTCGACCGACTCCGGGGAGACCACGGGCCGGCGGGCGGGTGGGTGCCGGGCAGGCAGTGGGGGCAGCCGAGGGCGCCCGGGCCGGCCGGCGAGCTTGGCGGTACGAGGAGGCATGCGAGCAGCATCACCTCGGGCCTCCAGGGCCGCCACGTGGGCGGGCTCCACGGGCGACGGGGCGGACGGGGCTTCCGGCCCCGTCCTCGTCCTCGTCCTCGTCCTCGTCCCCGTCCCGGTCCTCGGCCCCGTCCCGGTCCTCGGCCCCGGCCCCGCCGGAGCCGGCCGTCCCAAGGGGCAGGATTAGCGGGATCCCACAATGCGGCCGGTGACCTCGCCGAGGCCCACGCGGGCGCCGTCGGCGCCGGGGGCCCAGGCGGTCATGGTGACCGTGTCGCCGTCCTCCAGGAAGGTGCGCTTGCCGTCGGCGAGCTCGATGGCGTCGCGGCCGTTCCAGGTCAGCTCCAGGAGGGAACCGCGCTGGCCGACCTCCGGGCCGCTGACGGTGCCGGAGCCGAACACGTCGCCGGTACGGAGGGACGCGCCGTTGACCGTCATGTGGGCCAGCTGCTGGGCGGCGGTCCAGTACATCGACGCGAACGGCGGCCGGGCCACCTCCTGCCCGTTGATGGAGACGCTGATGTGCAGGTCGAAGCCGCCGGGCGTCTCGGCGCCGGCATCGTCGAGGTACGGCAGGAGCGGGAAGTCCCGGGCGGGCGGGGCGACGCGGGCCGCGTCCAGGGCCTCCAGCGGGGTGACCCAGGCGGAGACGGAGGTGGCGAAGGACTTGCCGAGGAAGGGGCCGAGCGGCACGTACTCCCAGGCCTGGATGTCCCGCGCGGACCAGTCGTTGAGCAGGAACAGGCCGAAGACGTGGTCCTCGAACTCACCCAGGCCCACCGGTCGGCCCAGCTCGGAGGGGGCGCCGACGACGAAGCCGACCTCGGCCTCGATGTCGAGCTTCACGGACGGGCCGAAGACCGGCGCCGGGTCGGTGGGGGCCTTGCGCTGCCCGGAGGGGCGTACGACGTCGGTGCCGGACACCACGACGGTGCCGGAGCGGCCGTGGTAACCGATGGGCAGGTGCTTCCAGTTGGGGGTGAGCGCGTCCCCGTCGGGCCGGAACATCTTGCCGACGTTGGTGGCGTGGTGCTCGCTCGCGTAGAAGTCGACGTAGTCGGCGACCTCGTACGGGAGGTGCAGGGTGACGGCGTCGAGGGGCGTGAGGTGCGGCTCGACGGTCCCCCGGTGGCCGGGGTCGGTGACCCAGGCGGTCAGTGCGCGGCGCACGTCCCGCCAGGCGGTGCGGCCGGCGGCGAGCAGGGGGTTCAGCGAGGGCTGCCCGAGCAGTCCGGCGTACGGGGACCCGAGCGCGGCCGCGGCCGCCCCGGCGTCGAGCACGTACCCGCCGATCCGCACACCGATCCGGTGGCGCGGGTCCTCCGGTGTGGAGAACACGCCGTAGGGGAGGTTGTGCGGCCCGAACGGGTCGCCCTCGGGAACATCGAGGGGGCTCTGCTGGGGCATGGGGTACTGCCTCGCTTTCGATGCGGCCCGGGGGTGTCCCGGGGACTGGTTGCCACGTTACGTGGCTGGTGGGGCCCGCGGGAGGCCGGATTCGGGCTCTATTTGTAGGACTTGTCCAAAGGGGTCCGTATCCTTGCGCCGTGACTTCCGCCCCGCTTTCGGCCCTCCCCTTCGCCTTGATCGCCACTGACCTGGACGGGACTCTGCTGCGCGCCGGAGACACCGTCTCGGCCCGCTCGTACGCGGCGCTCGCGACGGCGCGCGCCGCCGGCGCCCAGCACATCATCGTCACCGGCCGGCCGGTTCCGCAGGTACGGCATGTCCTGGACGACCTCGGCTACACGGGGCTCGCGGTGTGCGGGCAGGGCGCGCAGGTGTACGACGCGGCGGCCGGGCGCCTGCTGCACTCCGTGGGCATGGACCGGGAGCTGGCGGAGGTGGCGCTGGGGAAGATCGAGGCGGAGATCGGCGAGGTGTACGCGGCGGTCAACCAGGAGGGCGTGGACGCGGAGATGCTGATAGGGCCGGGCTACCGGATGTGGCACCCGCACCTGCCGACGGTCCGGGTGCGGCGGCGGGCCGATCTGTGGGCCGCGCCGATCAACAAGGTGCTGCTCCAGCACCCGGAGCTGGACGACGACGAACTGACCCGGGTCGCGCGGGGGGTGGTCGGGCACCTGGTGAACGTCACCATGGCCGGGGAACACACGGTGGAGCTCCAGCCGCCGGGCATCGACAAGGCGAGCGGGCTGGCGCGGGCGGCGGCCGTCCTGGGGGTCTCGGCGGCGTCGACGATCGCGTTCGGGGACATGCCCAACGACGTCCCCATGTTCGCGTGGGCGGCGCACGGCGTGGCGATGGCGAACGCCCACCGGGAACTGGTGGCCGTCGCCGACGAAGTCACCCTTTCGAACGAGTCGGACGGCATCGCGGTGGTCCTGGAACGCCTGTACGAGAGCTGACGCCCCGACGCGCGGGGAACGAGCCCCGCAGGAGTCAGCAGGCGGCCCGGGGCAGCCGGCGTTCCCACGTCCGGTGGAAGACGATCTCGTCCCCCTCCCGGCACACCACCTCGTTGGACGTCAGGAACCCGCCCTCGTCGCACGAGATCTCCGACCGGGTCTCCACCCTCGCGTCCCACGTCAGCTCGGGCCGGTGCAGCCGGATCCGCCATTCCGAGCGGGTCCGGGCCGAGAGGGGGTCCGCCTCCTGGATCTCGTACACCTCCACCGCGTCCTCGGTGAACTCCAGCCCGTCCGGATACACCCGCGTGCCCCCGTACCGGGGATCCACCTCCAGCCGCCAGACCCCCCGCGCGACGTCCCGTACCACCAGCCGTTCTGGACGCGGTTCGTCCAGCGTGGCCGGGTGGACCACCCCCAGCGGCTCCGACTGTTCCGGTGCCTCGAACACGATCCCGGGCTCTGACGGACCACCGGCCCGTACCGGGAGCTCCAGCGTGCTGCCCGCCGGGTCCAGGGTCCAGCCCGCCTCGGAGCCGGCTCTCGGCCAGATCCACGGCCAGTAGGCGGAGGAAAGGGCGAGGCGGATGCGGTGGCCCGGCGGGAACGAGTGGCCGATTCCGCTCAGCTCGAACGTGACCTCCTCGTGTGAGCCCACCGGCCACGGCACCGCCCGCTCCCGCCCCCGCCGCGCCGAGAGGTTCAGGGCGCCCCGGGTGACCAGGGTGGACGACCCGTCAGGTGCCACATCGCACAGGCGGGCGATGATCTGCCCGTACGGAACGTCCATCCGCAGCCGGGCCGTCACCCGCGGGCGGCCCAGGATCCGCACGGCCTCGTCGCCCACCGGGAACTCGAAGCACGCCGACTTCGCATCCTCCGCCCGCTGATCGGGCGGCAGGTCCGCGTCGTTGCCGAACGGGGAGAGCCGGCCCGCGTCCAGCCCGGTGTGCTGCGGGGACGCTACCGCCACCGGAGGGCCCTGGAGCCCGTAGGAGACGGGGATGACGGACGCGGACGGCCAGGCCGAGTCACCCACCCAGCGGCCCTCCATCCGCTCGTACACCGTCGCCGGCGGGTGTGACTCGCTGATCCAGGAGCGGAGCAGCGGCTCGCCCATCACCCCGTTCTCCACCCCCTTGAGCCAGTGGTCCCACCAGCGCAGCGTCTCCTGGAGGAACCCGATCGCCGGGCCCGGCGGACGGTCCCGGTCGGGGTACTGGTGGGACCAGGGGCCGATGATCCCCCGCACCCGGTCCGACGGCAGCGCCGACACCAGCCGCAGCACCGTGTCCCGGTACGGGTCGTGCCAGCCGCCCACCGCCAGGACGGCCGCGCCGATCGCCCCGTAGTCCTCACAGACGCTGCCGTGCCTCCAGTAGCCGTCCCGCGTCTGGTGCGAGAGCCAGGTGTGGATCAGTGGTTCCACCGATTCGAGGCGGGCCAGCCACTGGTCACGCCAGCCGTCGCCCACGAACAGCGGGTCCGGCGGCCGTGCGGAGAAGGCCAGCATGGCCGCCGCCCACGCGTGCGTGCCCACGGCCAGCACCGAGCCGCCCATGTAGTGCACGTCGTTGTCGTACCGGTCGTCCGTCGAGCAGACCGTGACCACGGCCTTCAGCGCCCGCGGCGCCAGCGCCGCGATCTGGAGGGAGTTGAGGCCGCCCCACGAGATGCCGAACATGCCGACCGAGCCCGTGCACCACGGCTGCGCGGCCAGCCATTGGACGACCGCGACCCCGTCGGCCAGCTCCCGCGCGTCGTACTCGTCGCCCGGCGCGCCCCCGCTGCACCCGTGCCCGCGCACGTCCACCCGTACCGAGGCGTAGCCGTGCCCCGCGTACCAGGGGTGGCGCTGCCAGTCGCGTGGCGCGGTCCAGTCCGTCAGCCGGTACGGGAGGTACTCCAGCAGCGCCGGGACCGGCTCGTCCGTCACCGGGCGCCAGATCCGGGCGTACAGCTCGACACCGTCGGGGAGCGGGATCCGGACATCCTCGCGCGTGGTCTCGTACGGGAATTCGGTACGGATGATCATCGGAAAGATTCCCTCACCAATCGCCTCGGTGGACGGGGTGCGCCGTTCGCCGCCGCCACGGCGTAGTGGCAGCGGGCTGATCTGGACAAAACGCATTCTCCGGTTGATTCGGCTTCTCAAGAACATACCGGTGCGCTTCGGGCGCTGCGCGTGTGGTGACGGGGCCGGAGTCGGACAGGCGCTCTCGGTGATCGAAAACAGACCGGATACGCTGGCTTGAGTGATGGCAGCGACACATCGACAATCCATGTGATCGTCAGCGTGATCGTCAGCAGACAGGAGTACCCCTCGTGACCGTCGTCGGGCCGTTCGGACTGAGCGTGCGGGACCAGGCTCTTGAGACCGATGTCCAGGCCGGACTGGCCGCCGTCGAGGCGGGTCTGCTGGAGGCCACCAAGAGCGAAGTCCCCTTCATCACCGAGGCCGCACAGCACCTGGTGCGCGCCGGAGGCAAGCGCTTCCGGCCGCTGCTGGTGATGCTGGCCTCCCGCTTCGGGGATCCCTACGCACCGGGGATCGTGCCGTCCGCCGTGGTCGTGGAGCTCACCCATCTGGCGACGCTCTACCACGACGACGTCATGGACGAGGCCGACGTCCGCCGCGGGGTGGCCAGCGCCAACGCGCGCTGGGGCAACTCGGTGGCCGTCCTCACGGGTGACTTCCTGTTCGCCCGCGCCTCGCACATCCTGGCGGACCTCGGACCCGAGGCCGTACGGATCCAGGCCGAGGCCTTCGAGCGGCTGGTGACGGGCCAGATCCTGGAGACGGCCGGCCCGCGCGACGGGCGCGACCCCGTCGAGCACTACCTGGACGTCATCGCCGGCAAGACCGGCTCGCTGATCGCGGTTTCCGGCCGTTTCGGCGCGCTGATGTCCGGGGCCGACGAGTCCGTCGTCGACATCCTCACCCAGTACGGCGAGCGGCTCGGCACCGCCTTCCAGCTCGCCGACGACGTCCTCGACATCGCCTCCGACTCGCACGAGTCCGGCAAGACCCCGGGCACCGACCTGCGCGAGGGCATCCCGACGCTGCCCGTGCTGCGGCTGCGCGAGACGGCGGCCCAGGGCGGCGCCCCCGAGGACCTGGAGCTCGTACAGCTCCTGGACGGCGACCTGACCGACGACGCCCGGCACGCCGAGGTGCTGGCCCGGCTGCGGGTGCACCCCGCGCTGGAGCAGGCCCGTCGCGACACGATCCGGTACGCGCAGGACGCGCGGGCCACGCTCGCGCCGCTGCCGGAGTGCTTCGCGAAGTCGGCACTGGAGGAGCTGTGCGACGCGGTGGTGCACCGCGCCGGCTAGTGCCGTGGCCGGAAGGGTTTGCCGGGGCGGCACCTAGCGGCTGCTTCGACCGGCGCGCAGCGCCCGCGTCATACCGATGGCAGAGGCCGGGGCCCTGCATCCCCTACGGGTAGGGGATGCAGGGCCCCGGTCGTCTCATCCCTGGGTTGTACGCGGAGTTGAGTCCGGGGAGTGACGCCTCACCCCCCTCGCCTTTGGTCAGATAGAGGCACATCCCCACCAGATCGGGTGAGAGTGGCGGCGAGGGGTGGACGTGTATTCATGCACTGACGGGTAGTCGCCGCCGTACACACAGAGGCAGGGCAGACAGATGGCAACGAACACGAAGACCCGCAAGGCCGCCCGGTACGCCGTACCGGTCGCGGTGTTCGGTGTGGCCGCGGCGACCATCGCGATGGTCCCCGCCTTCGCCAACGGGGGCGGGCCGGACCTGCCGAAGGTGACGGCACAACAGCTCATCGAGAAGATCGCCGCGTCGGACGTGGAGCAGATCTCCGGCACCGCCAAGATCAGCACCGACCTGGGCCTGCCGACCCTGGCGACCGGCCTGCTCGGCGGCGGGGGCGTTGCCGGGGGTTCGGCCGACCCGCAGGACAAGGTCGCGCAGCTGGCGAACGGCACGCACACCTTCCGGGTCGCGGCCGACGGCCCGGACCGCCAGAAGCTCACGTTCCTGGACGGCAAGGACGAGTACAGCCTCATCCACAACGGCGCCGACGTGTGGGGGTACGACAGCAAGTCCAATGAGGTCTGGCACGAGAACGACCCCGAGGCGGGGAAGCGCGCGGGCGAGCGGCACAAGACGGGCGACCGGCTCCCGGCCTCGCCCCAGCAGCTGGCCCAGGACGTCCTGAAGGCCGCCGGCCCGACCACGGAAGTCAGCGTGGGCGACACCGCGCAGGTGGCCGGGCGGGACGCCTACCAGCTGGTGCTGAAGCCCAAGCAGGCCGGCTCCACCGTCGGCTCCGTCCAGATCGCGGTCGACGCCAAGAACGGTGTGCCGCTGCGCGTGCAGCTGCTGTCCAGCCAGGGCGGCAAGCCGATCGTGGACGCGGGCTTCACCAAGGTGGACTTCGCCAAGCCGTCCGCCGACACCTTCGCCTTCAAGGCCCCCAAGGGTGCGAAGGTGACCGAGGGCGCGGCCGAGGACGCCAAGGGCAAGGGCGACCACGGCAAGGGCGACCACGGCAAGGAGTGGAAGGCCCTGGAGTCCTTCCCGGGCCTGGAGGGCCTGACCGGCGGCGGCGCCGGCAAGGGCGATGTGAAGGTGCTCGGCGAGGGGTGGGCGACCGTCGCCCGCATCGACACCGGGGCCGGCATGAAGGACCTCGAGGGCGCGGCGAACGACAAGAACGCGCCCAAGGAGGCCAAGCAGTTCCTCGACTCCCTCGGGGACAAGGTCAAGGGCAAGTTCGGCGAGGGCCGGGTCTTCTCGACCCGCCTGGTCAACGCCCTGATCACGGACGACGGCAAGGTCTACGTCGGCGCGGTCACCAAGGACGCGCTCGTGAAGGCGGCCGACTCCGCCAAGTAGGCGCCACGCCTGAAGGGTGGGCCGGGACTGTGTCCCTGCCCACCCTTCTGCCGTTCCGGCCCCCCGTACAGCACGCCCGCTGTACCGTGAAAAGCATGTCGAGACATGTCACCATCCGCCTGGACGAAGAGTTCCACGAACGCCTCAAGGCGCGCGCGGCGGCGTTGGGGACGACGGTTACCGCGCTGATCACCGAGGTCACGGAACGCGAGCTCGACGAGGACCGGAAGAGCTTCCTGTCGGGCATCGACGAGTTCGCCGACCACTGGGGCTACTTCCAGGAGCGGTTCGGCAATTGAAGATCACCATGGAGTGGGCCTGGACCGCCCTGGCCCACCATCTCCCCTCGGATCCCGCCGTATGGGACCCCTCCGGGGTGGCCGCCGCCGTCGCCAGGCACCAGAACGACCTCGTTCTAGTGCCCGAACAGCCCGCCCCGGACACCGCGTGGCGGGCTGCCGCGTTTCTGCACACCCTCGCGGTGTGCCCGGCGCTGGAATCCCCGATGAACGAGTTCTACGCGGCCGCGGCCACCCGCTCGTACCTGCGGGTGGCCGGGGCCAAGCAGCTGCCCTCGCCGGAGGAGCTCGGCGATCTGGTCGAGGCGGCGAAGCTGGGGCGCGCGGACATCGCGGCGGTCGCCGAGGAGCTGCGCGCCCGGATCCAGGAGCCGCTGTCGTCCTCGGCGCGGGCGAGCACCGAGGACGCGTAGGCCCTTCGGGGGCGCAGGCGCCTTCGTGGGCAGGGTGCCCTAGAAGGTGATCTTCCAGCTGTTGATGTAGCCGACGTCCTGCGCCGCCACGTCCTTGACCTGGAGCTTCCAGACCCCGTTGGCCACCTCGCTCGACGCGTTCACCGCGTACGAGGCGATCACGTTGTCGGCGGAGTCCGAACCGGAGGAGTTCTTCAGCCGGTAGGCGGTGCCGTCCGGGGCGATCAGGTCGATCACCAGGTCACCGCGGTAGGTGTGGACGATGTTGACGTCGACCTTGGTGGTGGCCGGGGCGTTGCCCGTGACGCCCGACACCGTGATCGGCGAGGTCACCGCGGCAGCGGGGGAGTCCGGGATGTTCACGTCCGCCGTGTTCTCGAAGGACGGGCCGGGCGGCACCGTGGTGGCGGCGCCCAGGTTCCAGACGGCGTAGGCGATGGCGTCGGAATTCCGGTCCAGGGCGGTGTCGTCGATGTTCGCCGTGGTGTCGCAGGAGGCGTGGTAGCAGGCGTCGAAGGCCTTGCCGGAGGTGCCGCCCCACTTCTGGGCCTGCGCCGCCGTCTTGGTGTAGTCGGCGCCGGAGAACAGACCGCCGACCGGGATGCCGGCGTTCTTGAACGGGGCGTGGTCGGAGCGGCCGTCGCCTTCGGTTTCGATCTCCGTCGGGATGTTCAGACCGGCGAAGTACGTCTTGAAGGTCTGCTCGATGGCCGGGTCGTCGTCGTAGACGAAGTAGCCCGGATTCGGCGAGCCGATCATGTCGAAGTTCAGGTAGCCGGAGAACTTCGCCTTCTCGGTGCTCGACAGGCTGTTGACGTAGTACTTCGAGCCGACGAGCCCCAGCTCCTCCGCGCCCCACCAGCCGAAGCGCAAGTGCTTCGTCGGCTGGAGGCCCGCGCGTGACACGGCCAGCGCGGTCTCCAGCACGGCCGCCGAGCCGGAGCCGTTGTCGTTGATGCCCGGGCCCGCGCTCACCGAGTCCAGGTGCGAGCCCGCCATCAGCACGGAGTTGGGGTCGCCGCCCGGCCAGTCGGCGATCAGGTTGTAGCCGGTGGCGCCGCTGGTGGTGAAGGTCTGGAGGGTCGTGGTGAAACCGGCGGCGTCCAGCTTGGCCTTGACGTAGTCGATCGAGGCCTTGTAGCCGGCCTTGCCGTGGGCGCGGTTGCCGCCGTTGTTGCCGGCTATGGACTGAAGCTGCGCCAGGTGTGCCTTGACGTTGGCCAGCGGGATGTCGGGCGGCGTCGGCGCCGCGGTGGCCGCCGCGGTGGCCGCCGCGGTGGCCGCTGGTGCGGCGAGCGCGGCGGGGGCGGCGAGTGCGGCGGGGGCGAACAGGCCGGCGACCGCGATCGCGGTCACGGCGGCGAGGCGCCGGGAGACGGACAGGCTCATGTGGGGGCTCCGGGATTCCGTTTGGGGATGTGAACGGAACGTGCGGGGCTGGCGAGGGTGAGCATGGGTACGCCAGTGCGAGCCTGATGTTCAGCGAGAGTATGACTAGCCGTCAAGAACGCAATTCGGTCAGGGTGGTTCGGTAAGCGGACGATCCCCGCCGCGGGAGTTCCGCAGCGGGGATCGTGGGGGCGATGACGGGTGCTCTGTTGCTGTTACGCCGGTTCGCGCGCCGGTGCGGCCACGACGGCGGGGGCCGCCTCCAGCATGGCCCGGGACCGCCGGGCCGTCCGCAGCGCGTCCCAGGTCAGCAGCGCGAGCGCGCCCCAGACCAGGGAGAAGCCGGCCCAGCGCTCGGGCGGCATAGCCTCGTGGAAGTACAGGACGCCCAGCCCGAACTGGAACACCGGCGCCATGTACTGGAGCAGCCCGAGCGTGGACAGCGGGACCCGGATCGCGGCCGCCCCGAAGAAGACCAGCGGGATCGCGGTGACCAGCCCGGTCGCGGCGAGCAGGGCGGAGTGCCCGAGGCCCTCTGTGGCGAAGGTGGACCGGCCCTGGACGGCGAGCCACAGCAGGTAGCCGAGGGCGGGGAGGAACAGCAGCGCGGTCTCGGCGGCCAGCGACTCCACGCCGCCCATGTTGAGCTTCTTCTTGATCAGCCCGTACGTCGCGAAGGAGAAGGCGAGGACCAGCGAGATCCACGGCGGACGCCCGTAGCCGATGGCGAGCACCAGCACGGCGGCGAAACCGATGGCGACCGCCACCCACTGGGCGCGGCGCAGCCGCTCACCGAGCAGCAGCACGCCGATGGCGATGGTGACGAGGGGGTTGATGAAATAGCCGAGGCTGGCCTCGACCACCTGCCCGTGGTTGACGGCCCAGATGTACAGGCCCCAGTTCACGCTGATCACGGACGCGGCGAGGGCGGTCAGGCCGAGCTTGCGGGGCTGTCGCAGCAGTTCCCGTATCCAGTCCCAGCGGCGCATGGCGAGCAGGGCCACCCCGACCACGGCCAGGGACCACACCATGCGGTGGGCCAGGATCTCGATGGCACCGGAGGGCTTGAGGAGCGGCCAGAAGAGGGGGACGAGCCCCCAGAGTCCGTATGCGCCGAATCCGTAGAGCAAACCCGTGCGCTGCTCGGTCTCTGCCTTCACGGGGCCTCCTGTGCGAAATCCAGCCAACCTCACGAAGGTAGCGCCGCGAGGGTCGAATGTCATGCCCGTTACGGGGCGATACTCATGACATCGCTGCGGTGTCCGCTAGCCGGGGCGCGGTGTCCGCTACGCGAGGCGCCGGTGTCCGCTACGCGAGGGCAGTGGCGATCGCCTCGGACACCGGAGTCGTCGGCCGCCCGATGAGCCGGGACAGGTCGCCGCCGGTGCCGGCCAGCCGCCCGCGCGCGATGGCCGCGTCCACGTCGACGAGGATCGCCGCGAAGCCCTCCGGGACCCCGGCGCCGGTCAGGATCGACAGGTGCGCCTCGGCCGGGACCTCGGTGTACGAGATCTCCCGGCCGGACCGCTCCGAGACCTCGGCGGCGTACTCCGCCAGGCTCCAGGCGGTGTCGCCGGAGAGTTCGTAGACCTGGTTCAGGTGGCCCTCGCCGGTCAGCACCACCGCCGCGGCGGCCGCGTAGTCGGCCCGCGCCGCCGAGGCGATCCGGCCCTCGCCAGCGCTGGCCACGACCGCCCCGTGCTCCAGGACGGTGCCCAGGTGGCCGGTGTAGTTCTCGTGGTACCAGCCGTTGCGCAGGAAGGTGTACGGCAGGCCGGAGTCGAGAATCGCCTGCTCGGTGGCCTTGTGCTCGGCGGCCAGGTCGAAGTCCGCCTCGGGCCCGCCCAGTACCCCGGTGTACGCGAGCTGCGCCACGCCCGCCGCCCGTGCGGCCTCGATCACGGCGGTGTGCTGCGGGACGCGCCGCCCGACCTCGCTGCCGGAGATCAGCAGCACCCGGTCGCCGGCCCGGAAGGCGCCGGCCAGGCCCGCGGGGTCGTCGTAGTCGGCGATCCGTACCTCGACCCCGCGCGCGGCGAGGTCGGCTGCCTTCTCCTTGTTCCGGACGGCGACGGCGACGCGGTCGGCGGGGACCCGCTCCAGCAGCTCGTTGAGGACGAGACGGCCGAGGGCTCCGGTGGCTCCGGTGACGACGATGCTCATGGTTGCTCTCCTGGTTTCTTGCTGGGGTGACGCCGTGACGCCGTGACGCCTGATGTCACTACCGTATGGAGAGCGCTAACTTTTGGGTAGTACCCACTTCGAAGTAAGGTACTGGCATGGGAGTAAGTGTCGTAAGTGTCAACGGGGTGAAGGCTCCGATGTGCCCCTCCCGTGGGGTGCTGGAACACGTCACCAGCCGCTGGGGCGTCCTGGTCCTGGGCGCGCTCGTCGAGCGGTCGTACCGCTTCAGCGAGCTGCGCCGGGAGGTGGGCGGCGTCAGCGAGAAGATGCTGGCGCAGACTCTGCAGACGCTTGAGCGCGACGGATTCCTGCTGCGGGACGCGAAGCCGGTGATCCCGCCGAGGGTGGACTATTCGCTCACGGAGCTCGGGCGCGAGGCCGCCGAGCAGGTGTGGGCGCTCGCCCGCTGGACCGAGCGGCGTACGGCCGACGTACAGGCGGCGCGGGTCGCGTACGACGAGGCCCGGACCCCTTAGCGAGCGGGATCCGGGCCGGGTGGTCGGTCGTACCGGGGTCAGCCTGGTTGGTCGTACCGGGGTCAGCCCACGACCGTCCAGGTGTCGTTGCCGCCGAGCAGTGTGGCGAGGTCGCCCTTGCCGCGCTGGTCGATGGCCGTGTCGAGCTGCTCGGCCATGAGGGTGTCGTAGACGGGCCGCTCGACGCTGCGGAACACCCCGATGGGGGTCTGGCGCAGGGTGTCGGGGTCGGCCAGCCGGGACAGCGCGAAGGCGGTGGTGGGTGACGCGGTCGTCGCGTCGTGGACCAGGATCCGCGACTCGTTCTCCGGAGTCACGGCCACCACTTCCAGGTCGCCGGTCGCCGGATCGCGGACCACGCCCTTGTGCCCGTCGACGCCGAAGCGGATCGGCTGCCCCTGCTCCAGCCGGATCACGGCCTCCTGGGCCTGGTCCTTGTCCTTGAGGACCTCGAAGGCGCCGTCGTTGAAGATGTTGCAGTTCTGGTAGATCTCCACCAGCGCCGTGCCCTGGTGGTCGGCCGCCTGGCGCAGCACCTCGGTGAGGTGCTTGCGGTCCGAGTCGACCGTCCGCGCCACGAACGAGGCCTCCGCGCCGATGGCCAGGGACACCGGGTTGAACGGCGCGTCCAGCGAGCCCATCGGGGTCGACTTGGTGATCTTGCCGAGCTCGGAGGTGGGTGAGTACTGGCCCTTGGTCAGACCGTAGATCCGGTTGTTGAACAGCAGGATCTTGAGGTTGACGTTCCGTCGCAGGGCGTGGATCAGGTGGTTTCCGCCGATGGACAGCGCGTCGCCGTCGCCGGTGACCACCCACACCGACAGGTCGCGCCGCGAGGTCGCCAGACCCGTCGCGATCGCCGGGGCGCGGCCGTGGATGGAGTGCATCCCGTAGGTGTTCATGTAGTACGGGAAGCGGGAGGAGCAGCCGATTCCGGAGACGAAGACGATGTTCTCCTTCGCCAGGCCGAGCTCGGGCATGAAGCCCTGGACGGCGGCGAGAACGGCATAGTCCCCGCAGCCCGGGCACCAGCGCACTTCCTGGTCGGACTTGAAGTCCTTCATGGACTGCTTCGCCTCTGCCTTGGGCACCAAGGAGAGGAGCGTGGGAGCCCCGGTCGTGGGAGCCCCGGTCGTGGAAGCCTCAGTCGTGGGAGCCTCAGTCGTGGGAGCCTCAGTCATTGGTGGCCTCCTTGAGAACCTTGGCGAGCTGCTCGGCCTTGAACGGCATTCCATTCACCTGGTTGTACGACTGGGCATCGACCAGGTACTTCGCCCGGATCAGGGTGGCGAGCTGCCCGAGGTTCATCTCCGGCACCACTACCTTCTCGTAACGCTTCAGGACCTCGCCCAGATTCCTGGGGAAGGGGTTGAGGTGGCGCAGGTGGGCCTGCGCGATGGGGACTCCCGCGATCCGCAGCCGGCGCACGGCGGCGGTGATCGGCCCGTACGTCGAGCCCCAGCCGATCACGAGGGTCCGCGCCTCGTCCGGATCGTCGACCTCGACATCCGGAACGGCGATTCCGTCGATCTTGGCCTGACGGGTGCGGACCATGAGGTCATGGTTGGCCGGGTCGTAGGAGATGTTGCCCGTGCCGTCCTGCTTCTCGATGCCGCCGATCCGGTGCTCAAGGCCGGGCGTGCCCGGGACCGCCCAGGGGCGGGCCAGCGTCCGCTCGTCGCGCTTGTAGGGCCAGAACACCTCGCTGCCGTCGGCCAGCTCGTGGTTCGGACCGGTCGCGAACTTCACCGTCAGGTCGGGCAGGTCCGCGACGTCCGGGATCCGCCAGGGCTCGGAGCCGTTCGCGAGGTACCCGTCGGAGAGCAGGAACACCGGGGTCCGGTACGTCAGCGCGATACGGGCGGCGTCGAGCGCCGCGTCGAAGCAGTCCGCCGGCGTCCTGGGGGCCACGATCGGGACCGGCGCCTCGCCGTTGCGCCCGTACATGGCCTGGAGCAGATCCGCCTGCTCCGTCTTGGTCGGCAGGCCCGTGGACGGCCCGCCCCGCTGGATGTCCACGATCAGCAGCGGCAGCTCCAGGGAGACCGCCAGGCCGATCGTCTCGGACTTCAGCGCCACACCCGGCCCGGACGTGGTCGTCACCCCGAGCGCGCCGCCGAAGGCCGCCCCCAGGGCCGCGCCGATGCCGGCGATCTCGTCCTCGGCCTGGAAGGTGCGCACGCCGAAGTTCTTGTGCTTCGACAGCTCGTGCAGGATGTCGGAGGCCGGGGTGATCGGGTACGAGCCCAGGTAGAGCGGCAGATCGGCCTGCTGGCCGGCCGCGATCAGTCCGTACGCCAGCGCCAGGTTCCCGGAGATGTTGCGGTAGGTGCCGGGCGGGAAGGCGCGGGTGGCGGGGGCCACCTCGTAGGAGACGGCGAAGTCCTCGGTGGTCTCGCCGAAGTTCCAGCCGGCCCGGAAGGCGGTGACGTTCGCCTCGGCGATCTCGGGCTTCTTCGCGAACTTCTGCCGCAGGAAGGCCTCGGTGGCCTCGGTGGGCCGGTGGTACATCCAGCTCAGCAGGCCCAGCGCGAACATGTTCTTGCTGCGCTCGGCCTCCTTGCGCGACAGCCCGAAGTCCTTCAGCGCCTCCACCGTCAGCGTGGTCAGCGGCACCGGGTGGATGCTGTACGCGTCCAGCGAGCCGTCTTCCAGCGGCGAAGTCTCGTAGCCGACCTTGGCCATCGGGCGCTTGGTGAACTCATCGGTATTGATGATGATCTCCGCGCCGCGCGGCACGTCCGCGATGTTCGCCTTCAGGGCCGCCGGGTTCATCGCGACCAGCACGTTCGGGGCGTCGCCCGGCGTCAGGATGTCGTGATCGGCGAAATGCAGCTGGAACGAGGACACGCCCGGCAGGGTTCCGGCAGGTGCCCGGATCTCGGCGGGGAAGTTCGGCAGCGTGGAGAGGTCGTTACCGAACGAAGCCGTCTCCGAGGTGAACCGGTCACCGGTCAACTGCATACCGTCACCCGAGTCACCCGCGAAGCGAATGATCACCCGATCGAGGCGGCGTACTTCCTTGCCGCCCCCGCCTGGATGCCGGGCTGTCCGCTGTTCGCCGACTACGGCCTCTTCGGCCCCGTCGGCCTGCTCGGCTGGACTACTGACCTGGCTGGTCACTGAACTGGACCTCCTTCGAGGCGGGCGCTCGCTCCCAAGGTCAACCCTACGTCCGTGAGGGTCCGCATCCCCGGGTCGCCCGAATTCTGGACCACCCCTTCGGGTGGCCTGTCCGACAGACGTCGTGCTGCATACCTGACAGAGTGTCAGTGGATCAAGACTTCAGGTAGGTAAGAACCGCCAGCACACGCCGGTGATCCCCATCACTCGGGGACAGGCCCAGCTTCATGAAGATGTTGCTGACGTGCTTCTCCACCGCCCCGTCACTCACGACCAGCTGCTTCGCCACGGCGGAATTGGTCCGCCCCTCGGCCATCAGCCCCAGTACCTCGCGCTCGCGGGGGGTCAGACCCGCCAGGACGTCCTGCTTGCGGCTGCGGCCGAGCAGCTGGGCCACGACCTCGGGATCCAGGGCCGTACCGCCCTTGGCCACCCGGACCACCGCGTCCAGGAATTCCCGTACCTCGGCCACGCGGTCCTTCAGCAGGTACCCCACCCCGGTGCTCGAACCGGCCAGCAGTTCCGTGGCGTACTGCTCCTCCACGTACTGCGACAACACGAGCACACCTATCCCGGGGTAGTCGCGCCGCAGCCGTACGGCGGCCCGTACGCCTTCGTCGGTGTGGGTCGGCGGCATCCGCACATCGGCGACCACCACATCCGGCAGCGCGTCCTCCGCCGCCAGCTCCGCCACCGTCTTGATCAGGGCTTCCGCGTCCCCGACGCCCGCGACGACGTCATGCCCCCGGTCGGTCAGCAGCCGGGTCAGGCCCTCGCGCAGCAGCACTGAATCCTCGGCGATGACCACACGCACCCTGTCGTCCACGACTCAGCAGCTCCCGCATCCACTCATGTCCGGTGTCCCTGGCATAGCCAAGCATCCCAGCCTCGCGGCTCGATCAAGGCGGGTCCGGGCCAACAAGTGGGGTTACGGGAACGGTTCCAGGCGGCGACGGGACATTCCACGACGCTCAGGCGGCCCAATCAGGCGGCTCCTCGGGCGGCCCCCACGGGGACCCTCACACGCGCCAGGGGAGCTCGGCGGTGACGGTGGTGCCGCCGCCTGCCGGAGAGTCCACGACCAGCACCCCGTCCACGGCGTCCAGTCGCTCGGTGAGCCCGGCCAGCCCGCCCCCGGGCCGGGTGCCCGCCCCGCCCCGCCCGTCGTCGGCGACCTGGAGCAGCAGCCGGTCCCTGGATTTCCACACGTCGACACTCGCGCTGCGGGCCCGGGCATGCCTGCTGACGTTCTGCAGCAGCTCCGACACGGTGAAGTACGCGATCCCCTCGATCGCCGCCGTGGGCCGGGCCGGGAGATCCACGGCCACCCGCACCGGTACGGCGCACCGCGAGGCCACCGAGGACAGCGCCGCGTCCAGGCCACGGTCGGTCAGCACCGCCGGATGGATGCCCCGTGCCAGATCCCGCAGCTCCTGGAGGGCGATCTTCACCTCTCCGTGTGCCTCGTCCACCATCCGGGCGGCGGCCTGCGGGTCCTCGTTCAGCTTCTCCTTCGCGAGCCCCAGATCCATGGCCAGCGCCACGAGCCGCGCTTGCGCCCCGTCGTGCAGGTCCCGCTCGATGCGCCGCAGGTCGGCGGCCGCGGTGTCGACCACCACGCCCCGGTCGGACTCCAGCTCGCTGACCCGGTGGGCGAGGCGGGACGGCCCGAGCAGCGCGCTGACCAGCACCCGGTCGACGGTGGTCAGGGCCCGCACCACCCAGGGGGTGGCCAGCGTGACCACCAGACCGAGAAGGCAGGCCAGGGCGATCTCGGCGGGGGAGTCCAGGTAGAAGGAGTAATCACCCTTCTGGAAGAGCTCCAGCCCGGGCTGATCGGTATACGCCGGGAACACCCACCACCACACGGGATACAGCAGGAAGGCCCACCCGTACGCCCAGAACACCAGCGCCAGGCTGAAGGCGAACACGGCCCACGGAAAGTGGATCACGCAGTACAGCACGTGCCGCCAGGCGCTCCCGCTCTTGAGCAGCGCCCCCATCGCGACGAGCGCCCCGCCCTCGCGGGCCTTGACCGGCTCCGGACCGGCGACGTCCACGCGCAGCAGCCCGCGCACCCGGGCCCGCTCCAGCCGCCCGAACCCGCGGCACATGGCGAGCACCCCGGCGAGGACGGGAACCCCGAGGAAGGTGACGAGCAGCCCGGCGCCGAGGCTCACACCGGTGATGGCGAGCGAGAAGTACAGCGTGCTGAGCGGCAGCCCGAGCACCAGATACCCGAACTCCCGCCACACCCGCCCCTCCACAGGCCCCCGCAACACCCCACCGACCCCGATCCCCTTGCCCATAACCCCATCCCACCCTTCCGACCAGCCCTCAACCCCTCCACCCTGACCCCGCCCCTCCCCCCAAACCATCCGGCGAGTCGGCCTGTCCCCCGGGGGGTTAACCCCACCCCAGCCGCCCTCCAGCCCCGCCGGCGTTGAGCCATGGCGGCAGCGGCGCCGCACCACACTCCAGCCCCCGCCGGCGTTGAGCCGCGGCGGCAGCGGCGCCGCACCACACTCCAGCCCCGCCGGCGTTTGAGGCGCGGGGTCTGGGGCGGAGCCCCAGGAAGCCGGCCCGCAGGGCACCCGCGAGCGGAACGACCCACCCACCCCCGGGACGGCCCCCGCACACGCAAAAGGGCCCCCGGGCCAGCCGCGCCCCAGGGACCCCAAACCCCCGCCAGAGGCCTACGCCCCCCGGTCCCGCCAAGGCAGCTCGGCCGTGGCCACGGTCCCCGCCCCATCCGGCGAGTCCACCACCAGCACCCCGTCCACCGCCCCAAGCCGCTCCGCGAGCCCCGCCAACCCCGACCCGTCCACCGCACGCGCTCCGCCACGGCCGTCATCCGAAACCCGGATCAGCACCCGCGCCCCCGCCCGCCACACCTCCACGCTCGCGCCCCGCGCCCCCGCCCCCGCGTGCTTGCTCACGTTCTGCAACAGCTCCGACACCACGAAGTACGCGATGCCCTCGATCGCCTCCGCCGGCCGCGACGGCAGATCCACCGCCACCTTCACCGGCACCACGCACCGCGACGCCACCGACGACAGCGCCGCATCCAGCCCCCGGTCCGTCAGCACCGCCGGATGGATCCCCCGCGCCAGGTCCCGCAGTTCCTGGAGCGCCAGCTTCACTTCCCCGTGCGCCTCGTCCACCATCGCCGCCGCCCCCTCCGGGTCCTCCAGCAGCTTCTCCTTCGCCAGGCCCAGCCCCATCGCCAGCGCCACCAGCCGCGCCTGCGCCCCGTCGTGCAGATCCCGCTCGATGCGCCGCAGGTCAGCCGCCGCGGTGTCCACGACCACCCCCCGGTCGGACTCCAGCTCCGCGATCCGCCGCTCCAGCTCGTCGGACGGCGACAGCAGCCCCCGTACCATCGCCCGGTCCACGTTCGCCAGCCCCCGCGCCACATACGGCAGCACCGGCCACAGCACGAACAGCCCGGTCAGCGCTACCGTGAAGGTGAGTACCCCCCACGGCAGCCGTACCAGCTCGTACAGCACGGTCCGCCACGCCACCGGATCCTTGACGCTCGTCCACAGCCAGGGGAAAAACCCGCCGGCCCGCTTCGGCCCGGGAAGCGGAGTCGGCTCGTCCACCCGTACACCCAACAGCGCCCGCGCCCGGGCCCGGTCCAGCCGTCCCAACTGGCGAGACAAGAAAAGACCGCATGCGAGCAACGGAAGTCCGACCGCGGTCACCGACAGACCGCCCGCGGTCGACACCATGCCAACCGTGTAAACAAAGCCGACCAGCGCCAGCGGCAGATTGCTCAGCAGGTACGCAATCTCCTTCCAGGTAACGGCGCTGAGCGCGGCGCGTACGGGAGGAGGCCGGTCATTGTCCGGGGCTTGATTGATCACGGTCATGCGGCACAGCCTGCCAAGTGCGACCCACCGATGCCATGGGGTGGCCGGGTGCTGTGAACGGGGGATAACCCCACCCCGTGTGAGGCAGGCCCTAGACTCCCGTGCGTAACAGATCGTCGACAGTGGCCGAGGAGCGAGGAACGGACGTGCCCGACCCAACGGTATCGACCGTAACCGTGCTCGCGGCGGACTACTTCCGGAGTTATTCGGTCGTTGGCCTGCTCGCGCTCCTCGGTGTGCTTTTCGTCGCCGGGGCCTTCGGCGCCGGCCGCCTGCTGCGGCCCATGGTCCCGACCCCCGAGAAGCTGCTGACCTACGAATGCGGCGTGGACCCTGTGGGCGAGGGCTGGGCGCACACCCAGGTCCGCTACTACGTCTACGCCTTCCTGTACGTCATCTTCGCCGTCGACTCGATCTTCCTGTTCCCCTGGGCGACGGTGTTCGCCGCCGCCGGCTACGGCGCCACGACGCTGGTGGAGATGTTCATCTTCCTCGGCTTCCTGGCCGTCGGCCTGCTCTACGCGTACAAGAAGGGCGTCCTCGAATGGACGTGACACCAGCGGCCGAGCCTCAGCTGCTCCCGGAGCCGAAGCGCCTGGGAGTGCTCTCCCGCCTCGCCCCCGAGCCCATGAAAGTGGTCCTGAACTGGGGCCGCCGGTACAGCCTGTGGGTCTTCAACTTCGGCCTCGCCTGCTGCGCGATCGAGTTCATCGCCGCGTCCATGGCCCGGCACGACTTCATCCGGCTCGGCGTCATCCCGTTCGCGCCCGGCCCGCGCCAGGCCGACCTGATGATCGTCTCGGGCACCGTCACCGACAAGATGGCCCCGGCGGTCAAGCGGCTGTACGAGCAGATGCCGGAGCCGAAGTACGTCATCTCCTTCGGCGCCTGCTCCAACTGCGGCGGCCCGTACTGGGACTCGTACTCGGTGACGAAGGGCGTCGACCAGATCATCCCGGTCGACGTCTACGTGCCGGGCTGCCCGCCGCGCCCCGAGGCGCTGCTCCAGGGAATCCTCAAGCTCCAGGAGAAGATCGCTCGGGAGTCGCTGGCGGACCGCTACCAGTCGGGGCCGTCGGCGGCCCAGCTGACCAGCGGCCTGGTCACCCCTCCGCCGGTGGGGGAGACCCGCGCATGAACCTGTACGACTCCCTCCCCGACGCCGCCGCCACCATCTTCGGCGCGGAGGCCGTGGCCGAGTTCTCGTACGACGTCCTCACGGTGGACGTCCCGGTCGGGAGCTGGATCTCCTCGCTGGAAATCGCCCGGGACAAGCTGGGCTGCACGTACTTCGACTGGCTGAGCGCGGTCGACGAGCCGGGAACGGGCTTCCGCGTCTGCGCGCACGTCGTCTCGCTGGAGAACCACCGGGTACGCCGCCTCCTCCTGCGCACGACGGTCCCGCACTCGGCGCCCTCCCTGCCCTCCGCGGTCGCGATCTACGCGGGCGCGGAGTGGCACGAGCGCGAGACCTTCGAGATGTTCGGGGTCGTTTTCACGGACCACCCCCACCTGGTCCACCTTCTCCTCCCGGAGAACTTCGAAGGCCACCCGCTGCGCAAGGACTTCGTCCTGGCCGCGCGCGTCGCGAAGGCCTGGCCGGGCGCGAAGGAGCCGGGCGAGGCCCACGACCCGGACGCCCCGAAGCGCCGCCAGATGCTCCCGCCGGGCGTCCCGGACCCGAACGAGTGGGGCCCCCTGAAGGGCCAGCTCCCCCCGGCCCCGACCCGCACCCCGCGCACCCCCCGCGAGGGCGCCCCCACCCGCCGCCCCCGCCCGGCAACCACCCCGCCGGAGGCCGACACC
>NZ_JAGGOY010000144.1 GCF_018614095.1 Streptomyces sp. ISL-87 | reverse complement strand
TTGACCGTACAGACCCGTCCCTGGCCCAACCGGACCGTCACCCGCACCGCGATATTCGAGTGGATTGAAAGCTGGTACAACTTTCTACGCCCTACGCGCGACGGGGAGGCAGGCCAGACCTGCGGACCGGAGGGCCCAGGATGCCATCGATGTTCGTTGATGCGACATCGAGGAGATCCTGCCCAAATAGGCACAGTGACTGCTCCCAGGGGTGCCCGAAGCTGCCGGTCAGGAAGTCCTCTGAGAGGTAGATGTAGTAGTCGCCATCGGGATACGGGCTCAAAGGCCACCTCTCCCGCCCGGAGCCTCCAACGAGATGCGGTGAGAAGCGGAACGAGACGTGTTGCCAGTCCAGCGCGAACAATGTGTCTTGCGGAGGAACGCAGGCCGTCAGTGCCTGCTCGACCACCTCAACAAGTCGGTCGAGCCGCTCATAGGCCGGGTCATCGTCCAAGGAGCTCAAGCTCCAAGTGACCGAGTTGACGGGCTCCTTGATCGCCGGCCATGTGGCTGGGTTCATGCCGGGCCGAAAGGCGAACTCCGCGTAGAAGCGGTCCCACACGTCGCGATACTCGGCTTCCGGAAGTTGGACCACGGGCTCATTCGTCACCAGCAGATCCTACCGACCGGCCCCCCTCGGCCAACGCGCGAGCAAGCCATTCATGGAACTCCGGGCAGAGCCAATCGCGGCTGTGACCGCGCTTCCGTGATGACTACGCCAGAAAGGCGGCCCACGTGCAGACCGGGTAGCCGCCTGAGCAGCGGGGACTCCGCGTACAAAGCACTCGTGGCCACTGGCAGGCGGACCTTCGCAGAAGCGCGGTCAGAACCTCGTAGCTGACGCTGAGCGCGATCGGCCAACTCAAGTCCGGTGCGGCCAACTGCAGGCGCCATTCGTCACGGCCTGGCCGTTCCCACGTCGGGCGGTCGAATCAGCGGGCCCAGGGCAGTCGTACGGCCTCGATCTCCGAGTCGTCGAGGAGGGCTTCGACGAGTGGGGCCGGGCCGGCGAGCTTAGTGGCCCACAAGTCGTAGTCCGTGCACAGGACCCAGGACCGGTCGTGGGCCCAGAGGTTGGACGGCGTCCACCACTCTTCGTCGGGGTGGTCGTACAAGGCCTTGGCGTCCGCGAGCCGGCCGGCCCGGACGTGCAGGTTGTCGAAGTCCTCGGCCCCTTGGCCCAGCGGGGTGTAGTAGGCGAGGCAGCGGGTGTCCGCGCCCTGAGGGCTGTGCTCGGTGAGGATCTCGATCAGCCGGTTCCAGTCGGCACGGTTCAGGCTGCCCTCGGACGGACCGGTGATGCCGACCGGCCAGCCGCCCGGCTCGCGGAGCGAAGGGAAGGACGTGTGGCAGGGCAGGCGGCCCTCGGCGGCCACGGGATCTCCGGTCCGCCGGGCGAGCTCTGCCCAGCGCAGGCGGCGCCAGCGTGGTCCAGGGTGCTCGCCTCTCGACGGGGCGAAGGTGTCCGAGGGATCGGCGAATACCTCCGCGGGGTCTAGGCCCGGGATGATCTCGGGGCCGGCGCTCTTGCTGTTCAGGAAGGCCCGCTGGTACTCGACGTACGAGATGTCGAAGGGCCCGAGTTCGTGTTCGTACATGGAGTGGAGCACCCAGGCCGCGTCGGGCAGCGCCGGCGGCATGAACCCGGTGAGCCCGTCGTCGTCAGCCAGTTCCCGCAGCCCGTCGGTCTCCGCGGACGCGGCGAGCGGCCAGCGGGCGGTCGCCAGAGCCGCTGAGGTCTCGTACATCAGCTCAGGATATGTGCACGGAGTCCCGCGCTGCTCAGGCTGATCGCGACCGCAGGGGCTGGCATGCCGGATCGTTTCGTCGCGGCAAGACTTCTGTATGGGGTTGCGTGAGCTGTCGGATGTCCTGTTTCCGGGGATCGAGCTGAGGATCGAGCGGTTGCATGTCGCGGGCCGCACCCTGTTGTGGACGCGGTTGGCACTGGTCCTCCTGGGCGTTGTCGGGACTGTGGCAACGGTGCACGAAGGGTCCACAGCCGGTACTGGCGGCGGCTGGCTGACCAGCCTGACGGCGGTCGAGAGGTCTTCGTCCGACTGCGGGTGAGGCGGTTCCTCTGTGACGTGCCGATGTGCCGCCGACGGACTTTCGTTGAGCAGATCGAAGGTTTCACGAGGTCACACGGTCAGTCGTCTGTGGCCATGCGTGACCTTGCCCGTCTCGTGGCCGTGGAGCTTGGGGGCCGTCCGGGAGAACGTCTCTGCCGACGGCTGGCGTTGTCCGGCCGACGGACGTCACTCATTCGCCTGCTCTCAGCGCCGGTGGTCCCGGCCCGGGCCCCGCGGATCCTGGGGGTGGATGACTTCGCGCCTTCCGGCGTGGCCACACCTACGCAACGGTGCTCGTGGACGTGGAACAGGGCAGGCCGTTCGATGTTCTGCCCGACCGCAGCTCGGAGACCTTCCTTGCCTGGCTGGAGGCCCATCCCGGAGCGGAGGTCATCTGCCGGGACCGGGCCACCAGCTACACACGCGAGATCAAGCAGGCCGGCACCGGGGCGATCGAGGTGGCCGACCGGTGGCATCTGCTGCAGAACCTGTCCGTTGTGGTGGAGAAGACATGTCACCAGCACCGCAGCTGCCTGCGGAAACACGCCCAAGAGCGGGCTCAACCTGACGCGCCGGTTCCTGACACCTGGGTGCCGGATCAGCCGGCCGCGCTACCGAAGACCGCCATCGTCGAGCGAACCCTCCACCGGCACGCCGACATCCTCGAGCTGGTGGACAAAGGATGGACGATCAGCGCGATCGCGCGCCGCTTGGGCATGGACCGCAAAACGGTGCGGCATTTCCGGGACACCGATGTCGCCGTGCTCATCGAGTCCGCCCGGCATCGTCGAACGGGGCTCCTCACCCCCTTCCACCCATACCTGCAAGCCCGGTTCTTCAACGGTTACACGGACGCCAGCCGGCTCTTCCGCGAAGTCCGCGAGCGTGGATTCGGGGGCGCCGTTCAGACCGTCCGCCGATACGTCGCGACGCTCCGAGACGGCACTGCCATACCCCCAACCGCACCGACTCCGAGCTCACGCGCGATCACATCCTGGATCATGCGCCGCCCTGAGTCGTTGAGTGAAGACGACGAGGTCCGGCTCAGCGACGTCTGCCTGGCCTGCCCAGACTTCGCCCGCGCCCGCGAGATCGCGCAGCGGTTCACCGCCCTGGTCCGCGAACGCACAGGTCACTTGTTGCCCGACTGGATCAGCGAAGTGGAGCGTGACGCGCCCCAGCCGATCCGCGGATTCGCCCGGTTCATGAAGTTCGACATCGACGCCGTCACCGCGGGCCTAACCCTGCAATACAGCTCCGACGTCGTGGAAGGCCACGTCAGCTGCATCAAAACGATCAAGCGGCAGATGTACGGCCGAGCCTCGTTCCACGTTCTGAGAGCCCGAATCCTCATCCAGCCGTAGTCATCACGGAAGCGCGGTCACAGCCTTGAAATCGGCCAGAGCTGCTTGTCTTCCTCAGCTGTTCCGGTTTTGGACCATGTGGTGAGGGTGGGGGGCCAGATGCTGTCGGCCTAGTAGACACGGAGCATGTCGTCGTCGATGGCCTTCGGCCGTCCGCCGTGGTTGCCCTTCGCTTGTCGGCGGTGTGTGCTGCCGTTCCCTGCCTCTGACAATTCCCACGTGTATTCGCGGTTCGTGCACCAGAATGCCCGGATGGAAACGGGCACGGTGGCGGAGCTGGTCGGGCAGGCGCTGGCGGCGGCGCGTGCCGCTGTCGAGACGGATGACTGGGACGAGTGCGGAACGCTGCTGTGGCGGGCGGCCGCTGACTGGGCGGGGGCGCTGCAGATCGGCCTGGAGCTGATCGGTTCCGATGATCTGATCGAGCGCGAGACAGGCTGTGACCTGCTGGGCAATGCAAGCGATCAAAACGAGGCGGTCCGTGCTGAGACGGCGACCGCACTGGTCGCCCACTCGGAGCGGGAAACCGAGGGCCGCGTGCTGTGGTCCCTGGCGCGCGCGATCGAAAGGACGTACGACCAGCGCGCCGTCCCCGTTCTCGTTTCCCTCGCCGGGCATCCTGACGCCGAGGTCCGCAGGCAAGTGGCCAGCTCGTTTGCAGGGGTCATCACGGGGCTGGCGGACGGACCGGACATCCGCGCACTCATCAAGCTGACCCGCGACCAGGACCCTGATGTCCGCAACTGGGCGACGTTCACCCTGGGCTTCCAGGCTGAGGTCGACAGTCCCGCGATCCGGGCCGCGCTCTGGGAGCGGACGACCGACGAGAATGCCGATGCCCGTGAGGAAGGCATCCGCGGGCTGGCCCGGCGACACGATCCCCGTACCGTCCCGCTGCTGGCGGAGCTGCTCGACAATCCCGAGGGCGCGCACGTCCACACATTCAGCGCGGCGCAGATCATGGGTGTCCCCGAGCTGCTGCCGGCTCTGCTGGAGTACGAGCCCGACGGCGCCGGGGTCACCGCTGCCGTGAACGCCTGCGACCCGGTGCACCGGGCCCAGTTGGACGCCTCCGCCTTGGACCTGGTCTCCGCGCTCCACCAGCTCCGCCCCGACCTGGACGCCGCCGTCTACATGGAGCGCTTCGACCGGGACCTGTCCCTCAGCCTCGTTGCCACCTTCGGGTCGTCGATCTACGACGTCGAGGCACTGCTCGCACGCGCGGACGGCGACCCCCTTCGCGCTGCCGAACTCGTCGTAACCGACCTGGCGACGTAGAGCCTGAGCGTCCACGTCTTCCTCATTCGCGTGAGCATCCGGACCTCCGAGCAGGCCGACCGTCAGGCACGCCCAGGCTCTCCACCCACAGGCCGACACCAGTTCAACACGCCGATCAAGATCACTCCATAGGTGGGTAGATCAACTGAGCAGGTTTGGGGACACGACTGAGTACGGGGTCTGCGGATGTCGAGAACGTGCCACCGGCTCCGTCCCAGGGACATCAGCGGCCACCACCGGCCGCACGAGGAAGAAGGAGAAACCAGCATGGCGATTCAGCGGATGGACAACGTCGGCATCGTCGTCGAGGGCATGGACGCCGCCATCGCGTTCTTCGTGGAACTCGGTATGGAGCTGGAGGGCAGGGCGGAGGTCGAGGGCCTCTTCGCCGACCAGTGCACCGGACTCGACGGCGTCCGCTGTGACATCGCGATGGTCCGGACCCCGGACGGTCACAGCCGGCTCGAGCTGGCGAAGTACCGCAGCCCCGCGGTGATCAGCGCCGGGCCGCGCAACCGGCCGCACAACATTATGGGCACGCACCGCGTCATGTTCGCCGTCGACGACTTCGAGGACACCGTTGCCCGCCTGCGCCCTCACGGCGCCGAACTCGTCGGCAAGATCGCCCGGTTCGAGGACAGCTATCTGCTCTGCTACATCCGCGGCCCGGAGGGCATCATCGTCGGGCTGGCCGAGCAACTGCGCTGAGAAGGAGGAACCGAACCATGCAGCCGAACGAGATCATCGAGGTTCTGAACCGCCCGATCAGCCAGGAGCTGCTAGCCCGTAACGTGACCCGCCTGGCCTACGTCGCCAAGGACGGAACCCCGCGCAACGTACCGATCGCCTTCACCTGAAGAAACGGGTCGCACATCGTCATGTGTACGACGAAGAACGCGCCCAAACTCCCGTGGCCACCCTCGCGCACAGGCTCCTGAAACGACGGCACCAGTAGGTGAGACACATTTGAGTGTCTGGAGAACCGTCGAACTTCTGCTCGTAGGCCGGATCCCGGAGCACCCCGGGAGGCGGGAGCGTCTCGGCGGCCTGCGCCAGCATTGGCTGTACCGGAGGCCGCAGCACCACTGGGGATCCTCCTCTGTGCTCGCGCCAGCCCCCTGATGCCAGCCTGCCCGCAGTCGAAGAGCGCGGCTCGGCTGCGGGGCCGGACGGACCAAGAATGACCCGGCCGGCCGAAGGCGCGGACATGCTCACACCTGGCCCCGTGGTGGTTCACAGCCGGTGTGGTTGGAGCTGGGCTCTGCCTGCGGTTTGGCTGCTTTCGGGTGTGTGACCGGGGGTGGGGAGATTACCGGTCAGTGATGTGGTGGCCGGTCAGTGAGTGGCGCGCAGTCCTTTCCGGTCCCGTTCGTGGCCTGCGGTCTCAAGTCGGCCACCGTGATGGCGGGCGGAACCGGGCGCGGGGTGAAGCGTCCGAGCGCGGCACCGGGGTCACGCGGCGCCGCCTTGGTACAGGCACTGACCTTGTTCTTTATCTTCCGTGACCCATGACAGTGAACCTTGAGCGTGTGCCATCGAGGTCTGGACGGTGCTACGTCCGCAGGTATGCCGTTGCTGGGATACGAAACTGCCTCCGTGCATGGTTCGCGGCGGTCAGAATCCCCGTATGGATTCAGGGATAGCCGCGGTCGTGGGTGCCGCCGTAGGCGTGGCCGGTACGACGCTTGCGGCCGCTGTCGCAGGCATGTCAGCGCAACGCCAGGTCCGGGCAGAGCATCGGCACTGGCGCAGGCAGCTTCGCCGCGACGCCTACTCGGCGTTCACCGCCAAGGCGGACGAGGTGTACAAGATGCTGAAGGATGTTGATGCCGAGTTGATCAGGCCAAATGCCGGTCTCGACACTACTCGCGACCGTGTCGTCCAAGCCCGCGCAATGCTCCACGACGGGCTTGCAGGCGCTCAAGCGACGGTGGAGATCGAAGGGCCGGAGAAACTGGCGCGCATGGCGGAAGAGCTTTCCCGATCACTCTCGGCCTGCATCGCCGCCGTCCACTCGGCCACCCTGGGGCAGAGTCCTGGCAGCCCCGTCGCCGTGCCCGAGTCCCAGCGGATCAGGCGTTTCCTGGACCACGCTGCCTCGAAGCGCAGTCAGTTTGTCGAGCACGCTCGAAACACCATTGATGTATAAGGCAGCCGTCATCACTGGGGGACCGTGATCATTCTGCGGTGGCCATCGGTCAAGGTTCACTGGCACGCAACATTCCAGCCTCGAACGGCGTCTCGAACTGGGTCGCTCACCTGGGCATTCACCGGACGCGGGGGCGACCTCCATCAGATCATGTGCTCCGACCAAGGTGCACGTGACCAAGACGAAGGCCGTGAGGGTGAGTCTGCTGCCTGGTGATGTCCGGAGGGAAGCGTTCGCGGAAGCGTCACGTTTCCGGGGCGAGTTCTACGAGTGTCTGACCGCTCGGCGCGACGAGTTGTTCGAGTTGGTGGACGCCGTGCTGTGTGCGGACGGTGCGGTGAAATCCCCGGTGGACTTGACGCTGCTGCCTGAGCACCGTCGTGGGCATGGAGCGATGTACGGCGGCTTGAACCAGGGCCGGATCGACTTGGACCGGCTGCGGACGGTGCTGGCCGGGCTACCGCTGCACCGCTTCGACGGGCGGGCGGCTGGTGCTCGCGGTCGATGTGTCGCCGTGGCTTCGCTCGGACGCTCCCTGCTCGGCCGAGCGGCTGTTCTGCCACGTCTACGGCCGCGCGAAGACAGCCTCCCAGTTCATCCCGGGCTGGCCCTACTCCTTCGTCGCCGTGCTGGAGCCGGGCGCCACCTCCTGGACCGCAATTCTGGACGCGGTCCGGCTCGGACCGGTGGACGATGCGACCGCCGTCACCGCCGACCAGCTGCGAGGTGTCGTCGAACGACTGATCGCCGCGGGCCAGTGGCAGGCCGGCGCCCCGGACATCGTGATCGTCAGCGATGCCGGATACGACGTCACCCGCCTGGCCTGGGTCCTGCGCGATCTCCCGGTCGAGCTGGTCGGTCGAGTCCGCTCCGGCCGCGTTATGCGCCTGCCGAAACCGCCGAGGATGCACGGCATCAACGGCCGGCCACCCAAGCACGGACCGGAGTTCCACTTCACCAAGCCAGAGACCTGGCCCGAGCCCGCGATCACCACGGCCACCGACACCAGCAACTACGGCAAGGCCAGAACTCAGGCATGGGACCGCGTCCACCCCCGACTCACCCACCGCTCGGCCTGGCTCGACCACGATGGTGAACTTCCCTTGGTCGAGGGAACGTTGATCCGTCTGGAGGTCGAGCACCTATCGAAAGAACGTGACGCCCCACCCGTGTGGCTGTGGTCCTCGAAGACCGGCGCCGCCCCGGACGATGTCGACCGTTGCTGGCGGGCATTCCTACGCCGCTTCGATTTGGAGCACACCTTCCGCTTCGCGAAACAGACACTCGGCTGGACCACCCCGAAGCTCCGTGCTCCCGAGGCGGCGGACCGCTGGACCTGGATCCTGATCGTCGCCCACACCCAGCTCCGGCTTGCCCGTCCGCTCGCCGAGGACCTCCGCCGGCCCTGGGAGAAACCCACTGCCACCGACCGACTCACCCCGGCCCGGGTCCGCCGGGGGTTCAGGAACATCCGCGCTCATCTCGCCTGCCCGACCCATGTTCCCAAACCCACCGGCACTGGCCCCGGACGTCCGCCCGGCGCCAAGAACAAGCACCGGGCACCTCGCTACGACGTCGGCAAAACCGTCAAACGCCCCGAGACCCTCAACGCCATCGGCAGACCTGGAAGATCTTGGTAGATAAAGAACAAGCTGAGGGCGGGCGCGGTCTCTTCCTGGTGGCGCTCACCGAACGGTGGGGTACCCGCTACACCCGGGACGGCAAGGCCGTCTGGACGGAGCTTCCCCTGGCCACCTCAGCGGAGGGGCATTCCGCGGCTGACGCGATCCTTGCGATCAATTGGTGACACCAAGGTGGTCGTTGCGCGGGGTCATAGGCGCACGACGACCAAGGCGATGTCGTCGTGGGCGCCGGGGGCCACTTCGAGGCGGGTCAGCAGGGCGTCGGCGAGGTGGTCGGGATCGAGGCGGGCACTGCGGGCCAGAGCTTCGGTCAACCGGTGCAGGCCGGCGCCGGCGTCCTCGCCGCGACGCGGGCACCCAGGGGCGGGTCGGTCGCCTGGTCCAAAATGTCGCCGCGGGCGGGGCGTCGCCGCGAAGTCTGAGCGACGTGTGTCGCCCACCGGCCCGGTCGCGATCACGGTATCGGCCACGGTCAGGTACGCCTCGCGCAGGCGCGGACGCGTCGGCCGCCAGCCCTCCGCCACTTCCCGTCGAGCGGAATCGGCCATCGCTCGCTTCCTCCCTGGGCGCTGCGGGCCCGGGCGTCGGCGGGCCGGCCTGCCAGGATCGGCTCCACACCCAGCTGCCGGAGACGGTCGACGGCCCGGTAGTTGCCCGGACGCAGGACGTCCCCGAGGCCGACGAGCCCCGGTCGGCGTACCGCTGTTCGTCCTGACCGGCGGGTTCCTGGAGGCGCGGGCACGGCGCACGAACGCGGCCGTTCCCGTCGTCGCCCGCCCCTGCCGGGCGGCGCCTGCCGACGGGGACGGTCCCGGTCAGGAGCACGGGTGTGCGCCGATTGGTGGGGGATCGGCTTGCTGGGGTGCGGACACTGGTGAAGGATCAGATTGCGGGATGCGCGGCCTATGTATCGTGATGTCACGATTCACGGCGTGTCGTCCTCCGTCTGCTCGACCTCGTGAGGAGTGGCCATGGAAGACAGTCCGCTCAGCCGCCGACGGCTGTTGTGGGGTGCTGCCGGCGCGGGGGGTACGGCTCTGGCCGCTCTCGGGCTGCCCCGGCTGATGGGGCCCGAGGAGAAGGTGAAGGCTGCGCTGCCGAGCCGGGTGCGCAAGGCCCCCGTCGCCGCCGCCGGGCCTCCCGCGGCCCGGCGGCGGGAGGCCCTGTTGGACTACGCCCCCGCCGTGTGGGTCAAGGCCTCCGAGTCCAACTACACGCCCTCCGACCGTCCCGAGGCGTATCCCATCGAATACGTCGTCATTCACCTGACAACGGACACCTTGCCGATGATGCTCGCCATGTTCAAGGACCCCACCGAGGGCGTGTCCGCGCACTACGTGATCAGCTCAACCGGCACCCGGATCGCCCAGTGCGTGCGCGAGCGCGACGTCGCCTGGCACTCCGGCAGTGTTTGGTACAACCACCGGAGCATCGGTATCGAGCACGAAGGCTGGATCGACCAGCCTGTTTACACCGACGGGATGTACGAGGCATCCGCCGTGCTCACGGCCACGATCTGCGCGAAGTACGACGTGCCGGTCGACCGGGACCACATCCTGGGCCACATCGAGGTCCCGGAGTCCACTCACGAGGACCCCGGGCCCGTGTGGAACTGGAACAAGTACATGAAGCTCGTCGAGACCGCCCGCCGGCGCATCAAGACCTGACACCGCGTCGACCCATCACGCGGGCTTACCGTCGCCGTCGAGCCACGAGTCCCAGATCGAGTCGAGGTCCCGGCCGGTCTTGGCCTCCGCGTACGCGGTGAAGTCGGCCGTGGAGGCGTAGCCGTGGCGGTGGCTCAGGGTCCAGCCCCGCACCAGGGTACGGAAGGCCTCGTCGCCTACGGTCTGGCGGATCCTGTGGATCACCATCGCGCCGCGCACGTACACCGGCTGGCCGGAGATGTCGGAGGCGCTCGGCGGCTCGGCGGGCGGGAAGTCCCACGCGTCGTCGTCCGCGGCCTTGGCGTGGTTGCGGTCGAAGTGCTCCTGGGCGCTGGCCCCGCCGTGGTCCTCGGTCCACAGCCACTCCGCATAGGTCGCGAAGCCCTCGTTGAGCCACATGTCCCGCCAGGTCCGCGGGGTGACGGAGTTGCCGAACCACTGGTGGGCCAGTTCGTGCACCACGTTGGTGGTGTGGAACACGTCGGCCGGAATGGTCGGCCTGGTCTGGGTCTCCAGGGCGTAGGGCACATCGGCCGCCTGATCGACGATCACCCCGGCGGCGGAGAAGGGGTAGGGACCGAACCTCCCCTCGGCCCATTCCATGATCTCGGGGAACCGGCCGAGGACCGCTCCGTCCTCGTCCACGCTCGCGGTCGTGTCCATCGCCGACACGACCGGGACGCCCGATCGGGTCCGGGAGGTCCTGATGTCGTAGCTGCCGATGGCCACCGTCGCCACATAGCTGGCCATGGGCTCGGCCTGGTGCCAGTGGAAGGTGGCGCGGTCGCCGCTGGTGCGCCGGGCGCGCAGCTGCCCGTTGGAGATCGCCTGCAACCCCTTGGGGACCGAGACGGTGATGTCGTACGAGGCCTTGTCCGAGGGGTGATGGTTGCCCGGGAACCAGGACATCGAACCTGTCGGCTCACCGAACGCGACCGCTCCGTTGTCCGTCCTCAACCAGCCTTCGCGCCACCCGTGGTCGTGGGTGATCGACTCCGGCGTGCCCGCGTAGTGCACGACCGCGCGGAAGGCGGCGCCCTTCCTGAGGTGATCGCGCGGCTGCAGCGTCAGCTCCTGCCCGTCCTGCCGAACCCCCGCCTTGCGGCCGTCGACGGTGGCGCTCAGCACCTCCAAGCCGAGGAGGTCGAAATTGAAGGCGCTGAGGTCCTCGGTGGCCTTCGCGGTGATCTCCGCAGTGCCCTCCAGGTGGCCGCTGCCGGGGTCGTAGTCCAGGGTCAGGGCGTAGTGGGTGACGTCGTAGCCGCCGTTGCCGAGCTCCGGGAAGTACCGGTCACCGGCACCTGCGGCAGCGGGGTGCCCACCCCGGAACACCGTGCCGGCCGCCCCCGTCCGAGCAGTGTCCGCGCCGGTACGAGCACCCGCCCTCGCCTCTGCGCCGGTACGAGCACCCGCCCCACCGCCGCCACGGCCGTCGGACCCCGAGCACGCAGGGAGTGCGACGAGCAGGCCCGCGACCGCGAAGGCGGCCAGACGTCCGGAAGTCTTCACGCGGCCGATCATGACCCAGCCCCCCGGCGCCCCGACCCCGCCACGCCGTGCGCATGCCCCCTCCGGCGGCGCACGGCCCGGACGTGGCCGGGTTGCTGCGACGGAGCGCCGTGAACGGAACGGCACTGCCGGGGCGCGGCGATCGGGCAGCGCACATCGCCAGATTCAGCAGCACGGCAGATCTGTCGTGCCGGCCATTACATGGCCGTATGTGCCGGGACACGATAGGT
>NZ_JAGGOY010000143.1 GCF_018614095.1 Streptomyces sp. ISL-87 | reverse complement strand
GGGCATGGACACCCTGGAGACCCGCGAGCTGAGGTACTTCGTGGCCGTCGCCGAGGAACTGCACTTCGGCCGAGCCGCCGAGCGCCTCGGCATCGCCCAGCCACCGCTGTCCCGGGCGATCCAGCAGCTCGAACGGCGCCTCGGCGTCTCGCTACTGGACCGCGACCGCCGCGGCGTCTCGCTGACCGGCGCCGGAGAGGTCCTGCTGCACGAGGGCCGCGCCGCCCTGCACGCGACCACCGCCGCCGCCCGCCGCACCCGTCGCGCCGGCGGCGCCGATCATCCAGGTGGCGCCCGCGATCGCCTGGTGCTGGCGGTCAAGGCCGCCGCGTCTAAAGAACTACTGCGGAGGCTTCTCGACGCCTACGCGGCCCAGCCCGACGCCGCCGAGATCGAAGTGCTGCCATGCGGCATCGGCGAACAGGAAATACTGCTGCGCGACGGCCGCGCCGACGTGGCACTCCTGCACACGCCGTTCAACTCCCTCGCCGGGTTCGACAGCGAGGAACTACTGACCGAGGGACGGATCGCCGTCCTGCCCGCCAGGCACCCCCTCGCCACGCACAAGGCCTTGTCCCTGGCCGACGTCACCGACGTCCCTGATCTTCCGCTCGCCCGCTGGCCCCGCAACGGCGCCTACCCTCCCGGCCCCGGCCCCGAGATCCGCGACCAGACCCAACTGGCCCACCTGATCGCCCTCGGACGCACCACGGCCATCTGCCCCGACTCCTCCCGCGCCTGGCTATGGGCCGAACACACCGCCGTCCCCCTCACCGACGCACCCCCCGTCATCACCCACATAGCCTGGCCCCCACACAGCCGCTCCCGCGCCCTCGCCCAACTCATCCGCACGGCCACCCAGCTATAACCCCCCGGCGTAGACCTGCAAACACGGAAGATCGGCCTGCACCTGATCGAGCGGGGCATCGACACCCCAGACCACCGAAGGACCGCGCCATGCTCGACGTCCTGGCCGAGCACCACCGCGAGCCGGTCATCGCCAACTCCACGGAGCAACCGATCTCCGCACCCGGTCCGCAGCCACCACTCGGTCAGAAGGACACCCGGGGCGGAGGATCAAGCCTGATGGAACCGTGGAGTCCGGGCGGCCTGACCTGCGGTTAGATCGCTACTTTGCGGCTCGCCGTGGCTTCGGGAGTCCCAGGCCGTGACCGTCGCCCATCCACGAGCAATGCTCATGATCTATGGCTCGTCGCCCTGGTCCGGGCCGGCGCCCACTTCGAACGTGGCCAGCACGTCGAACGGCATGACACGGTGGCCGCATGAACCTGCCCCCGGCCCTCCTCGCCGACCTGAATGCCCCCAACGCCCGGGATCGCGACGCTGCCGCCGAGCAGCTCGGCGACATCTTGCGTTGGCCCAGCCTGACGCAGCACGAGGCAGAAACCGCCGTCGCACGCTTACTCACCGCCACGATCGAGGACCCAGACGACGCCGTCCGAGAGAGCGCCCTCAACGCCATCGGCAACGCCTTCGAACGCAGAGATCTGCCGCTCCACCTGGTCGCCGGGCTAGCACCGTGCCTCCACACGATGACCGCACCCCTCCTCGAGCACGCCCTCGGCATTCTCGGCTCCACCCGTGACCCAGACGCCCACCCGATGATCGAGCCCTACCGACAACATCCCGTGGACTACGTCCGCGAAGCCGCCGTCATGGCGCTCGCAGAACTGCCCGACCAGCACACTCCCGCGGTGACGGAGCACAACTCTTGACACCTCCCCATCCACTGGCGCTGGCTGGCTACGACTGATGCCGTTCAGATCAGCTCGGCTTGACTAGTGCAGAGAAGATGGCAGCGTGCGCACGGCCCGGTCTGGGAGGGCGCCCAGATCGCGGGCGTGGGACGCGGGGCGGGTGTGGCCATGGGGGTCCGTCCTGGTGGGGGTCCTGCACTCGGGCATAGAATAGAACATGTGTCCGAGTTGCCTCCTGATCTGCCGCGCCTGCGAACCGTGGTCACGTACCTGCGGGCCGAGCTGGGCCGGGCCGAGCGGGCACTGAGCACCGCGGAAGAGCGCGAAGCCCTCGCCGCGCGTCGGCGTCCCCTGCCCGAGCCGCCCGCGTGGCTGATCGAGCGCGGCATCGGCGTAGGCCGGCTCCCGGTCCGCGTCCACGCGGGGTCGTGCTGGGACGCAGGAAAACGCTGCTCGGCCCTGGGCAGCGAGGAGGCGCGCCGGGCCCTTGCCGAGGGAGTACCCGCCTGCCCGCACTGCCGGCCCGATGCTGCCCTCGGAGTGCTGGAGTGACCGGCCAGCGGCAGGGTGGAGGGATGAGCCCTGCTCTGCGTGTGATCGTCTATCCGCCGGACGCCCAGGGCGGGCGCCGCGTCCGCTGCGACGGTGAGATCCTCGGCCGCGCCCTGGGCCCCGGTGATCTTCTGGAGTTCCTGCGGCGGGCCGGCCTGGACCCGGACGACGTCCGGCTGGACGATGCGCTGCTGATCGAGTGGCGCGGCGGCGGGCCAGCCGTCTGGAGCCCGGATCTCGGCGACGAGTGAGCGCAGTGCGGGCCGCCACCTGGTGAGGTGGCGGCCCGCACTGCTGCACTGGTCAGCAGGCCATGCCGCAGGGATCGGCTATCGGTGGATCACCGCGCACGGTTCCCCTTGCACCACGTTGAACTCGCGGAAGCCGCCGCCGAAGCCGCCGCCGAAGCGCGTCCCCCTTCGTAGTGCGTCGACCACCGCGGCGAATGCCTCGGCGGGAACGGCAAAGCGCCGCCTACACCGCGGTGTCGGCCGGGGTGTTTCCGTCCCTAACTTCGGTGATGAACGAGGACCAGGCGGCGGCCGGGAAGTGCAGGACCGGGCCGCGCCCGCTGGCCTTGGAGTCGCGGACGTACAGAACGCCTGGGGTGGGTGCGACCTCCAGGCACTGGCCGCTGTCGCCGCTGCTGTAACTGGACTTATACCAGCCGAGGGAAGCCATGGCGACCTCGGAGCCTTCGTGCTGGTGGCTGGTGCTCACGTGCGGGTTCCTTCCAGATAGGTGGTGATGAGATCCCGGGACGAGTCCACGGAAAGCGCAGCATCCTCAATGCGGGCGTACATGGCTTCGAACACGTCGACTTCTGCCGGGTCTTCCAGCGTGCTGCCGCCTCGGTTGTGGTCCACGGAGACCACGGGATTCCACGGGTGGCCGAAGGTCAGAAGAGTGAAGTTCCCGCCGTTGCCGGGGTGCGGGAGAGCGGTGAGGGGCACCACGCGGATGTCGATGTGGGCGGCCTCGGAGGCGTCGAGCAGGCGCGTCAGCTGGTCACGCAGGACCGCCTGCCCTGCCGCGAAGCGCTGGTGGAATGCCGCTTCCGGCACAAGAGCGGAGTAGTGCACTGGCTTCCCCGGCCGGCTGAACACTTCCTGCCGGGCCATGCGCGCGGACACCAGCCGCTCGGACATCTCAAGGGACATCGGCGTGACCGACGTCGCGGCGATCTCACGGGCGTATGCCGGGGTCTGGAGTAGGCCGCCAACCAGACCGGCATGCCAGATGCGGATGGTCTCGGCCTCGGATTCGAGGGTGATGAAGTCGATGTACTCCTGCGTCATCAACCCCCGGTACGGCATCCACCAACCGATGTCCGGCGGCTCTTCCGCAACTCGGGCGATCTCCACGAGGGCGGCGTGATCGTCCACGCCGTACACCTTCGCCAGGGCGTAGACCTCGTCAGCGCTGACCCGCTGGAGTCCGCGCTCAGTGCGGCTCAGCCGGGCGTTGTCCCAGCCCATCGCCTTCGCCGCATCGCCCGTCTTCATCTTTGCGGCCTCGCGGTAGCGCCGCAGCTGAGCGCCGACGCGCCGTCTCTTGACAGTCGGTGTCGCACGTGTCTGCGTCATGCGCGCAGTGTGGCATGACGTTGGTGTGCGGCGGTACGTCATTGGCGTATCCCGGTTCGTCAGTGGTGCAAGCCGGTTCGTCATTGACGTAACTCGGCACATGCGTACGGCAGTTCGCATCTTTTGAGATTTGCTTCGCCTTATTGCGCAGCGACCGTCAAAACGAGCATGCTAGCCCCCGAGGACGTCGTGACCGTGCGTCAATTCGTGATCACTCGCGATGCACTGTCGCGCCCTCCCGAGGGTGGCCCCGCCCCCCTTCGTCCCCCCAGGGGCGAGCGGGGCCGCCCTCCTCCCCATACGACGCGAGCACGCCGAGGCCGACTATGAAGACGAGCCCGAGCACCACAAGCAGCACCGGCAACCAGGGGCGGCCCCCTCACCCCGCACGCCAGTTCGTTCGCAACCACGGCGACGACGCCAGCACGTGGGGCACGAGCACCCTCGCCCTGTACGTCGAACTGTTCTCCACCCCCGCCCCCGCCAAGGGGTCCCGGTGAGCCGGGCGCGCACGGCCAAGACCGCTGCCCAACCGGCCCGGTCCGTGCCCGCCCCGTTCACCATCGGCGACTGGGTGGAGGGGTGGACCCTCCCCGAGCCCGGCACCCGCGAACAGCCCGAGCTGCACGAGGGCGAAGTCGTCCAGGTCGGGAGCGGATGGAACGGCGTGGACGCCGATGCCGCGTACTTGTGGGTGCGCCTGCCCGGCGGCACGGAGCAGCGCCTGGCTATAAGGCGAACGACGCGCACGCAGCGGCCGGCAGCATGAGCACCCCCGCGTTACGCGCCCGCAGCGCCGCCGCCCGCCACCGTGCCCCGAACGGCGTCCTGCCCGGCGTCCTGATGACCGCCGCGAACGTGGTGGGCCTGGCCCTCGTCGCCTGGTCCACCACGCTCACGGTGACCGCCGACGCCACCTCCGCGCCCGTCCCGGCCGTTGCCGCTGACGACATTCCCGAGGCCGAAGAGCAGCCCCCTTCCGGGGCCGGTGCCACGGCCACCCCCCAGGCACGCGCCTGCCGCTGTGCAACGCGTACCCCACTGACGGCCGACCCCACCCCCTTCGGGGACGGCTGACCCAACAGCCGCGGCCGGCGGTGTCGTGTGACCCGCTGGCCGCGCTCTCGCCAACCCGCCGGCTCTTCCCTACCAGGAGGTACGTCCGTGACCGTGGCCCATCAGCACCGCCGCCCGCTCCCGCTGCTGACCGTGCAGCAGATCCAGAGCCTCCAACCGAACCTCGCCGACGTGGTGGAGTACCGGAAATCCGGGCTCTCCCTCAACCACATCGTCGGGTGCCCGCTGGAGTGCAGCTACTGCGTCCGCCACCTGTACAAGAACTTCGAGATGAAGGTTCCGCGGGCTCTCATGTCCGACGAGGACGCCGTGCTGACCCTGGTCAACCACCAGTATTTCCGGCCCCACATCACGCCCATCCAGCTGTTCAACAAGGCCACCGATCCCATGCTGGCGATCGTCAAGCCGCACACGTTCAACACGCTGCGGCTCCTGGACGAGCGGGGGCTGACGAACCACGTCCTCGTTATCACCAGGTGGCGCGTGGACCCCGAGGACTGCGAGGTCTTCAACAGCTTCAAGAACCTCAAGGTGACCGTGCTGGTCACCTACTCGGGTATCGCCCATACCGGGATCGAGCCGGTGGACTCCAACATCGCCGCGAACAGCCTGCGCACCCTGTACGCGCACGCCGAGAAGTACCGGACGATCCTGTACTGGCGGCCCATCGTCCCCGGCCTCAACGACAGTGACGCACACCTGCGTACGGCAAAGGCACTCTCCGAACACGCGCACGCCAGCGTCTTCACCGGCCTGTTCTTCCGCGACGAGATCGCCGCGTACTACGCGGAGAACGAACTGCCCGACCCGTACAGCCAGACCGCCCGGCGCAAGATCATGCCGGAGGAGACCGAGGCCCGGATTCTCGACCTGTTCCACCGGCCCGCCGACCACGCCGAACCGTGGGGCCCGCTGTTCCGCAAGACCTCGTGCGCCGTCGCCTACGCCCACGGGCTGGCTGACTACAACGGGCACTTCGGGATTCAGGAGCTGTGCGACATCTGCCCGAAGAAGCAGCTGGGGCTGTGCGCCGCCGCGTGGAACGCGCCCGCCCTGGCCGACGCGGAGCGCGCCGCCCGCGCGTTGGGGGCGACCGGCCCTGTCGAGATCACCGAACGGGCGATCATCACCGAGGGGCTGGCCGAGCACCCCAGGTACTTCCTTCAGCATGGCTACGGTTTCCAGGTCCACGACCGGGCGCACCCGCACCGGCCCCGCCGTCACGGCCGAGCAGAGATCGGCTGGCAGGAAGGAACCCCCACGCCGTGAAGACCACCGACTGGCCCGACCGTCTATTCGTTGTCGACGTCGAAGGCAACGGAGCGAACCCGCCGGACCTTGTCGAGATCGCCCTCATCCCGATCCAGGACGGCGAGGCGGTACCCGAGCGCGGGCGGCAGTGGCTCATTCAGCCCCCGGTACCGATCCCGCCGCGGATCACCCGGATCAACGGCATCAGCAACGACATGACCGCCGGCGCGCCCGCCTGGCGCGAGGTGGCCGGCGAGGTGCGGTCCCTCCTCGACGGCGCGTGGATCGCCGCGCACAGCGCCAGCGTTGAGTACAACGTCCTGACCCGGCACCTGCCCGACTGGCAGCCCGCCGGGGTGATCGACACCCTGCGCCTGGCCAAGGCCGCGGACCCCGGTCAGCGCGGGTACGGCCTGGACCCGCTCATCGCCCGCACGGGCATCGACGTGACCGGCATCCCCGGCAAGCGCCACCGCGCCGCCTACGACGCCCACGCCACCGCCCTGCTGCTGCTCCGCCTCGCCGACAGGTTCGTCACCTGGCATGACCTGACGGCCGCCGCTGTCCCGCCCAACATGCCCGGCCGCAAGGCCGACGCCCCACACGAGGAGAGCACCCTGTGGTAACCCGACCCGTACGGATAGCCGTCTCCGGTACGCACTCCACCGGGAAGACGACGTTCCTGCAGCGCCTCGAAATGGAACTGCGGGCCATCGGCCAGACCGTGGCCCGCACCCCCGCCAGCTTCGCGCAGCAGGCGGCAGAGCGCGGATTCCCCAAGCTGCGGCAGCAGACAGCCGAGTGCACCGAGTGGATCATCTCGGCATCGGGGGCCGCCGCCGCCGAGGCAACACTGACCGCCGGCATTGTCCTGATCGACCGCTCCGCCCTGGACCCCCTCGCCTACTACCTCGCTGCCCACGACCGCGCCCTGAAGAAGCCGGACCCGGCCACCGTCGAACGGCTCGGCTCCCTCGTGCGCGCCCACTGCGCCAGCTACGACCTGCTCATCGCGACGAACCTGGACTTCTCCCTGCCGCTCGGCGATACCCGAGACCGGGATCTGGACTACCGGGAAGCCGTCGACCGCCGGGTGCACTCGCTCCTCGCGGACATGCGCATCTCCCACCTGGAGATGGGCAACCACCCCGACCACCAGAAGCGGGCCCTTGCCGCCGCGCTGGCCGCCGCCACCGCCGCCGGACAGGACGACAAGCAGTGACGGCCGCCCCGCCGCCCGCAGGCATGTTCCGCCTCGCCGGGAAACTCGTCTCCCGCCTCGGGTTGGGAACCATGGGATTGACCGGCCCCGGAACCTGGGGCACTCCCGCGGACCCGTTCGGTGCGGTCCAGCTTCTCCGCTCCGCCGTCGATGACCATGGCATCACGCACTTCGACACCGCCGACGCCTACGGCCCCCACACTGCCGAGGAGCTGGTGCACCGCGCGCTGTACCCGTACCCAGAACGGCTACTGATCGCGACCAAGGTCGGCATGGTCAGGCCCGCCCCCAACGTGTGGCGCCCGCTGGGGAACCCGGACTACCTGCGCGCCACAGTGGAACAGTCCCTTCGCCGGCTCGGCACGGACTGCCTTGACCTGTGCTACCTCCACCGCAACGACCCCGCCTTCCCGTTCCTCGACCAGGTCGGCACCCTGGCCGATCTCCAGCAGGAAGGGAAGATCGCGCACATCGGCCTGTCGAAGGTCGGCCCCGAAGAGATCAACGAGGCGGCCACAGTGATCACCGTCGCCGCCGTGCAGAACAAGCTCAGCCAGGCCGTCCCGGACGACGCCGCTCATGGCGCCGAACACTGTCGCGCCCGGGGCATTCCGTACATCGCGTACGCGCCGCTCGGCTCGGGGGCGCTCGCCGAAGATGGCGGTGTAGATGCTGCACTGCGCTGGCTGCTCGAACTAGGCGACCACATCGCGCCCATCCCAGGGACCAGCTCGCCCGCCCACCTGAATGAGCTGGTCAAAGCCGCCAGTCACACATAGGCCTCCGCCCCCAGCGCCGCCGCTCTGCCAGCCGCCCCGGGCGCCTCCCCTTCCAGGAGCCCGGGGCGGTGCGGCTCCGAGCGGCCCGTACAGCGAAGCGCGTAGCGTGACGTCCAGCCGTCACGAGATCGGGCGCTACCGATGCGTATGACGGCTCTACGTCACGATCGAATCAGGCGTTGCGGGTGCTGTCCAATTGCACACGCCCCGGCGAGGCCCTTGTCTGACCTGTCCCGTCTCGGGTGATGTTGTCGATGTCTCAGGAGGCGTTGTCGGATCCGAGTGGGAGCGACAACGTCCAGTGAGACAGTCACACGACCTCTACGCGTACACCGGGAAGTCCGGGCGGACCTGTGGCGCTCAAGCAGCCCGGACCCTCCGAGCCCCGCCCGGGTTCGGAGGGTCCACCCATGCCCGGGTCGGGATTCGCGGACTAGGAGTCTGATGAAGATCTTGAAAACGCGCCCGGCTTGCACCGGTTCAGCCCGATTGGCATTTACCGGCAATATGGGGTGAATCGGTCGGCCGGAGCAAGATCTTCAAGAGCCTCCTAGATGATCAATTCCAAGGGGTCAGTGATCGTAGGCGGTGAGGGATCGTAGGACTTGCTGTCCGGTGGCGTCGTTGTGCCAGATCGCGGCGGTCAGCGCGAGTATGCGCTGCATGACGCGGACGACGACGCCGCCAGGTGTGCGGCCTCGGTGTCGTTCGAGGTCGAGCTGTCCCTTGAACGTCTCGTTGATCGACTCGATGACCTGGCGTAGGGGTTTGAA
>NZ_JAGGOY010000142.1 GCF_018614095.1 Streptomyces sp. ISL-87 | reverse complement strand
CCGCGTCACCCACATCCTGTGGCGCTTCGCCCGCCGCTCGGAGAACGACGGGCGCTAGTGCCGTGGCCGGAAAGGTTTGCCGGGGCGCGGCGTCCGGTGCGGTGCATCGCAAGGCGGAGGGCCGCGGCTCGTACTCGACGTACTTGCGTGGTCCGACAACGCGGCGAGGTGCCGTGCCTGGGGGCACCTCCCAGCGGTAGCTGGGGGAGCGTCGCGACCCGGTGAACCTTGCCGGTCACGGCACTAGCGGCCGGCCCCGGAGGGCTCAGCCGGCGAGCAGGCGGTCCGCGATCTCCTCGATACGGGCGCGCAGCCCGTCCTGGCTCTTGCCGCCGTCGAGGCGCTCGCCGTCGATGACGTACGTCGGGGTGCCGGTCACGCCGATGGCCTTGCCCTCGGCCTGGTCGGCGTCGACGATCAGGATGTGCCGGCCGTCGATCAGCGCGGTGTCGAACTCCTCGACGTCCAGACCCAGTTCACGTGCCACGTCCAGCAGCACGGCCTCGCCGCGCTCGCCGAGCTCCGCGGTGCGTGCCAGCACGGCCTCCGCGTACGGCCAGCCCTGCCCCTGGTCCAGGGCCTCCTCGGCGGCCTGCGCGGCCGCGAAGGCGTGCTTGTGCTTCTCCAGCGGGAAGTGGCGCAGCCGGATGTCCAGCCGGTCGCCGTAGCGGGCCCGCAGGGCGCGTACGTCGTCAAGGGCGCTGTGGCAGTCCGGGCACTGGAGTTCGCACCAGACGTCGAGGATCACGGAATCGGTCATACGGACAGTCTCCCAGCAGTGCCCCGGCCGCCGCGCACCCGCACCGACCGGGACCTGGGAAGGAGAAACGACCCGGAGATGTCCCGGAGATCGGCCCGGGTTCCGCTCCGGCCATGGCCGACGCGGCCGTGTCCGGTGCAGGATGGATGGAAGGGGCAGATCGCCCAGCCCTGACAGGCACCCGGCACTCACCCGGCAGACACCCGACAGATACCCGAACAGACATCCCGACAGACACCACCGCCCTGGAGGACCGAATGCTCGCCGAGACCATATGTTCCGCGGTGTCCGCAGCGGGCCTGGGCATCGCCGCGGTGGCCGCGTACCGCAAGCGCTTCCTCGCCGCCGTTCGGATCACCGCGTACGCGCTGGTGCCGGTCGGTCTGGTGATGACGGGCGTCGTGGAGTGGGTGTCCGGGATCGTCTTCAAGCCATCGGTCTGGATCGGCTTCGGACTGCTGGCGGTGGCCTGGATGCTGTTCATGACCACCCGTGCCATCGAGCGCCGCCGCCTCGGCACATCCGAGAAGCCGGCCAAGGCGCCCAAGGCCGCGAAGGGCGGCGCCGTGCGGGATGCCGTCGCGCCGGCCGCCTCCGCGCCCTCGCTGGGCGCCGGGTCCCGGCAGCAGCCGGCCCAGGGCAAGAGCGCCCCGGCCACCCCCGGGGATGACTTCTCCGACATCGAAGCGATTCTGAGGAAACACGGGATCTGACGAACTCCCGCGGAGATCTTGGCGTGTTGACGGGCGAACGGCGGCGCACTGCGTCATCATCGCCCCGACATGCTCGACACATCGCAGGGTGAGCCGTCGGTTCCCGCGCCGGCCCCCGCCTCCGTCGCCGAGGAGCCGCGAGGCTGCCTCTTCGCGCTCTCCCAGCCGCCCCTGATGATCTTCCTAGCGGTGATCGGCACCCTGCTGCTGCTCGCCGCCGTGCACGATCTCTACGTCCTCTGACCCGTGCGCGTGCGGCTCCACGTGCGATCCGGCGTGCGTGTCGTGCGCGTCGGCCTCCTTGCGCCGGGCCCGGTACGCCGCCACGTGCAGCCGGTTCCCGCAGGTCCGGCTGTCGCAGTAGCGCCGCGACCGGTTCCGGGAGAGGTCCACGAAGGCCCTGCGGCAGTCCGGGGCCTCGCACCGGCGCAGCCGCTCCTGCTCGCCCGACACCACGATGAAGGCCAGCGCCATGCCGCCGTCCGCCGCCAGGTGGTCGCCCACCGACGCGCCCGGCGCGAAGTAGTGCACGTGCCAGTCGTAGCCGTCGTGGTCGGTCAGCTGCGGGGTGGTGCCCGCGGTGGCGACCAGCTCGTTGATCAGCGCGGCCGCCGCACGCGAGTTCGGTGCAGCGAAGACCTGGGCGAATTTGCCGCGCACCGTACGGACCCCGGCGAGGTCGCGGGCGCTGAGCTCGCCGACGTCGCTGATCGCGTACTCCTGGACGAAGCCGCGCAGCGCCCCGATGTCCGACAGGCCGTCGGGCTGGTCCGGCTCGGCCGCGGTGTTCACCAGCGCGACGACGACGTCGAGCGCGCGACGGGTGTCGTGGGGGATCTGCACGGGGTCTCCCTCAAGAGCCGGGCCTGCGGCGACGGGCCAGTGCCGCCGCTGGTGGCCGACTCTAGCTGGTCGCCCGAAAAGCGCACCGGCGCCGCCCGCGCGGACGGCTCCCGCGTGGACAGCGCCGACACTGCCGTATGTGGTTGTCCGTCCCGCACCGTCGCCCCGAGTCGGACGGTGCCGAGCGGCCCCCAGCTACCGCTGGGTGGTGCCCCCAGTAGGCCTGGCTCAGCTTTCGGCCAGGATGTGGGAGAGCTCCTTGTCGAGGTCGAAGTGCCGGTGCTCGGTCCCGGGTGGGACCGCGGCGTCCGTCCGCTTGAGGAACGACTCGAGTGCTCGGGCGGGTGCTTCGAGCAGCGCTTCTCCCTCCGGTGAGCTCAGGGCGATGCAGACGACGCCCTGACCGTGGCTGCGGGACGGCCAGACGCGGACGTCGCCGGTACCGGTGGGCCGGTGGAGACCCTCCGCGAGGAGGTCGCGGGCGAATACCCATTCGACCGTCTCCTCGGCGCCGGTGTGGAAGGTGGCGTGCACGGCGTAGGGGTCGGCCGTGTCATACCGCAGGCCCGCGGGAACAGGCAGTGAGGACTCGCTCGACACAACGAGGCGCAGGTGCAGCTCGCAGCTGACCGTGGTGTTCATAAGCGCCATGGCCTTTCGCTCAGTGTGCGCTCGGGGATTCGCACGTCGGCGAAATCGACATGCCACCTACGGTGCCGTTGTAAACCCCTCTGACCGTTTTGCGGACCTCTGGGTCCCTCGGACGGCGGATCCAAAGCAGCATTCACGTGTGCTTCCGGCTCCGGTAGATTCGGCAGCATGAATACGGGGAGTGACCGCGAGACCAATGAGTCCGCCACCGGGCAGTCCGCCGGGTCCGCCGCGGAGGAAGCGCCGCTCGGATCCCGGGCGCCGGAGTTCATCAAAGCCCGCAGGACACTGCACCTGAGCTGGCAGGTCGGGGTCTTCATCATCGGCCTGGCCGTCGTGGTCGGCGGCATCATCATGCTGCCCCTGCCCGGCCCCGGCTGGCTGGTGATCTTCGGCGGCATGGCGATCTGGGCGACCGAGTTCGTCTGGGCCCAGCTCGTACTGCGCTGGACCAAGCGCAAGGTCTCCGAGGCGGCGAAGAGGGCGATGGACCCCAGGGTCCGCCGTCGCAACATCATCCTGACCAGCATCGGCCTCGTCGTCGCGGGCGCCCTGATCGGGATCTACCTGTGGAAGTACGGCGTCGTCATGCCCTGGAACATCAAGAGCCAGTGATCGGCCGGGCATGGTCAAAGAGCACCGCTGACATGCGGTAATGTTTGCGGTGCGTCCGGGCGATTAGCTCAGTGGGAGAGCACTTCGTTCACACCGAAGGGGTCACTGGTTCGAACCCAGTATCGCCCACCCGGACCAACGGCCCGGAGACTCTTTGAGTCTCCGGGCCGTTGGCGTTATCCGAGCCTGCCGAAGGCCGTGCGCAGCCGGCGGGCGTCGCGCAGGCGCTTCTCGTACGTCGCCCCCACCGTCAGCAGCAGCAGGCCCGCCAGGGCCGGCGGGAGCCAGCGGGGGAGGGCGCCGACCACCTGGACGACGTACGGGGCCAGCTCGTGCAGCGCCACCGCCGCGAGGGTGGCGCCGCCCAGCAGGAGCGGGGCCTGGAGGCGGCGCTGAGCGCCCGCCAGGGTCACCGCGAGCGCGGCCAGGCCCAGCAGCAGCGGCCGCAGCCAGTGCGGGTCCCCCCAGGCCGCGACCAGGCTCGGCAGCAGGGTCGCGGCCAGGCCCGGCCCGTATGCCGTCCACGACGAGGCCGCCGGGTCCTTGCGGCGGCGCAGGAGTCCCACCGCCAGGGCGGGCACCGTCACCGGCAGCGTGTACGCCTCCGGCACGCTCACCCCGGCCGAGGCCAGCCGGACCCAGGCCGCCGCCGCGAACAGCGCCCAGGCCGCCCAGCCCAGGGCGCGCCGGTCGGCCCGTACCGCGGCGCCCGTGCAGACCACCCCGGCCAGCGCCAGGACCAGCGCCAGCACCGGCGGATCCGGGACCGCCAGGAGCACCGCCAGGACCCCGGCCGCGACCGCACCGGCCTCGGCGGGCTCCCGTACGAGGCCCAGCCGGGGCCCCGCCGCGGCCACCGCCGCCGCCACCGCCAGCACGGGGAGCGCCCACCAGGACACCGCCAGATCCAGCACCGCGCTCAGGGCGGCGGCCAGCGCGACCGCGTACCCGACGGCGAGCGCCGCCGCCCCGTACCGGGCCCACCGGGGAGCGGCCCCGTACGCCGCTCCGGCCGCACAGCCCACGCCGAGCAGGCCGAACACCGCGAAGGTGGCCGTGCGCCCGTCCAGGGCGGCCAGGGACGCGTTCAGGGCTCCCACAAGGGCGCACACCCCGGCGGCGATCCCGACGTGGGAGGGCGCGAGCAGGGCGGGGGCCTGAGCCACGCCCGCCCGGCCGTCAATGGGCCCGCTCCCCGCTCCGGCGGCGGCGCCCGCCGCGGCGGCGATCCCGCCGGGGGACGTGGCGCGCAGGGCGAGGGCGCCCGCGGCGGCCGTCACCGCCAGCTGCGCCCCCAGCGCCGCCGCCACCGGGAAGCCGAGCAGCACCGGGGCCGTGAACAGCCCGGCCCAGCCCAGTACCACCGCCAGGACGCCCGGCTCCGGGCGGCTCGGGAACATCCGGGCCAGCCACCAGGCCGCCCCCGCCGTCAGCAGTAGTGCCACGGACACCGCCGCCCCTGCCCCGTACCGCTCCACGGGCGGGGTCGTCACCGCCCAGACCTCCTCCAGCACCCGCAGGCGGGCCGCCAGCGGCGGAAGCGCCGCTGCCAGGCCCCACAGCGCGGCAAGGGAGGCCACCCCGGCCCCGGCCAGGGTCAGGCCGCGCCGTACCGACGCCGGGAGCGCGGTGACCCGTACAGCCGCCGGCAGCGGCAGAGCCACCGAGAGGTACACCACCACCGCCCAGCCCGGGTCCAGCCCCGGCCGTGCCGTGCCGCCGAGCGCCGCCACCCCCGCCAGCGCGCCGGCCAGGGCGGCCGCCGACGCCCGCGGCTCGCGCCAGGCCGCCGCCACACCGAGCGCGGCGACCGCCGCCAGCAGGGCCGCCGGAGCCAGCGCGTCCGCCGCCGAACCGGCGACCACCGACTCCGAGATACCGGTCAGCAGCGCGCCCGCACCCCACGCGGCCGCCGGGATCCACGCCGGCCGCGCCCCGGCCACCAGCACCGCCAGCGCCGTGTCCAGCGCGGCCGTCGCCAGCAGGGCCCAGCCGAGCTCCAGCGGGCCCGCCTCCGCGGCCAGCGCGGCCAGCGGCAGCGGGAGCTGCGCCGCCAGCAGCGCCGCCGGCAGCGGGATCCGCAGCTGCGGCAGCGCCGACCCGTAGCCGGCCCAGGCCGCCGCCAGCACCGCTGCCGCCCCCGCCGCGTACGCGGTTCCGTCGGTGTCCGGCAGGACGACCGCGTACAGCGCGTACGCGTCCAGCACCGTCAGCAGCAGCCCGACCGCCCCCACCGACTCGGCCGTGGACCGCAGCCCGCGGCGCAGCAGCAGCGCGGGGGTGCCCAGCGCCGCCGCGGTGACGACGGCGAGCACCGCCGAGCGCCCGGCGATGCCCAGGGAGCCCCAGCTGACCAGGGTGAACGCCAGCGCGGCCACGGCGAGGAGCACCGCGCCCAGTGCCAGCAGCACGTTCTGCGCGCTCGGACCCGAGGCCTCGACCGGCTGTCCCGAGGCCGCGGGGGGCGCCCACGGCAGCGGGATCCGCTGCCGCAGCAGCCACTCGCGGCGACCGAGCAAGTACACGCGCCGGGCGTCGAGTTGGGCCAGTTCGCGATCGATGGCCGCCAGCTCCGCGTCCGGCGGCAAGAGGTTGTTCATAGTCCGGAGTGTGGCGCCCGTCACGCCGTCAGGACATGGGTGCGCGTACTCATCTCCCGCTGAGTACGGCCACGCGCCAGACTGGGGTCATGGACCGCTGGGATCGCCGGGATCGTTGGGACCGCTGGAGCCGCTACCGCTTCCGCAGCGTCTGGGACCTCGACGCCCCGCCCGCCCTCGTCTACGCCGCACTGGAGCAGGTCGAGGAGTACCCGAGCTGGTGGCGCCAGGTCCGCCGGGTCGAACCGGTCGACGAGCGCACCGGCACCGCGTACATCCGCTCGGTCCTCCCGTACGAGATCCGCGTGACCGCCACGGAACGGCTCCGCGATCCCGGGCGCGGCCTGCTGGAGGTGGCGCTGGGCGGCGACCTCTACGGCTGGGCGCGGTGGACCGTACGGCCGCGCGGCGGCCCGGGCGGCGACCACACGCGGGCGCTGTACGAGCAGGAGGTCGAGGTGCGCCACCCGCTGATGCGGCGGCTCTCGCCGCCCGCGCGGCCGGTGTTCCGGCTCAACCACGCCCTGATGATGCGGGCCGGGAGGCGCGGTCTCGCCGCCCGGCTGGCCGGTCCGCCCGAAGCGGTTTGAACCAGACCCCATGGCTCTTGTATTGTTCAACCCGTTCCCGGGCGATTAGCTCAGCGGGAGAGCACTTCGTTCACACCGAAGGGGTCACTGGTTCGATCCCAGTATCGCCCACCGGGACAGGCCGGTCCGTCTGATGACGGACCGGCCTTCCGCATGTACGGCCTTCCGTATGTACGGCCTCCCCGTATGCGGCCACCCCGGGGCCCGTTCTACGCGGCCGCCGGCAGCTCCGGCCGCAGCGGCCAGTGCGGGTCCACCGGCTCCGGCGTCCCCTGGCGCGCGAACCACGCCTGGAGCCCCCGCGCCTGCGCCGCATGCCACACCGCCTGGAGCGTGTGCAGTTCGCCCGGCGTCAGCCGCTCCAGCCGGGCCGCGAACCGGCGCCCGACCGCCCGTACGACCTCCAGCGAGGCCAACGCGTCGACCGCGGCGTCGTGCGCGCCCTCCAGCTCTATCCCGTAGTGCGCGCACAGGTCCGTCAGCGTCCGGCGGCCTTTGCGGTAGCGGTCCAGATGCTTGTCCAGCACCCGCGGATCCAGCACCGTCAGCGGCCGGTTGTCCAGATACCGGGCCAGTGACGACGCCCGGTGCCGGCGCAACTCCCGGTCCAGGAGCGTCAGATCGAACGGCGCGTTCATCACGACCACGGGACGGCCCGCCACCAGCTGCTCCCCCAGCGCGCGGGCTATCTCCTCCACCACCGGCGCGGGCCACCGCCCGTGGCGCTGGAGGTGCTCATCGGTCAGACCGTGCACTTCCGTGGCCCCCGGGGGGACCGGAATGCCGGGATTGACCAGCCAGCGGGTGGAGCGGACCCGGCCGCCCGCACACTCCTGCACGACGAGCGCGGCGGACACGATCCGGTCCTGCTCGACGTTCACCCCGGTCGTCTCGGTGTCAAATGCGGCCAGCGGGCCCTCGTACCAGCGCGTCATGGCGAACTCCTCGTCCCCGGTCGGCAGATGGGGCGCACCCGGCACCGCAGCCGCGGAACGTGCCACCCTCGCCCGAATCCGTGATACCCGGGCTGTTTGCGCCGTACGCCGTTTGCGGGCAGCCGGGTGCGGAGACAACTTCCATGGGGGGCCGCACACATGACCGGTCGTCACCCCACACCCTCGAATCGGCAGAGCCCACAAGGCATGGGGAGCCGGCCATGGCGCTCGCGCAGCCCGAACCGGGCGGGGTGCCGGCGTTGCAGATCGATCCGCGGACCGACGCGCGGACCGGACCGCTGCGCGGCACACTCGCCACCACCGCCTGTATGGAGACCCTCCAGGTGGGATACCTGCACGCCGTCGCCGCCGCGGCCGGCTGCTCGCTATCCCAGCCCTTCCCGGACAACGGCATCGACTGGCACGTCAGCCACGGTGCCCCCGAACACGTCGTCGACGATGAGGTCACCATCAAGGTGCAGTTGAAGGCGACGTACCAGATACCGCCCAGGCCGGCCGGGCCGACCTTCGCCTTCACCCTCGACAACGAGCACCTGGTGAAACTGGCCCGCACCCCGGTCGCCGTCCACAAGATCCTGGTCGTGATGCTCGTCCCGCGGGAGCGCGACCAGTGGCTGGCCGCCGGGCACGACCGGCTCGACCTGCGGCACTGCTGCTACTGGACCAACCTCGCCGGACACCCCGTGACCGGCCGGCGCCGGACCACCGTACGGATCCCGACCTCGCGGATCTTCGACGACCGGGCGCTGTGCGAGATCATGACCCGGGTCGGGTCGGGAGGGACACCTTGATGAACTGGCACTCACCGCACCTGGAGCCGCTGACGTCACCGGAGTTCACGGACGCCGGTACGCCCGATCCCGCGCAGGTCGACCCGGCGGTGCTGGGCGCGCTGCTGCACCGGCACGGCTGGCTGCGGCGCGGCGGGGCCGCCGGGCGGTACGGGCGCTGGACACCGCCCGCCGGGAACTTGCCGGGCGGCTCCGGCACCAGCCTGCTAGTCCCCGAGAGCCGGACCTTCCCCGACTGCGCGGACCTGCTGGAGGAGGCGCTCACCGCGCTCTCGCGCAGCGCGGTGCCCTCGGCGCGGGAGGTGCTGTACGGGCTGAGCGTGCCGAGCGACGAGATCCGCTGGGAGCGGGAGATTCCACAAGGGCCGTACGGATTCCAGGGCGAGGCCGGGTGGACGGCGCAGGAGCGGCTCCGCTCGGCCGCGAGGCGCCTGCTGCTGGCCGGGGCACTGGCGGACCGGGCGCGGGCCGGGTACTACGGGGCGCGGCACCGGGGACAGGCCGAACGGGCGCTGGACGGGGTGCTGGTGGGGCCGCAGCCGGGTGGGCGGCGGCTGACCGCGTACGTTCCGGTGGACGGCGGCCGGGGCATGATGACGCGACTGCACCACGCGCTGCACGCGGCGCGTGAGGCCGTGGACTACCAGCGGGCCACCGGCGGCATGGACGCCTTCGACGCGGCGGTGGAGGCCGGGGTCAGCCGGGAGCTCGCCGATGCGGTGATCGCGCTGGTGCGGGGCTCGGAGGGAGCGCGGATCGCGCTGGCGTGGGCGCCCGCGGCGGGGGTCCCCGCGGGGTGCGCGGCGCGGCCGGAGCCGGTGGAGTTCTCGCCGGGCGACCTGCCGGTGCTACGGGAGGCGGCCGCCCGGTACACCCGGGACGAGCCGGCGGTCCTGGTCCGGGTCGTGGGCGCGGTGGTCCGGATGCGGCGTTCCGCGCCGGGCGGCGGAGGCACGGTCCGGCTGCGCGTCCTCGCCGGGGCGGAGGTGTCGTCGATCCGGGCCGAGCTGGACGATGAGGCGTACCGGGTGGCGGGCCACGCCCACCTGGTGGGCCTGCCGATCCGGGTCAGCGGCCGCCTCCAGCGACGGGGCGGCTTCCGACGGCTGACGGACACCACGGACGTGACCCCGGTCCCCCTGGACGAGGTCGAGCGCGACCGCCTGATGAAGTCCCTGGACGCGGCCTTCGAACCGTCGGAGGTCCTCACCGCCGACGAGTAGCCGCGGGCGCGCCCCCGCTGCCGGGGCAACATTCAGGCCTCGCCGGCGTTCGAGGCGCGGGTCCGGGCAGAGCCCGGCAGCGGCGCCGCATCACCTGGCCCGACCGCGAGATCGGGCGCTGGAGGCCCCAGCGGAGCCCCAGATGCCGGTCACGGCACTAGCGGTGGTGCGGGAGCGTGAAAGAGGCCATGCGGAGGCCCGGCGCGGGGGAGAAGTCCGCGCCGCGGGTGAAGCCCAGCCGTTCGTACAGCGTCACCGCAGGTGCGTTCGCCGCGCCCGTGGTGACCGTGACCGCGCGGTCGGGGAGCACCTCGGTCAGCAGGTGACGCAGCAGCAGGGACGCCACGCCCCGGCGGAACCACACCGGGGCCACGCACAGCCGGTCGACGCAGATGGTGCGGTCCGGTTCCTCCTCCCAGGCGAGGAAGCCGGCGATCTCCCCGCCCTCGGAGACCGCCCCCAGCCAGCTCAGCGGCCGCGCCCGCATCTCCGCGAGGCTCTCGTGCAGGGCGGGGATGCCGTCGAAGCCGATCAGCTCCGCCTCCACCGCGTACGCGGCCCGCCCGATCCGGTGCACGGCGGCAGCGGTGGTGTCGTCGGTCAGGTCGAGCGGCCGGACGAGTGCGCTCGGCATCGGCGAGCTCCCTTCGGGAGGATCGGGAGGAGTCGGCGGGGCATGGCCCCACGGTACGGTCCGGGCGCGGCCGGGGACGGGGAGGGGCGGGTGGGGGCCCCGCAGGCTCCGTCGGCGCGCCCGTGGGCGCCACCGCCGCCCGGCGGGAAGGCCGCACAGGACCGACCTGGACCGGCCGTCGTTAACCGTTTCGCGGCGCGGCCACTCGGCTCGGTACGATTCAGCCGCGCAGTGTTCGCTCGCGCACCCCCTGAGTCAGGAGAGACCGGTGTCAGACGTCCGTGTGATCATCCAACGCGATTCCGAGCGGGACGAGCGCGTGGTGGCCACGGGCACTACGGCGGCCGAGCTGTTCGCCGGCGAGCGCACCATCGTCGCCGCGCGCGTCGCGGGCGAGCTCAAGGACCTCGCCTACGAAGTGAAGGACGGCGAGACCGTCGAGCCGGTGGAGATCTCCTCCGAGGACGGCCTCAACATCCTGCGCCACTCGACCGCACACGTGATGGCGCAGGCCGTGCAGGAGCTCTTCCCCGAGGCCAAGCTGGGCATCGGCCCGCCGGTCCGGGACGGCTTCTACTACGACTTCGACGTCGCGAAGCCCTTCACCCCCGATGACCTCAAGGCCATCGAGAAGAAGATGCAGGAGATCCAGAAGCGCGGCCAGCGCTTCTCGCGCCGCGTGGTCACCGACGAGGCCGCCCGCGAGGAGCTCGCGAACGAGCCGTACAAGCTGGAGCTCATCGGCCTCAAGGGCTCGGCCGCGACCTCGGACGACGGCGCGAACGTCGAGGTGGGCGGCGGCGAGCTGACCATCTACGACAACCTCGACGCCAAGACCGGCGACCTGTGCTGGTCGGACCTCTGCCGTGGCCCGCACCTGCCGACCACCCGGAACATCCCGGCGTTCAAGCTGATGCGCAACGCGGCCGCCTACTGGCGCGGCAGCGAGAAGAACCCGATGCTCCAGCGCATCTACGGCACCGCCTGGCCGTCGAAGGACGAGCTGAAGGCCCACCTCGACTTCCTCGCGGAGGCCGAGAAGCGCGACCACCGCAAGCTCGGCACCGAGCTCGACCTGTTCTCCGTACAGGACGAGATCGGCTCCGGCCTGGCCGTCTTCCACCCGCGCGGTGGCGTCATCCGCCGCACCATGGAGGACTACTCGCGCAAGCGGCACGAGGAAGAGGGCTACGAGTTCGTCTACACCCCGCACGCCACCAAGGGCACCCTCTTCGAGAAGAGCGGGCACCTGGACTGGTACGCGGAGGGCATGTACCCCCCCATGCAGCTCGACGGTGGTACCGACTACTACCTCAAGCCCATGAACTGCCCGATGCACAACCTGATCTTCGACGCGCGCGGCCGCTCGTACCGTGAACTGCCGCTGCGCCTCTTCGAGTTCGGCACCGTGTACCGGTACGAGAAGTCGGGCGTCGTGCACGGCCTGACCCGCTCGCGCGGCTTCACCCAGGACGACGCGCACATCTACTGCACCAAGGAGCAGATGGCGGAGGAGCTCGACCGCACCCTGACCTTCGTGCTGAACCTGCTCCGCGACTACGGTCTGACCGACTTCTACCTGGAGCTGTCGACCAAGGACCCGGAGAAGTTCGTCGGCTCGGACGAGATCTGGGAAGAGGCCACCGAGACCCTGCGCCAGGTCGCCGAGAAGCAGGGCCTGCCCCTGGTCCCGGACCCGGGCGGCGCCGCGTTCTACGGCCCGAAGATCTCGGTCCAGTGCCGGGACGCGATCGGCCGTACCTGGCAGATGTCGACCGTGCAGCTCGACTTCAACCTGCCGGAGCGCTTCAACCTGGAGTACACCGGCCCCGACGGCTCGCGCCAGCGCCCGGTCATGATCCACCGAGCGCTGTTCGGTTCCATCGAGCGGTTCTTCGCCGTGCTGCTGGAGCACTACGCGGGCGCCATGCCGCCGTGGCTGGCCCCGGTCCAGGCGGTCGGCATCCCGATCGGCGACGGGCACGTCGAGTACCTGCAGGAGTTCGCCGCCGAGGCGAAGAAGAAGGGTCTGCGGGTCGAGGTGGACGCCTCCTCCGACCGGATGCAGAAGAAGATCCGCAACCACCAGAAGCTCAAGGTCCCGTTCATGATCATCGTCGGTGACGAGGACATGGCCGCGGGCACCGTCTCCTTCCGCTACCGCGACGGTTCGCAGGAGAACGGCATCGCCAAGGACGAGGCGCTGGCCAAGCTGGCCAAGGTCGTCGCGGACCGCGTCCAGGTCTGAGCGGCGTAGCACGTCACAGAGGGGCCCCCGGGGAACGTCCGTCCTCCGGGGGCCCCTCTTCGTCCTCCCGGCGGAAGACCTGGATCAGCCAGGACGAGAAGGAGCCCGTCACCGCCCCGAGCAGGGCCATGCCGAAGATCATCAGAGCGATCGCGATCAGCCGCCCCACCGGGGTCACCGGGGTCACGTCGCCGTAGCCGACCGTCGTCAGCGTCTGGCACACGCACCACACCGAGTCCCAGAACGTGTGGATCGGGGAGGCCGGGTCCTGCCGCTCGTTGTGGTAGAGGCCGAGTGCTCCGGAGAAGCCGAGCAGCACCGCGGAGAGTCCGGCGTACGTGATCACGCGCGGGTACAGGCTGCGGCGCGGCCGGTCCCTCCTGGCCTGGAACGCGTCGTGGACCTTGACCATGCGCAGTGGCCGCAGCGTCGGCATGAGAACCACCAGGGTGTCCAGCCAGTGGCGGCGTACGAAGCGCAGCGGCCCTGTCCTGCTCAGGACCAGGCGCACCACGTAGTCCAGCACGAAGCACAGCCAGGTCAGCAGCACCACGATGCTCGCGAGGTCCCGCCAGAGCTCGTGGCCCTCGTGGACGAGGACGCGGACCGCGTACCCGGCGATGAAGAGCAGGGAGGCGAAGAAGAGCGGCAGCTCGGTCCGCCGCTCCCACACTTGATCACGGGTCTCTGCTTCGTCGCGCATGCGCCCAGCATCGCGGTGCCAATGCCCGTCTTCGCCCCGGCGACACGCCCAGCGGGGGCAAGGTCATATGCTGCTTCCCATGACGACTCAGCCGGAGCAGCAGATCGGTGTGGGCACGCAGGACGCGTTCCAGCGTCTTTGGACGCCCCACCGGATGGCCTACATCCAGGGGGAGAACAAGCCGACCGGCCCGGAGGCCGGGGACGGCTGTCCCTTCTGCGGGATTCCGGAGATGTCCGACCAGGACGGACTGGTCGTGGCCCGGGGCCGGCACGTCTATGCCGTGCTGAACCTCTACCCGTACAACGGTGGCCACCTCATGGTCGTCCCGTACCGGCACGTCGCCGATTACACGGAGCTCGACGCCCTGGAGACGGCGGAGCTCGCGGACCTCACCAAGCGGGCCATGGTCGCGCTGCGCAAGGCGTCCGGAGCGCACGGTTTCAACATCGGTATGAACCAGGGCACGGCCGCCGGGGCCGGTATCGCCGCGCACCTGCACCAGCACATCGTGCCGCGCTGGGGCGGGGACACGAACTTCATGCCGGTCGTGGGGCACACCAAGGTGCTGCCGCAGCTCCTCGCGGAGACGCGCCAGATGCTCGCCGACGCCTGGCCGGTCGACTGACCGCCGCCCGCCCCGCACGCGAAAGCCGCCCCGGCGCTGTCCACCGGGGCGGCTTTCGCGTTCCACAAGACCTACGGTGCCCACGAGACCTACGGTGTGCGGCTCTCCCGCCAGGCCGCCAGAACCTCGTCGACGTCGAATTCGGTGAGGTTGAGGGGAGGCCCCGGCGGGGGCATGCGCAGGGCCGCGCGGATCTTCTCGTTGATCTCCGTGAGGACGGCGCGGACCTGGCGCTCGGAGCGGGCCGCGCGGGCCGCCTCCAGTGCGTCCTCGGCCTCCTTGCGCAGGGCGAGGGCCGGGGGCAGGGAGGAGAACCCCTCGCGGTGCATCTTGTCCTTGACCCACCACAGCTCGTCGTAGGGCGCGTCGAGCGAGGCCAGCGGCTTGCCCCAGCCCGGCAGGTTCTCGAAGTCGCCGCGCTCGGCGGCCTCTCTGATCTGCCGGTCCACCCACGATTCGACGCTGATACCAGGCGGTTTGCGCTCGGTCACGGTCACTCCTCCGGATTTCAGCCTACGCGTCGTACACGTCCGCCTTGCGCGGCGCGGGCTCCTGGATGATGCCGCTCATGATCGAGGAGCGGTTCGTGAAACGCTCGGTGTCGCAGCCGTTCTCCTCGAGGACCTTGAACGCGGCGTTGTGGACCGCTCGCAGGACCGGGGCGACCGTGCGCAGGGCGTCGTCCGCCATGAAGCGGTGGCGCCACATCGAGCCGGCCCAGACGTGGCGCAGCCCGAACGGCTCCGGCAGGACCAGCTTGCCGCCGAGGAAGTCGAGGACCGGCGGGTACCAGGTCAGCGGGGCGCGGACGGCGAGGCGTACCACCTCCGCCGCGTCGACCAGCGGAAGCGGGCGCTCCACGGTCTCCCAGAAGCGGATCGACTTGGGGACCTCGACCGTCGGAGGCTTGGACTTCGTGGTGAACAGCCCGTTCACCGGGCCGAGCGCGTGGGCCGTCACGTCCACCCGCAGGGTCTTGTAGAGCACGGTGACCGTCACCATCATCGTGATCACGAGCTGGCCGTCCCACAGCGGGTACTGGATGCCGAGGTAGTGCCGGTCGCCGGCGCTGAACTGCTGCTCGTTGCAGATACGGGTGATCTCGTGCGGTTTGACGAGGAAGGTGTCGACGTCCTCGCCGCTCGGGCGGGCCACTTCCGTGGCGCCTTCGCCGATCGGGGTGACGATCCAGTGCTGGATCGAGGCGGTCGGGAAGCCGCCGGTGTGCAGGGGGCCGCGCTCCAGCTTGCGGAGCTGGGTGTCGATCGCGCGTATGACGTCCCAGCTGCGGAAGGGGTGGATCTCGGCGCCCTCCCCCTCGGCCTTGGGGACCAGCTCCTCGGCCATCTGCCAGCTGCCCCAGCGGGTGCCCATACCGAGTACGCCCTTGGGGCCGGCGTAGAAGACGGAGTTGCTGCGGTTCTCGGCGGTGAGCTTGGCCAGTGAGCGGCGCAGGTCCTCGCGGGCCTTCTCGTCGGGGTTGCCGGGCACCGCCTCCGGGATCTTGGCGGCGACGACGCCGCCCCCCGCCAGCAGCCCGTCCCAGCGGGAGCGCATGTCGGCCGCGGTGGCCCCGCAGATCCGGCGGGCGAGGAACCAGCCCAGGGCCGGGGCGATGATCATGGCCCGCAGGTAGAGGCCGAGGAAGCCGGTGAACGGCAGCCGGAACATCAGTACGGTCACCACCAGGGCGATGCCGACGAGGATCGCGGTGCCCGTCCACGAGGCGCGCTTGCCCTCCTTGGCGGACAGGGTCTTGCGGAGCTGGAACAGGCCCAGCCACAGCAGCAGACCCGGAAGGAAGACCACGCCGCAGACCAGCATGATCAGGCGCAGCTTGCGGTCGCGCTCCTTGCGGATGCGGGAGGCGGCCAGGCAGTGCTCGACGACGGTCTGCGGGTCGGCGCCGAAGGACTGGATGAGCGGTTTGCGGGCGGAGCCGAGGGTGCGGGCCTCGACGGCACGGCAGAAGGCCTCGCCGAGGTTGGGTTCGAAGAGGGAGACCTTGCCGGGTTTGACCGTCGACTTGTGGTGCTCGCTGTCGGCGCCGAGTATGAGCGACAGAGCGGTGTCCTTCGCGCCGTCGCGGTACGCGGCCGACGCCAGGGCGTTGGTCGCGGCGGTCTGACCGCCCGTCCCCTGGAGTGGAATCTGCGCCCCGGGCCTGAAGTCGAATCCGTCGTCCGCCACCGCTGCCCCCATCGCTGTGCGTCTGTGCTGTTGTGGTGCTGGTCCTGCTGGTCCTGCTGGTGCTGTTGGTCAGGCTGGTCCGGCTGGTGCTGCTTTTGTCGGTCTTGCACCGCCATGCTTCTCGCCGCGCCGAAGAGCCTATCCGCGCAGCTTGCCCCATGGTCATGGGACAGGGAAATACCGCCCACCGCAACCAGGTTGGGCGGGCGGCAGCCCTGGTGCTATGTCAACTACGTTCCCTTCTCAGCCTGTTCGCGAATCTTGTCCGCCAACTGCGGGGGCATCGGCTCATGGCGGGCATAGCTCCGGCTGAAGCGGCCCGTGCCGTGCGATACGGAGCGCAGCTCGACCGCGTACCGGCCGATCTCGATCTCGGGGATCTCGGCGCGCACCCGGGTGCGGCCGTGGTCGGCCTGATCGGTGCCGACGACGCGGCCGCGGCGGCCGGCGAGGTCGCTCATGACGGGGCCGACGTACTCGTCCGGGACGAGTACGTCGAGCTCGGCGACCGGTTCCAGGAGGTGGATGTGGGCCTCGGCGGCGGCTTCGCGCAGGGCCAGGGCGCCGGCGGTCTGGAAGGCGGCGTCGGAGGAGTCCACCGAGTGCGATTTGCCGTCGAGCAGGGTGATGCGTACGTCCACCAGCGGGTAGCCGGCCGCGACCCCGCGGGCGGCCTGCGCCCGTACGCCCTTCTCCACGGACGGGATGAACTGCCGGGGTACGGAGCCGCCGACGACCTTGTCGACGAACTCGACGCCGCTGCCGGGCGGGAGGGGTTCCACCTCGATCTCGCAGATGGCGAACTGGCCGTGGCCGCCGGACTGTTTGACGTGGCGGCCGCGGCCGGCGGCCTTGGCGCCGAAGGTCTCCCGCAGGCTGACCTTGTGAGGGACGGCGTCGACCTGCACCCCGTACCGGGTGCGCAGCCGTTCGAGGGCGACGTCCTGGTGGGCCTCGCCGAGGCACCACAGGACGACCTGGTGGGTGTGCGGGTTCTGCTCCAGCCGCATGGTCGGGTCCTCGGCGACGAGGCGGGCCAGGCCCTGGGAGAGCTTGTCCTCGTCGGCCTTGCTGTGGGCCTCGATGGCGAGGGGGAGCAGCGGGTCGGGCATCGGCCAGGGCTCCATGAGGAGGGGCGTGCCCTTGGCGGAGAGGGTGTCGCCGGTCTCGGCGCGGGTGAGTTTGGCCACGCAGGCGAGGTCGCCGGCGATGCACTGGGTGAGGGTGCGCTGCTGTTTGCCGAAGGGGGAGGTGAGGGTGCCGATCCGCTCGTCCGCCTCGTGGAGGGGGCGCTCGTCCAGGCTCTGGTCCTGGTCCTGGTCCGGGCCCTGGCCGCGCCCCGGGCTCTGGCTCCGGCCGTGGTCCGCCAGGCCGTGGCCGCTGACGTGGACGGTTTCCTCGGGGTGCAGGGTGCCGGAGAAGACGCGGACGAGGGAGACGCGGCCGACGTAGGGGTCGGAGGAGGTCTTGACGACCTCGGCGACCAGGGGCCCGGCGGGGTCGCAGGTGACGGCGGGGCGGGCGGCGCCGTCGGGGGTGGTGACGGTGAGGGCGGGGCGCTCCAGGGGGGTGGGGAAGCCGCCGGTGATCAGTTCGAGGAGTTCCACGGTGCCGAGCCCCTGGCGGCCGCCGTCGGGGGCCGGGGCGGCCATCAGGACGGGGTGGAAGGTGCCGCGGGCCACGGCGCGCTCCAGGTCGTCCACGAGGGTCTTGACGTCGATGTCCTCGCCGCCGAGGTAGCGGTCCATGAGGCTCTCGTCCTCGCTCTCGGCGATGATCCCCTCGATCAGGCGGGAGCGGGCGTCGGCGATGAGGGCCAGCTCGGCGGGGTCCGGGTTGCGCTCGACGCGTTCCCCGGAGGTGTAGTCGTAGACGCGCTGGGACAGCAGGCCGAGGAGGCCGGCGACGGGGGAGTGCCCGTCGGGCCCGGGCGGCCCTTGCAGGGGCAGGTAGAGCGGGATGACGGCGTCGGGGTCCTCGGCGCCGAATATCTCGCCGCAGACGGTGGTCATCTGGGCGTAGTCGGAGCGGGCTGCCTCCAAATGGGTGACGACGATGGCGCGGGGCATGCCGACGGCCTCGCACTCGTCCCAGAGCATGCGGGTGGCGCCGTCGATGCCGTCCGAGGCGGAGACGACGAAAAGGGCCGCGTCCGCGGCGCGCAGACCGGCCCTGAGCTCTCCGACGAAGTCGGCGTATCCGGGGGCGTCCAGGATGTTGATCTTGATTCCGCCCCATTCGACGGGGACGAGGGACAGCTGGATGGAGCGTTGGCGGCGCTGTTCGATCTCGTCGTAGTCGGAGACGGTCCCGCCGTCCTCGACCCGGCCGGCCCGGTTGACCGCTCCCGCGGTCAGGGCCAGGGCTTCGACCAGCGTGGTCTTACCGGCTCCGCTGTGGCCGACCAGCACGACATTCCGTACGGAGGAGGGGCGGTCGGCCGTCAGTGCCCTGCCGGCGGCCCCGGCTTGGTGTGAGGTGGCTCCCATGATGCTCGTGCCTCCCGGTTGTGACGGTGAGGAGGGTGCTGCGGAAGAGGAGGATGTCCTTCGCGGAGAAGCGGAAGAACGGGGTCCTTCGAGCTTTGCACTGCCGTCACACTCCGTCCATACGTCGTACGGGGCGCTGTCCGGAGTGTGAAGCGGGCATGGCGCGGCGGCTGTCTGGCGCGAACCGGTGGGTGCGCGGCGCCGGGGGTGCGAGGCGCTGGCTACGATGGGCCAGCCGGTGGCCGATGGGGCCGTGCGGCCCAGCGACCCTCCGGGAAGGCCATGCTGAACAAGTACGCGCGTGCATTCTTCACGCGTGTTCTCACGCCATTCGCCGCATTTCTGCTCCGGCGGGGGGTGAGCCCGGACGCGGTCACGCTGATCGGAACGGCCGGAGTGGTGGCCGGAGCGCTGGTTTTCTTCCCCCGGGGAGAGTTCTTCTGGGGCACGATCATCATCACCCTCTTCGTGTTCTCCGACCTGGTGGACGGGAACATGGCCCGCCAGGCCGGCGTCTCCAGCCGGTGGGGCGCGTTCCTGGACTCGACGCTCGACCGGGTCGCGGACGCGGCGATCTTCGGTGGGCTCGCGCTCTGGTACGCGGGTTCCGGGAACGACAACGTGCTGTGCGCGGTGGCGATCTTCTGCCTGGCCAGCGGCCAGGTGGTCTCGTACACCAAGGCGCGCGGCGAATCGATCGGGCTGCCGGTGGCCGTCAACGGGCTCATCGAGCGGGCCGAGCGGCTGGTGATCTCGCTGGTCGCGGCCGGTCTGTCCGGGCTGCAGACTTTCGGGGTGCCGTCGTGGATCGGGGTGCTGCTGCCGGTCGCGCTGTGGATCGTGGCGGTGGGCTCGCTGGTCACGCTGATCCAGAGGGTGGTCACCGTACGCCGTGAGGCGGCCGAGGCCGACGCTGCCGCGGCTGTCGCCGAGGGCGGCGCCGCCTGATGGGCACGGTGCAGGACAAGCTGGTCGACGGGCTGTACGGGCTCGGCTGGGCCGGGGTCAAGAAGCTGCCGGAGCCGGCGGCGGTGGCGCTCGGGCGCCGGATCGCGGACTTCGCGTGGAAGCGGCGCGGCAAGAGCGTGCTGCGGCTGGAGTCGAACCTTGCCCGGGTGGTGCCGGACGCGACGCCCGAGCGGCTGCGCGAGCTGTCCAAGGCGGGCATGCGTTCGTACATGCGCTACTGGATGGAATCCTTCCGCCTGCCGGCGATGGACCCGAAACGGTTCGGCACCGAGGTCGAGATCAAGGACGAGCACATCCTGCGCGAGGCCATCGCCTCCGGGCGTGGCGTCATCGCCGCACTGCCGCACCTGGCCAACTGGGACCTCGCCGGGGCCTGGGTCACCGGCCATGTCGGCGTCCCGTTCACCACGGTCGCGGAGCGCCTCAAGCCGGAGAGCCTCTACGACCGCTTCGTGGCCTACCGGGAGAGCCTGGGCATGGAGGTCCTGCCGCACAACGGCGGCGCCGCCTTCGGCACCCTCGCCCGCAGGCTCCGCTCAGGCGGCCTGATCTGCCTGGTCGCCGACCGGGACCTGTCGGCCTCCGGGGTCCTGGTGGACTTCTTCGGCTCGGCGGCGCGGATGCCCGCAGGGCCGGCCCTGCTGGCGCAGCAGACGGGCGCGGTGTTGCTCCCGGTCACCCTGTACTACGGGGACTCCCCGAAGTTGTACGGCCGGATCCACCCCGAGGTGCCCGTGCCGCAGAAGGGGACCCGGATCGAGAAGACGGCCGCCATGACCCAGGCGGTGGCCGACGCCTTCGCGCTGGGCATCGCCGAGCACCCGGAGGACTGGCACATGTTGCAGCGGCTGTGGCTGGACGACCTGGAGGAGCGCTCCTCGTGAAGATCGGCATCGTATGCCCGTACTCCTGGGACGTGCCGGGCGGGGTCCAGTTCCACATCCGGGACCTCGCGGAGCACTTGATCCGCCTCGGACACGAGGTGTCCGTACTGGCCCCGGCGGACGACGAGACCCCGCTGCCCCCGTACGTGGTCTCGGCGGGGCGGGCGGTGCCGGTGCCCTACAACGGGTCGGTGGCCCGCCTCAACTTCGGCTTCCTCTCCGCTGCCCGGGTGCGGCGCTGGCTGCACGACGGCACCTTCGACGTGATCCACATCCACGAGCCGGCCTCGCCCTCGCTGGGGCTGCTGTCCTGCTGGGCGGCGCAGGGGCCGATCGTCGCCACCTTCCACACCTCGAACCCGCGGTCGCGGGCGATGATCGCCGCGTACCCGATCCTCCAGCCGGCGCTGGAGAAGATCAGCGCGCGGATCGCGGTGAGCGAGTACGCCCGGCGCACGCTGGTCGAGCACCTCGGCGGCGACGCGGTGGTGATCCCCAACGGCGTCGACGTCGACTTCTTCGCGTCCGCGTCGCCGAAGGAAGAGTGGGGCGGCCAGACCCTCGGCTTCATCGGCCGGATCGACGAGCCGCGCAAGGGCCTGCCGGTGCTGATGGCCGCCTTCCCGAAGATCGTGGAGGCCTGCCCGGACGTACGCCTGCTGGTGGCGGGCCGCGGTGACGAGGAGGAGGCGGTGGCCTCCCTCCCGCCCGCGCTCCGCTCCCGTGTCGAATTCCTCGGCATGGTCTCGGACGCGGACAAGGCGCGACTGCTGCGCAGCGTGGACGTGTACGTCGCCCCCAACACGGGCGGCGAGAGCTTCGGGATCATCCTGGTCGAGGCCCTGTCGGCGGGTGCGGCGGTACTCGCCTCCGACCTGGACGCCTTCGCCCAGGTCCTGGACCAGGGCGGCGCGGGCGACCTCTTCACGAACGAGGACCCCGCCTCCCTCGCGACGGCCGCGATCGCGCTCCTGGGCGACCCGGCCCGCCGCGCGGAACTGAGCGCCCGCGGCTCCGCCCACGTACGCCGCTTCGACTGGTCGACGGTCGGCGCGGACATCCTGGCGGTCTACGAAACCGTCACGGACGGCGCGGCCGCCGTGGCCACGGACGAGCGGGTATCGCTCCGCACCCGCCTGGGCCTCTCCCGCGACTCGTCGGCCTGACGGCGGGGGCCGACGGGCAAGCTCGCGCGACCAGCGGCCCGGCTTCCGGCTCTCTCCGGTGAACTGCTGTGCTGCGCAAGGCTGTTCGTGGTCGATATTCGGCGCGTGACCGGCCCGGCGGTGTGGGTAATCTCGCCTTCGTACCGTGCTGGGTTTCGGGGGGAGTCGCCATGTCCATCAGGCCGCGCTATCGACGGGTTTCCGCCTTACAGAGGCAGTTCTTCAACCGTGAGGGACTGCTGAACGTCTATGACGAGGAACTGCAGGGGATCTCCGAGCGGCCGCGCGTGCTCAACATCGTCGGTGTCGGGGGGATCGGGAAGTCGCGCCTGCTCCAAGAGCTGCGCAACCGCACCCCCGAGGGTTACCGCACCGCCCGGCTTGACCTGCAGCTGCCGACGCTGCGGCAGCAGGAGGACGCCCTGGCCGTGCTCCGGACGGAATTCGGCGCGCAGGGCGTGAAGTTCGACCGCTTCGACATCGCGTACGCGGTCCTGTGGCAGCGGGTCCACCCCCAGCTGCAGATGAACCGGAAGAATACGCCCTTCGCCGAGGAGAGCGAGGTGCTGTCGAAGATCCTCGACGACGCCATGGGCCTGCCCGTCTTCGGTACGGCGGCCGGACTCGTACGGCTCACCGGGCGGGCGATGGCCAACCGCCAGCGCCGCCAGCGCATCGAGTCGGACCCGACCCTCCAGGAGCTCGACGGCCTCTCCAACGCCGACCTCGGTCACGCGGTCATCTACCTCTTCGCCGAGGAGATGCGGCAGTCGTTCGAGGAGCAGCCGTACGTCCTGTACGTGGACGCCTACGAGGCTCTGGTGCCCACGCCGCTGCCGGGCGGACGCAGCTTCGCCTCCGATGCGTGGGTACGGGACCTGCTGGGCCAGCTGCACGGCGGCCTGACCGTCCTCGCGAGCCGGGAGGCCCTGCCCTGGGCGGCGTACGACAAGGACTGGGACTCGGTGATCCGCAAGGCGTGGGTCGGCGGCCTGCCTATGGCGGCCAGGCTCGACCTGCTGGCGCAGGCGGGGATCACGGAGATCCCGCAGCAGCGGACGATCGCCGAGGCCAGCGCGGGGGTTCCCTTCTACCTGCACCTTGCCGTGGACACTCACTTGCAGAACCCCGCGCGGACCGAGGACCCGGGGACGTCCGAGGAGATCGTCCAGCGGTTCCTCCAGCACGTGGCGCCCGACGAGGTCAGGATCCTCGAGCTGCTCAGCGCCGCGCGCACCTTCGACCTGGAGGTCTTTCGGGCCATCGGCCGGAACTTCGACCTCCCCACGAACCTGCTGACCTGGGAGTCGCTGACCGCCTACTCCTTCGCGTATCCACTGGCCCAGGAAGGCTGGTACCGGCTTCACCAGCTGATGGTCGCCGCTCTGCAGCGCCACCTCTCGCCCGCGGTGAAGCGCCACGTGCACGCCGTCCTGCGGGAGCACTGGGAGGGTCTCGCGGACCGGATGGAACGGGGGGCGCAGAGTGCGGGAGTCGCCCGTTCGTCACCCTGGCGAGAGGCTGTCTACCACGGGCTGCAGGCGGAGAACCTGTCGCCCGAGCGGATCCTGAAGTACGCAGACCACGCCATCGGCATGAGCAGCCGGCAGGCGGTCGACGGGATGGTCAAGGACCTCAGGGACCATCTGGCCGCGCGGGCCGAGGACGTGCGGGCGGATGCGGATGCCGTCGCGCTCGGCGGTATCCGGGACGCCGCCGACTGCCTGGAAGCCGAGTCCAGGCTGGAGCTGGGAGACGCGGGCGCTGCGATCGCGCTGACGCCGGTACTCGACGCGCCGGTCCGGTCGGTGGTCTCGGCCCGGCTGGCACTGGCCGCGGCGAACGCGCGGAGGATCGCGGGGGAGAGCAGCCTGGCCGCGAGGATCTTCGAACAGGTCTGGGAGGGCCACGACGGCGAGGCCAGAACCTCCGCGGGGCTGTGCGTCGCGGACATCAGGATGTGGCAGGGCGACTTCGAAGGGGCGTTCGCACTGGCCGAGGAGGTCCACGGGATCTGCTCGCCCGAGGAACGGGCCATCCAGGGCGACCTCAAACGCCTCATGCACCTCGGCCACCGGTTCCTGATGGACTTCCGCCGGGCCGAGGACCTGTTGACGCAGGCGGAGGAGGATTACGGTGCCGTGGACGCGGTCATCGGACTGGCCAACATCCGCACCAACCGGGCCGAACTGTGGGCGTTCACCGACCCCGAGGCGGCCGTCGCGGAGGCGGGCGCGGCCCTGGAGATCCAGCGGGACCTGGGCGCCCAGCACGAGATCGGGAAGGCGTACACCGCCATGGGCATCGCGCAGATCCGGCTGGGGCAGCTGGACCGGGCGGAGCTGTCATTCCGAAACGCCAATGCCGCACTCGACCGGGCCGGTTACCGCTCCGGCCGGGCCAGGGCCGACATGTTCCGGGCGTTCCTGCTCCTCAAGCGCGGCGAGAGGGAGGCGACACGGGAGCTGCTGCGGCACGCGGCCCGCGAGTTCGAGATCTGCCAAGTCTATCCTTCGCTGATCCTGGCCATCCACCGGGCGGCCGAGCTGGTCGGCCTGGCCGATCCGGAGCTCGACGCAGTGGCGGAACGGGCCCGTCCGGCCCTGCGGCCGCTCGGCGCCGCAGAGGACCTGGACCAGCGTACGGAAGACGTCCTGTCGATGTTCATCGAGGTGGCCTCGTGACGTGGTTGGAGCTGTACGGTCGCGCATTCGAAGCGAGCGACGCGGCCGCCGGGTACTACAACCGCAACGTCGGCCTGCTGACGGCTGGCGGCAAGGTCAACGTACGCATCCCCTTGGCGGCCGCCGACACCATGGACCTGCGGCTCTGGCGTGAGGAGCAGGTCCTCGCCTGCATCCGCCCGTACGTGGGCCGGGTGCCGGAGCTGCGGCATGTCTGCGATGAACCCCGATTCCAGGTCCACCACTTCATCGAGGGCCGGGTCCTCGACAGTTTTTCCCCGCGGGGCAGTTCCGTTCCCGCGAACGTCTTGGCCGATGTGGTCACGCTCATGGACCAGCTGGTGCGGATCCCGCAGGAGAAGGCCCCGGAACTGCCGGCCCACTGGCCGGCCTACGGTGACAGTGGGGGCTTCGGGCGTCTGCTGGCGGGCCTCACGCACCAGGTTCATTCGACGTACGTGGACGAGTACCGCGAGGCTTTCTCCGAGCTCGGCATCCCAGCAGATCCCCTGGCGGTGATCGAACCGCTGTGGGACACGCTCACGCCTCGGCCGTTCGCCCTGCTCCATGCCGATCTCCATCGCAAGAACATGATCGTGACCGATGACGCCACTTGGTTCCTCGACTGGGAGCTCGCGTTGTGGGGGGACCCGATGTACGAGATCGGGATCCACTTCCACAAGATGGACTATCCGGAGGATCAACGGGCCGACGTGTTCCGTCAATGGCGGGAGAGGCTGCCGGCGCAGTTCACGACCGGGCCGCTCGACGACCTCGACCTGTACATGGCGCACGAGCGGATCAAGTCGGCGATCGTGGACACCGTCCGCTACTCGAAGCAGCTCGCGGCCGCCGCGCGACCGGAGCGGGAATTCCTCATCGGGCGACTGGCGAAGAAGGTGAACGCCGCGCTCCGGGTGTGGGGATCGCCTCCCGACCTGACTCCCGAACGTGTGGCCGTGACACTCGCCCCCTGGTGGAAGGGATAGCCGTGGATGCTGTCGCCCTGTACGAAGAAGCCCGCCTGCGGGGCACGGCCCTCGCGGGGCACTACAACCGAAACGTCCGAGTGCAGGCTGACACGGGCCCGGTCATCGTTCGTATGCGTGAAGGTGCGTCGGAGGCCATGGACCTGACTCTCTGGGGGGAGTCCGAGGTACTGGAGGCGATCGGCCCCTATGTGCCTTCGGCCCCACGGCTGATCTACGCAGGAGCGGACCCCGACTTCCAGATCCACGAGTTCGTGGCGGGCCGGAGGGTCGACGAACTTGTTCCCGACGGCAAGCCCCTGCCCGAGGCCGTGCTCAAGGCCGTCGAAGGGTTCTTCGGCGACCTACTGAGGGTGCCGGTTGCAGCCCTGCCTGCCATCCCCCGGGGCTGGCCGCATGACGGGGACACCGGCGGATTCGCCGAGCGCCTGCTCGGGTTCGTGCACGAGATCCGGCACAGGGGCGACGCAGGAGTCGGCCGGCTGTACGAGGCGCTCACCATTCCGGACGATCCGTGCGGCGCGCTCCGGGCCCGGGCACGCGGGATGGCCCGAAGGCGCTTCAGGCTGCTGCACGCGGACATCCACCGCAAGAACATGATCCTCAGCGGCGAGGGCCACGTCGCGTTCCTCGACTGGGAACTCGCGTTGTGGGGGGACCCCGTGTACGACCTCGCCGATCACCTCCACAAAATGTCGTACACACCGGCCGAGCGGCGCAGGGTCGCCGAAGGATGGGAACGGGTGGCGCCGGACGAGTGCCGAGAAGGATGGCGGCCCGGTCTCGACTACTACCTCGCCTACGAGGCGGTGAAGTCCGCAGTCGTCGATGCGGTCCGCTGGGGACGGCGCATCGCCGAGTCAGAGGATGCGGGTGAACGACGGACGCTCTCGCGGGAACTGGCAGACAAGATCGCCGCAGCCCAGCCGCACTGGGGCCCTGGGGCGTCTCCCGTTCCTGCGCTTCGGGACATCGAGGCGGCGGTGGATCGCTGGGTGGTCTGAGGTCTGAGGTCTGAGGTCTGAGGTCTGAGGTCTGAGGCCTGAGGCCTGAGGCGGCCGCCTGATGCCGGGCAGTCCGCCGCAGGGTGAAGGCCGGGAGGCCCCGGGGCCGGGCGGTGTGAGGAGCGCGGTCGGCGGTAGAGTCGCCGCCCGTGATCGAAACCCTTGTCTGGATTGCCCTGGCGCTCGGCGTCGTCGGCGTCTACCTCAGTTGGACCGCCGGCCGGCTCGACCGGCTGCACTCGCGGATGGACGCCGCGCGTGCCGCGCTCGACGCGCAGTTGGTGCGGCGGGCCTCCGTGGCGCTGGAGGTGGCCACCTCCGGGGTGCTCGACCCCGCCTCCTCGATCGTCCTGTACGAGGCCGCGCACGCCGCGCGCCAGGCCGAGGAGGAGCACCGTGAGGTCGCCGAGAGCGAGCTCAGCCAGGCGCTGCGGGCGGTGTTCGCCGACGCCGACCAGGTCGAGGCGCTGAAGGCGGCCCCGGGGGGCGAGGAGGCGGCCGAGGAGCTGGCGGCGGCCGTGCGCCGGGTGCCGATGGCCCGGAGGTTCCACAACGACGCCGTCCGGGCCGCCCGCGCGCTGCGCAGGCACCGCAAGGTCCGCTGGTTCAGACTGGCGGGACACGCGCCGTTCCCGCTCGCCTTCGAGATGGACGACGAACCCCCGGCGGACCTCGCCGACCGTCCCTAGGGATCGAGGATCGGGGATCGGTGGATCGGGGATGGGCAGGCCTTGCCGATCATGCCTCGGCCGCCGACTTGTACCTATCGGCCAAGTTGGAAGGAGCCACCGGCTCCGCATTGGCCCTTGCAGTGGACTGGTCGGGGACGGTTTCCTCGGCCAAGTACAACCGCAGCCAAGTACAACCGCAGCAGCGTCTTCCTTCGAGTGAGGTCATTCCGTGAGCACGCTTCCCTCCACCCCGCAGTCCACTGAGTCCGCGATCGGCACCTCCCGCGTCAAGCGCGGCATGGCCGAGCAGCTCAAGGGCGGCGTGATCATGGACGTGGTCAACGCCGAGCAGGCGAAGATCGCCGAGGACGCCGGCGCCGTCGCCGTCATGGCCCTCGAGCGGGTCCCCGCGGACATCCGCAAGGACGGCGGGGTCGCCCGTATGTCCGACCCGAACATGATCGAAGAGATCATCGAGGCCGTGTCCATCCCGGTCATGGCGAAGTCGCGCATCGGCCACTTCGTCGAGGCCCAGGTCCTTCAGTCGCTCGGTGTCGACTACATCGACGAGTCCGAGGTCCTGACCCCGGCCGACGAGGTCAACCACTCCGACAAGTGGGCGTTCACCACCCCCTTCGTCTGTGGCGCCACCAACCTGGGCGAGGCCCTGCGCCGCATCGCCGAGGGTGCGGCCATGATCCGCTCCAAGGGTGAGGCCGGCACCGGCAACGTCGTCGAGGCCGTCCGCCACCTGCGCCAGATCAAGAACGAGATCGCCCGCCTGCGCGGCTACGACAACAACGAGCTGTACGCCGCCGCCAAGGAGCTGCGCGCCCCGTACGAGCTCGTCAAGGAAGTTGCCGAGCTCGGCAAGCTCCCGGTCGTGCTGTTCTCCGCCGGTGGCGTCGCCACCCCGGCCGACGCCGCCCTGATGCGCCAGCTCGGCGCCGAGGGTGTCTTCGTCGGCTCCGGCATCTTCAAGTCGGGCGACCCGGCCAAGCGCGCCGCCGCCATCGTGAAGGCCACCACCTTCTACGACGACCCGAAGATCATCGCGGATGCCTCCCGCAACCTGGGCGAGGCCATGGTCGGCATCAACTGCGACACCCTCCCCGAGGCCGAGCGCTACGCCAACCGCGGCTGGTAGTCCGATATGACGAACACCCCCGTGATCGGTGTCCTGGCTCTCCAGGGCGATGTACGGGAGCACCTGATCGCCCTGGCCGCGGCTGACGCCGTGGCCAGGCCGGTCCGGCGTCCCGAGGAGCTCGCCGAGGTCGACGCCCTGGTGATTCCCGGCGGCGAGTCCACGACCATGTCGAAGCTCGCCGTCCTGTTCGGCATGCTGGAGCCGCTGCGCGAGCGCGTGCGGGCCGGGATGCCGGTCTACGGCACCTGCGCCGGCATGATCATGCTCGCCGACAAGCTGCTCGACGGCCGTGAGGATCAGGAGACGCTCGGCGGCGTCGACATGATCGTCCGTCGCAACGCCTTCGGTCGCCAGAACGAGTCCTTCGAAGCGAAGATCGAGTTCGCCGGCATAGACGGCGGCCCGGTCGAGGGCGTCTTCATCCGCGCCCCCTGGGTCGAGTCCGTCGGCGCCGCCGCCGAGGTGCTCGCCACGTACGAGGGCCACACGGTCGCCGTGCGCCAGGGCAACGTGCTCGCCACCTCGTTCCACCCCGAACTGACCGGCGACGACCGAGTCCACGCGTACTTCGTCGACATGGTGCGCGCCGGGCTCTAATCAGGTCCCGGTAGGATCTGAGATGAACACTGTTGGTTACGCGAAGGAGACAGGCGGATGTCCGGCCACTCTAAATGGGCTACGACGAAGCACAAGAAGGCCGTGATCGATGCCAAGCGCGGCAAGCTCTTCGCGAAGCTGATCAAGAACATCGAGGTCGCGGCCCGTATGGGCGGTGCCGACATCGACGGCAACCCGACGCTCTTCGACGCCGTTCAGAAGGCCAAGAAGAGCTCGGTCCCCAACAAGAACATCGATTCCGCGGTCAAGCGCGGCGGTGGCCTTGAGGCCGGCGGCGCCGACTACGAGACGATCATGTACGAGGGCTACGGTCCGAACGGTGTCGCGGTGCTCATCGAGTGCCTCACCGACAACCGCAACCGTGCCGCGTCCGACGTACGGGTCGCCATGACCCGCAACGGCGGTTCGATGGCCGACCCGGGCTCGGTCTCGTACCTGTTCAACCGCAAGGGCGTCATCATCCTTCCCAAGGGCGAACTGTCCGAGGACGACGTGCTCGGCGCGGTGCTCGAGGCCGGGGCCGAAGAGGTCAACGACAACGGCGACACCTTCGAGATCATCAGCGAGGCCACCGACCTGGTCGTGGTCCGTACCGCGCTCCAGGACGCCGGAATCGACTACGACTCGGCCGAGGCCAGCTTCGTCCCCTCCATGCAGGTCGAGCTGGACGAAGAGGGCGCGCGCAAGATCTTCAAGCTGATCGACGCGCTGGAGGACAGCGACGACGTGCAGAACGTCTTCGCCAACTTCGACGTCTCGGACGAGGTCATGGAGAAGGTCGACGCCTGACCGGCGTTCACCCCCCTTTGCGGCTAAGCCGCCGCCGCTCTCGCGGAGGTGGCTGCTCGCCGTCGCGGTCGCTCAATTGATGGTTGCTGTACTCGGCGGGCCGACAGGACACACCCTGTCGGCCCGCTGCCTTGTCAGTGGGGCCGGATAACCTGCACGGACAAGGACAGACGATCGAAGGCAGGGGGGATGGTGTGCGTGTTCTCGGTGTGGACCCGGGGCTGACGCGGTGCGGTGTCGGCGTCATCGAGGGTGTCGCCGGGCGGCCCCTGAGCATGCTCGGGGTGGGGGTCGTACGGACGCCCGCGGACGCCGAGTTGGGGCAGCGGCTCGTCGCCATCGAGCAGGGCATCGAGGAATGGCTCGACACCCACCGGCCCGAAGTCGTCGCGGTCGAGCGGGTGTTCAGCCAGCACAACGTCAGCACCGTGATGGGCACCGCCCAGGCGAGTGCCGTCGCCATGCTGTGCGCCGCCCGGCGCGGCATACCGGTCGCCCTGCACACCCCGAGTGAGGTCAAGGCCGCCGTCACCGGCAGCGGCCGGGCCGACAAGGCCCAGGTCGGCGCCATGGTGACCCGGCTGCTCCGGCTGGACGCACCGCCGAAGCCGGCCGACGCCGCCGACGCGCTCGCCCTGGCCATCTGCCACATCTGGCGGACCCCCGCCCAGAACCGCCTCCAGCAGGCGGTCTCCCTGCACGCCTCGAAAGGCCGTACCCGATGATCGCCTTCGTGAGCGGCCCGGTCGCCGCGCTCGCCCCCACCCTGGCCGTGATCGAGGTCGGGGGAGTGGGCATGGCCGTGCAGTGCACGCCGAACACCATCGCCGGCCTGCGGATGGGCGAAACGGCGCGGCTGGCCACCTCGCTGGTCGTACGGGAGGACTCGCTGACGCTGTACGGCTTCGCGGACGACGATGAGCGGCAGGTCTTCGAGCTGCTGCAGACCGCGAGCGGGGTCGGGCCGAGGCTGGCGCAGGCGATGCTGGGGGTGCACAGCCCGGACGCGCTGCGGCTGGCCGTCTCGACGGGGGACGAGAAGTCCCTGATGGCCGTTCCCGGCATCGGCAAGAAGGGCGCGCAGAAGCTGCTGCTGGAGCTGAAGGACAAGCTGGGCGCGCCGCTGGGGTCGAGTGGTCTGGTCGGGGCTCAGCGGGCCGCGGCGTCCGGGCCCGCGCCGTGGAGTGAGCAGCTCGCTGCGGCGCTGGTGGGGCTGGGGTATGCGGCACGGGATGCGGATGAGGCGGTGTCGGCGGTGACTCCGCAGGCCGAGGCGGCCATTGCCGCCGGCGGTTCGGCTCCGGTTCCGCAGCTGCTGCGCGCCGCCCTTCAGTCCCTGAACCGCGCCCGCTGATCTTGCTGCCGCTGCGCGGGGCGGCCTCTCTCCCCCCGGTTTCTCCGTCTCCGGATGCAGCCCGGACCCCGGTCCTCAAACGCCGGACGGGCTGAGAGACCCTGGGGCTCCGCCCCGGTCCCCGCGCCTCGGCGCTCCGCGCCATCCGGCCCGTGCGGAGGACGTATCCAGCCTCGCCGGCGTTTTGAGGCGCGGGGTCCGGGGCGGAGCCCGGCAGCGGTGCCGCAGACGAACGGCGGCCGGGGCGGAGGCGGCCGGGGCGGAGGCCCGCCGGGGCGTCGGGGGCGGTGTGATGACAACCGTAGGAATCGAGAAGGCAGACTGACACCGTGAACTGGGACGACGAGAGCGACCGCATTGTCGCGCCGGCAGCGGACGGCGAGGACACCGCCGTCGAGGCGGCCCTGCGACCCAAGGACCTCGGCGAGTTCGTCGGTCAGGAGAAGGTCCGCCAGCAGCTGGACCTCGTCCTGAAGGCGGCCCGTCAGCGCGGTGCCACCGCCGACCACGTGCTGCTGTCCGGGGCCCCGGGCCTGGGGAAGACCACCCTCTCCATGATCATCGCCGCCGAGATGGGCGCGCCCATCCGGATCACCTCCGGCCCCGCCATCCAGCACGCCGGCGACCTCGCCGCGATCCTCTCCTCCCTCCAGGAGGGCGAGGTCCTCTTCCTCGACGAGATCCACCGCATGTCCCGGCCCGCCGAGGAGATGCTGTACATGGCCATGGAGGACTTCCGGGTTGACGTGATCGTCGGGAAGGGGCCGGGGGCGACCGCCATTCCGCTGGAGCTTCCGCCCTTCACCCTGGTCGGGGCCACGACACGGGCCGGTCTGCTCCCGCCGCCGCTCCGCGACCGGTTCGGATTTACCGGGCACATGGAGTTCTACGCCCCCGAGGAGCTGGAGCGCGTCATCCACCGCTCCGCCCGTCTCCTCGACGTGGAGATCGACACCGCCGGCGCCGCCGAGATCGCCGGACGCTCCCGCGGCACCCCCCGTATCGCCAACCGGCTCCTGCGCCGCGTCCGCGACTACGCTCAGGTCAGGGCCGACGGCGTGATCACCCGTGAGGTGGCCGGCACCGCCCTCCAGGTTTACGAGGTGGACGCGCGCGGGCTCGACCGGCTGGACCGGGCCGTGCTGGAGGCCCTGCTCAAGCTGTTCGGCGGCGGGCCCGTCGGGCTGTCCACCCTCGCCGTGGCGGTGGGGGAGGAGCGGGAGACCGTAGAGGAAGTGGCCGAGCCGTTCCTGGTACGGGAGGGGCTGCTCGCGCGTACCCCCCGGGGCCGGGTGGCGACGCCTGCCGCATGGGCCCACCTGGGGCTTGTGCCGCCCCAGCAGGGCGGGAGTGGATCAAGCGGACAACAGGGCCTGTTCGGGGCCTGACGGCGCGGAGGTTCGACCGGTCAGGAACTGCGGTGCCATGCTGGGCGTTGTTCCATCGGTGCGGACTCGCCTAGACTCCGCCGATGCCGACCCTTCGGGTCGGCGTGCCCACCCCCGTAGAAAAGGCCGTCTCCCGTGCGGTCGTGCGAAGGACCTGCGTCCCGTGAATCTCTCATTCCTCCTCCCGTTCATCGTGCTCATCGGGGCGATGTTCCTGATGACCCGCTCCGCGAAGAAGAAGCAGCAGGCGGCCGCGCAGATGCGCGACCACATGACGGCCGGCACCGGAGTCCGCACCATCGGCGGCATGTACGCCACGGTGAAGGAAATCGGTGACGACACGGTCACTCTCGAAGTGGCCCCCGGCGTCCACGCGGTCTTCGCGAAGAACGCCATCGGCGCCGTCCTCGAGGACGCGGAGTACAACCGCATCGTCCACGGCATCCACGAGGACCTGACCGACGACACGCCGGTCGTCCCGGACGACGCCTCCTCGCTGACCGAGGCCGAGGCTGACGCCGAGGCCCCGAAGGCAGACCTTTCGAAGGACGAGGCCGAGGCCGAGGCCCCGAAGCTCGACCTGGGCAAGAAGGACGAGCCGAAGGACGACGAGCCGAAGGACGGCAAGGCCGACGGCGAGGCCGGCACCAAGTAGCACTCGGGCCGGGACCGCGGTGGCGCCTGACCGGCGGCCGCCGCGGTCCCTGTCAGTGACCCGTTTCTGCGGGGGGCAGGGGTCCCCACCACACATTTCTTGGCCGTCCGCGCGCTGACCCGGCGCGGGACGGTTGGACAGGGAGATACGACAAGGTGGCAGCACCGAAGAAGGGCCGGCGGCCCACGGGGGCTCAGGGGAGGCCGGGGCGCGCCCTGGCCATCATCCTGATCGCGATGGTGGCGCTCACCGCGGGGATGTTCCTCACGAAGCAGACGACCCCCCGCCTCGGCATCGACCTCGCGGGCGGTACGAGCATCACGCTCAAGGCCAAGAGCGAGCCCGGCAAGCCGGACGCGATCAACGAGACCAACATGAACACGGCGGTCGGCATCATCGAGCGCCGTGTCAACGGTCTCGGCGTGACCGAGGCCGAGGTCCAGACGCAGGGCCGCGACCACATCATCGTGAACATCCCCAAGGGGATGAACGAGCAGCAGGCGCGCGAGCAGGTCGGTACCACCGCCCAGCTCTACTTCCGCCCTGTCCTGGCCGTCACGGAGGGCGCCCCGATCGCCCCCGAGACCACGCCCAGCGGGTCTCCGAGCGGGTCTCCGAGCCCGTCGTCGAGCGGTTCCGGTGCCCCCAAGGCCCAGGACGGCAAGAAGCCCAGCGGTGCGCCCACCCCGTCGTCCAGCGCCACTTCCCAGGGCCGCGCTCTCAGTGAGGCCCTCAAGGCCCCGGGCGCCCCCTCTCCCTCGCCGTCGGCGAGCGAGTCGAAGAAGGCAGACGACACCAAGGCCCCGTCTCCGTCGGCGACCCCGTCGGCCGACCCCGCGGTCGCCGACCTCCAGGCGAAGTTCATCGCCCTGGACTGCAGCAACGAGACGCAGCGCGCCTCCGCGGGCAAGGGCGTCAAGCCCGAGGCCCCCACGCTGGCCTGTGGCAAGCGCGGTGACACCTGGTACAAGTGGCTGCTCGGCCCGGCCGGTGTCAACGGCCAGGACGTGGACAACGCCAAGGGCATCATCGACCCGCAGTCCGGTCAGTGGATCGTCACGATGCAGTTCACCGACAAGGGCGCCGACAAGTTCGCCAAGGTCACCGGCGAGCTGGCCGCCAAGCAGTCGCCGCAGAACCAGTTCGCGATCGTGCTCGACGGCGACGTGGTCTCCGACCCGTCCGTGAGCCAGGCGCTGACCGGCGGCAACGCGCAGATCTCCGGCGGCTTCACCCAGCAGTCCGCGCAGGACCTGGGCAACATGCTCTCGTACGGCGCCCTGCCGCTCTCCTTCAGCGAGGACAGTGTCACGACCGTCACCGCCGCGCTCGGCGGCGAGCAGCTGAAGGCCGGCCTGATCGCCGGTGCGATCGGCCTCGTCCTCGTCGTGATCTACCTGCTGATGTACTACCGGGGCCTGGCGTTCATCGCGATCGTCTCGCTCCTGGTGTCCGCGATCCTCACGTACACGATCATGGCGCTGCTCGGTAAGGGCATCGGCTTCGCGCTGAACCTGCCGGCCGTCTGCGGTGCGATCGTCGCCATCGGTATCACCGCGGACTCGTTCATCGTGTACTTCGAACGCATCCGCGACGAGATCCGCGAGGGCCGCACCCTGCGACCCGCCGTGGAGCGTGCCTGGCCGCGTGCCCGGCGCACCATCCTGGTCTCCGACTTCGTGTCGTTCCTCGCGGCCGCGGTGCTGTTCATCGTGACCGTCGGCAAGGTGCAGGGCTTCGCCTTCACCCTGGGTCTGACGACCCTGCTCGACGTGGTCGTGGTGTTCCTCTTCACGAAGCCGGTCATGACGCTGCTGGCCCGTACGAAGTTCTTCTCCAGCGGCCATCCGTGGTCCGGGCTGGACCCGAAGCGGCTCGGCGCCAAGCCGCCGCTGCGCCGGTCCCGCCGCACCGGTCCCGTCTCCGCTCCCGTCGACGCAAAGGAGGCGTGAGAGATGTCGAAGCTGGGAGATCTCGGCGCCAAGCTGTACCGCGGTGATGTCGGCTACGACTTCGTCGGCAAGCGTTTCGTCTGGTACGGCGTTTCCATCCTGATCACCATCACGGCGGTCGTGGCCCTGGCCGTTCAGGGCCTCAACATGGGCATCGAGTTCAAGGGCGGTGCCGTCTTCACCACCCCGAAGACGGCCGTCTCCGTCGCCAAGGCGACCGAGGACGCGGAGAAGGCCTCGGGCCACGACGCGATCGTCCAAGAGCTCGGCACCGGCGGGCTGCGCATCCAGATCTCGGGTCTGGACACGGACTCCGCGGCCGATGTGAAGAAGCAGCTCGCCTCCGACCTCAAGGTCGAGGCGGGGGCCATCAACGCGGACCTGGTCGGCCCCAGCTGGGGTGAGCAGATCGCGAACAAGGCCTGGACCGGCCTCGGCGTCTTCATGGTCCTCGTGGTGATCTACCTCGCCATCGCCTTCGAATGGCGTATGGCGGTCGCCGCGCTGATCGCGCTGATCCACGACCTCACGATCACCGTCGGCGTGTACGCGCTGGTCGGCTTCGAGGTCACGCCGGGCACCGTGATCGGTCTGCTGACGATCCTCGGTTACTCCCTCTACGACACCGTCGTCGTCTTCGACGGTCTCAAGGAGGGGTCGAAGGACATCACCAAGCAGACCCGCTACACCTTCAGCGAGGTCGCCAACCGCAGCATCAACGGCACCCTGGTCCGCTCGATCAACACCACGGTCGTGGCGCTGCTCCCGGTCGCGGCCCTGCTGTTCATCGGCGGCGGCTTCCTGGGCGCGGGCATGCTGAACGACATCTCGCTGTCGCTGTTCGTCGGCCTGGCGGCCGGTGCGTACTCCTCGATCTTCATCGCGACCCCGCTGGTCGTGGACCTGAAGGAGCGCGAGCCGGCGATGAAGGCGCTGAAGAAGCGGGTGCTCGCGAAGCGGGCGTCCGCGGCGGCGAAGGGCGAGTCCGCGGACGACGGCTCCGAGGCCGAGGACACGCCGCAGGTCGTGGCGCAGGGCGGCCAGGGGCGGCGGCGCCGGTGACCGGGACCGCGCTTTCGCCCGAGGTCCGCGAGCTGCTGGCCAGCCGGATCAAGGACGTCCCGGACTACCCGAAGCCGGGGGTGATGTTCAAGGACATCACCCCGCTGCTGGCGGACCCGAAGGCGTTCGGGGCGCTGACGGACGCGCTGGTGGATCTGGCCGGGCGGTACGGCGCGACGAAGATCGTCGGGCTGGAGGCGCGGGGGTTCATCCTCGCGGCTCCGGTGGCCGTGCGGGCGGGCATCGGGTTCGTGCCGGTGCGGAAGGCGGGGAAGCTGCCGGGGGCGACGCTGGCGCAGTCCTACGACCTGGAATACGGCACCGCGGAGATCGAGGTCCACGCGGAGGATCTGTCGGCGGGTGACCGGGTCATGGTCATCGACGACGTGCTGGCCACCGGCGGTACGGCGGAGGCCTCGCTTTCGCTGATCCGGCGGGCGGGGGCGGAGGTCGCCGGGGTCGCGGTGCTGATGGAACTGTCGTTCCTGGCCGGGCGGGGGCGGTTGGACGGGGCCCTTGCGGGGGCCCCGCTGGACGCGCTGATCGTGGTCTGACGACGGTCTGGCTCTGCGAATGCTCTGCCAATGCTCTGCGAGGCGGCGGGTACCTGGGATCTCCCGGGTGCCCGCCGCTTCGGCGTAGCCGGGGGTCTTCTCCCCGCCCCGCCCTTTCTCCGTTTCCCGGGGCACTGCCCCGGACCCCCGTGCCGGGTGCGGCGCCGTTGCGCGGCTCCGGGCCCCCGTGCCGGCCCC
>NZ_JAGGOY010000141.1 GCF_018614095.1 Streptomyces sp. ISL-87 | reverse complement strand
CAAACGCAACGGTGTTGACGGCACGAGCGAGGTCACCACCCCCTCCGTGTCACCCGGCACCCCTACCTCGATCCCGACACCGCCGGTCCCGTTGCCGTAGCCGGTGTCGGCGAGCCCCTTGGAACATGTCCCCGGACCGCGGCCCTGGCCCGCGCTGGCGCTGGTGCCGGTGCCGGTGCCGGTACCGGTGCCGGTGCCGGTGCCGGTGATGTTGCCGTTGCCGGGGAGCAGGGCCGGTGCGTGGAAGGCGCCGATCAGGGCGGCGACCCGGCGGCCGCCGGCCGAGGCGGCGGTGATGACCTCGCGCATGTGGGCCTCGCGGGCCAGGTCCGTCGAGGGGACGGCCGCGTCCGACCGCAGCCCCCACCCGACGCCCAGCGCAGCGCGCCGCACGGCTTCCGGGGAGCAGCCCGGAGCCAGCACCTCCACCGCCCGGTCCCAGAGATCGTCCCCGTCCCGGCCCGTACCGGACGCGGCCAGCGCGTCCGCGAACAACCGCCCCCCGGGGGCCTCGGCCAGCCCGGCCTCCCCCGAAGCCGAGTCAGACGTCGAGCCGGAGTCCGATGCCAACCCGGCGCCCGAGCCCGAGCCCGAGCCCGAGCCGGTGCCTCGCGCCGAGCCGGAGCCGGTTGCCGAGCCGGTGCCTGGCGCCGAGCCGGAGCCCGAGCCCGAGCCGGAGCCGGAGCCCGAGCCGGAGCCGGAGCCCGAGCTGGAGTCCGAGTCCGAGTCCGAGCCGGAGCCGGAGCCGGAGCCGGAGTCCGAGCCGGAGCCGGAGCCTGGCGCCGGGCCAGCCGCCGAGCCGGAGCCCGAGCCTGGTGCCGGCGGTTCCGAGGCCGTCCACGCCGGATCGGCGAGCGGCAGGTCGCAGCACACGACCTCCACCCCCCGCCCCCGCGCCCAGCGGATCGCCGCCAGTTCCGGGGAGAAGTCCGCGAACGGGTAGAACGCCAGCCGGCCCGCCCCGTCGGGCCCCGCGCCGGCCAGCGCGACCGGTGCCACGGTCTCCGGATCCGCCAGATGCCCCAGCCACGGCTGGAAGTCGGCCGGCAGCTCCACGCACACCACCTCCGCGCCCGACTCCTCCAGCAGCGCCGGAACCATCGCGGCCAGCGCGGGGCTGTGGTGACGTACTCCCAGCAGGTACGGCTCACGGCACGCGGCGAGCGCGTCCACCGCCGTACGCGGATCTTCGAAGGTCACCGCAGGCTCCCGCGCAGGTCCCACAGGCGGCGCCACATCGCCGAGCCGTCCTCGGCGCGGCGGCGCACCGGGCCGTCCCAGTAGCCCAGCAGCCGCCCGTGGTCGGCCGGGTCGTCCTTGCGCACGACACCCAGCAGGTGCCCCGGCAGGAGATCCAGCACGTCCCCGCCCGGCAGATACGCGGCCGCCACCCCCAGCGACGCGGCCACCTGGACCGCCTCGGCGGTGGACATGACGGTGCCGGGCCGCTCCACGTCCCAGCCCTCGGCGGAGCGCCCGGAGCGCAGGTCCCGGAAGACGGTGACGAGCGCGTCGAGCACGGCGTCGTCCACCCCGAACGCCGCGCCCGCCCGCTGCACCGCCGCCACCGCCTGGCGGCGGATCAGAGTGGCCTCCGCGTCGGCGTCGGCGATCGGGGCGACCGTCTCGAAGTTGAACCGCCGCTTCAGCGCGGCGGACATCTCGGAGACACCGCGGTCCCGCAGGTTGGCGGTGGCGATGACGGTGAAACCGGGGGCCGCGGAGACCACCGCGTCCTCGGTGGCGGTCAGTTCGGGCACGCTGACCCGCCGGTCGGACAGGATCGACACCAGTGCGTCCTGCACCTCCGGCAGGCAGCGGGTGATCTCCTCGACGCGCGCCACCCGCCCCGTCCGCATGGCAGCGAGCACGGGGGAGCCGACGAGGGCTCCCGAACTGGGCCCCTGGGCCAGCAGCAGGGCGTAGTTCCACCCGTAGCGGAAGGCGTCCTCCGTGGTTCCGGCCGTCCCCTGGACGGTCAGGGCGCTGGTGCCGCAGACGGCGGCGGAGAGCAGTTCGGAGAGCATGGACTTGGCGGTGCCGGGCTCGCCGGTGAGCAGCAGGCCGCGCTCACCGGCGAGGGTGACCACGCAGCGCTCCACCAGGGCCCGTTCGCCGACGAACTTGGGGGCGATGGCCAGCTTGGCCGGCAGGCCGGCGCGGCGCTTCGGGAGCGCCAGCTCGACGCCGTCGCTGCCGCAGACGAAGGTGACGACGGCGCGCGGGGTCAGCGCCCAACCGGGCGGCCGGGGCCCGGTGTCCTGAGCGGCGAGGAAGGCCAGTTCGGCGGCGTACCGCTCCTCGGCAGGCAGAACCTGCCGGGCGGGGGCGGGCTGTTCGGTGACGGTCATCAGGGTCCTCTGAAGTGGTTCGGAAAGAGTGGTTCGGGGCCCGGCACGGCGCGACACCGCGCCAGGCACGCGACACCGCGGACGGCGCGACACCGCGGACGGAACGCGACACCGCGGACGGCGCGACGCCGCGCAGGGCAGACACCGCGCACGGCGCGACACCGCGCAGGGCAAGACACCGGCCTGCCGCACCCCCGCAGGGGCAGGGGTACTACGGCGCGCCGGTGCCGTGAGCGGGGCTCAGCGCCGCCGGGTGCGCTTCACCTTGAGCTCCTCGAAGCGCGGTACGTCGCCCTCGCGGACCCGCCCCCACGCCCTGCGGTACAAGTCGGCGGCCGGCTCGGCGGGTACCACTATTCCCAGCGCCGCATGCCTGCCCGCGACCAGTGCGTACATCGGGAGCTTCCACAGCTCCACCGGCAGCGCGGGGGAGCGCATGTCGGTCCACCCGCCCGGCAGGAACAGCGAGCGCCCGGCCCGGCTCCGGCTGGCCGTCACCACCAGTTCGGTGGCGGCCAGTTCGGCGCGGGCCGCCTTCATCCGGGCCGGCTTCCAGCCCGTCCACCGGGCGGTGTTGCGGTCGGTCGGATCGGGCATGGCGAGCAGCGCGAGGTACAGGGCGGCCGCGTCGGCGCCCAGGCCGTGCTCCGCGAGGACCTCCGCCACCAGCTCCGGCACCGAGCGGCTCGGGTCCTGCGGCCACCACGTGCCGTCCTTGTCCACGCCGCCCGCCGCCGGCGGCCCCGGATCCGCGAGCAGCCGGGCGAACCCCGGGTCGTGCGTGATCCGCAACGCCGTCTCCACACCGCCCAGCCGCTGGTCGGTGCCGCGCAGCGCCGGCAGGTACGGGTCGGAGCCGGTGGAGTCCAGCAGCGCCGTGCGCAGCGCCGGCTTCGGCTGGGAGTCGTGCGTGGCCAGCACCACGGCGCCGTACCGCTCGTACCCCTCGGCGGTCTCGGTCGGGGAGCCCGCCGCCTTCCGGAAGTCGGGGAGGCTGATGAAGTAGTCGGTGCTGAGCAGCAGTTCGGGAGCGGTGAGCCGCTGCCGGACCGCCGTGAGCGCGGGCGGCAGGGTGGCCCGTACCGGATCCCCGGCCGGCAGCCGGTGCGCCAGCCAGGCCGTCATGGCCATCGCGCCCGTCAGCACGGACCCGGTGAACGGGTCGGCGGTCGGCTCGCAGGGCTCCACATGGTCGCCCTTCACCGTCCACGCGACATCCGCGGAGAGCACCGGCGCCGCCGCAGGGTCCAGCAGCGCCGGCAGCGCGCGGTGCACCGGCCAGCCACCGCCGACGGCCCGGGCGGCCTCGGTGAGCAGCCAGTCGGGTACGGGCGTACGGCGGCCCACCCGCCGGTTCCACACCTCCGCGGCGGCGGCCACATCGGGCCCCTCGCTCCACAGCCGCGCCGGGTCGGCGGGCAGTAGCGCCGCGACCAGCGCGCGCCGTACCTCGACGCCGAGGTTCTTGAGGTCGTCCCGGGCGTACGCCGCGTCGGTCGCCTTGACCCCGAGCGCCGTCCGCAGCTCGGCGGGCAGGAAGCCGCGCTCGTAGCTGTCGATATGCGGCAGGCCGGCCAGTACCAGCCGGGCCTGCGTACCGGAGACCCCGGTGAGGCGGGCGAAGTCCTCGGCGGCCTCCGCGCTCCACGGCACGGGACCGCGCAGCGCGGCCTCGCCGAGGAACGCGGCCAGCCAGCCGGCGCCCCGCTCCCGGTCCCCGAGCGGGGCCTCGCCGCGCACGGTGTAGGGCCCGGGCACGGCGAAACGGCCGCTGGGGTCGTACAGCAGCGCCCCGAACTCGCAGCCGTCGGCCACGGATTGCTCGTGCTCGGCCGGGACCGCGAGCACGGCCCCGCCGCCGAGCGGGAGCACACCACGGCGCCGGTCCGCGCGCTTGCGGCCGTCGGGCCCGAGCAGGTGGCCCGCGCCGAGGTGTACCAGCACCCGGCGCCAGCGGTCGGCGGACTCCTGGGCCGAGCCCAGCCCCAGCGCGTCCACCTCGCCGAGCAGGCTCAGCAGAGCCGCCCGCTGCGCCTCGGTGGTCCCGACGACGACGGCGCGGTAGGCGACGGCGGCGGGCTCGTCCAGGAACAGCCCCGTCCACGGCAGCGCGGAGTAGGGCAGATGCGGCGTGTCGTAGTGCAGCCGGCCGGGCACCCCGACGGCCTCGGTGTCGGCGCCCGCCGCGGCGAGTGCCCGCAGGAAGCGGAAGGCGGCGTCGTTGTCCCCGCCCCAGCGGTAGTGCCCGGGGCCGGTGAGCCCCTCCAGTGCATCGTCGAGCAGGTTGTCGGCGGGGCCCCGTACGCCCGTGTCGGCCGGATCGGAGGCGGTGTCCTTGGTCAGCCGGTCGGCGACCTTGTCCAGCGCCTGCTGCTGCCTGACGGCGAAGCGGAGCGTCTCCACCACACCGCCGATCAGCTTCGGCGCGGTCACCCGCGGGAGCGCGGCACTGACCAGCGCGGGTAGCTCCGCGGCCGTCTCGACCCCGGCGGCCGCCTTCAGCAGCGCGGCGGCCGTCTCCCGGTCCGCCGAGCGCAGCGCCACCGAGCCCTCGGTGTCCCGGGGACGCTGGCAGTACCAGTAGGCGAGGGGCGGGAGGTCCACGCATCCGGTGGAGTAGCCGGCGCTCCGGTGGTTGTCGCTGCTGGTCCGTGCGGTGACCACGCCGTCGGGGTCGCTGATGGTCAGTTCCCGCCAGCTCTGCGCGAGCGCGCGCGGCCGGTCGCTGCCGGGGAGGGTGAGCGCCGCGGCGGGCGCGAAGCCTCCCTCCGGCACGGTGACGGATCGGCCGCCGGTGTCACTGGCGTGCCAGCCCTGCCCGGGGATCCGTACCGCACGCCAGCCGAGCAGGCCGTCCACGGGCGCGCCGAGTACCGAACCCTCGACGGTGGGCGCCGGCCGCAGCCAGTTCTGGCCGGCGTTGTCGGGCAGGGTGCTGCCCCGGGGGTGGCCGTGCAGGGCGTCGGCGAGGAACGCGGGCTGCGAGCGGCGGCCGAACACGCCGCCGGCCGGGTCGTACTCGCACCAGTTGGCTTCGCCGGGGGAATCCGCGCGCTCCCAGGCCCAGTACGAGGTGCCGTCGGAGATGATTCCCCGCTCGGACGGCACCTTGCTGTCGCCCGGGTGCACGACGCCGTTGCCGGTGGCGCGGCCGCCGCCGGGAACCGGCAGGGTGACGTGACCGGAACGCGGCGACCAGTAGGTGGCGACGGAATCCAGGGTGAGGATGTCGCCGGGCGCGCTGAGCCAGTAACCCTGGACCGGGCTGTTGTACGCGGTCCAGAACACCAGCAGATCGCCGTCGACGTAGTGGAATCCGTGGCGGTACGGCGAACCGGACGGGACCCGCAGATCGTGCGTCAGCACGGTGGAGTCGGCGTCGATGACGCGTACCTGCGTCGAGTTGGCCACGATCAGGAAGGGCCAGGCGTCCATGACGGTCAGCCCCTCCTGGCCCCGGCCGGGCGCCAGCTCGGCGAGCGCGGTCTCCCAGGCGGGCCAGGCCAGCTCCTCGAACAGCCCGCCGCGCAGCGTGCGGGCGAAGATCTCACCGACGTCGGCGGCGGCCGCGGCGGCCACCTCCGGCCGGGCGAGCGCCAGAGCCTCGGAGGGCAGCCAGGTCAGCCTGCTGATGGCCTTGGGCAGCTGGGGCAGGCCGGCCGAGCGGGACGCGGCGGCCACCTCACGGACCCAATCAGCCAGCAGCGGGCTGCTCCCGGGCGCCAAGGCGAGCTCCCTGACGGTCTCGTTCCCGGACCCGCCGTTGCCCAGGTCGTAGAGGGCGCGGAAGAAGGCCGGCCGGAACCGCGGGTCGGCGCACAGGGCGCTCAGCTCGCGCCGTCCGGGGGTGCGGCCCCAGTCGTCCAGGTGCAACTTCTCGCCCGTCTCCGGGGGGTCGGTGACCGGGATGTCCAAGGACAGCAGCAGATCGAGGAGACCCACGTCCTCCAGGCCCAGCCGCAGGCCCGCCTCACGCCCGGGCTCGGCGAGTTCGGCGCGCAGCCGCCCGGCGCAGCGCTCGACGAGGCCGAGCAGCGCCGGCATCCCGAGCCGGCTTCCCCAGCCGCTGTGGCGGGCGGTGTGGAAACGCTCCAGCCAGCCGGCGGTGCCGTCGGCGCAGCGCTCCTCGGCGGGCACCGCGTCCGAGGCCAGGCCCGCGGTGGCGCCAGACTCCTCCAGGATGTCCAGCCAGAGGTCGGACAACTGGCCCCCGTCACCCGGCGGCGGAGTCAGCTCGAGCAGTGTGCCCCGTACCGCGGGCACGCGCTTCGCGAGGGCGATCAGCGCGGTGCGGTGCGCCTTCCACCAGCCGAGCGCCGCGCGCAGGGTGGCGGGCAGGGGCAGCAGTTCAGCGAGGTACTCCTGCTCCGGCTCGGTGCCGGTCAGCCCGGCGGCCTTCGCGAGGCGGCGCAGCTCGACGGCGACCTGCGCGGACGGCGGCAGCCCGCCCGCGGTGCGGCGTACGCACAGCCGGCGGAATCGCTCGTGGGCCTCGGCGGGGGAGACCCGGAGTGCCAGCTCCTTGCCGTAGCCGGTGAGTACCTTCACCGGAAGCGCGCCGGCCAGCGCGAACTCCAGGAAGACGGCGTCCAGCCGGTCCTCGTCGATGGGAAGCCCGTGCTGGGCCTCGCCGGCCCGGGCGCGGGTGAACAACTGCCCGGCGTACGTGGGGTTCTCGACCGCGAGGAAGACCCGCGCGGCCTGCTCGTAGAAGACCGGCAGGAAGTGCGGGACGGAGGCGGCGAGCCGGTCGGCCAGCTCGTGGCAGGCGTCGAGGGCGGCCTTCGGCTTCGTCTTCGCCTGGCGGGCGGCCCGGTCCAGTTCGGGGACGATCGCCAGCGCGTGGTGCCCGTCCTGCGGGTGGTGCACCAGCACCCACTCGGGGAAGCCGAGCGCCTGGCGCTGCCCGAGGCCGACCACGGGCGGCTCGCCGTCCTCCGGTACGAGTCCCAGGAAGCCCGCGGCGAGATCCTCGGCGGCGCCCAGCTCCGCCGCGGCGAGCCGGACCACGACCCGGCCCTCCCCGAGGGCCGGGTGGAGGTAGGCCCGCGCGGTCAGCTCGACGGCCGACGACCCCGCCCCCACCGTGTCGGCCGGCAGTACCGCCCCGGCCTTGAGCAGCGCACCGAAGTCCGTGTCGGCGGCCGTTTCCGTAGCGATCGTGTTCACGCGTCCGCACCCTCTTCGATCTTGCGCCCGGCGTACAGCGCCGCGGCCATCCGCATCCCCTCGGACCAGGCCACCGGCCCGACCTGCTCCAGCCGGACCGCCCGGCCGTTCTCGTCGTGCCAGCTCAGGGCGCCGGTGGTCTGCTCGTCCTCGTAGTACGGCTCGCCGATCCACACCGACGCCTCCGTGCTGCCGCCGGTGTCCCGGACCGTGCAGGTGGCGTATCCGCCGGAGACCTGGTACCCGAGCCCGGTGGCCCGCGCGGCCAGGCTGAACCGGGTCGGGAACACCCCGCCCGCGTAGTCCAGGACCTCGGTGGCGCCCTCCTTCCCGAACTTCGCGGGCCGCTCCCACGTCGCCCGGTGGATCTGCTCCACCCGCTGCGTGATGCCCAGTTCGGCCGCGAAGTCCCGTACGTCGTCCAGGTCGGGCAGCAGCACCGGGTGCGGCAGGGTCACCGTGTGCGGGGAGAGCCGTACGGTCTCGCCGTCCAGGTTGACCACCTTCAGCTCACCGGAGTCGGTGGCGTCGCGCAGGAATCCCACCTCGTCCGGGTCGTCGCCCACGACGGCGAGATCGCGCAGGGCGCCCTGCCAGGCCTCGTCCCGCCATACCCGGGCGAGCAGCTCGGTCGGCACGGGCAGCGAGGACACCATCCAGGTGTCCACCCGGGCGACACACGCGGCCGCGTGCCGGTCGAGCCACTCGGCGAGCTGCCGCAGCCGGTCCACCTCGGGGTGGTCCCGCAGCGCCTTGGGCAGCGCCTTCAACTGCCGCCCCGCCGCCCCGCGCGCCACCACGCGTCCTTCCACGAGGGCGATCTCGTACCCCTCACCCGCCGCCAGCCAAGCCATCAGCCCGTGCCCCTCCGCCTGTCCGATCAGATCTTTTCGCGCAGCCCTCACCACGGCGCCAACGGCCCCTGAGCTGCGGTATGCCCGGAGACTAACGAGAGCCACTGACAACGCCCCCGCCAGGGCTGCCGGGTGGTCCGACGGCGTGGAACCGGAATCACCGCGGAGGCGACCGGTCCGGCAGCCGGCCCGGCACGTCGTCCGACGACCCGTCCGGTACCCCCCTCGCTGCCGCCGTTGGCGTAGAACTGGTAGACGGCGTACCCGAGTGGGCTGGGCGCGCTGACGCCGCCGAAGACCCGTTGGTAGTCGGCGAAGCTGGTGATGTGCACCGGACGGTCCGTCGGCCCGCGCACGGCGGCCCCGGCGAACGCGGCGACGGCCCCCAGTGAGGTTCAGGCCATCCAGAAGAAGACGGCCGTCATGCGCTTGTCCTCCAGCGTGCTGCCCCAGTAACCGGTCGCGGTGTGGATGAGGTTGGCGGAGTAGAGCAGGAGCCGGTTGGCGCGGTGGGGGACTCGGATGTCCTCGACGAAGGAGTCCGGTGAGACGAAACGGGTGCCCAGCGCGTCGACCAGGTTGTTGTGCGGGGCGGCCACCTGGTTGCCGCCCAGGGCCCCGCCCGGCAGGCTCTGGCGGTAGAAGCTGGTCCCGCAGTCCTTCGGCACCCGGGGGTTGAGGTAGAGCACGGCGGCGTAGCGGCAGAGGTTCCGCGAATCGGTGTGGGGGCGCGGTTCGCATTCGCCCTCGCCGACGACCTGCACGCAGTTGTGGTTGAACGTGCCGCCGCCGGTGGGCTGCTGGGCCCAGATCTTCGAGGCGCCGGTCGCCCTTCTCACCAGCCGCTCCACCTGGGCCAGCTCATCGGGTTCGAGCGCGGGCATGGTGCGCAGCCCCGGCCAGCTCTCCGGCTTGTGGGGGTAGCCCTCCGTCCAGTCGTCCCGGGCCAGGCAGCGCTCGCGGACGGCGTCCGGGTCCGGCAGTACGTCGTCCAGCACCCAGTAGTCGCGGCCGGGTGTCGGCTTGCGGTAGGGCAGGACGGGGAGCGGTGGGGGTCGCAAAGGCATGCCTGGGAACGTAGTTGGCCGTTCCCTTCCCGATCTCCACACGAGCGGTCAACATTGCGTCAAGTGATCCCCATGATCCCCATGATCCCCATGATCCGCGTGATCCCCCGTGATCCCCATGTCGAACCGGGCGCCGTCCGGACTCAGATGAGGCCGTTGTCCCTGGCGTAGAGCGCGGCCTGGGTACGGTCGCGCAGTCCCAGGCGGCTCAGCACGCGGGAGATGTGGTTCTTGACCGTTCCCTCGCTGAGGTAGAGGCGGGAGGCGATCTCCTTGTTCGTGGCGCCGGCGGAAATGAGCCGCAGGACCTCCGTCTCGCGCGGCGTGAGCGTGTCCGGGGCGGTGAGGCCCGCGGCCAGGCCGCCGATGACCGTCAGGTCGAACCGAGCGATCCCCGCATGGGCCAGCCGGACGGCCTGGGCGAGGTCGGCGGCGGGCAGGTTCTTGAGCAGGTAGCCGACCGCGCCTGCCTTCAGGGCGCGGCTGACGTACTCGTCGTCGTTGAACGTCGTCAGCATCACGATCTTGCATGACGGCAGGCGGCGCCGCAGTAGCGCGGTGGCGGAAACGCCGTCGAGCCCCGGCATGCGGACGTCCATCAGCACCACGTCGGGGCGGCAGGCCGGCACCGCCTCGGCCGCCTCGGCGCCGTCGCGGGCGCTGCCCGCCACCTCGATGCCCGGCTGGATGCCCAGCAGCGCGGTGATGCCCTCCCGGACGAGGTCCTGGTCGTCGACGACGAAGACCCGTACCGCGTTCCCTGCGTTCCCCGCGTTCCCTGCGTTCCCTGCGTTCCCTGCGTTCCCTGCGTTCCCTGCGTTCCCCGCGTTCCTGGCGTTCTCCTCGTTCACCACGGCACCCCCACGCTGAGCACGGTGCCGTCCGCCGAACTGCGGATGTCCACGGTTCCGCCGGCCAGCCTGACCCGCTCCCGCAGTCCCGCGAGCCCGAACCCCTCCTCGGCCCCGCCGAATCCGGCGCCGTTGTCGGTGACCTCGAGGCGCGCTCCGTCTTCGTCGTACGCGACGGCCACGCCGATCTCGGTGGCCCCGGAATGCCGGCAGGCATTGGTGAGGCCTTCCTGCACCGCCCGGTACAGCACCAGCAGCGGCCTGCGCTCGGTGCCCGTCACCTCCAGGGAGATGCGGCGTTCCCCGCCGTCCAGGTGGTGGACGAGGTCGGCGAGCGCCCGGTCCAGACCGGCCGGCCCGGACTCCGCCTCCGGGCCCAACGTGCGTACGGACGCCCGTACTTCGTCCAAGGCGCGGTTGGCGGACCAGCGGGCACTGGACACCGCCTGGCGGAACTGTCCGGGTCGAGCGAGGAGAACGCCTCGGCAGGGCAACACCGGCCCCAGATATACAAGGACGGGGAAGAGCCAGGCGACGCGATCATGGAATGGCATCGCCGGGTGGCCGAACTCACCGTCGCCGCGAAGAAGGTGACGGGCCGCCACTACGGCCGGACCCCGCGCTTCACCTACGCGGCCGGCCTCTCCGCGGGCGGATACCTGGTCCGCTGGCAGCTCGAGCACTATCCCTCGCTCTACACCGGCGGCCTTGACTGGAACGCCCTCACCTTCACCAAGGAGGGCAGTCTGCTCACCACGCTCCCGCCCGCCCTGCGCGCCTACCCCCGCTACGAGGCCACCAAGGACCCCGCCGCCCACGCCGAGATGCTTGCGGCCGGCTATCCCGCGGGGTCGGAGAAACTGTGGGGCTACCACTACAACAACCAGTGGGACTTCCTCCAGCGGGTGATCCGCGAGGAACTCGACCCCGATTACGACGGATCCGCCGAGGCGGGCACCCCGTTCTGCAAGCAGGGCACCGGCGCGGGCTGCGACACCGACTACGACTTCGCCGCCCGTCCCCGCTCGGTGCATGGGCCGTCGACCGGGTCGCGCTGACCGGGCGGATCATGCGTCCGCTGATCAGCATCCAGGGGACCCTGGACGTCCTGACCCCGCAGGCCACCTTCGGCGACGTGTACGACCGCATGGTCACCGACGCCGGGCGCGCCCGCCTCCACCGCTACGTCCTCGTGCCGGGCGGCACTCACACCGACGGGCTGGTTCCCGTGGACAAGGACGCTCTGCGGCCCATGCTGCCGTCCTTCGTCTCGGCGTTCGGTGAACTCGAAGACTGGACGCGGCACAAGTCCTGACCTGACCGCCCCGGCGGCACAGCCCGGCCCCGCTCCCCTGCCGACAGGGGAGCGGGGCCTTTCTGACGGGGCAGGCGGGGCAGCCATACGTGCACCCGAACGAAAATACCCCGGACCAATTGACGGCCGGGGTATTCGTCTGAGTATATTGAGTGTTTCACGTCGCGCTGCAGAAATAGCAAGATGATGACGTGAAGAAGCTTTATGAGGACACCATATCGCGTCAGGAGTGGAATTGTCAACCGAGGAATTCCGTAGTGAGCAGCAATTCATCACGGAGCTCTACGCACGCCTGGACGACTTGCGCGACCAGGCCGAACGCGCGGTGCAGGCCGCGTTGGCCGAGCCCGGGAACGGCCTCCAGGCGCGCCTGGAGCGGGATGTGCTGGTCGCCGAGCAGTCCGGTCTGCTTTCCGCTCTGAACTCGGGTGAGACCGGCCTGTGTTTCGGCCGCCTCGAGTTCTCCGACGGCCACGACCACCACATCGGCCGTATCGGAATCAGGCAGGACGACGCGGAGCGCACGCCTCTCGTACTCGACTGGCGGGCCGACGTCGCGCGCCCCTTCTATCTCGCGACCGGGTATTTCCCGATGGGGCTGCGCCGACGCCGGCACATCACCACCCGGGGCCGGGAGGTCACGGCACTGCACGACGAAATCCTCGACCTCGCCGACACCGAGCGCACGGGGCACGAGGGAGCCGACGCCGACGCGGTGCTGCTCGCCGCACTCGACGCCGCCCGCACCGGCCGTATGCACGACATCGTGCAGACCATCCAGGCCGAGCAGGACCGCATCATCCGCTCCCCCCACCGCGGGGTCCTGGTGGTGGAGGGCGGCCCGGGCACCGGCAAGACCGCCGTCGCCCTGCATCGAGCCGCCTACCTCCTGTACGCGCACCGCGAACTGCTCGCCAAGCGCGGTGTGCTGATCGTCGGACCGAATCCGGCGTTCCTCGGCTACATCGGCGAAGTGCTCCCGGCCCTCGGCGAGACCGGTGTCCTGCTCGCCACCCTGGGCGAGCTGTTCCCCGGCATCCACGCGACCGGAACCGACCGGCCCGGCGCCGCGGCCGTGAAGGGCCGCGCGGAGATGGCCGAAATCCTCGCGCTCGTCGTACGCGACCGGCAGGCGCTGCCCGAGGACGTGCCCGCGGGCAGTGGCGAGGAGAGTGCCGTGGTCCCCGAACCGGCCCTGGAAATCGACCACGACGACTACGGGACCCTGCTGCTGGACCGCACCATGGCGTACGAGGCACGGGACCGGGCCCGCGCCACCGGGCTGCCGCACAACCTGGCGCGCCCGTACTTCGCGTTCCGCGTCATCGACGCGCTCACGGAGCAACTCGTGGACCGGCTCGGCGCGGATCCCTACGGCGGCCCCAACCTGCTGGGCCCGGACGACATCGCGCAGCTCGGCAAGGAGATCGCGACGAGCGCCACGGTGCACGCCGCCATCGACACCCTCTGGCCGCCTCTCACACCCCGGCAGCTGATCACGGAGTTCCTCGCGGACCCCAGCCATCTCCCCGCGGAGGAAGCCGAGTTGATCCGGCGGACGACACAGGAATGGACACCCGCCGACATTCCGCTGCTCGACGAGGCCGCCGAGCTGCTCGGGGTCGACGAGAGCGCGCAGCGCGCCGCCGAGGAACGGGAGCGGCTGGAGCGCATCGCGTACGCGCAGGGCGTGCTGGACCTGTCGCTCGGGTCGGAGTCGTACGAATTCGAGGACACGGAGAACGAGTACCTCGCTGCGCACGACATCATCGACGCGGAGCGGATGGCGGAGCGGCACGAGGAGGCCGACCACCGCAGCGCGGCCGAGCGGGCCGCCGCCGACCGCACCTGGGCCTTCGGGCACGTCATCGTGGACGAGGCGCAGGAGCTGTCCGCGATGGCGTGGCGCCTGCTGATGCGGCGCTGCCCGACCAGGTCCATGACGCTGGTCGGCGACCCGGCCCAGACGGGTGACGAGGCGGGCTGCGGCTCCTGGAAGCGGATCCTGGACCCGTATGTCGGGGACCGCTGGGAACTGGTGCGCCTCGGCGTCAACTACCGGACCCCCGCGGAGATCATGGACGTCGCGGCCGCCGTGCTCCGGGCCCGCCATCCCGGCTTCGAGCCGCCGCGTTCGGTACGGTCCACCGGGGTCCGGCCCTGGGTACGGGAGACGGACGACCTGGCCCGTACGGTCGCCGACGCGGTGCGCGGCGGCACCCCGGCGGAGGGCAGGCTCGCGGTGATCGCGCCGCGTCCGCTGCACGAGGCGCTGGCCGCGGCGCTGCCCGGCGTACGGGCGGGCGAGGAGCCGGACCTCACCCGCACGGTCGTCCTGCTGGAGCCGCGCCAGGCGAAGGGGCTGGAATTCGACACGGTGATCGTCGTGGAACCCGCGGACCACCAGCCGAGCGACCTCTACGTCGCCCTCACCCGCGCCACCCAGACCCTCGGGGTGGTCCACACCGGCGCCCTGCCGGAGGGCCTGAGCGAACAGCCCGGGGCCGGTCAGCGGACCGGGGGCGCGCTCTGACGCCCGGCAGGCGGCGTGTCGGTGATCAGGCCGGACGAGGGGAGCGGCTCGGTGCCGCGATCCCGGCCGCCCGTACGCTCCTCGCCCGGCTGGCGTGCGCGAGCGCGCGTTCCCGTATGCCCGGCCCGGCCGGCCGTTCCGCCTCGGGGACCCGGGAGGGCCGCAGCGACTCGCCGGCCGCCCGGGCCGCCGCCGTCGACGCGTCGGACAGCAGGAACGGCGCGCGGTGCAGCTCGGCCGCGCACCGGGCGGCGGTGCCGGCCGCCTCGGCGGCGAGCTCCCGGTAGGTGCGGCTCCGGGCCTCGGGCAGCAGAAAGGTCTCGGCGAGGATCAGCAGGGCGATGCCCAGGGTCGCCCCCGCGAGCCGCGCACCGAGGGTGCCGGGGACGTAGGGCGGGAAGCACGGCAGGATGTACAGCAGTTGCAGTCCCGGCGCGGCGCCCGCGGGCCGGGGCCCGGCCGCCGCCACGAAGGCCAGGGCGAAGCCGATGAGCAGCATTCCGGCGACGGCGCTCCAGGTCCGTACGGCCAGGAAGGTACCGGCCGTCACCAGCGCCCAGGCGACCGGCAGCAGCCTGACCAGCACCGCCGCGCGCTGCCGTCCTGTGCCGGGGATGTGTGACAGCCCCGCCATGGACACCGCGGCGAACAAGGCGTAGGTCGCCGCGACGGGCTCGTGCAGCCCGTACAGGCAGAGATAGAACCCGGCGCAGGCCGCGACCGTCGTGCGGACCGCCTGACGCGCCGCACCGGCCAAGGGGCTCGTACCTGCGCGGCCGCCGGCGTGTGGATCAGCGCCCATGACTCCAGCATCAGGCCGTTCGCACCGCCCCACCAGATACTGACTGATGTCTCAGTCAGCCCGTAACCGAGGAAGCCCGCCCGCAGGGGCGGTGGTACCGCACCTCGGGTACGGCGGAACCCGCCACATCGTCGGCGCACGCCGCCCCGTCAGGGCGGAAGCCGGCGCGCTCGTAGAAGCGGCGCGCACGGTCGTTGCCCTCGAGCACCCAGAGGCGGAGCCCGCAGGAGGCCGCCCGGCTGAGTACCTCGCCCATGAGCGCCCGGCCGATTCCACTGCCGATGAGGTCCGGGCGGGCGTACAGGGCGTACAGCTCTCCCTCACCGTCCGGAACGTCCTTGTCCTGGGACGGGCCGAAACAGGCCCAGCCGACGACAGCCCCGTCCGCGGCCTCGGCGACGAGATGAGTCATACCGGAGGACGTGTCGGCGAACAGCTCACGGCGCCGGGCAGCGTCTGCGGCGATGTCGAGGCCGTCGAGATACGACTGCGGCATCAGACCGGCATAGGCGTGCTGCCAGCCGCGTATGCGCACGGCCGACACGGCCTCGATGTCCGTCTCGGCCATGTCGCGGACGACGACCCGGGGTTCAGGGGAAGCAGTGGTCATCGCGCGAGTCTGGCACGGCGGACGCAGCCCCGGCACCCACGTTCCGGTTGTCACAGGCGGATGCGAGCATCGACTACATGATCAGCCTGGCGCCTGCCGACCCGCACTCCTCGACCACCTGCGCCGACTGGGGACGTGCCCACGACGCCGGCGCCGAAGCGGTCGTCCTGGAGGAACTGGAGGCCGTCCGGAACGAGGTGTACCGCGCCTGGGAGAAGCCCGGCCGGTGCGTCGAGGCGCTTCAGTACCGGGCCCGGCGGCTGCCGCACCCTCACCTGCCGTGGTTCTGGGACACGGTGGGCCACCGGCTGGCCGGCATCTCGGCCCGGTACGCGGGCCGGGCGTACGCACTGGCCCGCAAGGCCGAGCAGGAGCACGGGCTGCCGGTCGATGCCGCGTACCGGCAGGCGAACGCCCGGCTGTTCGCGCGACGGGGCGCACTGCCCGCCAAGGAGCTGAGCGTCCACCAGGCGTGGCTGGCCGAGACCCTGGAACCGGTGTCGGCCCACCGGGAGTTCACGGCGTTCCTCGCGGACTGGGTCGCTTCCCCGGGCGACCTGCCCGCCGACCTGGTCCGCCGGATCCGCGCTTCCACGCGCGCCGCGGGCCTCGGAGCCGCCTCGCCCCACCGACCGCAACGTGCGGGAATGGAACGGGTGGACCGCTGCACGCACCAGGCGGTACAGGCCGAGTTGGCGGCGTCGGGCGCGGTGGTGACGGACAAGCGGGCCCGGGCCGGGCGGACGGTGTTCGTCCCCGGTCCGTGGACGGAGCTCAAGGCGTCGCACCTGCCGCTGGACGCGGCGAAGCTGGATCTGCTGCTGGCGGTCGACTCGTACCGCAAGGAGCCGTACGGGCCGTACGCGCGGCTGCTCTCGCCGCTGCCGCTCCATGAGTTGTTCGCCCGGGCCTGGCAGACGGCCCGGCCCGCGGGGGCCGCAGGGGCAGGGGGGGACGGGCTGACGCGATACGCGATACGCGATCCGTTGACGTCAACCGGCGGCCCGCCCGCTGGTACGAAGTGGTTGCTCCGGCCTCCCGTTCGGAGTGCCTCCGTGTCGCGCGCGCCGGTTGCCCGTTGACTGGGGGCCCCTCACGCCAACGGAAGCGAGCCCTTTGTCCATGTCGTCAAGCGCCGAGCCACCGCTGCCGCTCTTCACCCGTCGCACCGTGCTCACCGGTGCCCTCGGGCTCGGTGCGGCCACCGTGCTGCCGTCGGCCGCTCCCGCGAGCGCGGCGGTCAACACGGTCCCGCAGATCTTCGGCTGCGCGGCGTGGGGTGCCCGGCCGTCGTCCGAGCCCGTCACGATCCTGTCCACGCCGCCGGAGCGGATCATCGTGCACCACACGGCGACCTCGAACGTGGAGGACTACACCCAGCAGCGGGCCTTCGCGCTCGCGCGGGCGATCCAGGACTACCACATGGACACCCAGGGCTGGATCGACACCGGCCAGCACTTCACCATCAGCCGCGGCGCCTTCGTCACCGAAGGCCGCCACCAGAGCCTCGCCGAACTGAACGCCGGCGCCCGGCAGGTCCGCTCGGCGCACTGCGTCGGCCAGAACACCGTGGCCGTCGGCATCGAGAACGAGGGCACCTACACCAGCGTGGAGCCGCCGGCCCGCCAGTACGCCGCCCTCGCCGCCCTGTGCACGCACATCTGCAGCCAGTACGGCCTGCCGCCCTCCGAGATCTACGGGCACCGGGACTTCAACAACACCGCCTGCCCCGGCGACCGTCTCTACGCCCTGCTCCCGCGGCTGCGCCAGGACGTCGCCCTCCAGTTGGGCGTACCGCTGCTCGACGAACTGTGGCAGGGAGGCGAAGACGAGCAGTGGGACCGGTGGCCCGGCGCCTCGGAGTTCCTCCCGCCCGACGCGCTCGAGCGGGCACTCGGGCGGGCGCTCGGGCGACAGGCCTGACGGGTCCCTCGCGCGACAGCGCGAGGGAGACCATCCCACATTCCGAGATCGCGGTCTCAATCGCGTCAAGTCCCGGGAAGGAACCCGCCATTCCGCCACAGCGCGGGCCTTGTACCGGGGGATGCGGGATACCGTCCCGCGATGCACTCGAACACATGGACACCTACTGCCGCCCCTTCGCCAAGCCGCCGTACTCTGCTGCGCACCGCCGTCGCCGGCACGGCGGCCGCCGGGTCGGTCCTCGGCCTCGGTTCCGTCTTCCCCGCCTCCGCCGCTCCGCCGGAACCCGCGGCGGGTGACCGCCCCGCGACTCCCGAGCAGGCGCTGCGCCGGCTGGAAGCCGGCAACCGGCGCTGGCGCACGTACCGCCAGGAGCACCCGCACGAATCGCCGTCCCTGCGTCTCCAGCTCACCCGGGGCCAGCACCCCTTCGCGATCGTGCTGGGCTGCGTCGACTCCCGGGTTCCCCCGGAGCTCGTCTTCGACCAGGGGCTCGGCGATCTGCTGACCGTGCGGTCGGCGGGCGAGGTGCTGGACGAGGCCGTGCTCGGCAGCATCGCGTACGGAGTCCTGGAACTGGACATTCCGCTGGTACTGGTCATGGGTCATCAGTCGTGCGGGGCCGTCAGCGCCGCCGTCCACGCCGACGAGACGGGCGAACAACTCCCGGCGCACATCCAGTACCTGGCCGAGCAGATCCGGCCGTCCATAGACCACAGCCAGCACGGCGAGGCCCGCGTCAACGCCGCCATCGATACGCACGCACGGCGCACCCGGCGCCGGCTCGCGGCGGAACCGGACATCGCCCGCAGGATAGCTACCGGCCGGCTGGCCGTCGTAGCGGCCCGCTACGAACTCCGCGACCAGCGGGTGCGCACCCTCTCGTAACCGGCGCCGTCACAGCTGCGGCGGCAGCGCGGCGGGGGTCGCCGTCACGTGGTGGATCCGCAGGGCCATTTGAATCTCCAGGGCGCGTGCGGGGGTGTTCCAGTCCGCGCCCAGGAGTTGCCGGATGCGGTCCAGGCGCTGCACGACGGTGTTGACGTGGACGTGGAGGGCATCCTTCGCTCTGGCCAGGCTCGCGCCATGGGCGTAGTACGCCTCCAGGGTGCGGATCAGCTCGGTGCCGCGCTTCTTGTCGTAGTCGATGACGGGGCCGAGGACATGGCGGACGTACCCGCCCACATCGGACCGGTCGCCGAGGAGGACGCCGAGGAACCCCAGGTCGGGGAGGCCGGCCCCGTGGCCGATGTGGCCCAGGGCGTGGAGGGCTTCCAGGCAGCGCAAGGCCTCGGCGTACACGGCCGGGAGCCCGGCGGGGCCGGTGGCCGGTCCGGCGGAGCCCACGGTGACCGGGACGCCCAGGGCCTGGCCCAGGTCGGCGGCGAGCGACCGGGCGAGGACGCCGGGCCGGTCGGTCGGGGCTAGGAGCACGACACGGCCTTCGTGGAGTCCGGCCAGGCCGTCCAGTGAACGGGCTTGGCGGGTCGCCTCCGCCGCCAGCCGGGGCCGGAGAGCGGTGTCGCAGTGCAGGACCAGGATGGCGTGCGGGCGGGTGAGGCTGACCCCGAGTTTGCGGGCCCGCAGGGTCTGGCTGCCGGTGTCGCGGGGGCGGCCGTCGTGCTCGGGGGTGAGCAGATCACCGAGGAGTTCGCCGCGGACCCGGTCCTCGGCCTGTGCGATGGACCGGCGCAGCAGCAGGAGCAGCGCGGTGACCAGACCGGCGCGCTCGAACAGGCGCCGGTCCGAGTCCGTCAGATGCCGCCGGCCGGTGAGGCTGATGCTGCCGAGGAGTTCGGGCCCGGCGAGTACCGCGCATACCCATATGCCGTCCACCGGGACGGCCCGGCCCCCGGAGCGGGAGGCGGCGACACCCTGCGCGGGCGGCGGGACCGGCTCGCAGCCGACCCGCGCCAGTTCGTGGCCGTCGGCGTCGTGGACCACGAGGCCTCCGCCCAGCAGGGCGGCGACCTCAGAGGCGAGATCGGCGACGTCGCCGCCGCGCAGGACCAGTTCGGTGAGCCGGTCGTGCGTTTCGGCGGCCAGGCGCATGGCCTCGCTGTGGGCCCGGACCGTCTCGGTGGCCGCGTTGAGTTCCACCAGGGCGGCGCGTGTCTCTTCCAGCAGCCGGGCGCTGTCGATGGCGACCGCGGCGTGGTCGGCGAGCGAGGCCAGCAGGGCGACGGCGTCGGGTGCGAAGTCGCGGACGCAGCGGTCGGCGGCGTACAGCACTCCGATCACACGGGTGCCGACCCGCAGCGGGACACCGAGGATGCCGCGCAGACCTTCCTCGCGCACCCCGCTGTCGATGGTCTTCGTATGCCGGAAGCGGTCGTCGGTGCGGTAGTCGGCGCTGGCATACGGTCGCGCCGTCTGCGCCACCAGGCCGCCGAGCCCCTCTCCCATACCGAGCCGCAGTTGCTGGAAGGCGGCGGAGACGGAGCCGTCGGTGACGCGCATGAACGTGTCGCCGGCGACCGGGTCGTTGAGGGTCAGGTACGCGATGTCGGTGCCCAGCAGCATCCTGGCCCGGTGGACGATGGCCCGCAGGACGGCGTCGAGGTCGCGCAGGGCGGCCAGGTCGCCGGCGGTGTCGAAGAGGGCGGTGAGTTCCGCCTCGCGGCGCCGGTGCTGGTCGAGCGTGCGGCGGATGTCCAGGGCCACCCTGGTGGCTTCCTCGACGAGGGCCTGTTCGCCGGCGTCGGCCCCGGCGCTACGGGCGCCCGCGGCGGGCCGCGTGAACTGCTCGGCCGGCGCCCCGCGGTCCAGCAGGCCCAGCAGCTCCCGCAGTGCGATTGCCGCGGACCGGTGTGCGCCGCCGCCCAGCTCCGCCGGCTGCTGGGCGGGGTCCGTCACGGGGTTCATGCGGTCACCCTTTCGGTACGCGGCGCTGCTCCGGGGCGGTCAGGCGGGATCCATGGTGGTGGCTGTGGTCGCCGGGGCCGGGTGCACCGGCCCCGGCGTGCCGCTCACCGTACTGCCCAGGTCGCGGCCGCGGGTCTCCTTGGCGAAGGCAACGGTGATGGTGGTGACCACGGCGGCCGCCGACAGGTAGAGGGAAACGGGAACCGAGGAACCGTAGTCCTTGAGGAGTTCCACGGCCACGATGGGCGCCAGTGCCCCGGCGATGATCGAGGCGAGCTGGGAGCCCATCGAAGCGCCGGAGTAGCGGACCTCGGTGTCGAACATCTCGGAGATGAAGGCGGCCTGCGGGCCGTACATGGCACCGTGCAGGAGCAGACCGGTGGTGACGGCTGCCGTGATCACCGCGAACGACTCCGTGTCGACGAGGGCGAAGAACCCGAAGGCCCACGCGACCATGCCGGCCGAGCCGATCAGTGTGACCGGGCGGCGGCCGATCCGGTCCGAGAGCGCGCCCCAGGCGGGGATGGTGACGAAGTGGACGGCGGAGCCGATCAGCACGGCGTTCAGCGCGGTGGTCTTGGGCAGCCCCAGATGGGCGGTGACGTACACGAGCAGAAACGAAGTCAGAACGTAGTACGAGATGTTCTCGCCGAACCGGGTGCCGATGGCGGTCAGCACCTGGCGCCAGTCCTTGCGGAACACCTGGACGACGGGCGCCCGCTCCTTGACGCCGCGGGCGGCGTCCGCTTCGGCCTTGGCCTGTGCGGCGAGGAAGATCGGGGACTCGGAGACGGAGAGGCGTATCCACAGTCCCACGGCCACCAGGACACCGGAGAGCAGGAACGGCACCCGCCAGCCCCAGGAAAGGAACGCGGCGTCCGACTGCACGGCGGCGAGCAGCGCGAGGACGCCGGTGGCCAGCAGATTCCCGCCCGGGGCACCGGACTGGGGCCACGACGCCCAGAACCCGCGGTGCTCGTCCCCACCGTGCTCGGAGACGATCAGCACGGCCCCGCCCCACTCCCCGCCAAGGGCGAAGCCCTGGACCAGCCGGAGCACGGTGAGCAGGACGGGCGCGCCGACGCCGATGCTCGCATGCGTGGGCAGCAGCCCCATCGCGAACGTCGCCCCGCCCATCATGAGCAGGCTGAGCACCAGCAGCTTCTTCCGCCCGACCTTGTCCCCGAAGTGCCCGAAGACCACCCCGCCGAGCGGCCTGGCCAGGAACCCGATGGCGTAGGTGAGAAAGGCGATCAGAGTCCCCGTCAGCGGATCCGCGGTAGGGAAGAACAGCTTGTTGAACACCAGCGCGGCGGCGGTGCCGTAGAGGAAGAAGTCGTACCACTCGATGGTGGTCCCGATGAGGCTTGCGGCGACGATGCGCTTGATGCTGCCAGGGGCGGGGGGAGCGGATGTAGAGGCGGCCATGGGTACCACTTCCGGACTGGGTGCGAGGACGTTTCCGTGTCGCCACACCGTAGAAAGACGCAGGTCAGCCGCACATGGGTGGTGTCACCACAGTTGGTGGCCGGAGTGTGTGTGCGCTCTCCATGACGACGCTCGGTACACCTCCCAAGAGGGCCACAGGGGCCGGAAACTACGGGCGTTGAGAATGCGGTCTTTGGTGCAGTTTGACGGTGCGGTGCTGACTCCCGTGCTGGTTCGGTGCTGACTAAAAGCCCACGTCATCCCACCTCGTCACCCCTCCCGTGCTGACTTGGTGCTGACTACGCAGCGTTGAACTTCGGCATTCGGCGCGAACCGGACCCAAAGCGGTGGCGTTTGGCGAAGCAAGGGCGGCGGCGCCGGCGGGCAGTGCGAACTCGCCGCCCGCGTGGCTCCATGGAGGGCCGACGCGGTGACGGTGATGCTGCCGGCGACCCGGAAAATGGGGGCTCGCTGCGGGGCACATCCGGGCACGGCGGGAGGGTTGGCGTTCCCGCCGTGCCCGGAGTGCTGCGCGTGCTCACCGCCGCGGTCTCCGACTGGTCGGTGCCGGGGCCTTCCGTTAGGGCCAGGTGGGCCATGAAGTGGTCGGGGGTTGCGCCGTCCGAGTGCCACTGGCCTGGTGGGGTGTGGACGGTGTCGCCGGGGTGCATGACAGAAGGCCGCCTCCCAGGCCGGGCTGTGTGCTGCCCTGCCTGGGAGGCGGCTTCTGGATGGCTGAACCGCCTGTAGGCGCTATGGCGGAGCCATTAATGGCGATCACGCCCTGTCGGTGCCGTCGGCCGTGCCGGTCCCCCCGATCGGTTCGCGGACCGGCGGCACGGCCGGTCAGCCGACGTGCAGGGTCAGGGCCGCGGTGTGGAGGCGGCCACCGGTCTGGAACTGCAGGAACAGCCGCCAGTTGCCCGGCTTAGGGAGCATGGCCTGGAAGGCCAGGTCCGGGCCGCCGTTGTCTCCGTTGACCTTGGTTTCGGGGTGCAGGTGGGCGAATGCCTGGTCGCCCTCGTGGAAGGCGGTCAGGTGGGCGTAGGTGTCCAGGTAGGGCTGGAGGTCGGTGACGGGTTTGCCGTCCTTGCTGATGGTGACGGTCATGGGGTGAGCCATGCCGACCATCGGGATGCCCTTGACGGTGATCGTGTAGCCGTCGGCTTCGGTGCTGGTGGTGGGCGCGGGGAGCGGGGTGGCTTGCGCGGTGCCGGGGACAGTGACGGTGCGGCTGAGGACGAAGTCCCTGTCCTCGCCCGTTCCGGTGTCGGGGGTGAAGGATGCGTATGCACGCCAGGTCCCGGGCGTCAGGGCGGCCAGGTCTGCGGTCCAGGTGCCGTCAGGGGCCATGGTGGGGTGCAGGTGCTGGAAGCCTGTGAGATCGGAGCGGATGGCGTAGAAGTGCAGGCGCCTGGTCTGGTCGACGGCGAAGGAGGTGACCGGCTTGCCGTCCGGACCTGTGATCCGGAACGCGTAGGTGGTGTCCTTGCCGGCCGGCAGTTCGGTGGCGGTGGAGGTCAGCGTGTAGCCGTCCTCGGCATCGACCAGACCGTCACCCATGCTGCCGTGGTCCATGCCGACCATCGAGTCGTGGTTCATGCCGGGCGTACTGCCGGTCGAGGACGCGGCGGAGGGGTGGGTGCCGTGGTCCATGCCGGGCATGGAGGAGCCGCTGGAGCCGCAGGCGGCCAGAGTCACCGCGAGTACAGCGGCGGTGCCGGCCGCGGCGAGGGCGCGGCGACGCAGGGAGGAAGGCGTGAAAGTAGACATGCGCAGGGTTTCATTCCACGTGGCGCGCCACGTCTGGGGCGCGCGGGATGAGCAGGACACGTCATCCAGAGCCCGGGTCGGCTCCCGACCTCTGGTGAGGGGGTCCTGTCACGTCCGCGCGATGCACACCTTCAGCAGTAGGTGCCGGCCGCCCGGTGGCCCGCGACGCCCGGTCCGGCCCAGGCTCCATACGCGGTGCAGGGACCACGCCGAGAGCAGGGCGATGGCAGCCATGACCAGGGTGACCGACGGCAGCGGAAGCCGATCGCGCGGGGCAGTCGCCACGCACAAGGTCCCGTGTTCTCCCGCTCCTGCGACAGCCTGGTCGTCTGTCGCGCGGGGGTGGTGCATGCCGGAAGCGGCGGAGGATACGCCGATCGGTGCGTGGGCATGACCGCCGTGAGCGGTGGTCGTCGCGGCCGCAGGCGCCGCCATCTCCCCGTGGCAGCCTCTGGCGGCCGCGACCGGGGCGCCGTGCATGAGGAACAGCCCGAGCAGGACCACGCAGACAGCGATGAGACGGGCCGTGCCCTGCCTCCGCTCGCGTCCGCTGCCCATCGGCTTCTGGTTCCTTTCCGTACGACCTGCTGCCAAGTACACAGACGATACCCCGGGCCGGTAATGCGCGGCTGTGCGACGCTTCACAGCCAAGGCGCGTCCGAGGTGGGCTTGGCGCCCGGTTCGCCGGTTCCGGCGTGAGTGGTGCGGGCGGACGTTGGTGCCGATCCGGTGTAGCGGCTCGGGTCGGTGTCGAAGGCGGCTGCGCAGTTCGCTGAGCAGAAGTAGTAGGCGCCGCTGCTGGTCTGCCGGTGTTCGGGGGCACTGCCAGGATCCAGGTGCATGCCGCACACGACGTCCATGACCTCCCTGCTGTGTGGGCCGGCCGTCGAGTGGGTGTCGGCTGCCGGCCGGTCGGCGGTGGTCTCGATGCGGGGCTGGACGGGGGCCGGCTCGGCGGGCGGAAGCGGGGCCGGGTGCCAGCGGCGCAGGCGGGAGGCGTTGGTGACGACGGACAGGGAGGAAAGAGCCATGGCCGCCGCGGCGATGATGGGGCTGAGGCGGATGCCCCACAGGGGGTAGAGGGCGCCGGCTGCGAGGGGGACGCCGATGGCGTTGTAGACGAGGGCGAAGAACAGGTTCTGCCGGATGTTGTGCATGGTGGCGCGCGACAGGCGGATGGCGGTGACGACCCCGGACAGGGAACCGGAGATGAGGGTGATGTCGGCGGCCTCGATCGCGACGTCCGTGCCGGTGCCTATGGCGAGGCCCACGTCGGCGGCGGCCAGGGCGGGGGCGTCGTTGATGCCGTCGCCGACCATGCCGACGGTACGGCCTTCGCCTTGGATACGGCGGATCTCGTCGGCCTTGTGCTCGGGCAGGACCTCGGCCAGCACGCGGCCGATGCCGACCTGGGATGCGATGGCCGCGGCGGTGCGAGCGTTGTCGCCGGTGAGCATGACGACGTCGACACCGAGGCCTTGCAGGGCGGCGACGGCAGCGGCGGAGTCGTCCTTGACGGTGTCGGCGACGGCGAGGGCACCTGCGGCGCGGCCGTCGATCGCGGCGAGCACGGGGGTCTTGCCCTCGGCGGACAGCCGGGCGGAGTGCGGGTCGAGTGCGGTGGTGTCGATGCCGGCGCCTTGGAGGAGGCGGGCGGTGCCGACAAGAACGGTGTGGCCGTCGGCGGTTGCGCGGACGCCTTGGCCGGTGACCGAGTCGAAGCCGGTCGCGGCCGGCCAGGACAGCCCCCGCTCACGGGCACCGGAGACGATCGCTTGGGCGAGCGGGTGTTCGCTCGCGTCCTCGACTGCGGCCACCAGGCTCAGGAGGAGTGCCTCGTCGAAGCCTTCCGCGGTGTGGATGTCGGTGAGGATGGGTCTGCCAGCCGTAACGGTGCCGGTCTTGTCCAGGACGACGGTGTCGAGCTTGTGGGCGGTCTCCAGGGCTTCGGCGGAGCGGATGAGGATGCCGGCCTGGGCGCCCTTGCCGGTGCCGACCATCACCGACAGCGGTGTGGCAAGGCCCAGCGCGCACGGGCAGGCGATGATCAGGACGGCGACCGCCGAGACCAGTGCCAGCGTGAAGGCCGGGGCGGGCCCGAGGGTGAACCAGACGGCGAAGGTGGCGATGGCGATGGCGATGACGGCGGGCACGAAGTAGGCGGAGACGGCGTCGGCGAGGCGTTGGATGGGTGCCTTGGACGCCTGTGCAGCCTGTACGAGGCGGATGATCTGGGCGAGCATCGTGTCGGAGCCGACCTTGGCCGCCCGTACGCGCAGGGATCCGGTGGTGTTGACGGTGGCGCCGATGACCGCGTCGCCCGCGCGCTTGGTCACCGGCATCGGCTCGCCGGTCACCATCGACTCGTCAACGGCGGAGGAGCCGGTCAGGACCTCGGCGTCGACGGGGATCTTCTCACCGGGCCGGATGACGATCTCGTCGCCGACCGCGACGTCCTCGACCGGGATCTCCTGCTCCGTGCCGTCCCGTATGACACGGGCGGTACGGGCCTGCAGGCCGAGGAGGGCGCGGATGGCCTCGCCGGTTCCGGCCTTCGCTCGGGCCTCCAGGAGTCGGCCGAGCAGGATGAGGGTGAGGATCACCCCGACGGCCTCGTAGTACACCTCGCGTACGTCCTCCGGGAGCAGGCCCGGGGCGAGGGTGACCAGCAGGCTGTAGACGTAGGCGGCGCTCGTGCCGAGCGTGATGAGGGAGTTCATGTCGGCGGCGTGGTGGCGCAGCGTGAGCCAGCCGGTCACGTGGATCGGCCAGCCGGTGTAGAACATCACCGGAGTGATCAGAGCCAGCTGCAGCCAGTGGTTCAGCATCCACTCAGGTACCCAGTCGGCGCCGAACAGCTCGTGCGCCATCACCGCGAACAGCACCGGCGCGGTGAGCAACGCACCCACCACCACCCGGCGGGTCAGGTCCTTGATCTCCGCCTGCCGCTCGGCGACGTCCGCGGCCTCCGCCTCGGCCGCCGACCGCTCGACACCGCCGACATCTGCGATGTCATGCTCGGCGGCGGGTACGGCGGCCGGGTGGCGGTCCGGACGGGGTGAAGCCTGGTCCTGCTCACCGGGTTCGACCAGGAGCGTGCCGTGGATCATGTTCATGCCGCAGGCGAAGCCGAACGTCCCCGGCCGGTCCGGGGTCAGGCGTACCGTTGTGCGGGTGTGGGCGGGCAGCCCGGCGCTGACCTTCAGGTCGGGGAAGACAACCCGGGACGTGCATTCTCCGGATTCCTGCCGGTCAAAGACCACTTCAAGGGGAGTGCCCTGTCGCACTTTGATCACGTTGGGGCTGTACCCGCCCCGTACGGTCACCTCCACCCGCTGCACACCGCCCGCCAGGCGCGCGGAACCGGCGCGGCGCGGCCCGAAGAAGTACCAGGTCAGGACCGCGATCAGCGCCACGGCGGCTACGACGACAACGACATCCGCGATGCCCATGGGCGCACGCCTCCCAGATCACGCTCGCTTTCCAGGATGCGCCCGCCTGCCCGCCCTTGTCACAGGGGCCAGTCGGCCCCGTCAAGGGACTGTTCGGCCCAAGCACTCTCCTCCGTCGCCGCGCCACCATGCAGGTGAAGACCGCACCCCGTGGACCAGTCCTCGTCCGCGGCCGGATAAGAGCGACCGGCAGTAGGTGCCGAAACACGGTCGTTGTGAGGGGTGGCAGCAGAACGGGCACAGGCCCACGTGATCATGGAGTTCTCTACGCTCTGTGACCGCGAAGGACGACTGTGCCCGCGCTGCCATCATGCCTGCTCGAACCCGCCTGGGACCAGTTCAGGGCCCTGCTGCCCGATCGGGCCGAGTTCGATCCCGGCCATCCGCTCGGCTGCCATCGGCGGCGCATACCGGACCGCGTCGTGTTCGACCACAT
>NZ_JAGGOY010000140.1 GCF_018614095.1 Streptomyces sp. ISL-87 | reverse complement strand
GCAAGTACGTCCAGTACGAACCGCGGCCCTCCGCCTTGCGATGCACCGCACCGGACGCCGCGCCCCGGCAAACCCTTCCGGCCACGGCACTAGACGAGGTCCTTGGCGTAATTCACGTGGACGGGCCGGTAGCCGAGGGACTCGTACAGCCGCAGGGCCGGGGTGTTGCCAGCGAAGACCTGGAGGGCGAGGATCCGGTGGTCCTCGGCGAGGGCCGTGCGTTCCGCGAGGAGCATCAGGTCGCGGCCGTACCCCTGCCGCCGGTGGCCGGGGGCCACCTCGATGTCGAAGATGTACGAGCCCTCCCCGCGGGGAGCCAGCCACACGTGCCCGACGGGCACGCCGGCGGCCTCCAGGACGGCGAAGGTGGCGCCCGGGGTGGCCAGGCCATGGGGCAGCTGGGCCTCGTGGTCGGCCACCGACTTCGCGTGAGCGGCTTCCGCTGACATGCCGCGGCTGGTCCAGTCGGCGGCGTAGTCCTCCAGCGCCTTGAGGTGCCAGACCTCGTACTCGGCCCCGGTCATCGGCCGGCCGGTGACTCCCCCTCGCAGGGCGGGCGGCGCGGACGGGAGTTCCTTGGCCATGTTGCGGCTGTTCTCTGTGTACCCGAGGGACTGGGCCATCCGCAGCCCGCCGGCCGAGGCGGCGGGGACCGTGACGCGGACCCGGCGGCAGCCCCAGCCGCGCAGCACCTCCTCGGCGGCGAGCGCCGCGACCGTGGCGCGGCCACGCCGCCGGTCCGGTTCGTCGATGGACAGGTCGCGGATCTCGCCGACGGTCGGCCCGAAGGGGGTGTCGGCGGCGATCACCAGGGCGCCCACGCGCCTGCTGTTGACGCGGACCTCGTACGGGCGCGAGCGCGCCCCGGCGGTGCTCTGCTGAAGCGGCCCGCTCGGCCGCAGGGTGGTGGTCATCACTCGAGTTCTACCCGCCCCGCGGCCCGGGCGACAGACCCTGTTCGCCGCGCCCGTGCTGCGGTTACGGGTCGAGGTCGGAGGCCGCGCGCTCGTCGAAGACGCGCATCGCCTTGGAGGTGACCGGGCCGGGCGCGGCGGCGATCTCCCGCCCGTCGACCCGGTGGACGGCCTGCACATCGCGCAGGGTGGAGGTCAGGAAGATCTCCTCGGCCCGCTCCAGCACGTCGAAGGGGAGGTCGGTCTCCTTGGCCCCGCTCCATTCGACGGCCAGGGCCCGGGTGATGCCCGCGAGGCAGCCGGAGGCGACGGGCGGGGTGTGCAGTTCCCCGTCGAGGACGACGAACACATTGGAGCCGGTGCCCTCGCAGAGCTGCCCGACGGTGTTGGCGAACAGCGCCTCGGAGGCTCCCGCCCGGTTCGCCGCGGCCAGCGCGACCACGTTCTCGGCGTAGGAGGTGGTCTTCAGCCCGGCCACGGCGGAGCGCTCGTTGCGGACCCAGGGGACGGTGATGACGGCGGTGGTGTCCGGTCGGCGGGTGGTCTCGCCGGCGGCGACGACCAGGGTCGTGCCGCTGTCGCCGCGGTCGGACCCGAGCGGGGACAGGCCGCCGGTGTAGGTGATCCGCAGCCGGCCGAGGGGCATCGGGTTGGCCTCCAGGACGGCGGCGCAGGCGCGGCGCACCTCGTCGAGGTCGGGGTCGGGCAGCCCGAGGCCGCGGGCCGAGCGGGTGAGCCGGTCCAAATGGCGGGTGAGGGCGAAGGCCGTCCCGTCCTGCGCCTTGAGCGTCTCGAACACGCCGTCGCCGACGGTCAGCCCGTGGTCGAACACGGACACCTTGGCGTCATCGGCGTCCCGCAGTGATCCGTCGAGCCAGATCCTCACCGTACGGTCCCTCCACTTCCACTCGCTTCGCGGCCGCCGGGTGTCCCTGCGGCCTCATGGGTCCCGGAGGCCGACGCTACCCCGAGCAGCCGGACGGCCTTCAGTTCTGTCTCCGCCCATTCGCGGTCGGGGTCGGATCCCCAGGTGATCCCGGCGCCGGTGCCGAAGCACAGGCGGGGGCCGCCGGGGGCCTCGCGGTCGATCCAGAAGGTACGGATGCCTACCGCGAGCTCGGCGGTGCCCCGGTCGGCGTCGACCCAGCCGATGCCTCCGCAGTAGGGGCCGCGCGGGGCGGTCTCCAGGGCCTCGATGATCCGCAGGGCGGAGGACTTGGGGGCGCCGGTGACGGAGCCGGGCGGGAAGGTCGCGGCGAGCAGCTCGGGCCAGCCGGCGCCGTCGGCGAGCTCGCCGCTGACGGTGGAGACGAGGTGGACCAGGCCCGGGTGCTCCTCGATGGCGCACAGCTCGGGGACGGCGACGGAGCCGGTGGCGCAGACGCGGCCGAGGTCGTTGCGTACGAGGTCCACGATCATCACGTTCTCGGCGTGGTCCTTGGGGAGCAGGTCCGCGGCGGTGCGGCCGGTGCCCTTGATGGGGCCGGACTCGATGTGGCGGCCCGCCCGGCGCAGGTACAGCTCGGGGGAGGCGGTGGCGATCTCGACGCCGTGGGCGGGGAGCCGAATCGTTCCTGCGTACGGGGCCGGGTTGCCGCGCGCGAGCAGGGCCGTGAGGGCGTCGACGTCGGCGCCCGCCGGATCGGGGAGCGGCGCGGACATCACGCGGCAGAGATTGGCCTGGTAGACCTCGCCGGCGGCGATGTGCTCGCGGATGCGGCGTACGCCGTCGACGTACGCGGTGCGGTCGAGCGAGGAGGTCCACCGGTCGGTGGCGGGCCCGCGCCAGGCTCCCGGGACGGGAGCGGGGACGGGCGCGGGGCGTATGTCCCCGAAGCGCGCGCAGACCAGCCGGCCTTCGAAGTCGGCGGACACCGCCCAGAACCCGGAGGAGTCGAGGGCGGAGGGGTCGCTGGTGACGTCGCGGAGGTCGGTCGCGAGGAGGCCGCCGAAGCGGGCCAGAGGAAGCAGGTCGTGCACGGCTGCGAGTCTATGGCCGGTGACGTGGCGGCGCCGGTGGGGTGACTTCCGTGTGACCGGTGGTGATCGTGCGGCAGCACGCTGCGGAAACGTGTTTTTGAGCTGGCCCGGGAATCCGCTAGAGTTCAACACGTCGCCAGGGAGCGAAGGGGAAAACCCCGGAGTGAACACGGTGACCTGCGGACGTAGCTCAGTTGGTAGAGCACCACCTTGCCAAGGTGGATGTCGCGAGTTCGAGTCTCGTCGTCCGCTCGAAGTGGGGGATCTTCCCGAGAACCCCCGCAGCTCCATGGTGGAGTGGCCGAGAGGCGAGGCAACGGCCTGCAAAGCCGTCTACACGGGTTCAAATCCCGTCTCCACCTCCAAGGACGATTAGCTCAGCGGGAGAGCGCTTCCCTGACACGGAAGAGGTCACTGGTTCAATCCCAGTATCGTCCACTGGTCCGCAAGGATCCCCGCGCGATTAGCTCAGCGGGAGAGCGCTTCCCTGACACGGAAGAGGTCACTGGTTCAATCCCAGTATCGCGCACGCAGTACTTGTTCGACCTGCGGCTTCCGAGCCGCGGAGCCCGCGCGATTAGCTCAGCGGGAGAGCGCTTCCCTGACACGGAAGAGGTCACTGGTTCAATCCCAGTATCGCGCACCAGCATCCGGAAGCCCCGGCCGTTTCGACGGCCGGGGCTTCCGCGTTGTCACGGTCAGGAGGAGAACAGCATCCGGCCGAAACCGCCGCGGTGGTGCTGGCCGTGACCGTGGCCGTGACCGTGCTGCGGGGCGCCCCAGGCGGGCGCGGGAGCGGCGTGCGGGGCCGGGGCCGGGGCCGGGTAGCCCTGCGGCGGGGGCGGCGGGACCTGGCCGTACTGGGAGGTGTACTGGGACTCCAGGCGGGTCAGGGCCTCCAGCTCGCCGTAGTCGAGGAAGATGCCGCGGCAGCCGCTGCACTGCTCTATCTGGACACCGTTGCGGTTGTAGGTGTGCATCATCGCGTGACACTTCGGACACTGCATGACCGGATCAACTCCTCGCCGTTCGCGTCGACACCGGATGCGTGCCCGGTGGCGTGGGCTCACCCTACGACGCGGTCCCGGGCTCCAAGTCGGGCGGGAGCGTAGCAATTCGGGTACAGGCGTCCATCATCAGGCGTTCCACGTCGTCGAGTCGGCGGCGTTCGGTGGCCGCCTTGGCGAGGGCGAGCGCGGCGGTCTGCACGGTCAGGGCGCGGGCGGCGAGGTCGAGTTCCGGCCAGGGGTCGGAGCCGGGTGGGCCGGCCGCGGGGCCGCCGGCGGCGCGGTAGGCGTCGAGGAAGCGCAGCCAGGTGCCGGTGTCGAGGATTCCGGCGGCGTACCAGGCGGCGGGGCGGGCGAGGTCCCAGGCGGGCGTGCCGATACCGAGGTCGTCCACGTCGATGAGCCGCCAGGCCCCCTCCGGAGCAGGGAACCGGACCAACTGCCCGAGGTGCAGGTCCCCGTGGCACAGCACCCCGCCGTCCGGGGGCCCCGCCTCGCCGCGGGCCCAGGCGGGCAGCGTACGGGCGGCGGCCCGCACGACCTCGGCGTCGGCGACCGTCGGATGCCCGGCCTCGACGGACCCGGCGCCGGACGAGGGCGCCACCTCGCGGTCGCGACCGCCTCCCCCTTGCCCCTCCGCCGGAGCCACTGCCACCAGCTCACCCGGCCTGGGCCCCGGCCCGGGAAAGGCAAGCCCTAGCGCCGCCGCCCGTTCGCCGGGGCCGGGACGGGCAGATCCGGGCGCCGCCGCCGCCGCTGCCGCTGCCCGCTCGGCCGGACCGGGGAGGGTGAGTCCGGCCGGCCCTGCCCGATCGGCGGGGCCGGCGCCGGTAAGTCCAGCCACGCCTACCGGGTCGGCGGGACCCGGGCCGGTGAGGCCAGACACCCCTGCCTGGGCCGCCGGGCCGGGGCTCGTCAGTCCAGGGGCCCCTGCCCGATCGGCGGGGCTGGCGCCGGTAAGTCCAGCCACGCCTACCGGGTCGGCGGGACCCGGGCCGGTGAGGCCAGACACCCCTGCCTGGGCCGCCGGGCCGGGGCTCGTCAGTCCAGGGGCCCCTGCCCGGTCGGCGGGGCCAGGGCTGGTGAAGCCGGGCACTCCTACTGGCTCGGCCGGGCCGGGGACGGCGGGTCCAGGCGCTGCCGACCTGTCGGCGGAGCCCGGGCCGGTGAGGCCGGGGGTCGTGGACAGGCGGTGGAGGGCGCGGGCGAGTTTGGCGGGGCCCCGCATCGGGGGGACCGGGCCCGGGAGGCGGTAGAGGGGCACCTGGTGCAGGGCCGCCAGCAGTCGGGCGGCCGCCTCCCAGGGGGCGTCCTCGGGGCGCTTCGGGTCGACGGGCGCGCCGTAGGGCCACAGGGACACGGGCCGCCCGTGGACTTGGTCGACCTCGATCCGCAGCGGGGGCAGCAGCACACCGGTCAGCGACCGGTCCCCGGCGATCCGCACCCGTACGGCGAGGCCGTCCCGGTCGCTGTCCCCCGCGTGCGCCTTAGCCACGACGTCTCCGCACCGCACCACGCACCCGTCGTCCCGGTCGGCCAGGAGTACGTACGGCATCCGGCGGCCGGACCCCGCGTGGGCCGCGAGCGCGGCGGGCAGCGACACGGTCACCCTTCGTCCGACTCGTCGTTCCAGCGGAACCATGCCACGTCCCCGTCGACGTGCAGCAGGAACTCGGCCACCGGCCCCGAGGGCGATACGAGTGTCAGCGCTCGGGCGATGCGGTCGTACGCGGCGTCGAACCGCTCGCCGAAGGCTTCGGTCTCCATGGCGGCCAGGGCTTCGTCGAACCACGGCTTCACCTGCGCGAAGGCCGGCTCGGGGCGGAAGCCGCCGCTGAGCCAGGGGAAGTCGGCCTCCTCCACGGTGATCGTGCCGAGCAGTGTGTCCTGGCGCATGAGGCGCCACGTGGCATTCGCCTGGGTCATCGCTGCTCCGTGCCTCCGGTCCCTCGCCTCACGGTCCGCAGCCAGGTTACGGAACACCGGCCGCAAGGACCGCTTGCGGGCTGGCGCGCCCTCGCCGGGGAGGCGTGGCCGCATGAGAGTGGCCGCATGAAAAAGGGTGCTGCCCGTCCGACTCCCCAGTCGTACGGGCAGCACCCTTCACCTGCCGTCCGCCGTCGTGCCCCCGTCCCCACGGGGTTCGACGGGCCGATGTCTGGCCCGGGCCGCTCTCCCGGGCCTGGAGCGCCGCTCAGCGCCCCAGCATCACGCCCACGGACGACGCCTGTGCCGCCACCTGATCGAAACCTCCGAAGACGAAGAGCAGGAGGGCGGCCAAGGGGAGCACCATGGCCGCGGCCACCAGCGGGTGGCGCGTGCCGGACTCATGGCTGTTGAACGCGAATGCCTTGCGTCCCTGCCGTGCGATGTCCGCCATGGTCCTCTCCCTGTCGTTTGGCAGCGGCGGGCTTGTGACCTCGGGGGACGAGTGCGCCACCCGCCGCTTGTCTTCAACACTAGGTGGGCGCAACGCCCGTGGCCTCATGCCTTCGTACCCACTTCCGGGCCTCCAGGAGGATGAGGAGCACACCCCTCGCGTACTCCCCTGGGTGGAGACCCCTCCCCCGTAATGGGGGTCATCCCGGAAGGGATGACCGGAGGGTAGTGACTTCGCTCACTTCCGTCACTCCCCGCACATGCGTGTCCTCCAGTGGTGTCCACGCGAGATCAATTCGGGATCCTGGGCGGCACACGCCCCGCCCACGCCCCGAATCGGCCCCGCGACACCTCAATACCCTTGGCGCGAGGGCTGTTTGGGGCCGCCCGCACATACCCGGCCATCATCCACCTGCCCGCTTGAGGGTCCCTCAATTAGGCCGTACCGCACTGACACCGCACTGACAATCGAACCTCCCGGCGAGGGCGCGGCCTCTGAGCGCTCGTGGCGGATGGTCCGTAAGCTGTGCCACGTCAACAGGACGACCGGTCAGCGGGGTGGACATGGCGATGATGCGGCTCCGGCGCGAGGACCCGCGTGTCGTCGGCTCGTTCAGACTGCACCGGCGGCTCGGCGCGGGCGGCATGGGCGTGGTCTACCTCGGCTCGGACCGGCGCGGCCAGCGTGTCGCGCTCAAGGTGATCCGGCCCGACCTGGCCGAGGACCAGGAGTTCCGCTCGCGTTTCGCGCGCGAGGTGTCCGCCGCCCGGCGGATCCGCGGTGGCTGCACCGCACGCCTGGTGGCGGCGGACCTGGAGGCCGAGCGGCCGTGGTTCGCCACCCAGTACGTGCCCGGTCCGTCGCTGCACGACAAGGTGGCCGAGGAAGGTCCCCTGACGGCTGCCCAGATCGCGGCCGTCGGCGCGGCACTCTCCGAGGGGCTGGTCGCCGTACACGAGGCCGGAGTCGTGCACCGGGACCTCAAGCCCTCGAACATTCTTCTGTCGCCCAAGGGCCCCCGGATCATCGACTTCGGGATCGCCTGGGCCACCGGCGCCAGCACCCTCACCCATGTGGGCACGGCCGTCGGCTCCCCCGGCTTCCTCGCGCCCGAACAGGTGCGCGGCGCGGCCGTCACCCCGGCCACCGACGTCTTCGCGCTCGGCGCCACCCTCGCCTACGCGGCGACCGCCGACTCGCCCTTCGGGCACGGCAGTTCCGAGGTCATGCTGTACCGCGTGGTGCACGAGGAGCCGCAGCTGCACGGGGTCCCGGACGCGCTCGCGCCCCTCGTACGGGCCTGCCTGGCCAAGGACCCCGAGGAGCGGCCCAGCACTCTCCAGCTGTCGATGCGGCTGAAGGAGATCGCGGCCCGCGAGGCGCACGGGCTGTCCGACGGGCGCCCGCCTGCGCAGCGCGCCAGGCCCGAGCGGGCCACGGGGCGGCTCGCCGAGCAGTACGTGGACCAGCGCACGGAGCGGCGTACCGGCAGCACGCCCGTACCGCGGCCACCGGGACAGGGCCACGGGGGGCAGGGCCAGGGGCCGCAGAGCGGACCCCATTCGCGGCCCTCGTCCTCGCGGAACCAGGGCGGCGCCGGCGGGCCGTCCTCGCGGCCGACCTCGGGGCGTACGGGCGGCCGCCCCGGCCCGCGTACGACGGGGACGGGGCGACGGCCCTCGCGGCCGGACCCGAAGCTGATGCGGCAGCGGCTGATCGTGTTCGTCGTGGTGACGCTGATCGTGGCGCTGGGGATCGCTGCGGCCCAGAAGTTCTAGGGCCCGGATTTCCAGGTGCCCGCAGTTCCAGGGTCCGGAGTTCCAGGGCCCGGAGTTCCGGAGCCCTGGAGTTCTAGGGAGTCGGCGCCGCCTGGGGCGGGCGGGTCGCGTAGAAGGCCACCGCCGAAGCCGCGGCCACATTGAGGGAGTCGATCCCCTCCGCCATGGGGATCCGGACCCACTCGTCGGCGGCCCGCAGGGCGTAGGTGGAGAGGCCGTGCCCCTCGGAACCGAGCATGATCGCGGAACGGGCGAAGCGCTCGGCGGGGACCTGGTCGAGCGGCGTGGCCTTCTCGCTGGGGGTCATGGCGAGAATCCGGTATCCGGCCTCCCGGACCTTCTCCAGATCGGCGGGCCACTTGTCGAGCCTCGCGTACGGAACGGAGAAGACTGAGCCCATCGAGACCTTGATGGCCCTGCGGTACAGCGGGTCCGCGCAGTCCGGGGAGAGCAGTATCGCGCTGATGCCGAGGGCGGCGGCACTGCGGAAGGCGGCGCCCAGGTTGGCGTGGTCGACGAACCCCTCGAAGACGGCGATGCGCTGACCCGCGGAGTCACCCGCCAGCAGCTCGTCCGCCGCCGGGAGCGGCTTGCGCTGCATCGACGCGAGGGCGCCGCGGTGCACGTGGTAGCCGGTGACGCGTTCGGCGAGCTCCGGGGTGACGGCGTAGACCGGCGCCGGGAGCTCGTCGATGACGTCGCGCATGACGTCGACCCATTTGGCGGAGAGCAGCATCGACCGCATCTCGTACCCGGCGTCCTTGGCCCGTCTGATGACCTTCTCGCCCTCGGCGATGAACAGGCCTTCCGCGGGTTCGCGCCTGCGCCGGAGTTCGACGTCGGTCAGGCCCGTGTAGTCGCGCAGGCGCGGGTCGTCGGGGTCTTCGACGGTGATGAGATCAGCCACAGGGTGATACTGCCTTGTCCTGGGTGTGGTGCCAACGGCCCTGTCGGGCGGTGACGGTTCAGACGGTCGGGGTCTCGCTCCGGGTTCCGACGCGTACGACGTCGCCGATGACGATGACCGCGGGCGGACGGATCTCCTGTACGCGGACGGTCTCGCCGACCGTGGCGAGGGTGGCGTCCACGCGGCGCTGGGTGGCGGTGGTGCCCTCCTGGACGACCGCGACCGGGGTGTCGGCGGAGCGGCCGTGGCGGACCAGGGCCTCGGCGATCAGGCCGATCTTGTCGACGCCCATCAGGACGACCAGGGTGCCGGTGAGCTTGGCGAGGGAGGCCCAGTCCACGAGCGAGCGCGGGTCGTCGGGGCCGACGTGGCCGCTGACCACGGTGAACTCGTGGGCCACGCCGCGGTGGGTGACCGGGATGCCGGCGGCGCCGGGCACCGAGATGGAGCTGGAGATCCCGGGGACGACGGTGCAGGAGATGCCGGCCTCGGCGAGGGCCTGGAGCTCCTCCATGCCGCGGCCGAAGACGTACGGATCCCCGCCCTTGAGGCGGACCACGGCCTTGCCCGCCTTGGCGTGCTCGATCAGGGCGTTGTTGATGGCCTCCTGGGCCATGAAGCGGCCGTACGGGATCTTCGCCGCGTCGATGACCTCGACGTGCGGCGGGAGCTCGTCGAGGAGGTCGCGGGGGCCGAGCCGGTCGGCGATGACGACGTCGGCCTCGGCGAGGAGGCGGCGGCCGCGGACGGTGATGAGGTCCGGGTCGCCGGGACCGCCGCCGACGAGGGCGACACCGGGGTTGTGGTGGCGGTGGCCGGGGGCCGCGAGGCTGCCGTCGCGCAGGCCCTCTACGACGGCATCGCGGACGGCGGCGGAGCGGCGCGGGTCGTTGCCGGTCAGCACGGCCACGGTGACGCCCTCCACGCGGCCGGTGGCGGGGGTCCAGGCGGTGGCCGCCTCGGCGTCGTCGGCGCGGACGCACCAGACGCGCTTGCGCTCGGCTTCGGCGGAGGCGTGGTCGTTGGCCTCGCGGTCCCGGGTGGCGATCAGGGCGTACCAGGCGTCGTCGAGGTCACCGTCCTGGTAGCGGCGGCGCTCCCAGCGGATCTCGCCGGTCTCCGCCATGGCGTCCACGGAGGGGGTGGCTGAGGGGGAGATCAGCAGGACGTCGGCGCCGGCGGCGATGAGCGCGGGGAGGCGGCGCTGGGCGACCTGGCCGCCGCCGATGACGACGACGCGGCGGCCGGCCAGGCGGAGTCCTACGGGGTACGCGGGGTGTGCCGGGTGTGCGGCCGGATGTGCCATGGCGGTTGCGGCTCCTGATGCGGCGGTGGATCAGCTGGGCCGCTGCTGCGCTGGAGCGGCTGGGGTGGGCGTGCCGTGCGGTGTTGCCCGTCCGGGGTCCACGATACCGGTGGCTCCGCCGGTGTTCCGGGGCGGCTTCGCCGGAACACCGCGCCCCGAACGCCGGCGAGGCTGGATCTTTCAGCCCGTCCGGCTTTTGAGGACCGGGTCCGGGCGGAGCCCGGGGAACGGAAGGGTGGGTAGGGGACGGCCCCGCCGGGACCGGGCGGGGCGCCCGGTTACTTTTCGGTGACGCCGGCGGAGTCGAACGTGGCCACTTCGTGCATCGCGCGGGCCGCGCTCTGGACCAGGGGCAGGGCCAGGAGCGCGCCCGTGCCCTCACCGAGGCGGAGGTCCAGGTCGACCAGGGGGCGCAGGCCGAGCTTGTTCAGGGCCGCCACGTGGCCCGGCTCCGCGCTGCGGTGGCCCGCGATGCACGCCGACAGGGACTCCGGGGCGATGGCCCGGGCCACGAGGGCGGCCGCGCCCGCGCTGACGCCGTCCAGGATCACCGGGGTGCGCAGGGAGGCGCCGCCGAGGAGGAGGCCGACGATCGCCGCGTGCTCCAGGCCGCCGATCGCCGCCAGGACGCCGACCGGGTCCGCCGGGTCCGGCTGGTGGAGATCGAGGGCCCGCCGTACGACCTCGACCTTTCGGGCGTGCGTCTCGTCGTTGATGCCCGTACCGCGGCCCGTGACCTCGGCCGGGTCGACGCCCGTGAAGACCGAGATGAGGGCTGCGGACACCGTCGTGTTCGCGATGCCCATCTCACCGGTGAGCAGGGCCTTGTTGCCGGCCGCGACCAGGTCGCGGGCCGTCTCGATGCCCACCTCGATGGCCGCGACGGCCTCCTCGCGGGTCATCGCCGGGCCGACGGAGAGGTCCGCCGTGCCCGGGCGGACCTTGCGCGGCAGCAGGCCCGGGGTGGCCGGGAGGTCCCCCGCGACACCCACGTCGATCACGCAGACCTCTGCGCCCACCTGGTTGGCGAAGGCGTTGCAGACCGCCCCGCCGCCCAGGAAGTTGGCCACCATCTGCGTGGTGACCTCCTGCGGCCAGGGGGTGACGCCCTGGGCGTGCACTCCGTGGTCACCCGCGAAGATCGCGACCGCAGCGGGCTCCGGGATCGGCGGCGGGCAGACCCGGGAGAGGCCGGACAGCTGCGCGGAGATGATTTCGAGCATGCCCAGCGCGCCGGCCGGCTTCGTCATGCGCTTCTGCCGCTCCCACGCCTCGCCCAGCGCCTTCGCGTCGAGCGGGCGGATGCTGGCGACCGTCTCGGAGAGCAGGTCGTGCGGCTCCTCGCCGGGCAGCGCGCGGCGGCCGTACGTCTCCTCGTGCACGACCCAGGCCAGCGGCCGGCGCTGGGACCAGCCGGCCTGCGCGAGCTCGGGCTCCTCGGGGAACTCGTCCACGTAGCCGACGCACAGGTACGCGACGACCTCCAGGTGCTCCGGCAGGCCCAGCTCGCGCACCATCTCGCGCTCGTCGAAGAAGCTGACCCAGCCGACGCCGAGGCCCTCGGCGCGGGCGGCGAGCCAGAGGTTCTCCACGGCGAGGGCGGAGGAGTACGGGGCCATCTGCGGCTGGGTGTGGCGGCCGAGCGTGTGGCGGCCTCCGCGGGTGGGGTCGGCGGTGACGACGATGTTCACCGGGGTGTCGAGGATGGCCTCGATCTTGAGTTCCTTGAACTGCTTGGCCCGGCCCTTGGGCAGCGACTTGGCGTAGGCCTCGCGCTGGCGCTGGGCGAGTTCGTGCATCGTTCGGCGGGTCTCGGCCGAGCGGATGACGACGAAGTCCCAGGGCTGGGAGTGGCCGACGCTGGGGGCGGTGTGGGCCGCCTCCAGGACGCGGAGCAGCACCTCGTGCGGGATGGGGTCGGTCCGGAAGCCCTTGCGGATGTCGCGGCGCTCGCGCATCACGCGCAGGACGGCCTCGCGCTCGGCGTCGTTGTACCCGGGGGCCGGCTCGGTGGCGGTGACCACGGCGGTGGCCTCGGCGGGCTCCGCCGGGGTCTCGGGCTCGGCTTCGGGCTCGGCGGCGGGCTCCGCGACAGCGGCGGGCTCCGCGACGGCCGCGGCCTCGGGCACCTGCCCGGACTCCGGCTCCGGCTCGGCCGGTACGGCGTCCAGTGCGGCCGCCTCGGGCTCCGGGGCCTGGGCCGCCGTTTCCGCGGGCAGCGGCTCCGACTCCGGGGCGGGCTCCGCGACCGGCTGCTCGGCCGACTCTGCGACCGGCTGCACGGCCGGCTCCGGGACGGGCTCAACGAGCGGCGGTTCGACCGGCAGTTCGACGGGCGGCCCGGCCAACACGGCCTCGGCCACGACCGGCTCCGGGGCGGCCTCCACCACCGGCTGCGCTTCCGGCGCGGGCTCCACGACCGGCTCGGGCGCGGGCTGCGGTACGACAACCGCCGCGGCGGGAACCGGCATCTGGGGAGCGGACTCCACCACGGGCTCGGGCTGCGCTGCCATCGCGGCCGGCGCGGGTTCGGGCTGGGGCTGGGGCTCCGGCGCGACCTCGACGGCCTCCACCGCGGCCTCAACCGCGGGCTCCTGCTCCGGCGGCGCGACCGGTTCCGGCGCGGGCGCGGGCTCCGGCGCGGGCGCGGGCTCCGGCGCGGCGGCCACGGCCGCCTCCGCGGCCACGGCCTCAACCTCGGGCGCAGCGACCGGAACTGCCGGCTCCGCCGCCCACGGGGCCCCAGCCTGCGGCGGGATCTCGCCCAGCTGCGGCGCGGCCGGCGAGACCGCGGCTTCCGCCCCCGGGACGTCCAGGTACTCGGGGCCAGTGGTCTGCGGTCCCGGCCCGCTCATCGGAACCGGCGTCGCCGGCGTGTTCGGCTCAGCTGCGGCGACGACGGGCGCCCCCGGTGCCACAGGGGCCGCCGGCGCGGCGGCCGGACCCCGGTCCGCGAGGGAACGTACGACTCCGCCGGCCTCGGGCATCGGCGGACCCATGTGCAGGGGGCGCCGCGCCGGGGTGACGGGAACCCCGGCGACGGGCTGCGGGCTGATCAGGCCGCCGAGGTCGAGGGCGCCGGAGTCACGGCCGCCCGCCTCGTGCGCGCCCGTGCTGTACGCGGCGTCAGGAAAACCGGGCTGGGCGGCCTCGGGAAAACCGGGCTGGGCGAACTGAGCGGGCTCGGCGAAGCCGGGGTACACGGGCTCGGCGTAAGCCGCGGGCGTCTCCGGGTACTCGGTGTACACGGGCTCCATCGGGAAGGCGGGCACCGGCGGGACCACCTGCGGGTCGCTCCACGCGCCCTGCCCGCTGGGCATCAGGAGCAGTTCCTCGTCCTCCGGCTCGGCCGGGTTGTCGACGAGGTCCTGGAAGGCGTAGCCCGCGGGAGCGGAAGCCTGGGCCGGCATCGCCGGAATCGGAGCCGGAGCCTGAGGCTGCGTCGGTGCGGGTTCCTGGACCGGGGCGGGGAAGCCCTGCTGATCCACCATGCCCGCGTTGTCCGGGTGACCCTCGCCCGGGACCTGGCCGGTGTCAGTCATGCTTACCCCTCGCCCATCGGTGTTGCCTCTTCGATCGCCCGGTCGTCCACAGGGCCGCCGCGCGTGTTGCCGTGCGGGGTTGCCGTGCGGGGTTGCCGTGCGACGCGCTCGCCTCACGTACTCCTGCACAACAACCAGTAAGCATTGTCGCGCTCGTCGGCCGTCGTGGCGGCCATAACCGGCACGGTCTGCTGTGGACTGCGCCACGTCGCGCGGTCCGCGTACCGACTCCGGTGCCGTCGTGCCCGGACGTGCGGGGGCAGTACGACGATCGGCCAGCCTACCCCGGCCTCCTGACTGGTGTCGTGGCCGGAAAGGTTTGCCGGGG
>NZ_JAGGOY010000139.1 GCF_018614095.1 Streptomyces sp. ISL-87 | reverse complement strand
GAGGAGACCCTGCGCCGGCTGCACGCGCCGTACGGGCCCGCCCCCGACCTCGGCCACCTCGGGGCGCTCTCCGCCGCCGCCGCGCTGCGCGCCGGGATCACCTTCAAGGCCACCGTGCGGCCCGTGCACGGCCGGCTCGTGCTGCCCACCCTCGGGCTGCTGCGCCCGTCCCGCCCCGGCCCGCTCACCCTCGACGAGCGGTCCTGGGACATCGACACCGACACCGTCGACGCACTGCCCCTCCACACCCTCCCCGGCGGCCGCACCGCCCTCGACGACCTCGACCCGTACCGGGCCCCCGGCGGCCACACCGCCACCGTCCGCCCCGCCCGCCGCCTCACCCCCAAGGGGCACAAGCGGTGGGACATCCAGTGGGCCGCCGCCTTCACCCTCCTCGACCGCTACGACGCCACCCGCGCGGCCGAGACGGCCCAGCTGCTGCGCTCCGTCGTCCCGCTCGCCGGAGGCTCCCGCTCCAGCGGCGCCACCCTGCCCGCGGCCGCCGGCTCCGTGCTGGTCCGGGCACAGGCCCCGCCCGCGCTGGCCGCCACCCTCGTCCACGAGGTCCAGCACGGCAAGCTGGCTGCCCTCGCCGACATCCTCACCCTGCACACCGCCAACCGCACCGCCCGGCACTGGGCCCCCTGGCGCCGCGACCCCCGCCCGCTGGAGGGGCTCCTGCACGGCGCGTACGCCCACCTGGCCCTGGCCGGCTACTGGCAGCGCGCCGCGCTCTACGGCGCCCGGGGCGCCTGGGCCCAGCACGCCCGGATCCGGGCGCAGGTGGCCGCCGCCCTGCCCGTCATCCGGTCGCAGCCCGAACTCACCTCCGCAGGACGGGAGTTCACTGACGCGATGACCGCCGCCGAGCGGGCCATGGACGAACTGCCGCCGCCCGGGGACCAGTACGCCACCGCCCGCCGGGCCCTGGAGCGCGAGCGGCGTGCCTGGTGCGCGGCCCACCCCGAACTCGCTGCGTTCGCACAAGGTTGACGGCCCGTCCGCTGCGATACCTTTTCAACCCCGTCCACTGCCGGGAGCCCAGGGAGACGGCCGCATGACCGGTACCGTTAGTCGTCAGGACCGCGACGGAGCCGCACAGCCGCAGCGCTTCGTCATCAGCTTCGCGGGCTTCAACCGGCCCTGGGCCGTGTGGATCGCCCACCGTCTGGAGGAGCACGGCCACCGCGTCACCCTCCAGCGGTGGGACCCGCAGAACGGCCCCGGCGTCGCCCAGTCCCTCGACGACCTCGCCCGCGGCGGCGGCCGGGTCGTGCTCGTCCTCAGCGAACGCTACTTCTCCGCGGGCACGCACACCGACGAGGAGTGGAACGCAGCCCTGCGCACCGTCACCGACAGCCACCCCGGCCGGTTCGCCGCCGTCTGCCTCACCGACGCACCCCTGCCCAGCGCCGTCGCCGCCCTGGAGAAGACCGACCTGTGGGGCCTGGACGCCTACGAGGCGGAGTACCGGGTGCTGCGCCGGCTGGAGCTGCCCACCGACCGGATCGGCACCGAGACCGGCCGCCGCGGCCCCCGCTTCCCCAACGACCCGCCGGAGATCTGGGGCCGGGTACCGCGCCGCAACCCGCGCTTCACCGGCCGCAACGACGTCATCGGAACACTGCGCGACGCTCTCACCGAGGCCCCGCCCGGCGCCTCGACCGTCACCCTGCTCGGACTGTCCGGGGTGGGCAAGACCCAGGTCGCCACCGAGTACGCCTACCGGTTCGCCTCCGAGTACGACGTGGTGTGGTGGGTCCCCGCCGAGGACCGGCCCACCCTGCGCGAACGGCTCGCCGACCTGGCCCCCGCGCTCGGCCTGCCGCGCGGCGCCGGCAGCTACGGCGAGCAGATCCGGGCCGTCCTGGAGGCGCTGCGGCGCGGATCCCCGTACAGCCGCTGGCTGGTGGTCTTCGACGGCTGCGACAACCCCGACGACCTCACCGACCTGCTGCCCGCCGGGGCCGGCGATGTGATCATCACCTCCCGCAACCGGGAATGGGCCGCCCGGCAGACCAGCCTGGTCGAAGTCCCGCTCTACGCCCGGCCCGAGTCGGTCACCTTCATCCGCCGCCGGGCCCTGCGGCTCACCGGCGGGGAGGCCGACCTGCTCGCCGAGGCCCTGGAGGACTACCCGCTCGCCCTCGACCAGACCGCCGGCTGGCTCGCCGACTCACCGCTGAGCGTCGGCGACTACCTGTCCCTGCTCCGGCGGCGGCTGGACTCCCACGAGGCCGTCACCCTCTCCGAGGACTACCCGCTGCCCTTCCCGACCGCGCTGGCGATACTCCTGAACAACGTACGGGAGAACTTCCCCGACGCCCTCGCGCTGCTACGGCTGTTCGTGTTCTTCGCGCCCGGCCGGGTCCCGCTGCGGCTGCTGCGCGAGTTCCCCGCCGACGACGTGCCCGAGCACCTCGCCGGGCTCATCAACGACCAGATCCGGTGGAACGCGGCCCTCAACAAGCTCGTGCAGTTCTCCGTGGTCCGCCTGGAGTACTCCGACCTGTCGGTGGAGGAGGGCGGCGGCGGGCTGGAGACCGTCCAGCTGCACAGCATGGTCCACAACATCGTCCGCGAGAACCTCGACGAGGACGAAGCCGTGCAGCTGTCCCGCGCGGTCCGGCAGGTCCTCGCGGCCGCCGACCCCGGCCGGCCCTCCGACTCCCGGCTCTGGTCCCGGTACGCCGAGCTGATCCCGCACCTGGAGAGCGCCGGGGTCCTCACCAGCACCAACCCCCGTATCCAGACCTTCCTGTTGCAGTGCCTGCGCTATCTGATCCTCGCCGGGGAGTACCGCACCTGCCTGCGGCTGTGCGAGGCGACGGACCAGACCTGGCGGTCCATGCTCGGCGAGGACCATCCCAATGTCCGCGAGCTCGGGTACCAGTACGGCGGGGCGCTGCGCAATCTCGGGCTGTTCCGCCGCGCCGAGACGCTGACCAAGACCGTTGCCGACCGGCTCACCGCGGAGCGCGGCGAACGCGACCTGGAGACCCTGCGCGCGAGCGCCGCGTACGGCGGGGTGCTGCTGTGCATCGCCAAGTTCGAACCGGCCCGGGAGCTCTTCGAACGCGGCCTGGCCACCTACCGGGAGCTGCTCGGCGAGGACGACTCCACCACCCTCAACGCCCAGAACAACCTGGCCGCCACCTACCGGCTGCTGGGCCGCTACCAGGACGCCTACGACCTCGACCTGGACACCATGCGCCGCCGCGAGCGCGTACTGCGTGCCCACCACATCTCCACGCTGTCCTCCGGCATCGCCTGCGCGATGGGCCTGCGGCTGATGGGCCGCTACCGGGAGGCCCAGACCCGGCAGGAACAGGGCGTCAAGCTCAACACCCAGGTCCTGGGCCCGGACCACCCGCAGACCCTGCGCGCCGAGCACAACCTCGGCATGTGCCTGCGCCGCTCGGGGGACATCCCGGGCGCGGGGCTGCGCCTGCGCACGGTGTGGGAGCGTGCCACCCGGGTCCTCGGCGTCGACTACCCGTGGACCCTGATGGTCGCCTCCGACTACGCCACCTATCTGCGCGAGTACGGGGACATCGGCGAGGCCCGCCGGATCTCCGAGCACGTGATCCGCGGCTACCAGTCGCAGCTGGGGCTGGCCCACCCGTACAGCATCGGCACGGTCGGCAACCTGGGGCTGGTACTGCGCGCCCAGGGCGAGCGCGCGGAAGCCCTGAGCCTGGCCGAACAAGCCCTGGTGGGCATGCGGGGCGCGCTCGGCGACCGCCACCCGTGGACCCTGGGCTGCGCCCTGAACGCCACCGGCCACCGCAACATCACGGGCCGCCTGGACGACGCGCTCGCCCTCAGCCGGGGAACCCTGCGCACCGCCGAGCAGGTCCTGGGCCCGGACCACCCGATGGTCCTGAGCGCCCAGATCGCCCTCGCCGCGGACCTGAGGTCGGTCCGGGAGGACGCGGAGGCGGGCAAACACGAGGACGCGGGCATCAAGGGCCTCACCCGCACCCTCGGCCCGCAACACCTCCACACCGTCTCGGCGAAGCAGCGCATGCGCCCGTACTGGGACTTCGAGCCCCAGCCGTAGCCCTGGCCGGGCGGGACGGATCCGGTCCGGGTGCGGGCGGGCGGGCGGCGCCGCGCGAGCGGGCCCGGGCTGCGCCCGGGCGTTCCGGGGCTCCGCCCCGGACCCCGCGCCTCAAACGCCGGCGGGGCTGGATTGGCCGCCGGGCGGGGCCCGGAAGCCGGAAGGCCCGGTCCCCCAGGGGGCCGGGCCTTCCGTCATGTGCTGAGCCAGCGAGGCGATCAGGCCTCGAAGACCTCGTTCAGCAGGAGCTGCTGCTCCGCCTGGTGGCGCTTCGCGGAGCCCACCGCCGGGGAGGAACCGTGCGGCCGCGAGATGCGCCGCAGGCGCTCGCCCGCCGGGATGTCCGCGCCGACCGCCAGGTCGAGGTGGTCGATCAGGTTCAGCGCGATGAACGGCCACGCACCCTGGTTCGCCGGCTCCTCCTGCGCCCAGATGTACTTCGCCGCGTTCGGGAACTTGGCGATCTCCGCCTGGAGCTCCGCACCCGGCAGCGGGTACAGCCGCTCGATGCGGATAATGGCCGTTTCGCGAGCCGCAGCGTCCGTGATGCCGCGCTTCTCCCGCTCGGCCTCCAGGTCGTAGTAGACCTTGCCGGCGCAGAAGACGACCTTGCGGACCGCGTTCGGGTCCACGGTCGAGTCGCCGATGACCGGGCGGAAGGAGCCCGTCGTGAACTCCTCCGCCTTCGACGCCGCCGCCTTCAGACGCAGCATCGACTTCGGGGTGAAGACGATGAGCGGCTTGTGGTGCGGGTTGTGGACCTGCCAGCGCAGCAGGTGGAAGTAGTTCGACGGCAGGGTCGGCATCGCGACCGTCATGTTGTCCTGCGCGCACATCTGGAGGAAGCGCTCGGGACGCGCGGACGAGTGGTCCGGGCCCTGGCCCTCGTAGCCGTGCGGGAGGAGGAGCGTGACGCCGGACGTCTGGCCCCACTTCTGCTCCGCCGAGGAGATGAACTCGTCGACGACGGTCTGCGCGCCGTTGACGAAGTCACCGAACTGGGCCTCCCAGAGGACCAGCGCGTCCGGGCGGGCCAGCGAGTAGCCGTACTCGAAGCCCATGGCCGCGTACTCGGAGAGCAGCGAGTCGTAGACGTTGTAGCGGGCCTGGTCGTCCGACAGGTACAGCAGCGGGGTGTAGTCCTCGCCGGTCTCCCGGTCGATGAGGACCGCGTGGCGCTGGCCGAAGGTGCCGCGGCGGGAGTCCTGGCCGGAGAGCCGGACCGGGGTGCCCTCCATCAGCAGCGAGCCGAAGGCGAGGGTCTCGCCCATGCCCCAGTCGATGGTGCCCTCGTCGATCATCGCCGCGCGGCGCTGGAGCTGCGGCAGCAGACGCGGGTGGACGGTGACCGTGTCCGGGATGTTGACCTGGGCCTCGGCGATCCGCTTGACGACCTCCGGGGAGATCGCGGTGTTCACCGGGACCGGGAAGTTCGCCGGGGCGACCGGGACCGGCGGGGCGATCGCGGGCTGCGTCGCGGCCTCGCGGACCTCCGCGAAGACCTTCTCCAGCTGGCCCTGGAAGTCCTGGAGCGCCTGCTCGGCCTCTTCCAGGGTGATGTCGCCGCGACCGATGAGGGACTCGGTGTACAGCTTGCGCACCGAGCGCTTCTTGTCGATCAGGTCGTACATCAGCGGCTGCGTGAACGCCGGGTTGTCGGACTCGTTGTGGCCGCGGCGGCGGTAGCAGATGAGGTCGATGACCACGTCCTTGTTGAACGCCTGGCGGAACTCGAAGGCGAGCCGCGCGATGCGGACCACGGCCTCCGGATCGTCACCGTTCACGTGGAAGATCGGCGCCTCGATCATGCGGGCCACGTCGGTCGCGTACATCGAGGAACGCGAGGACTCCGGGGCGGCGGTGAAGCCGACCTGGTTGTTGATGACCACGTGCACGGTGCCGCCCGTGCGGTAGCCGCGCAGCTGCGACATGTTCAGCGTTTCGGCGACCACACCCTGGCCGGCGAAGGCCGCGTCGCCGTGCAGGGCGAGGGGCAGGACGGTGAAGTCCGTACCGCCCTTGTTGATGACGTCCTGCTTGGCGCGGGCGACACCCTCCAGGACCGGGTCGACCGCCTCCAGGTGCGAGGGGTTCGCGACGAGCGAGACCTTGATCTGCTCGCCGTCCAGGCCGGTGAAGGTGCCCTCGGCGCCCAGGTGGTACTTGACGTCGCCGGAGCCGTGCATGGACTTCGGGTCGAGGTTGCCCTCGAACTCGCGGAAGATCTGCGCGTACGACTTGCCGACGATGTTCGCCAGGACGTTCAGGCGGCCGCGGTGGGCCATGCCGATGACGACCTCTTCGAGGCGGGCCTCGGCGGCCGAGTCGATGACGGCGTCGAGCAGCGGGATGACGGACTCGCCGCCCTCCAGGGAGAAGCGCTTCTGGCCGACGTACTTCGTCTGCAGGAAGGTCTCGAAGGCCTCCGCCGCGTTCAGGCGGCGCAGGATGCGCAGCTGCTCCTCGCGCTCCGGCTTGGAGTGCGGGCGCTCGATGCGGTCCTGGATCCAGCGGCGCTGCTTCGGGTCCTGGATGTGCATGAACTCGACGCCGGTGGTGCGGCAGTACGAGTCGCGCAGCACGCCGAGGATGTCGCGGAGCTTCATCATCGACTTGCCGGAGAAGCCGCCGACCGCGAACTCGCGCTCCAGGTCCCACAGGGTGAGGCCGTGCTCGGTGATGTCGAGGTCGGGGTGCTTGCGCTGCTTGTACTCCAGCGGGTCGGTGTCGGCCATGACGTGGCCGCGGACCCGGTAGGAGTGGATCAGCTCGAAGACGCGGGCGGCCTTGGTGACGTCGTCGTCGTGCGAGGCGTCGATGTCGCGGTTCCAGCGGACGGGCTCGTACGGGATGCGCAGCGACTCGAAGACGGCGTCGTAGAAGCCGCTCTCGCCGAGCAGCAGGTTCGCGACGATGCGCAGGAACTCGCCGGAGGCCGCGCCCTGGATGACCCGGTGGTCGTAGGTCGAGGTCAGGGTCATGACCTTGGAGATGCCCAGCTTGTTCAGGGTGTCCTGGGAGGTGCCCTGGAACTCGGCGGGGTAGTCCATGGAGCCGACGCCCATGATGACCGACTGTCCGGGCATCAGGCGGGGCACGGAGTGGACGGTGCCCAGGCCGCCGGGGTTGGTCAGCGAGACGGTGACGCCGGTGAAGTCGTCCATCGTCAGCTTGCCGACGCGGGCGCGGCGGACGATGTCCTCGTACGCCTGCCAGAACTCGAAGAAGTTGAGGGTCTCGGCCTTCTTGATGCCGGCGACGACGAGCTGGCGGTCGCCGTTGGGCTTCACCAGGTCGATCGCGAGACCGAAGTTGATGTGCTCCGGCTTGACCAGGGTCGGCTTGCCGTCCTTCTCCGCGAAGGAGTAGTTCATGGTCGGCATGGCCTTGATGGCCTGCACCATCGCGTAGCCGATGAGGTGGGTGAAGGAGATCTTCCCGCCCCGGGCGCGCTTCAGGTGGTTGTTGATGACGATGCGGTTGTCGAACAGCAGCTTCACCGGGACGGCGCGGACGGACGTGGCCGTCGGGACGTCGAGGGAGGCGTTCATGTTCTTGGCGACCGCGGCGGCCGGGCCGCGGAGCGTCACCAGCTCGGGGCCCGCGGGGGCCCCAGCGGGGGGCGCGGCCTTCTGGGCGGCTACGGGAGCGGCGGCGGCCGGAGCCGGGGCCTGAGGGGCAGACGCGGCCGGTGCGGCGGCCGGGGCCTGGGAGGTGACAGTCACAGCAGGGGCACCAGAGGGGGTGGCAGGAGCAGGGGCAGGAGCTGACACAGGCGTGGGCGCGGCGGTCGGCGGGGCAGTCGCGGCGCGCGCCGCCCCCGTGGCGGCGGCGTCGGCGGCCTGCGGGGCCTTGGCGGCGGGAGTGGCGGCCTGTGCGGAGGCGCCATCTGTCGTCGCGGGCTTCTCCGGGGAGTCCGGCTTCACCGGAGCGACAGCGCCCCCCGGCTTGTAGTCGGCGAAGAAGTCCCACCAGGCCCGGTCGACCGAGCTCGGGTCCTGGAGGTACTGCTGATAGATCTCGTCGACGAGCCACTCATTCGCGCCGAAGCCTGAGGCAGGGTTCTTCCCGCCCTCTGCTGCTTCGGTCGTGGTGCTCGAGTTACTGGGGGACTGTGGCGACACGGCGGCAACCGCCCTCTTCCGCTTCACAAGGTATGGACAGCGGGAATAAAGGCTACGCCTCCCAGACCGTGAGATGCAGACCGGGCGGGACTTCCGTCGCGTAGGTCACATCGAACGGCGGGTTTCACCACCTGGAATGGCGGGAAAAAGGCGTGGTTCGGGTAGGGGGTACCGAGGTTGCGGCCCCCTTGGCTTCGCACCCCTGACGGACCCCGGCGCATGTGGCCGAGATCATGTCCTTCCCACTCGAACCCTACGTCAACCCGACACCTGCGAGCTGCCTGGAAGGGTGACAAGGATTCGGCAGCCCCGTGACGATTCGGCCACACCGATGCGCCCGCCGTGCAGTTCGACGGCCCAGCGGGCGATCGCCAGGCCCAGTCCGGTACCGCCGTCCCCGCTGTTGGCGCTGCCCCGGTTGAACCGCTCGAAGACCCGGTGCCGCTCCTCCGCCGGGATTCCGGGACCTTCGTCCCGTACCTCCACGGCCAGGCTCCCGGGGGCGTCCCCGGCCCGGGCGTGGACCGTGACCCGGCCGTGCGGGGGGCTGTGCTTGACCGCGTTGTCGATCAGGTTCGCCACCACCTGGTGCAGCCGCTCGGCATCCGCGTACGCCGTCAGCTCGGGCGGGAACACGTCCAGGTGCAGGTGGACGTCGTTGCGGGTGTGCCCGCCCGAGCCGGAGGCCAGGCCCGGCCGTCCGGCGGCCGCCAGCCCCGACTCCTTCAGCACCCCCGACAGGTACGGCCACACCTCGAAGCGGCGGGCCTTCAGCGGCACCACCCCGTTGTCCACCCGGGACAGGTCGAGCAGGGTCCCCACCAGCCCGCCCAGGCGCTCGGTCTGCTTCAGCATCGTGCGCATGGTCTCCGGATCGGCGGCCGAGACCCCGTCCACCACGTTCTCCAGCACCGCGCGCAGCGCCGCGATGGGCGTGCGCAGCTCGTGCGAGACGTTGGCGACGAGCTCCTTGCGGTGCCGGTCCACCGCCTCCAGGTCGTCCGCCATCAGGTTGATGGTCGAGGCCAGGTCGCCCAGCTCGTCCCGGCGGCCCGCCCCGCGTACCCGGCGGGTGTAGTCCCCGTGGGATATCGCCCGGGCCACCGTCGTCATGTCGTCCAGCGGCGCCGTCAGGCTGTGCGCCACGAACTGGGTGATCAGCATCGAGGCGATCACCGAGAAGACCGTGATGAACCGCAGCTCGGTGTCGGTGCGCAGGGCCACCAGCAGCAGGCCCGTGGTGATGAAGACCGACACCACGACGAGCGTGCCGAGCTTGGTCTTGATCGAGAACGGCGAGAACGGTCGCAGCCCGGTCCCCGGAGGCCGGCCGGTCACGCCTGGGCCGGGGTCTCCAGGGCGTACCCGACGCCGTGGACCGTACGGATCCGCTCCGCGCCGATCTTCCGGCGCAGGGCCTTGATGTGGCTGTCGACCGTACGGGTCCCGGACGCGTCGGCCCAGTCCCACACCTCGGCCAGCAGCTGCTCCCGGGAGAGCACCGCGCGCGGCGTCCCCGCCAGGCACACCAGCAGGTCGAACTCGGTCGGCGTCAGGTGCACGTCCTCCGTCTGCACCCGGACCCGTCGCTGCGCGTGGTCGATCTCCAGATCGCCCAGGCGCAGGGTGGCCCCGCGCGGGGCGTGCGCGGCCAGCGTGGCCCGTTCCACCCGTCTGAGGAGTACGTGGACCCGTGCGGCCAGCTCGCGCATCGAGAACGGCTTGGTCATGTAGTCGTCCGCGCCGACCCCGAGCCCGACCAGCATGTCGGTCTCGTCGTCCCGGGCGGTGAGCATAAGTACGGGGACCGGCCGCTGCGCCTGGACCCGCCGGCAGACCTCCAGCCCGTCGAACCCGGGCAGCATGACGTCCAGCACCAGCAGCTCGGGCAGCCAGCTCTCGGCCGCCGCCACGGCGGCCGGGCCGTCGTACGCCGTCTGCACCTGGAAGCCCTCGGCGCGCAGCCGGGCCGAGATGGCGTCGGCGATGGTGCGGTCGTCCTCGACCACGAGCACGCGCCGCTGGGCACCTGGGGTGGCCGCGGCGCCGTTGTGGGTGGTGTGTGTCTGTTCCATGTCCCGCCCCTGAAGATCCCGCGTGATGGGGTGCAGCGTAGAGGAGGCACCGGCCTGCGGCTATGCGGGGTTCGGACAGGAGTGGCTGCGGAGAGTGAGGTATGCCGGGTGCCCGTCCCCCCACGGAACGGGCACCCGGCATATGCGGGGCCGTCAGGTGCCCCGCAGTATGTGGAGTCAGAGGTTCAGCGAGTCTTCGCGCTAAGCGGAATCAGAGCTTCAGCCCGTGACCGTGCGGGAAGACCGGGTTTTCCGTGTCGTTCGGCACATCCGGGCGCGAGGCCGCGACGGCCGCCATGGAGCGGGGGAGCTCGAAGGGGAGGCGGCCCTCCGGGACGGATGTGCCGAACGACACGTCGAGCAGCGCGGCGTCGGACGCTCCGTAATCGGCGATCAGCGCGGCCGCGCGCTCGGCGATCTCGGGGATGACGGCGGCCCGCTCCAGGTTGATGCAGACCAGGGTGGGGACGGTGTCGAGGAGGGCGAGGATCTCCGCCAGCTCCGGCTCGGGGAAGGCCAGCGAGCCCGAGTGGAAATAGGACTCGAAGATGTTCTCGCGGGGTTCGTACGGGGTGCGCAGGCGCAGGATCGCCAGGTCGGCCGCGGCCGGGTCGGCCACGAGCTCGCCGTACGCGGCGGCGACGGCCTCGTCCACGTTCCTGACGTACAGCTTCGGCCGCGCGGCGGTCAGCGGGAGCAGGCCCCCGGGGTTGGTGAGGACGGTGAGGGAGCGGCGCTGGGCCGCGGCTCCCAGGGCCGTGAAATCGGCCCGGCCCACCGTCTCGGCCGCCGCGTCCGGGTCGACGTACGGGTCCTCGAAAAGGCCGAGAACGAACTTCTCGCGCAGCAGCCGGCGCACGGACGCGTCGATCCGGTCCTCGGTGACCCGGCCGGAGCGGACCAGCTCCACGACGACCTCCGGGCACTGCTCGCCGCCGAACTGGTCGCAGCCGGCGTCCAGGGCGCGGGACGCGCGTTCGGCGACCGTCAGGTGCTCCAGGCCCCAGGCGCGCGCCGGGTGCACCTCGCCGAAGATCGCCGCGTCGTTGAGCAGGCCCCAGTCGGTGCAGACGATGCCGTCGAAGCCCAGCTCCTCGCGGAGCAAGCCGGTGACCACGCCCTTGTTGAAGCCGAAGCCGACCTCCTCCCAGTCCGTGCCCATCGGCTGGCCGTAGTACGGCATCATCTGCGCGCAGCCGGCCGCGACGGCCGCCTTGAACGGCTCCAGGTGGTGCTCGCGCATCCCGCCCGGGTACACCTGCTCCCTGCCGTGCGCGAAGTGCGGATCCTCGCCGTCCTTCTGGGGGCCGCCGCCCGGGAAGTGCTTGACCATCGCCGAGACGGACTCCGGGCCCAGAACCGGGCCCTGGAGGCCGCGAACGTACGCCTGGACCAGCTCGCCCGTGAGTGTGGCGTCCGAGCCGAAGGTGCCGGTCTGGCGGGCCCAGCGGGGTTCGGTGGCCAGGTCGATCTGCGGGTGCAGGGCGACCCGGAAGCCGACGGCGAGGTACTCCCGGCGGACGGTGTCGGCGAACGCGAACACCAGCTCGGGGTCGCCGATGGCCGCGAGGCCGAGCGCCTCGGGCCAGGCGGAGAAGGCGCCGGCGGAGCGAGCCGGCCGAGTCGGTCGCCGCGCACTGCGCCACCGTCGTCGCCCTCGCCGCGGACAACACCCGGCGGCCCGGCATCGTCCGGATGTTCAACACCCTGGCCGGCGAGTCCGGCAATCCCGGCCACCCGGCGCACGAGTACTTCAAGCAGCGCTACGCCCGGGTCCTCGGGTACACCGTCGAACTCCTGGAGGCGGGCATCGCGCGGGGTGAGCTGCGGCCGGACACCGACTGCGAGGCGGGAGATCCTCGCCGTCATGGACGGGCTGCAGATCCAGTGGGCGCTCGCCCCGGAGAGCGTGGACATGCCGGGGCGGCTGCGCGGCTTCCTGGACCGGCTGCTGCGGGGGATCACGGTGACGGGGGCGGCCTAGCTCCGTTTTTCGGGGGCTCTACTCGAACGGGGGCAGTGCGCCCAGGACCGCCGTCAGGCCCGGAGGGATGGACCCGTCGGCGGTGGTCACCTCGTAGCCGCCGTGCACGAAGGCGTACGTGAACCCGTCGAAGACCGTGCCGCCGCTCGTCGCCACCCGGGGCAGGTGGGCGAAGTCCGCTTCCCGGAGGGCGGTGCGCAGGGCGGTGAGCTCCGCCGCCGAGAGCCGGCCGGTGCCGGTCTGCTTCGCCTTCGCGTCGAACCGGGTGAACGAGCCGTCGCCCTTGATGATCAGGCTGCTCGTCCGGCCGGCGAAGCCGCCGCTGCGGGTGACCCTGAGGAGGGTCTCGCCGGGCGCGGGGGCCTGTGAGCCTGTCGGGGTGGGGGTGGTGGGTGTCGGGCTCGGGCTCGGGCTCCGGGTCTGGCCCGGGCTCGGGGTCTCGCCCGGGCTGGGCTCCGCCGACACCGTGGGCACGGTGCCACTCGCGCCGGGCGTCGCGGGGGCGTCGTCCGATCCCTGGGAGGTGCACCCGCCCAGAACCAAGGCGACCGGCAGCGCCACCGTCACCACGGCCGCTCGAATCGCTCTCACACCCCACCCCCATCGGGTCTCGCACTCGAACCCCGAGTATGGAGTCCGCACCACCCGCACGGAAAGCACCCGGAGGCCGACATCACCCGCATCGCCCCCTGGCGCTGGCTGCCACCCCTCGTGGCCCTCGCGCTCGGCGTCTGGGGCCTGGAGCGCGGCGGCGGCATGTGGCGCGACGAGTCCGTCACCTGGCAGGTGGCGCACCGCCCGCTCGGCGGCCTGTGGGAACTGCTCGGGCAGGTGGACGCCGTCCACGGGCTGTACTACCTGCTGATGCACGGGGTGTTCGCCGCGTGGGACGGCGGGCTGTGGGGTGGCGGGCTGTGGGACGGCGGTCCGGGTGGCGGAGAGCTGTGGGGCGGCGGTTTGGGTGGCGGAGGTTTGGGTGGCGGAGGCCTGTGGGCGCTGCGCCTGCCGTCCGTCGCCGCCACCGCCCTGGCCGCGGCCGGAGTGGCCGCCGTCGGACACCGGCTGGCGGGGGAGCGGGCCGGGCTGATCGCCGGGACCGCGTACGCGGTGCTGCCGCCCGTGCAGATGTACGCCCAGGAGGGGCGCTCGTACGCGCTCGTCGCGGCCGCCGTGGTGTGGGCGACGTACCTGATGCTGCGCGAGCGCTGGGCCGCGTACACCGTGGTGCTGCTGCTCGGCTGCTGGCTGCACGAGTTCGCCGTACTGGCCCTGCTCGCGCACGGGTTCACTGCCCGGCACTCGCGCGGCTGGCGGTGGAGCGCCGGGGTCGTGACGGCCCTGCTGCTGCCGCTGGCCGTGGTGAGCGTGCGGCAGGCGCAGCAGCAGCTGGGCTGGCTCGGGCGGCCGACCTGGCAGGACTGGACGGCGTACGGGGTCGTCGCGGCCGCGGCACTGCTCCTCGCCCGGGGGGCGTCGGCGCCGCGTGAACTGGTCCGGGTGGCCCTGCCGCTGACGCTGCTTCCGCCGGGGCTGCTGATGGCGGTCTCGCTGGTGCACCCCTGGTACGTCGACCGCTACGTCCTCTACGCGCTGGCCGGGCCCGCGCTGCTGGCGGGGGCCCGGCTGGCGGCCGTGCGGATCTGGTGGCCGTGGGTGCTGGCGGCCGCCCTCCTGGTGCCGTTCGGGTTCTGGTCCGTCTGGCTGCGCACCCCGGAGAGCCGCAAGGACGATGTGCTCGCGGTGGCCGCCGCCGTCCGGGAGCAGGCCCGCCCGGGGGACGCCTTGCTGTTCATGCCGTCGCGGCGGCGCGAGTGGCTGCTGTCCTCGCCCGAGGTGTACGGGCCCCTGCGCGACCTGGCCCTGGACCGTTCCCCGGCGGCCTCGCGCAGCCTGCAGGGCACCGAGCTTTCGCCGGCGGAGATCCGGGCCCGGCTGGCGGACGCCCCCCGGGTACTGGCCCTGCTGGACCCGGCCGGGCAGCCGCTGGACCCGTACCCGCGGGAGTCGGCGAAGCGGCAGACGCTGGCCTCGTCCTTCGACCTGTGCTCGGTGACGGAGGTGCGGGGGGCGCGGGTTGCGGTGTTCGCGCGGGCGGGGGAGTGCGTCGGGGGAGGGCGAGCCGCAGCCGGGCCGGCGCACCGGGATCGTGGCCTGCCCCACCCCGGAGGTGCCGCCGTATGACCACCCCCCGCTCCCTCACGCCGTCCGGGCCGCTGGTCGGCGCCGGCTGGCTCGCCGACCGTCTCGGCGCGCCCGGTCTCGTCGTGTTCGACGCCTCCGTCGGCTCCCACCGCGGCGCGGACCACAGGATCCCGGGCGCCCGCCCCTTCGACCTCGACGGCGAACTGTCCGACCACGCCGCCCCCGCCCCGCACACCATGCCCGCGGCCGCGGACTTCGAGGAGTCGATGCGTGCCCTCGGCGTCGACGACACCAGCACCGTGGTCGTCTACGACGGCGCCGGCCTCTACTCCAGCGCCCGCGCCTGGTGGATGCTGCGCGCCATGGGCTTCGACCGGGCCGCCGTGCTCGACGGCGGACTGCCCGCCTGGACCGGAGCCGGGCTGCCGGTCGAGGCCACCGGCCCGGCGTACGAGGGCCCGCGCGGCTCCTTCACCGCCCACCCGCGCCCCGGGCTGCTGGTCGACAGTGCCACCGTGTCCGCCGCCCTGGCCGAACCGGCCGCCGCCGTGCTCGACGCCCGCACCCGTGAACGTTTCGCCGGCACCGCCCCCGAACCCCGCCCCGGCCTGCGCGGCGGCCACATGCCGGGCGCGCTGAACCTCCCCTTCGGCGAACTCCAGGGCCCCGATGGGCTGATGCGTCCGGCCGGGGAACTCCGAGAGAGCTTCCGGGCGTTGGCCGGGGAGCGGGAGCGGCTCTACTTCAGCTGCGGGTCCGGAGTCACGGCGTGCGTGCTCGCCCTGGGCGCCGACCTCGCCGGGTATACGGACCTGGCGGTGTACGACGGCTCGTGGAGCGAGTGGGGCACGCCGCCGGCCCCAGCGCGGACATCCGCTCCGACTCGGGCGACACCCGCCTGGAATTCACCGCGCCGCCGACCTCGGTCGCCGCCCGGACCAGCTCGGGCAACGTCACCCTGAAGGTCCCCCGGGCCCCGTACGAGGTCGGTGTCTCCACCACCTCCGGCAACCGAGACGTCACCCTCCCCACCGCCCCGGCCGCCCCCGCCCACCTCGGCGAAGACGACCTCGGGCGACATCCGCATCTCCGCGTCCTAGCCGGGCCGCGGCGTGGACCTCAGGAGGGGCCTCGGCCGGAGCCGCAGCCGGGCTGTTCGCCGGAGGCGAACGGGGGTTGGGGAACATTGAGGGGCGCACATGCATTGAGTCGGCATAGCTCAACTTGACTGCCGGAGGGAAGATCATGGCTTCGACGTCCGTAACGCTCACTCTGCCCGTACTGCCGCTCGACGACGAGGTCGTGCTGCCTGGGATGGTTGTTCCGCTGGACCTGTCCGATGCCGAGGTGCGAGGGGCCGTGGAGGCCGCTCAGGCCGCCGCGGGCAGTGGGAAGCCTCGGGTGCTGCTCGTGCCGCGGGTCGACGGGAAGTACGCCGGCACCGGTGTGCTGGGGACGGTCGAGCAGGTCGGGAGGCTGTCCGACGGTGATCCCGGGGCCCTGATCCGCGGGCGCGGCCGCGTCCGGATCGGGGCCGGGACCACCGGGCCCGGGGCCGCGCTCTGGGTCGAGGGCGAGAGCGTGGACGAGACCGTCCCGGATCCGCTGCCCGGCGTCGTGGCCGAGCTGGTCACGGAGTACAAGGCGCTCGCCACCAGCTGGCTCAAGAAGCGCGGGGCCTGGCAGGTCGTGGACCGGGTCCAGCAGATCGAAGGCGTGTCCGCGCTCGCCGACAACTCCGGGTACTCCCCGTTCCTGAGCGTGGCTCAGAAGGTGGAGCTGCTGGAGACCGGCGATCCCGTCGCGCGCCTCAAGCTTGCCATCAAGTGGCTGAGCGACCACCTCGCCGAGCAGGACGTCGCCGAGTCCATCGCCAAGGACGTCCAGGACGGCGTCGACAAGCAGCAGCGCGAGTTCCTGCTCCGGCGGCAGCTGGAGGCCGTACGGAAGGAACTCCGCGAGCTCAACGGGGAGAAGGACGGCGAGGAGTCCGACGACTACCGGGCCCGCGTCGAGAACGCCGACCTGCCCGAGAAGGTACGGGAGGCCGCGCTCAAGGAAGTCGACAAGCTGGAGCGGTCCAGCGACCAGTCGCCCGAGGGGTCCTGGATCCGGACCTGGCTGGACACGGTGCTGGAGCTGCCGTGGAACGACCGGACCGAGGACGAGTACGACATCCGCGGGGCCCGGGCGGTGCTCGACGCCGAGCACGCCGGGCTGAGCGATGTGAAGGACCGCATCACCGAGTACCTCGCCGTGCGCAAGCGGCGCTCCGAGCGCGGGATGGGCGTCATCGGCGGGCGCAGAGGCGGAGCCGTGCTGGCCCTGGTCGGGCCGCCCGGGGTGGGCAAGACCTCCCTCGGGGAGTCCGTGGCGCACGCCATGGGGCGCAAGTTCGTCCGCGTGGCCCTCGGTGGCGTACGGGACGAGGCCGAGATCCGCGGACACCGGCGGACGTACGTCGGGGCGCTGCCCGGCCGGATCGTGCGGGCCATCAAGGAGGCCGGGTCCATGAACCCGGTGGTTCTCCTCGACGAGATCGACAAGGTCGGGTCCGACTTCCGGGGCGACCCGGCGGCCGCGCTGCTCGAAGTGCTGGACCCCGCGCAGAACCACACCTTCCGGGACCACTACCTGGAGGTCGAGCTCGACCTGAGCGACGTGGTGTTCCTGGCCACCGCCAACGTGCTGGAGGCCATTCCGGAGGCGCTGGCCGACCGCATGGAGCTCGTCCGGCTCGACGGTTACACCGAGGACGAGAAGGTCGTCATCGCCCGCGACCACCTGCTGCCCCGGCAGCTGGAGCGCGCCGGTCTGGGCGCCGACGAGGTGGTCCTGGAGGAGGACGCCCTGCGCAAGCTGGCCGGGGAGTACACCCGTGAGGCGGGCGTGCGCACCCTGGAGCGGTCCATCGCGCGGCTGCTGCGCAAGGTGGCCTCGCAGCACGAGCTGGGGCAGCGGGAGTTGCCCTTCCGGATCGGCGCCGGGGATCTGCGGGCGCTCATCGGGCGGCCGCACCACGTACCCGAGTCCGCACAGGACCCGGCGGAGCGGCGCACCGCCGTCCCCGGGGTGGCCACCGGTCTCGCGGTGACGGGAGCCGGCGGCGACGTGCTGTTCGTCGAGGCCTCGCTGGCCGACCCCGAGACGGGCGCGGCCGGGCTGACCCTGACCGGGCAGCTGGGCGACGTGATGAAGGAGTCCGCGCAGATCGCCCTCAGCTTCCTGCGCTCGCACGGCGCGGAGCTGGAGCTTCCGGTCGCCGACCTCAAGGACCGGGGCGTCCACATCCACTTCCCGGCGGGCGCGGTGCCGAAGGACGGCCCGAGCGCGGGCATCACCATGACGACCGCGCTGGCCTCGCTGCTGTCCGGCCGTCAGGTCCGCACGGATGTCGCGATGACCGGCGAGGTCTCGCTGACCGGGCGGGTACTGCCGATCGGCGGGGTCAAGCAGAAGCTGCTGGCCGCGCACCGGGCCGGGCTGTCCACGGTGATCATCCCGAAGCGGAACGAGGCCGACCTGGACGATGTCCCGGCCGAGGTGCTGGAGGGGCTGGAGGTGCACCCGGTGACGGATGTACGGCAGGTCCTGGAACTCGCCCTGGCGCAGGCGGAGGTCGCCGTCACGGCCGCCGCCTGACCGCTGCGCGAGGGCCCGGGATCCCGCTCCGGCGGGGTCCCGGGCCCTTCGCGCGACTCGCTGGGAAATACTGGGGGTCCTCAAAGACCGAGGTGTCACACACCACTGATGGGAGCGGGACCGTGCACGGGAGCGAAGAGCAGGAGTTCCTTGCCTTGGAGCGGGAGCTGTCCGTCTTCATCCGGCGCGCACGGGCATCGTCCGGCGAGATGGCCCGCGCCCTCCACCCCGAGCTGGAGCCGGCCGCGTACGGGCTCCTCGTACGCCTGGAGGCCGCCGGCCGCCAGCGGGCCACCGACCTCGCCGCGTACTTCGGGGTCGGCAAGGCCACCATGAGCCGCCAGCTGCGCGCCCTGGAAGTCCTGGGCCTGGTGGCCCGCGAGCCGGATCCGGCGGACGGCAGGGCCTCCCTCGTCGGGCTCACGGAGGAGGGCCGGGAGCGCTTCCTGCGGGTACGGGGCGCCCGGCGCGAGCAGTACATGCGCAAGCTCGCCGACTGGGACCGCAGCGAGGTGGCGGAACTGGCCAGACTGCTGCACCAGTTGAACCAGGGCGAGGAGTAACCCCGTACGCAGGCCGGCGAGGCCGGCGAGGGCGACGAGGCCGGCGAGGCCGACGAGGCCGGCCCCTGCCCCCTCGGTCACAGCTCCGCGTACACCGCCGAGGCGTCGTCATGGCGCTTGTGGCGGGCCGACGGGCGCGCCGGGTCGGATTCGACCGCCCGGACCCGCCCGATCAGGGACTCCGCGCCCTCCTTGCGGAGTACGGCCAGGCACTGCGCCCAGTCGCCCTCCCTGAACGTGTCCGTCCAGCGGCTCGCCCCGTCCGTGAGCGCGGCCACCGCCCGGACCCGCTCGCGCGGCGTGCGCCCGGTCACCGCGTGGGCGGCCACCGCCGGGTTCGCGGCCGCCGTGAAGAAGCCGCCCTCGGCGTTGCGGAACGCGTCCGTCGCGGCCACCGAGCCCAGCACCTCGCGCGGGACCCGGTCCAGCCGGTCGTCGAGCACCGCCGTCACCTCGCCGCCGGGGGCCTGGAGCAGCAACACGGAGTCCGAGAGCACCAAGTGCTCCACGTGCGCCTCGTCCCAGCGGACCACGACCACCGTCGCCTGCGGGGTGCGCACGTGAGAAAGGTCACAGGTGTCGCGGTGTGCGTCAGCGGTGTCGCGGATGGCTTCCGCCAGGATCCGGTCCAGCGGCATGTCCCGCCGCGATCCGGACAGTTCGGTCAATCGGCCGCCGAGCCGGGCCGCGAACCAGGGCACACCGTGCCCGCATCCGACCTCGCCGCGCGGCGGGGTGACCCCGTCCAGGACGACCAGGACACCGCCGCCCGAGGCGGGGATCGCGGCCGACACCCAGTCCTCATTGGGGCGTTCCGGGCTGCCGGCGGCGGAGGCCAGGTCGATGCGCATGGGGACATACTGCCCGGCGGGCGGTTCACGGCGACGGGCGGCCCCCAGGGAAGGTCCGTACCAAAAGGGGAGGGGTCGGACGGCCCGGGCGTGCGGGACACGGGATGTGGGCGGGCATCCTGCCAAAGCCCCCATCGATCTTTCAACCGCCTGTCCATGGGGGTGCCCTGGCACAGGGTGTCCGAGTTGGTCGCCAACTCTTCCGTGCTGTTCACTCGTTCAGGTGGCCGGGTGGGCGATGTGCGGCTCTCTCCCCAACACACTGCGAAGGTCTGAAGCGGTACGAGGGGGCAGGGCGCGTTTACTTGTTGACCGGCCGTTACCTCGGCCACACGAGTAGACGAGCAGTACAAGCACACGTACAGGATTGCGAGCACCGGTGCAGAAGAAGCGGTCTCGGAAGAACGGCACCGCCACCGACGGCCCAGCCCCCGCAGGACGCCGCGTCCGCGTGCGCAGCAGGCTGGTCCTCGGCGTGGCCGTCGCCGGTCTCACCGTCCTCGCGGCAGGCAGCCCCGCGGTCGTCTCCGCCACGGCGGAACTGAACGACTCCCAGCACCTGGTCACCCTCGCGGATCAGACCCGGCAGACCCTCACCCTTGCGCACCTCCTCGGCGACGAGCGCGACGCCGTCATCGAGTACGTCGCCAAGGGCCGTCCCGGATCCGCCAAGGGAGCCGTCCAGGAGCGCGTCGCGCGCACCGACCGGCAGCTCGCCGAGGTCCGGGCCGAGGCCGATGAGGAGCTCGCCCGGGCCACTGGCCGCGTCCGGGCCGTCCGCAAGGAGGCCGTCGACGGCAAGGGCACCGCTCTCGCCGCGCACCAGGCGTACGCCGGCGTGATCGCGGAACTGCTCGCGCCGGGCGACCGGCTCGCCGAGCTGACCCCGCCGCGCGCCGGGGCCGCCCTCGCCACCACCCGGCCGCTGGCCCCGCTGGGCCAGGCCGTGGACCAGGCCTCGGCCACCCGTGGACTGCTGCTCGCCGCGCTGGCCGTCCCCCGCGGTGAGCAGCTCCCCAACTCGGCGGTGGTGGACGAGCTCACCTCCGCCGCCCAGCGCTCGCGGGTGCGGGAGCAGGCCGCCCTGGACGACTTCGCGCGGGCCGCGCGGCCGGACGTACGGCAGACCCTCGCCGCCACCGTCACGGGCCCCGAGGTCAAGACGGCCGACGACTACCTCAACCGGCTCACCGACCGGCCCACGCTGAGCACCGCCGACCGCAAGCTCGACGGCGCCGAGGTCGGTTCGGCGCTCACCGCCCGGATCGACCGGATGCGGTCGGTGGAGTCCACCCTCGCCGGCCAGCGGGCCACCGCGCTCGCCGCGCTGCGGGACGACGACGTCACCGCCCTGGAGACACTGATCGCCCTGCTGGGCGTGCTGTTCCTGGTCGCCGTCGGCGTGTCCACGGCCGTCGCGCGGTCGCTGACCCGTCCGCTGTCGGTGCTCCGGCGGGGCGCCGCACGGCTGGCGACGGCGGAGGGCTCGGTGGAGCCGGTGCGGTTCACGGGCCGCAACGACGAGTTCGCCGAGGTCGTACGCCACCTGAACGCGGTGCGGGACCAGACGGTCTCCCTGCACACCCGGATCGCCGGGCTCGACGCCGACCGGCGCCGCATCATCGGCCGCAACGAGGCGCTGGCCTCGGGCCGGGAGGCGGCGGAGGCGGAAACGGTCCGGCTGCGGGATGAGCTGGAGGCGGAACTGGACCGGCTGCGGGCGGGGCTGGAAGAGCACCGCCGCATCATGTCGACCACCTCGGTGTCGCTCTCGCTGCGCACCCTGGGGCTGGTGGAGCGGCAGCTCGCGGTCATCGAGGAGCTGGAGTCCAAGGAGCAGGACCCCGACCGGCTCGCGACCCTGTTCAAGCTGGACCACCTGGCGACGGTGATGCGCCGCCACAACGAGAACCTGCTGGTCCTGGCCGGTCAGGAACACGGCCAGGGCGCGGCCGGACCGGTGCCGCTGGTGGACGTCATGCGGGCCGCGGTCAGCGAGATCGAGCGCTACGAGCGGGTCGACCTGGCGGTGCTGCCCGCGTTCACGCAGGTCGCGGGGCACGCCGCCGACGACCTCTCGCACGTGCTGGCGGAGCTGCTGGAGAACGCCACGACCTTCTCGCCGCCCGGTGCGAAGGTGAAGGTGTCCGGGTGGCTGATGGACTCCGGTGACGTGGTGCTGTCCGTGGTGGACGAGGGCATCGGGGTCACGGAGGACCGGCTGGAGTCGCTGAACTCCCGGCTGTCCACGCCGGAGGCGTACGACGAGGAGCCCGAGTCGGAACACGGCCTGGGCCTCGGCCTGTACGTGGCCGGCCGACTGGCGGCCCGCCACGGAGTCACGGCGGAGCTGCGCGCCGGCCGCCACGGCGGCACGGAGGCCCTGGTCGTCTTCCCCGCGGCCATCCTCCCGGCCACCCCGCCGGTCTCCCCGGTCCACACCCTGGCCACCCCGGGCGCGCCGGCACTGCAACTCCCGGGCGTGATCGCGGAGGCCAACGAAAACACCCTCCTCCCCCGCCCCCGCCACGCGGCCACTCCGCCCACGGAACTGGCGCCGCCCGAGGAGCTGCTGGCCCGGGTGGTCCCGGACGCGGCTCCGGCCGTCGACGGCGAGTTGCCTCCGGCTGACCAGATCTTCACCGGCTCGGCGTCGGAAGCCGAGCTGCCGCCTGCCGACGAGGTGTTCACCGCCGGGGAGGCGGAGGCGGAGCTGCCGCCCGCCCATGAGGCGTTCACCGCCTCGGAGGGTGCGCTGCCGCCGGCCGACCAGGTGTTCACCGTCCAGGAACCGGACACGGCTCCGGCCCCGGCCATCGACGCGGCGCTGCCTGCGGAGGACGAGGACTTCCCCCTCCCGGCCCCGGCGGCCGGGCCCGCGCCGGCCGAGGAGCTGCTGGCCCGGGTGGTCCCGGACACGGCCCCGGCCGTCGAGGTGGAGCCGGCTGCGGCCGATGAGGAGTTCTCCCTCCCGGACCCGGACCCGGACCCGGGCCCGGACGCCGACTCCGACCGCGAGCCGGCTGCGGCCGGGCAGGGTTTCAGTGCCGCTGGGGCGGAGGGCGAGGCGGTTGCCCAGGTGCGTCCGGTGCCGCTGTATGACGCCGAGCCGCTGGTCGCGGTCCCCGGGCCGGAGGGGTCCGACGCCGGCGACGACACCTCGGAGGGGCACCGGCGGGCGGATGACTCCAGTGGCAACTGGCTGCCCCGGCAGGGGAGTCACCCCGACGAGGCCGTCACCGACAAGGCCGTCACCGACAAGGGCCTGCCCAAGCGCACCCCGCGTGCCGTGGCCGCCCCGCGCGCGGACGACGTACGGCCCGAGCCGCCGCGCCGCGTGGACGCCGACGAGTTGCGCCGCCGCCTCGGCGGGTTCTACCAGGGGGCCCAGGACGGGCGGCGCGTCGTCGCCGCCGAGCTAGCCCACGAGCAGGAGTACGGGCAAGAACACGGCCAGGGGCAAGGGCAGACACACACCGACCAGGGGGACACCGCACAGGAGGCACGCACATGACCGCGCCCAGTACGTACGGACTGAGCACCCAGGCCCGCAACCTGCAGTGGCTGCTGACCGACCTGGTCGAGGAGGTACCCGGCGTCAACTCCGTGGCCGTCGTGTCCTCGGACGGGCTCCTGCTGCTCTCCTCCGAGCCGACGGCAGCGGAGGCGGGCGCCGCCCCCCAGAACCCCCCGGCCCGCCCCAAGGGCCCCCGCGGGGCATCCGCCGACCTCGCCACCATCGTGTCCGGCCTCGGCAGCCTCACCACCGGCGCCGCGGACCTCATGGACGGCGGCGCCGTCAAGCAGACCATGGTCGCGATGGAGCACGGCTCCGTCTTCGTCATGTCGATCAGCGACGGCTCGCTCCTCGGCGTGCACGCCACCCCCGACTGCGACATGAGCGTCGTCGCCTACCACATGGCCCTGTTCGTCGGCCGCGCCGGCCACGTCCTTACCCCCGAAGTCCGCAGCGAGCTGCGCCAGTCGATGGAGAAGACCCCGTGAGGAGTACGGCCTCCGACCGGCTGCCGATACGCGGCGCCGACCGCCGCCCCGCCCGCGTCCGCCCGTACTCACTCACGGGCGGCCGCACCCGCTTCACGCACGTCCTGCTCGTCGAGACCTTCGTCGCCGCCCTGGACGCAGAGCCCGACCCCGCCGACCGGCCCGACCGCATGCCAGAGATGCCGGCCATAGTCGAGGTCTGCCGCCGCATGCGCACCATCGCCGAGATCGCCGCGCTGCTGAAGCTGCCGCTCGGCGTGGTCCGCGTCCTGGTCAGCGACCTCGCGGACCAGGGAAGGATCCGCGTCTACGGGACCGGGCACGGCCCCGGCCGCCCCGAACGCGCGCTGCTCGAAAGGGTGCTCAGTGGTCTTCGCCGTCTCTGACCCGGCGGCCCGGGGCCCGGTCACGGCCCCTGCCCCGGCCCCGGTCCCGCCCATCGCTGACGACGAGCCCGTCCAGCCCTGGCAGTACGACCGCTCGCGCGCGCCCGTCGCCGTCAAGGTGCTGGTCGCGGGCGGTTTCGGCGTCGGCAAGACCACCTTCGTCTCCTCCGTCTCCGAGATCACCCCGCTGCGCACCGAGGCGGTGATGACCGAGGCCAGCCTCCCCACCGACGACCTGTCCGCGACCCCGGACAAGGGCACCACCACCGTCGCCATGGACTTCGGCCGCGTCACCCTCGACGACGACCTCGTCCTCTACGTGTACGGAACCCCCGGCCAGGAGCGGTTCTGGTTCATGTGGGACGACCTGGTCCGCGGCGCCGTCGGCGGGCTCGTCCTGGCCGACACCCGCCGGCTGCGCGACTGCTTCCCCGCGCTCGACTACTTCGAGAGCTGCGGGCTCCCGTACGCCGTCGCCGTCAACCACTTCGACGGTTCCCGCTCGTACGAACCGCAGGACGTGCGCGAGGCGCTCAGCATTCCGCCGGACGTCCCGGTCGTGATCATGGATGCCAGGCGCCGGGCCACGGTCGTCGAATCCCTGCTGGCCCTGGTGACCCACGCCCTGGACGCCACGCCCGAGTAGACCGGGCGGACCTGGGCAGCCGAGCAGAACCCGAACCCCGACCCGCCCGAACAGACGCGAAGTGAGAACGTGAGATGCGCAAGATACTCGTCGTGGGGGCCGGCCAGTCCGGTCTCCAGCTCGCCCTCGGACTCCAGGCCAAGGGGTACGAGGTCACCCTCATGTCCAACCGGACGGCGGACGAGATCCGCACCGGCCGGGTCATGTCCACCCAGGTCATGTTCGACACCGCCCTCCAGCACGAGCGCGACCTCCGGCTGAACTTCTGGGAGCAGCAGGCCCCGAAGATCCAGGGCCTCGGTGTCTCCGTCGCCGCCCCCGACACCACCCGTGCCATCGACTGGCTCGGCAGGCTGAAGGGCTACGCCCAGTCCGTCGACCAGCGCGTGAAGATGGCCGGCTGGATCGACACCTTCGTGCAGCGCGGCGGGCAGCTGGTCATCCACGGCGCGTCGGTCGCCGACCTGGACTTCTTCACCCGTACATACGACCTGGTGCTGGTCGCCGCCGGCAAGGGCGAGCTGGTGTCGATGTTCGGGCGGGACGCCGCGCGTTCCCCGTACGACGCGCCGCAGCGCGCGCTCGCGGTCTCGTACGTGCACGGGCTCGGGCCGCGCCCCGAACACCCGGACACCGAAGCCGTCCGCTGCAACCTGGTCCCGGGTGTCGGCGAGCTGTTCGTCATGCCGACGCTGACCACCTCCGGGCGGGCGGACATCCTGTTCTGGGAGGGCATCCCGGGCGGTCCGCTGGACGCGTTCAACGGCGGGCTGGACCCGGCGGAGCACCTGTCGCTCACCCTTGAGCTGATGGAGAAGTTCACGCCCTGGGAGTACGCGCGGGCGACGAAGGTCGAGCTGACGGACGCGGGCGGCACGGTCGCCGGCCGGTACGCGCCGGTCGTCCGCAACCCGATCGGCCGCCTCCCCGGCGGCGGGCTGGTGCTGGGTGTCGCGGACGTGGTCGTCGCGAACGACCCGATCACCGGCCAGGGCTCGAACTCCGCCGCCAAGTGCGCGGCCTCGTATCTCTCCTCGATCCTGATGCACGGGGACAACCCGTTCGACGAGGCGTGGATGAAGGCGACGTTCGACAAGTACTGGTTCACCACGGGCAAGCCGGTGACCCAGTGGACGAACGCGATGCTGGGCGTCCCGCCGGAGCACGTACTGGGCCTGATCGGTGCGGCCGGGCAGCTTCAGCCGGTGGCGGATCGATTCGCCAATGGCTTCGACAACCCGGCCGACTTCGACGCGTACTTCTACGACCCGCAGGACACGGCGGACTACCTGGCGGAAGTGTCGGGCGCCTCGGCCTCGGAGTAACCGGTGTCGTCCCCCGCCGTCCCGGCCTCCTCCTCGGGCAGCGGCGGCGGGGTGAACGTCTCGAGCGGGGTGGCATCGGCATCGGGCCGCACGGCCCCGAGGAGCGGATTCGCGGCGATCGGCGAGACCTTGACCTTGGCTCCCGGCCGCGGAGCCTGAATCACCTTGCCCTCCCCGATGTACAGGGCGACATGGGTGGCCTTGGGGAAGTAGACCACCAGGTCACCGGGCCGCAGCTGATCGAGCGGCACCTTCGGGAGCCGCGCCCACTGCTCCTGGCTGGTCCGGGGGATGGACCGCCCGGCGTGCGCCCAGGCCTGCGAGGTGAGCCCGGAGCAGTCGAAGGACCCCGGCCCCTCCGCGCCCCAGACGTACGGTTTCCCGAGCTGGGCGGTGGCGTAGGTGAGCGCCTCCCCGCCGGCGGCCGTGGGCGTACGGGCGGTGCCGAGCCGGCCGGACTCCAGCAGCGCACGCTGCGCGCCGGCGGTGTTCTTGGCCTCCTGCGCACCGAGCTGCGAGACCTCCTCCGGGGTCAGCGCCGCGAGCATCCGCTCGACCTCCTTGAGCTGCCCGCCGACCTCGTCCTTGCGCCGCTCCATCTCGCCGACCAGGGCCCGCTGGTCGTCCAGCGCCTTGCGGGCGGCGGTGGCGAGCGCGTCGGCCTTGTGCGCGCCCTCCGTCATCCGGGCCAGTACGCCGGCCTGCCGGGCGCCCTCGCGGGCTGCGAGCCTGCGCTGGTCGAGGGCGGACTGGGGGTCGTCGGCGAGCAGCATCCGGACATACGGGGAGAATCCCCGGGCCCCCTGGTACTGCTCCCGGGCCAGCCGCCCGGCGGTGGCCTTCTCGGCGCCGAGGGCGGTACGGGCCCTGCCGAGCTCGGCGGTGACCCGGCGCTCCTCCTCCTGGCGGGCCTTGAGGGCGACCTCGGCGGCGTTGTAGGCCTCGGCGGCCTCCTCGGCCTTCTGGTACAGGCCCTGCAACCGATTGAGCAGCACCCCTACGGGCTCGGCCCGGGCGTGGGGAAGGGGGCCGGCGGTGAGGAGGACGGCGGCGATGCAGGCGGCGCGGAGCACCTGGCGGGACATGTGATCACCTCCAGGCCGCCGATGCTGACACACCCGGTATGACAAACCCCCCACCCCCCTCGGCCACGTCCCCCAACCCCACCCATCCAGCCCACCCCTGTCGGGGCGCCTGCGGCCCGCCTCCATAGCTCCCGCAGCAGGGGCCGCGTCGGTCAAGGCTGGAGGATCCGGGCCTTGGCCGCAGTGAACTCCTCCGGCGTCAGCAGGCCCTCCCGGGCCAAGTTGGCCAGCAGGGCCAGCTCCGCCGCCAGGCCACCGGACGCCACCGGCCCGCCCGCCTCACCCGGACCTGGGCCTGGGCCTGCACCTGGCCCCGCACCTGGGCCTGCATCTGGGCCCGCACCTGGGCCCGGGCCCGCACCCGGACCCGGACTCGGACCCGCACCCGGAGCCTCGTCCTCAGCGGCCAGCGCTTCGGCCGGCTCCCACGGCTGGCCGGCCGTCTCCGCGGCCTCCTCCAGGTCCGGCTCGCCCGCGAACTCCACCTCGCCCCAGGCGCTCGCCGGAACCGCGTCCCCCGCCGCGCCCCCCTCGCCGGACTCCGCCGCGGCCGCCGCCTGCGCGCCCGCGGCCCGCGTCAACAGCCCTCGCAGCAGCGGCCGCCCCGCGGGCCGTACCGCCGCCGACACCGTCACCCCCACCGGTCGGATGAACATCACGCCACCCCCACCCGTTCCGCCGGGATCCGGACCGAGCCCACGATCCGCCCGCCCGCCGCCCGTACGGCGATCGCCGCGTCCTCGGCCCACACGTGCTCGACCAGCAGCAGCAGCGCGCAGCTGCCCCGGTCCAGGAGTTCCGCCGCCTCCCGTACGTCCTCCGGCCCGATCAGCCGCGCCGCCTCCCGGTGCGCCAGCAGGCCCCGTAGCTCCATGAACTCGTCGAACTCCGCCGCCAGCACCTCACCCGCCGCCGTCTTCGTCGTCACGAGCCCGTCGATCAGCCGTACGACCCCGGTCTTGCGGAGCCCGATCACCGCCTCGACCGCCGGTACCCGCAGCTGTTCCTCCGGGAAGGCGAGGACGATGAATTCCACAGGTCCCATGTGCCGCGGCTCCCACTCCTGACCGTTCCTGCAAGACTTCTGACGACTCCTCGGCACACTATGGCATAGCCGGACATACGACCCGCCCGCTTGCTACGTTTCCCCATATGACCGCTCTGACGGCAAAGGTGGCGGAGCCTGCCCCGCCCCCACCCCCCGACGGCCGGGCCCCGAAGGGCCGCGGCGTCGAGCTGACGCTGCTCGCCGGTGCGGTCGTGATCTGCGTCCTCGGCCACCTCTACGTCGGCCTCGCGACCACCGGCCACATCCCGCCCACCGCCACCCGCTACGCCGGCGGCCTCGCCGCCGCCGCGCTGCTCGCGCACCTCGCCGTCCGCCTGCGCGCCCCGTACGCCGACCCGCTCGTGCTCCCGATCGCCGTGCTGCTCAACGGCCTCGGCCTCGTCCTCATCCAGCGGCTCGACCTGACCACCCCCGGCCATCCCACCGCCGGGGAGCAACTCCTCTGGTCCGCCCTCGGGCTGACGCTGTTCGTGCTCGTCGTCACCCTGCTCGGCGACCACCGCGTGCTCCAGCGCTACGCGTACCTGTCCGTCGCCGCGGCCCTCGCGCTGATGCTCGTCCCCGTCTTCTTCCCGGCCGTCAACGGTGCCCACATCTGGATCCGGTTCGCCGGCCTCTCCTTCCAGCCCGGGGAGTTCGCCAAGATCCTGCTCGCCGTCTTCTTCGCCTCCTACCTCGCCGCGAACCGCACCGCCCTCGCGCTGGGCGGCCGCCGCCTCTTGTGGAAGCTGAAACTCCTGCCAGGGCGCGTTCTCGGCCCGATCCTCGCCATCTGGCTGCTCAGCGTCGGCGTCCTCGTCCTGGAACGGGACCTCGGGACCTCGCTCCTCTTCTTCGGCCTCTTCGTCGTCATGCTGTTCACCGCCACCGGGCGGATCGGCTGGATCGCCATCGGCCTGCTCCTCGCCGCCCTCGGCGCCTACGCCGTCGCGACGTTCGAGCCGCACGTGAACAGCAGGGTGGACGACTGGCTGAATCCTTTCGCCTCCATCGAACGCGGCGAGGGCCCCGGCCAGCTCGCCCAGTCCCTCTTCGCCTTCGGCGCCGGCGGGCTCCTCGGCGCCGGCCTCGGCCACGGCCAGTCCTTCCTCATCGGCTTCGCCGCCAAGTCGGACTTCATCCTCGCCACGGCCGGCGAGGAACTCGGCCTCGTCGGCCTGACCGCGATCCTGCTCCTCTACGGACTCCTCGTCGCCCGCGGCTTCCGCGCCGGGCTCGCCCTGCGCGACTCCTTCGGGCGGCTGCTCGCGACCGGGCTCGCCTCGATCATCGCCCTCCAGGTGTTCGTCATCGCGGGCGGCGTCACCGGGCTGATCCCGCTCACCGGCATGGCGATGCCCTTCCTCGCACAGGGCGGCTCCTCCGTCGTCACCAACTGGATCATCGTGGCGCTGCTGGTCCGGCTCAGCGACAGCGCCCGCAGGCCGCGACCCCACTGCCCCGACCGCCCCGACCGCCCCGTTGAGGAAGAGGCGGAGGTCGCGGCGTGATCCGCTACATCCGCTGGTGCGCCTACTTCTGCGCCCTGCTGCTCGCCGCCCTGCTGGTCAACGTGGCCCGCGTGCAGGTCTGGGAATCCGCGGCCTACGGCGCGAACCCGGCCAACAAACGCCCCGCCATCGAGCGGTACGCACAGCCGCGCGGGGACATCCTGGTCGACGGGCGGCCCGTCACCGGCTCCCGGGACAGCGGCCAGCTCCTGCGCTACGAGCGGACCTACACGAACGGCCCGCTCTACGCACCCGTCACGGGCTTCTCCTCCCAGACGTACGGGACCAGCTTCGTCGAGAGCGCCGAGGACGGGATCCTGGCGGGCACGGACCCGGGGCTCTCGGCATTCCCGCTCTGGTACGACCTGGCCCGCGGCCGCCCGGCCGGAGGCAACGCGGCGACCACCATCCGGGCCGCCATGCAGCGGGCGGCGTACAAGGGCCTCGGGGGCAAACGCGGCGCGGTGGCGGCGGTCGAGCCCGCCACCGGGAAGATCCTCACGCTGGTCAGCAGCCCCTCGTACGACCCGGCGCTGCTCTCCGGTACCGGCGCGCAGGTCAAGGCGGCCTGGGCGCGGCTCAACGCGGACCCCGCCAAGCCGATGCTCAACCGGGCCCTGCGCGAGACGTACCCGCCCGGCTCCACCTTCAAGATCGTGACGGCGGCCGCCGCCCTGGACTCCGGCGTGGTAACCGATGTGGACGCGCCCACCCGGACCCCCGACCCGTACCCGCTGCCCGGGACCAGCACCCTGCTGCCGAACGCGGCCACCGGCTGCCAGGACGCCTCGATGGCGGAGGCGGTGCAGTGGTCCTGCAACACGGTGATGGCGAAGATCGGGGTCCAGGTCGGGCTGCGCGAGATGGTGGAGGCGGCCCGGCGGTTCGGGTTCAACGACGACGGTCTGCGGGTGCCCTCCTGGGTGTCGCGGTCGGACTTCGACACCGACATGAGCCCGGACCAGCTGGCGCTGTCCTCGATCGGCCAGTTCAACACCAAGGCGACCCCGCTCCAGATGGCGATGGTGGCGGCGGCGGTCGCGAACGGCGGGGAGGTCAAGTCCCCCTATCTGCTGGACCGGATCACCCAGGACGACGGGTCCCCGGTCCGCAGCGGCGACCAGCACACGCCGGGCCGGGCCATGAACCCCGCGACGGCGATGCGGCTCCAGGAGCTGATGGTGAAGGTGGTGGAGAACGGCACCGGGAAGAACGCGGCGATCCCCGGCGCGGTGGTCGGCGGCAAGACGGGCACCGCGCAGCACGGCGTCGGCAACGCGGGCACCCCGTACGCCTGGTTCATCTCCTGGGCCAGGGCGGAGGGCGCGCCGCTGCCGGCGGTCGCGGTCGCGGTGGTGGTCGAGGACGCGGCGGCGGACCGGGGGGACATCAGCGGCAACAGCGCGGCCGCGCCGATCGCCAGGGCGGTGATGGAGGCCGCGCTGTAGGGCACGGCCGGCGCCCCTTGAACCGCCGAGCGCGTGGCCGCCTGTGGCCGTGTCGCACGCTTCGAGTCGCGTGTACCCGCAGTGCAGTGCAGTGCAGTGCAGCGCAGCGCATCGCGTCGCCTCATCCGAGTCGCGTGTCCCCGAAGCGTCGCATCGCCTCAGGTGTCGGCCCCCTCCGCGATGACGGCCTCCACCTCGGCCACCCGCTCGGCCTCCTCGGCCGCGAACCGCTCGCGGTCGAGGGCCTCGGCGATCTCCTCGTCCTGCTTCATCAGCAGCTCCAGGTTGGAGTTGCCCATCTCGAAGACGCCCATGTCCAGGTACGCCTTCTGCAGCCGCTCGCCCCACAGTCCGATGTCCTTGACGCAGGGCACGATCCGGCTGAACAGCAGCTTCCGGAAGAGGTGCAGGAACTCCGACTGCTCGCTGAACTCGTCGGCCTCCTTCCGCGGGATGCCGAAGTTCTCCAGCACCTCCACCCCGCGCAGCCGGTCCCGCATCAGGTAGCAGCCCTCGATCACGAACTCCTCGCGCTCGCGCAGTTCGGCGTCCGTCAGCTGCTTGTAGTAGTCGCGCAGCGCCATCCGCCCGAACGCCACGTGCCGGGCCTCGTCCTGCATCACGTAGGCCAGGATCTGCTTCGGCAGCGGTTTGTCGGTCGTGTCGCGGATCATCCCGAACGCGGCCAGCGCCAGCCCCTCGATGAGCACCTGCATGCCGAGGTAGGGCATGTCCCAGCGGGAGTCGCGCAGGGTGTCGCCCAGCAGCTCCTGGAGGTTGTCGTTGATCGGGTAGAGCATCCCGACCTTCTCGTGCAGGAAACGCCCGAAGATCTCGGCGTGCCGGGCCTCGTCCATGGTCTGGGTGGCGGAGTAGAACTTCGCGTCCAGGTCGGGCACCGACTCGACGATGCGCGCCGCGCACACCATCGCGCCCTGTTCACCGTGCAGGAACTGGCTGAAGTTCCATGCGGTGTAGTGGCGGCGCAGCTCGCCCTTGTCCTTGTCGCTGAGTTTGGGCCAGTACCGGGTGCCGTAGAGCGTCTGCGCCTCGTCCGGGGTGCCCAGCGGATCGTTCGGGTCCACCTCCAGGTCCCAGTCGATCCGCTTCGCGCCGTCCCACTGCTTGTCCTTGCCCTTCTGGTACAGCGCGAGCAGCCGTTCGCGGCCGCCGTCGTATTCCCAGCTGAAGCGGGCCGCGCCGGAGGCCGGAACCTGCCAGACGCCCTCGCCCGGGTCGTTGGTGTAGAGCTCGTGCGTCGACACTGACGCCCCCTCGTCTCACGTACTCCCGTGCAGGAGTGGACAGTTGGCAGGGTCACACGTTGGTAGACGGCGGGTCAACAAGTCGTGCGCAGGGGATTGACGACCTTGCTGACAAGCAGTCTCATAAGCGGTGACCACAGTCATGACCGCTGGTAACCCCGGCGCCATCCACGAAATCCCCGAAAAATGGGCGAGGTGCCCCCGCGATGACGACCACGACCGACCGCACGGATCGCCGGGTCCTACAGGACGCGCTCGGCCTCCTCAAGGACCGCGAACAGATCGCCGAACGACTGCTCGAATCCTCGGCCAAGCACTCCTTCGACCCCGACAAGGAACTCGACTGGGACGCCCCGGCGATCGAGGGCAAGTACTACTGGCCGCCCGAGCTGCTCTCGCTCTACGGCACCCCGCTGTGGAAGAAGATGGGGGAGGAGCAGCGCATCGACCTCTCCCGCCACGAGGCGGCGGCGCTCGGCTCGCTCGGCATCTGGTTCGAGATCATCCTGATGCAGCTGCTGGTCCGGCACATCTACGACAAGTCGCTGACCAGCAATCACGTCCGCTACGCACTCACCGAGATCGCCGACGAGTGCCGCCACTCGATGATGTTCGCCCGCATGATCCAGAAGGCCGGCGCCCCCGCGTACCCCGTATCCCGCCTCAACCACAACCTCGCGCGCATCCTGAAGACCGTCTCCACCACCCCCGGCTCCTTCGCGTGCACCCTGCTCGGCGAGGAGATCCTCGACTGGATGCAGCGCCTGACCTTCCCGGACGAGCGCGTCCAGCCGCTGGTGCGCGGGGTCACCCGGATCCACGTCATCGAGGAGGCCCGGCACGTCCGGTACGCCCGCGAGGAACTGCGCCGCCAGATGCTGACGGCCCCCCGCTGGGAACAGGAACTCACCCGCATCAGCTGCGGCGAGGCGGCCCGCGTCTTCTCCCTGGCCTTCGTCAACCCCCAGGTCTACGACAACATCGGCCTGGACCGCCGCGAAGCCGTGGCCCAGGTCAAGGCGAGCGGCCACCGGCGCGAGGTCATGCAGACCGGCGCCAAGCGGCTCACCGACTTCCTCGACGACATCGGCGTGCTGCGCGGGGTCGGCCGAAAGCTCTGGCAGAGCTCGGGACTACTGGCCTGAAGCCCATGCGGTGGGGCTGCCCGGGCTACCCTGCGGACATGACCGTACGCGCGTACCGCAGGCTGAGCGTCGAGGAGCGCCGGGCCCAGCTCCTCGACGCCGCGCTGTCGCTGTTCGCGCACCGTGCGCCGGAGGACGTCTCCCTGGACGACGTCGCGGAGGCGGCCGGCGTCTCGCGGCCCCTGGTCTACCGCTACTTCCCGGGCGGCAAGCAGCAGTTGTACGAAGCCGCCCTGCGCTCGGCGGCCGACCTCCTCGAACTCTGCTTCGCGGAACCCCAGGCCGGCCCGCTGACCCAGCGGCTCTCCCGGGCCCTGGACCGCTACCTGGCCTTCGTCGACGAACACGACGCGGGTTTCAGCGCGTTGCTGCAGGGCGGGAGCGTGGTCGAGACCTCCCGCACGACGGCGACCGTGGACGGCATCCGCCGGGCCGCCGCGCAGCAGATCCTCGTCCACCTGGGCGTGCCCGCGCCGGGTCCGCGCCTGCGGATGATGGTCCGTACCTGGATCACGGCGGTCGAGGCGGCCTCCCTCATATGGATCGACGAAGGCAAACAACCGGAGGTCGGCTCCCTCCGCGACTGGCTGGTGGACCAGTTCATCGCCCTCCTGACGGCGACGGCCGCCACGGACCCCGAGACGGCGGCCGCGGCGCGCGCCGCCCTGGCCCTGGAATCGGCGGACGGCCCGGTCGGGGTCCTGGCCCGGCGCGTGATCCCGGTGGTCTCCGAGGCGGCGCACCTGCTGTGACACTGGTCGGGTGAGAAGCGAACCGACCCCCTTCGAGGGCGGCCCCATGGACGGCCGGATCCTCCCGATCCTGCTCGGCCCGACCGGCCACCCGCCGAAGTGGTACGAGATCCCGGTCCCGTCCGCCGAGGGCGGCCCCCCGACGGTCCTCCTCTACGAACGGGTTCCGTCGGGCTACAGCCGACGCCTGGGCCTCCAGAAGGGCTGGAAGTACACCTACGCGCCGTCGGGCGAGAAGCCGAGGCCCCGGTGGCCGTGGACTAAGGCGAAGCCGGCGTCGGGCTGATCTTTGCCCTTGCCCTTGCCCTGGCCGGGCGGTGGACGGGGTGGGGCCTTGCCCCAGGGTGTGGGGCCTCGCCCCGGGGCGGGGTCCTGCCGTTGCCCGGGCGTCCTCCGGGCCTCTGGGGCTCCGCCCCAGACCCCGCGCCTCAAGCGCCGGCGGGGCTGATTTTTGCCGGTGCCGCCTGTGGCTGCCGGGCGGGGTTGCCGGCCGGCCTTTCCGGGGGTGGGGGCCGGTGCCGGGTGGGGGCTGGGGTGTTGTCCGGGACTCATGATTTAGGCGCCTGATCCGTGCCTGAGAAGTGCTGGCTTGGTCGCGCCACAAATCACGTTTTACGTCCCGGACAACACCCCAGCCCCCACCCGACACCGGCCCGGGTCGGCGATCGGCTTGTCGCCCGGTTGTTGGTGGGCGCCCCCGGC
>NZ_JAGGOY010000013.1 GCF_018614095.1 Streptomyces sp. ISL-87 | reverse complement strand
CCGCACCCATGTCCGCAACGGCCCCCGACCAGCAAGATCACGATCTACAGCTGGAGTACTAGATGAATGAGCAACCTGGCTGTGTGGTCGGGGTGTTGGCGGGTGAGGGCTGTACGGAACAGCGAAGCTCCTGGTAGACGAGTTCTCGACCAAGATCACCCGTGTCCGCCAGGAGCTTCGTGTGCTTGTCTATCCGTCGTCGATTGATCTGTCCAGCCACACCCTTCGGTACCTGACGGGGCGCCTGCGGGCTCGGCGGCGGGAGATCGGGACGCGGTGGAGACGCCTGCCGGTCGGGCGTCAGGCATTGCTCGCCCTGGCCCACCTGCGGTGCGGCGACACCTACGCCCAGCTCGCCGCCGGCTTCCGTATCGGCACCGCGACCGCGTACCGCTACATACGCGAGGCCATCGACGTCCTGGCCGCCGGGGCCCCCACCCTGGACGAGGCGGTGAAGACCGTACGGACGAAGGCGTTCGTGATCCTGGACGGCACCCTGCTGCCGATCGACCGGATCGCCGCCGACACCCCGTACTACTCCGGGAAACATAAACGCCACGGCATGAACGTCCAGGTCCTCACCGATCCATTCGGACGCCTCTTGTGGGCCTCACCCGCACTGCCCGGCTCCACCCACGATCTGACCGCCGCCCGCACGCACGGCATCATCGACGCGCTCGCCGAGGCAGGCGTGAAGTGCTGGGCGGACAAGGCGTACCAGGGCTCCAGCCGACCAGTCCGCGTGCCGTTCCGGGGCCGCCGGCTCAAGCGTTGGAAGCGCCAGCACAACAGCAGCCACGCCAAGATCCGCTGCCTCGGCGAGCAGGCCATGGCCACCCTCAAGGGCTGGCGCCTGCTCCGCAAGCTCCGCTGCAGCACCAACCGGATCACCGACATCGTGAAAGCCGTCCATGTCCTTCACCACGCCTCAACATCAGGTTGAAAAAGGCTCAGTGCCGATGGCCGGGGCCTTCTTCACGATTGCCTTGGCGTGCGCGACCTTGACGTAGCCCGGTCCCAGGATCGCCTCGTCGAGAGGAACGAAGACCAGGCGCCGGCGGGTGGGCAAGCCGGTGAAGACGGTGGCCATGGCCGGTTCGTCGGTAGCGGTGTGCACGTAGATCGCTTCCAGCGAGCCGATCCTGTGTCCTTTCGGGTCGACGACGTCGCAGTCGCGCCACTCGCGGATATCGGCTGAATGGATCATGCCCCGCTCCCTGCGGCGCGACGAGGGTGACACAACGGCCCCGGCACATTCACACGCCGGGGCCGCCCTTCCGGGCGCTGCACGTGAGAGTGCACCGACCCATTCATCATTGGTATGCCCCTGGCGCTTCTCCGGCACCAGTGACTTGTCCCGCGATACAGGCCAGACAGCTGACATGGTTCAGCGCACCTCGACCGACAGGACTGCGACCCCACGACCGTGCGACGCGTGGCATTCCACAACGTTGGCGTCCTGGTCAGGTCCTCCCCCGTACCGGAGGTTTCCACGACTAGCCTCCGCATCATGTTGCGTATCGCCGACACTCGCACCGGCCGCCTCGTGGAGATCCCCTCCGCACACCGCCACCTGCTGCGCATCTGCGTGCACCTGCCGGTCATCGATACCGGGATCGGCGCGGTGCACGTGCGGGCGCCTCTGGTCGGTGACGTACTGGCGCGCACCGCGGAGCTGCATGGGCTGCAGTCCGTCACAGTCCTCACTACGCCGGACCTGCCGCCTGAGCCGGCCCAGACGCTCGAACGGGCCATGGCCGTTCTCGGCATCCACCCGCCCGCCGCCGGCGTTCACCATCTGGCCGAGACGGTGTGCGCCGCTGCCGACGTGCACGTGCTCGCCTACGGCACCGCCGTGCAGGACGCCGTCAGCGGGGTCCGGATCGACGTGGGCCAGGTCAGCCCAGCACCCCCGGACGGGGGCGTCCCAGACCGTGGCCACCCCCTCGCCTCGGATCTCCCGGACGCATTCGCCCCAGAGGGGACCGACCCGCTGGCTGTGAGGATGCTGTTGCTCGGCCACGCCTACCGCACGCCGGTCACGGTCACCAGCGCGGCGTTCGCCGAGGCCCGGCGGATGCTGAGGCACTGGCGGCAGCAGGTGGCCGACTGGGCGCAGGAGCCGTCCAGGCCGATCCCCGCCGACGTGCTGCGACAGGCCCATGCCGCGCTCGCCGATGATCTCGGCGTCCCCGCTGTCCTGGACATGCTGGTCAGCGTGGCGAAGCGCGCCGACGTGCCGGCCGGTGCCAAGTTCGAGGCGTTCGCCTTTCTCGACCGCGTCCTCGGGCTGGACCTCGCGCGCGAGGTCGGCCACCAGCGCCCGGCGACGCCATGACTCCGGGCACCTTGCGGCGCCTGGTCGTCCTGCGGCACGCCAAGTCCGCCTGGCCGCAGGACGTGGCGGACTCCGAGCGGCCACTCGCCCCGCGCGGCTGCCGTGACGCCCCGGCGGCCGGCCGCTGGCTGCGCGAGGCCGACTGTGTTCCCGACCTCGTCGTGTGTTCCCCCGCCCGCCGCACCCGCCAGACGTGGGACCTCGTCGCGGCCGAGTTCGGCGCCAGCGCTGAGGTGATCCACGAGGAACGCATCTACCGGGCGAGCGCCGGGGAGTTGCTCGACGTCGTACGAGAGATCCCCGCGCACGTACGGACGCTGATATTGATCGGGCACAACCCCGGCGTGCAGGAGCTGGTCCTGCTGCTTGCCGGTGAGACGGACGGCTACGCGCTGGAGCAGACCCGTACGAAGTTCCCGACATCCGCGATCGCCGTGCTGCGCGTGCCGGGGCCCTGGTCGTCCCTTGAACCTGGTGCCGCCCGGCTGACCGACATGGTCGTGCCCCGCGGCGCGAACCCCTGACGGGGCGGTCCCGACCGGTGCCGAAGGAGCGGGCTCAGCCGCGCTCCTCCTCCTCGGCCTCCATGCGCCGGATTCCCTCGTGCGTGAGAGGTCTGGGCTGCAGACGCGCGCCCTGGACCGGCAGCGACACCCTCTGGGGCACGCCCCTCCCCGCTTCAGGGGATGGGGTGGACTGCCCGCTCCGCTTTCCCGGCCAGTACGCGGACGAGGAAACCGGCCTCCACTACACGGCCGGTGCGCTTACTCTTCCCGTCCTCCTGCCTGCGTCGTGGCCCGCTCGCGCACGAGGCGCAGCTCCTCGCGCTTGAGGAGGATCTCCTCATCGACGCTCTGCGAGGTGCGCTGGGGTGGAGCCGGGCAGCAGACGCCTTGTTTCTGCATCGGGCGGGAGGTGCTGGCCGCGGTGCTGGACCGCGAGCCGCACCTGGCCATGGACCGGCCGGGGCTGCTCGTGTTCGCGGACAAGGGCTTCGCATCCAAGGAGTTCGAGGCTGATCTGGCCTTCCGGGGCGCGGAGTTGCGGCGGCCGTCGTTCAAGCGCGAGAAGAAATGTAAGGGCGAGAACCTCCTCAAGTCGGTGCGGCAGTTGCCAGAACCCCAGAATTTCAGGGCACCTGAAGTGTGTGTCGCGGGTTCGTCCGTGTTGGAAGGCGGGCGGAGGCGGGTTCCGCTCGGCCCGTGTCGCGACTTGCTACCGATCGGTAGATCAAGATCCCGCAACGATGCCTCGGCCATGATCTGATTCTGGCCAATGGGGGATACTTTTCAGCCTCGCCGGAACATTACATTCCCCTTGCCGTCTGTAGATCACATGCGGTCAAGCGCCTGCTTGAAGCTCATTTCTTGGGGGGAACTTGCTTTCCCAGTCACACCGGTACGGCCCACCCGGCCGTACCTCCTCCCGCCGCGTCACCGCGGTGGGCCTGGCGGTCCTGATGGCCGCCACGTCCCTCTACGGCGCTGAGTCCGCGCTCGCCACGGTCCGCCCGCAGGCTGTCGACCGTGCACCGGTGCCGAGCAGGCCCGCGCCGGCCTTCGCCGCCGACATCCCCTCCGCCCGCGTGGCGGCCCGGCTCTCCGGCAAGCGCGTCGAGGCGTTGTCCGAGCGCACCGAGTCCTCGACCACCTGGGTCAACAAGGACGGTTCGCTGACGACGGAGCTGGCCGCCGGGCCCGTGCGGTTCAAGGACGCCGAGTCCGGCGAGTGGCGTGATGTCGACGTCGACCTGACGGCCCTGTCGGACGGTTCCGTCGCCTCCAAGGCGCACCCCCGTGGGCTCCGGCTCTCCGGCAAGTCCGACGCCAAGGCCACCGACCTGGTGACCCTCGGCTCCGGGGACGAGGCGATCACCCTTCAGTGGCGGGGTGACCTTCCCGCGCCGAAGCTGGACGGCACCCGGGCCACGTACGCCGACGCCGTGCCCGGCGCGGACGTGGTCGTGGAAGCCACCCGCACCGGCTTCGAGCAGTTCGTGGAGGTCAAGGCCAAGCCCGCGGCGGGCTTCTCGTACACCCTGCCGCTGAAGGTCAAGGGCCTGAAGGTCACGCAGCAGGCCGACGGCAGCGTGCTGTTCACCGACAAGAAGAACAATAAGACCGCGGTCATGCCCGCCCCCGTGATGTGGGACGCCACCGTCGATCCGGTCTCGGGCGAGCACACCCGCCGGGTCAAGGTCGACATGAAGGTGGTTCGGAAGGGCTCCTCCGTCGATCTGGTCGTCAGCCCGGACGCGAAGTTTCTGGCTGACCCGAAGACCACGTACCCGGTCACGGTGGACCCGTCCACCTCGGCGCTCTCCAACCTCTTCGACACCTACGTGCAGGTCGGTGAGACGGTCGGCTGGTCGAACGACACCGAGCTGGACCTCGGCAACCCCGGTACGAAGAACGCCGACGACACCTACCGCACCGCGCCACCGGCGGCGACTCGATCCACTTCACCGCGAACGCCGCGCAGAACGGCTGGATGCCCGAGCCCGGTGCCGAGCAGCTGGTGCTGACCGGCAGCGTCACCGGCTCCTTCACGCTCACCAACAATCAGGGCACGGTCACCACCTTCACCAAGACCGACCCAGCCGTCGCCACCTGGCAGGTCTCCAGCATCGTCCAGGACGGCCTGACCAACTCCACGACGACCACGCTCTCCGAGACCGTCGTCGTCAACGGCACGACGTACGCGCGCCCCAAGCGCATCGCCGCCCCCACCTCGGCGGCGAGCGCCGGAACCTGCACCTCGGCGCCGGACACCAAGGGCTGCCGGGTGTTGGAGTACGTCTACGCCAACACCACCACCGCGACCTCCCTGGTCTTCGGCGACTTCGCCGGCCAGGTCAAGGAGATCAAGGTGTGGTCCACCGAGCCCGGTGCGGCCACCGCGACCGCCAAGACCGTCGCGAACTACCTCTACGACGACGCGGGCCGGCTGCGCCAGTACTGGAACCCGCAGATCAGCCCCGCGCTGAAGACCGAGTACGGCTACGACTCGGCGGGCCGCGTCACCGGGCTCACCCCGGCTGGCGAGCTGCCCTGGACTTTCACCTACGGCCAACGTGAGCTCCGGAAACCGCAACTGTAGGGGGTAGCCGAGTGGGGCGTGGGGGCCCGGTCGGGCCCCCACGCCCCACCACCCCCCGGCAAAGGAAAGGCAGGTGATGCCGCGGTGCGGCACACGGAAGGAACCGTCGAACTGCGGCTGACCGCCGCACAGGTCGCCGTCCCGGTCGTCCTGGGCATCGCCCTGGCGACGGGCCTGCTCCAGCTGGGCCTGCGGTGGACCGCGGACCCCATGACGGCCGCCGAACTTCGGGACTGCGCGTACGCGGCCGGCGCGGGCGTCGTGGGCGCGCTGGTCCTGCCGCGCCTCAGGGGGGCCCGGCTGACCCCCGAATGCCTGGTGGCTTTCACGGCCTTCGGGCAACGGGAGCGCCGCATCCCCTGGGCGAGCGTCTCGGGCATCGACGTCCACCGCACCGCCGGGGTACGCCGCGTGAGCGTCTGCCTCGTGACCGGCGAATGCCTGACCCTGGCGGCCCCGATGTCGTTCCTCGACCGCCGGTTCGACGCCCGCGTGGCGGAGCTGACCGGCTGGTGGGAGACCCATCGGCCGTGAGCGGCAGGCAGCAGGCCCCCTCCGGGCGATGCCCGGAGGGGGCCTGTTGTGCGTACCGTCAGCCCTAGCGCACAGCTCGGCTGCAATTACCTCTTTGACGGCGCTAATTCACACCGAGCCGCCACGCTTATGGCGCGGGTCACATGAAATGCGTCTCGCGATTCGAGACGCACCCTCGGTGAGGTGATGCAGGCTGTGCGCCAGCACCCCTCTGGGCGGGGTGCTCGCGGGAGTTGGGGCACGCGGAGGGCACGGCAAGGGCTGGGAGGTCTAGACAACGACGAAGGCCCAGGTCTGTGACCTGGGCCTTCTTGCAAGAGCGGATGACGGGAATCGAACCCGCGCTATAAGCTTGGGAACCACCCGGCACTTGGGCATGCAGATGACCTCTGACCTGCGGGAACGGTCGCAGGCGGCCCTGTTCCAGCCGCTTCGGAAGGTCCTCTGTTGACCGCTGCTTACCGCCCCTACTGGCACGTTGTGGCACGACGCCCTGGGACGTGCCGGGGACGAGAGGCCAGGTAAAGGGCCCGATGGTGTCTGGAGGCCGAGTTGGCTGAGCTGTCGCGAATGTCACCGGCCACGTTCCCCGCACCACGGACAAGAACCGGTACCTGACCGGCCACCTCGACCAGCTCCGCTACGACACCGCCCTCGAAAGCGGTGGCCGATCGCCACAGGCACGATCGAGGGCGGGTGCCGCCATCTGATCGCCGTTCGCCTCGACGCCATCGGTGGCCGCTGGTGTCTTCACGGCGCCGAAGTCGTCCCCAGGCTCCGCACCGTGACCGTGACCGTGACCGTGACCGTGACCACGACCGGCAACGGCGACCGCGACGCTTACGGGCGCTTTCATACCGCCTGTGAGCACCTGCGTCTCTTCCCCACTCCGACCATCGGGGCTACGACCTGGCAGCCTGGTCACGACCTTCCCTCGAAACGAACCTCATCCCGCCGTTTTTTCGCCGTACGGCCCCGCCGAACCGCCGCATTGGCTGAAAACGTCTACTGGCCGGTAGGTGGTGCTGCGGTTTTGTGAACGGAATGTGTCGTAGCAGCCGGAAAGTTGGCTGGAACTATGCGGCCCGGCGCGCCTGAGTGCCGATCGAGTGCGGGTGGTCTCCCGGCCGTACGGCTCCTTGAGCGGGTCCTTGGTGTCACGGGGCGAATGGAGGTTCGAGCCGCTCGGAACGCTGAATTCCGGCCGTTGGCACAACGGTTGACAGTTGTTGATCAGGCTTGCGATGTTGTGCTCGACGCGCCGGTCAAACGAATGGTCGGCGAGGGGGGACCGGGGGAAAGTGGGCGCAGTGGGGGCGGTGATTGGATCGCAGCGGGCCCAGACGAGGGGTGTGGACGGTGCGACGACCCTTGTGATCGTCGGCGCCAATCCGACCGTGGCCCGGGAGGCGGCGGCCCTGCCCGTCGAGCTGGTCCACGTACAGCTGCCCGGCGCGCCCGCCCTCGACCCCGACAGCCGGGTCCTCACCGCCGACTTCCTGGACCTGCCCGCCTTCCTCGCCTTCACCGACGAGGTCCTGCGGCCGCTGGCAGCCACCGCCGTCGTCTCGCTCACCGAACTCGGCCTCGAGCCGGCCGCGCTGGCCGCCCGTCGGCTCGGCGTCGTCGGCGTTGATCCGGCCGTCGTACGGGCCACCCGCGACAAGCTGGCGATGCGGCGGATTCTGGAGCGCGAGGCCCCGCACCTGAACCCGGCCTTCGCGGCGGGCGACGACCCGGAGGCGGTGGCGCTCCTGTTCGCCGCCTACGGTCGGGCGGTGGCCAAACCGGTCGACGGGGTCGGCAGCACCTCCATCGCCCTGGTGGAGGGCATCGACGAACTCCCCGCGGACCGCCGCACGGCCGCTACCCTGCTCGAACAGTTCGCCGAGGGCCGCGAGTTCAGCGTCGAGGCGCTCTCGGCGGGTGGCCGGCACACCGTCCTCGGCATCGCCGAGAAGGGCACCACGGACGGGTTCATCGAGGTCAGCCACATGATGCCGCCGCCCTCCCTGGACCCGCGCCGTCAGGAGCTGGTCGCCCGGGCGGTTGGCGAGCTGCTCGACGCCGTCGGCATCACCGACGGCCCTAGCCACACCGAGGTCATGGTCGACGGCGACAAGACCGTCGTGATCGAGACCCACACCCGGCTCGGCGGCGACGGCATCGCGGACCTGGTCCGCCTCACCACCGGAGTCGAATGGCGGCGCGCCGCCCTCGGCTGGGCGGTCGGCGCGGCGGTCGGCCGCGGCCCCGCCACAGCGGCCGCGGCCGCCACCATCTTCCTTACCGCCTCGCCCGGGCGGGTGACGGCCGTCGCGCCGCCGCCCACCCTCGCCCACGGGCATGTCCACGCCTGGGACCTCTCCGTCCTCCCCGGAGACCAGGTCCACCCCCTGCGCTCCTCCTCGGACCGGCTCGGCATGGCCGTCCTGACCGCAGCAGACACCAACGCTTGTGCGGCGGCCGTCGCGGAACTGATCGGCCACCCGGTGGTCACCACCGCTCCCGATCCGACCCTCTGACGCGAACACCGTTCAGACCGCCGATCCGCACACCCCGCCCACCCCGCCCACCCCTCATTTGTTCATTGACCACGTCACCGCACGGGGGATACATGTCTATCCAGAACGCTCCTATTTCCTATGATTTCCATGGTGATGCCCCGTTCTCGATGCCCTTCAAGGACATCAAGCCCGAGGACATCCACATCTACCTCGATCTCGACACCAAGGTCGGAAAGAACACCTGCGGCCAGAAGTGCACCCACTGCTGGTTCGTCAACTACGAGAAGGTCTACGACAAGTCCTTCGCCATGGAGGAAGGCCCCCGCATCCTGGAGGGCCTCCAGTCGCACGGCTACCACGTCTACCCCCGCTACGTGGACAGCTTCGCCTACGACGGCGAGTTCATGCGGATCTACGGGCCGGCCAACAACCGGGAATTCCGGCAGGAGTCCGACCACAAGCCCACCGAGACGATGGAGAAGGGCGACGCCTGGACCAGCGGCCGCCCGCTGCTCGCCGACAACTGGACCGAGCTCCTCGACCTGGCTGTCAAGCACGGCTACGGCACCGTCTCCATCACCTACCACGGGGTGATCGACGAAGACCTCAACGTCATCGACCACAAGACGTACCCCATCAAGGGCGTCTTCTCCGGCGCGGACACCGAGGAGGTGCTGCGCCGCATCGCCGAGTACAACAAGGGCGTCGACCCCGGGGACGCCTTCCGCGTCAACATCGGCGTCACCATCGGCCGCCACAACCACGGCCGCACCTCCCTGGAGCGCTACGCCCACTACTTCAACAAGCTTGGCGTGGCCACCGTCCGGTTCAACAACTTCACCGACCACGGCGGCCGCCACCCCGAACTGCGCCTCTCCCGCGAGGAGATCGAGCAGGCGTACCGCGACTTCAAGTGGGTTCACGAGACGATCCCGCTCGGCTTCCAGCTCGGCGTCAGCGAGGACTTCGGCACCTTCGGTATCAAGGCCATGGGCTTCCCCGGCCACGTCGGCTGGTGCCGAGCCGGCCGCCAGCTGTTCGCCGCCATCCCCGCGCAGGAGGAAGTCCTCTCCGACGGCCCCGAAGGCCGCCGCGAGAAGATCGGCGACGTCGTCGGCTGCGTCAACACCTTCGAGCCGCACCTGGGGATCCTGGTCCGCACGGTCACCACCGGCGAGGCGGGCGAGAGCGCTACGTACGACGTCGAGTTCGACCACGACGAGATCGGGGCATTCACCGCCAAGCGGCTCTCCGGCACGTACAAGGACGGCTGCTTCGCCACCGAACTGTCCGAGGAGCTCGGCCTGATCTCCCGCGTCCCCGAGCGGCGCCGGCTGCCGCTCCTCGTCGACTCGCAGTCCTGACCCGAGAGGAAGACCGCCGCGATGCGTTACATCCTCGTCTTCGCCAAGACGCCCTACGCCAAGACCCCGTACGACCAGTGGCTGGCCGGCTCCGGGATCGTCCCGGTCATCGTGACCACGACGGAGTACGCGGCAGGCTACTCCCACCTCCCGCACGTACACGCCTTCGACGCGTACGACACCAACCAGCTGGTCGAGAAGACCGCGCTGGGCCTGGCCCGCGAATTCGCGGTCGAGGCGGTCTTCGCCCGCGCAGAGCCCGACGTCGTACGGGCCGCCCAGCTGCGGGAGCTGCTCGGCCTGCCGGGCCAGCACACCGCGAGCGCGCTCGCCTTCCGCGACAAGGTGGTCATGAAGGACCACCTCGTGGGCGGCCCCGTCGACGTCCCCGCCTACCGGCGGCTCGACTCGGCGTACACCGCCCTCGACTTCGTCGCCGAGCACGGCTACCCAGTCGTGATCAAGCCGGTGTCCGAGTCGGGCTCGCTGGGCGCGGCGATCATCCGCGACGAGGCGGAGCTGGACGCGTACCTGGCCAGCCCGTGGCGGGGGACCAGCGAGATCGAGGCTTTCGTGCCCGGCCAGATGTACCACGTGGACGGGTTGGTGACGGGCGGCGAAGTGGTCTTCGTCCACCCCTTCCGCTACCTCAACGACTGCCTGTCCTTCCGGGACAACGACTGGGTGGCCAACCTCCCGCTCACCCCGCAGGACCCGTCGTACGACCGGCTGGTCAAGGCGGCGCGGGTGGTCCTCGCGGAGCTGCCGACCCCGCCGCAGACCGCCTTCCACGCCGAGTTCTGGATCACGCCCGACGACCGGCTGGTCTTCTGCGAGATCGCCAGCCGCACCGGCGGCGGCATGATCAGCGCGATGGTCCGGCACGCGTTCGGGATCGACCTGGACAAGGAGTGGCTGTACGCGGAGTGCGGCCTGCCCTCGACGCTCGGTACCCCCGCGTACCGGCCCGCCGGGGCGCTGTGCATCCCGCCGCAGAACGGGGTGCTGGAGCAGCTGCCTGCGGCCGGGACCGGCGCCGAGCAGCCCGGGTGCGTCCGCGAGGTGATGCTGACCGGGGCGGCCGGCCAGGAGTTCCACGGCGGGGTCAAGTCAGGGCTGTTCCTGGCCGGCTACGTGGTCGACGGGGACACGGAGGAGGATGTGGCAGCCAATCTCGAACGCGTGGCGGGCTGGTTCTCCGACAACACCCGGTGGCGGCCCGCCGATTCCTCCGGAGGTACCGCATGAGCGCGACGACATCCACCACCGCTGCCGCCGGACTGCCCGGCCCGCTCGTCGGCGCCGACTGGCTGGCCGCGCGGCGTGGGGCGGGCGTGGTCCTCTTCGACGCCTCCGTCGGCGCCCACCGGGGCGCGGCCGCGCGCATCCCCGGGGCCCGGCCCTTCGACCTCGACGGGGAACTGTCCGACCACACCTCCGCCGTGCCGCACACCATGCACGGCGCCCAGGAGCTCACCGAGGCCCTGCGCGCGCTCGGTGTGCACGACACCGACACGGTCGTCGTCTACGACGCACAGGGCATCTACTCCAGCGCCCGCGCCTGGTGGATGCTGCGCGCCATGGGCTTCGACCGGGTCGCCGTCCTCGACGGCGGCCTGCCCGCCTGGACCGCGGCCGGCCACCCGGTCGAGCCCGTACCCGCCGCGTACGACGGCCCGCGCGGCACCTTCACCGCCCGGCCCCGGACCGGCCTGATCGTGGACGCCGACGCCGTCACCGCCGCCCTCGCCGACCCGGCCGCCGCCGTCCTCGACGCACGCACCCGCGAGCGGTACGCCGGCACCGCGCCCGAGCCGCGCCCGGGCCTGCGCGGCGGCCACATGCCGGGTTCCGTCAGCCTGCCCTTCGGGGAGCTCCAGCGGGACGGCGGCGTGATGCGGTCGGCGGACGAGCTGCGCACGGCGTTCGAGGCGGCGGTGGGGGACCGCGAGCAGCTGTACTTCAGTTGCGGCTCCGGGGTCACCGCCTGCGTCCTCGCGCTCGGGGCGACCCTGGCCGGCTACCGCGACCTCGCCGTGTACGACGGCTCGTGGAGCGAGTGGGGCCTGCCCTCCGACCGGCCGGTGGCCACCGGCGAGGCGGCTGGCGAGAGCAGCTCACCATGACCGGGGGACGCCGTCGCGGCGGGCTCACCGCAAAATGGCGGACCTTCACCGGTCTGCCGGCCGGCCTCAAGGCATTGATCGGCCTGTCCTTCGTCGTCGCCCTCGGCAGCTACATGGTCACCCCGTTCATCGGGGTGCTCATGGTCGGGGCCGTCGGCCTGGACATCCGGGTGGCCGGCGTCCTGGTGGCGGTGGCCACCTTCATCCAGTTCGGCGGCAGCATCCTCGGCGGCCCGGTCGTCGACCGGCTCGGGCTCAAGCGGACCATGGTGCTCGCGCTCACCCTGCGCACGGCCGGCCTGGTCCTGCTCGGCCTGGCCGTCAAGGTGCCCTGGATCGCGTACCCGGCTGTTGTCCTCGTAGCGGGCGGTCCGGCGCTGTACCTTCCAGCGAACAAGGCGTACATCGTCACCAGCGTCTCGGACGCACTGCGCCCGCTCTTCCTCGGGGTGAGCAGCGCCGCCCTCAACGCGGGCATGGGGCTCGGGCCGCTGCTCGCCGCGCTGCTGATCGACGCCGACCCGGTGCTGCTGCTCATCGGTCTCGCCGGGCTCTTCGCACTGATCACCGTGGCCCACCAGGCCGCCCTGAAGCCGGTCGAGCGCCGGCCGGCCGCGGCCCCGGCGGCGACCGGAACCGACGGGGCCACCGGGAAACGGGCGGCGCTGCGCGGCGCGCTCCGCCCGGTCCTCTTCACCGCCCTCGCCTTCTACCTCTACTTCTTCTTCCAGAGCTTCATGGGCCTGTACGCGGCCGGGGTGTCCAACATCCAGGTCCTCGGCTGGGTGATGCTGCTCAACTGCGCCATGGTTGTGCTGCTCCAACCGGCGTTTGCCGACCGCATCGCGCGCGCCGACTACCGCCTGCTGGTGGTCGGCTCGTTCACCGTGATGGCTCTCGGCATGGCGGCCATGGCCCTCGGCAGCACCCCGGCTCTGCTGGCCGGCACCGCCCTCTTCACCCTCGGCGAAATCTTCCTCTTCCTGCGCTGCGATCTGGAACTCGTCGACCGCGTGCCAGGCAACCCCGCGTTCGCCTTCGGCGTTCAGCGGCTGACCGCCGGCATCGGCGGACTCCTCGCCGGCATCGTCGGCGGATTCGTCTTTGCCCACTACGAAGCCGCCGGCGATCTGGGCACGTTCTGGCTGGTGGTGGCGGCACAGTGCGCGGGCGCGGCGCTTCTCGCCATGCTGCTGGGCGGCGGTCGACGGCCCGCTGTGCACGAACTGCCGCTGCCCGAACCGGCGGGGGCCGGACAGGTGGTGGCCCGGTGAACGAGTCCACCCCCTCGCGGGAGACGCGGTTCGTGCACGCCGGCTCCGATCCGCGCCGGCAGGGCGGCTACGTCAACCCGCCCGTGCACCGCGCCTCCACCGTCCTCTACCAGGACACGACCGAGTTGGACGCCTCCCAGGCGGACCCGCTCAAGCGCGGCACCCCGGTCTACGGCCGCTTCGGCACCCCCACCGGCCGCGCCTTCGAGGAGGCGCTGACCGAACTGGAGGGCGGCCACGCGGCGGTGGCGACCTGCTCCGGCCTCTCGGCGATCACCACGGCGATCCTCGCCTACGTCCGGGCCGGCGACCACATCCTCGTCAGCGACTCCGTCTACTTGCCGACCCGGAAGTTCTGCGACTCGCTCGCCGCGCTGGGAGTGGAGACCGAGTACTACGACCCGTGCGCGGGCGGCGCCGTGATCGAGGAGCTGATCCGCCCCCGGACCCGGCTGCTCTACCTGGAGTCCCCGGGCTCGACCACCTTCGAGGTGCAGGACATCCCGGCGATCACCGCCGTCTGCCGGGCCCGGGGGGTGGCCACCATCGCGGACAACACCTGGGCCACGCCCGTCTTCTGCCGGCCGCTGGCGCTGGGCGCGGGCGTGGACGCGGTGGTGCACTCCGCGACCAAGTACCTGACGGGGCACGCGGACAGCATCCTCGGCGCGATCGTCTGCACGGAGGAGAGCTACCCGGTCATCCGGGGCGCGGCCATCCGGCTCGGCCAGTGCGCGAGCGCCGACGACGTCTACCTGGGCCTGCGCGGGTTGCGCACCCTGAATGTACGGCTTGGCCAGCACCAGGACCAGGGACTGGAGCTGGCCCGCTGGGTTGCCGAGCAGGACGGCGTGGCGGCCGTCCTGCACCCGGGGCTGCCCGAGGACCCCGGCCACGACCTGTGGCGCCGCGACTTCACCGGCGCGGCGGGACTGTTCGGGGTGGAACTGGAGCCGGGCCTAGGCAAGTCGGCCGTCGACGCGATGCTCAACCGGCTGCGGGTCTTCGGCCTCGGCCACAGCTATGGTGGCTACGAGAGCCTCATCGTGCCCGCCGACCCGGTCTCCCACCGCCTCCCGGGCACCTGGGCAGGACGCGGGCCGCTGGTCCGGGTGCATGTCGGCTTCGAGGGGCTGGACGACCTGAAGGAGGACCTGAAGGCGGGCTTCGAAGCCCTGCTGGGCGGGGGTTAGGTGCGGTTCGTTTCCCTGAGGGCGGGATGATCCGTGCCGGGTAGTCCTCCGAGAAGGGCCGCATCGGAGACGCGCCATCGGCAAGACCGTGATGGTCCGCGCCGACACCGAGGAGGTCACCGTCACCTGCGGCAACGACATCGTGGCCCGCCATACCCGCTGCTGGGCCTGCCACCAGAGCCTCACCGACCCCGAGCACGCCGCCGCGGCCCGTCTCCTGCGCGGCGAGGTGATCCACCAGGCTGCTGCCCGCGCCCACGCCGCCCGCGCTGCGGCCCTGGCCCCCGACAGCCTGGGCATCGAGGTCGAGCAACGTGAACTGGGCACCTACGACCGCATGTTCACCCTCATCGAAGGCGGCGCCGGGAAGGAGGACACCTGATGCCCCGCACCGCTCCCCAGGCCCCGGCCACCACCGGCACGGCGAAAACGGACGGCCCAAGCGCCCGCACGGGCCGGCAGACCGCAGCCGACCTGGCCTTCCTCGCCCGGGCCATGAAGGCCCCGGCCCTGCTGGACGCCGCCGAGCGCCTGGCGGAACGGGCCCAGGCCGAGTCCTGGACCCACACCGAGTACCTGGTCGCCTGCCTGCAGCGGGAGGTCTCCGCCCGCGACAGCCACGGCGGCGAGGGCCGCATCCGCGCCGCCCACTTCCCCGCGATCAAAACCATCGAAGAGCTGGACGTCACCCATCTGCGCGGTCTGACGCGCCAGCAACTCTCCCATCTGGGAACATTGGACTTCATCACCGGCAAGGAGAACGCTGTTTTCCTGGGACCGCCCGTTATCGCACGGGCAAGACGCACCTGGCCACCGGCCTCGCGGTCCGCGCCTGCCAGGCCGGGCACCGCGTCGCGTTCGCCACCGCCGCCCAGTGGGTCGACCGCCTCGCCACCGCCCACCACACCGGACGTCTCCAGGACGAACTGGTCAAACTCGGCCGCTACCCGCTGATCGTGATCGACGAAGTCGGCTACATCCCCTTCGAAGCCGAGGCCGCGAACCTGTTCTTCCAGCTCATCTCGAACCGCTACGAGAGGGCCAGCGTGATCGTCACCTCGAACAAACCCTTCGGACGCTGGGGAGAGACCTTCGGCGACGAGACCGTCGCCGCCGCCATGATCGACCGACTCGTCCACCACGCCGAGGTCCACTCCCTCAAAGGCGAGTCCTACCGCATGAGAGGCCGCGAACTCGGCCGCGTCCCCACCGCCAACGACAACGACTGACACGAACCAGCGAGAACGCACGATGGCCCACGATTGAACCGTTCAGACTGGCCCCAAATTGAGCCGTCGCCGACACTCCGACGGGTCCGCTGTCCTGGGGATGGCTCGGCCGGACCATCGGCTCCCGTACCGAGAACGGCCACTGGCTCCGGGTCCACTGCGGCGAGGCCGCCAAGACTCCCACCACCCGGAACGAGGGAATCGCCCTCGCCGAGGAACGGGTGTCGGATAAGGTCTCCCGCCCCCACCTCCACGACCTGTACCGGTGGGAGCGCGGGGAGTACGTCTTCGAGGCCGAGCTGATCGACTACATCGCCCAGCCCGTCGTCTCCCCGGAAACCCCCGACCTCACCGAGGACCCGGAAATCCCGGACTCCTGGTGGGCCACGCTGCGGGAGAGCCTGGACGCCCTCAGCGCCGCGGAGCCGCCCCGCGAGACCATCCGCCAGTCCTGGGCGGACCGTGTGTTCCCCGAATTCCTCGGCATCCCCGCGCCGGCCATCACCGAACGCGTCACCGGGCACGCCGACCTGCAGTGGGCCAACCTCACCCACCATCCCCTCGTCATCCTCGACTGGGAACGCTGGGGCGCCGTCCCCTTCGGCTACGACCCGGCCATGCTCTACGTCAACAGCCTCCGCGTCCCCGTAGTCGCCGAACGCATCCGCACCGAATTCGCCGATGTGCTCGACACCCCCGCCGGCCAGGTCGGTGAACAGATCGCCCTCGCCGAAATGCTCCAGGCCGTAGGCCGTGGCTGGTACGTGGAGCTGGCTCCACTGCTGCGCCAGCGTGCGGAGGAAGTGACGGGTGTTCTTCCCCCGGTCTCCGTGACGGGCACGACCGCTGTCTGATGTCCTCCCCCTTCACCTCGATGGGGTCAATGCAGAAGTGCGCTGGATCCAGAGTTGCTTACGGAGTCAGACCTTGACGGGCAGACGTTCGGCGCGGTTCGCGCTGCACGAAGTGAGACTGCCAACAAGCAAGGAGACAAAGCTGAATGATCGAACGAGTCCGAGCCGTCCTCGCCACCGCGGACGACACGATGCTGGTCATCCGCCGCACCAAGCCCGGAATCCCCGTGCACTGGGTGCTGCCCGGCGGCGGGGTCGAGGAGAGCGACGAGTCCCCGGAGGCCGCTCTCCACCGGGAGATCCACGAGGAGATCGCGGGGAAGGCCGACATCGTCCGCCTCCTGCACACGATGGAGTCCGACGACGAGCGTCAGCTCTTCTACCTCGCCCGCATCGCGACGTGGTCCTTCGAGGACCGGACCGGCCCCGAGTTCAGCGCCGAGGGCCGCGGCGAATACGCGCTGGAAGAGATCCCGCTGACCGTGGAGGGGCTCGACGGCATCGACCTGAAGCCCGAGGAGATCGCCCACGTCCTGCGGGGCGCCATCCGTGCCGGCGGACTCGGGGCTGGGGTCGTGGTCTAGTCGCGGAATCCTCCGGCGCCGTGTGCCGGACATGGGGGGATACGTTGCGCGGTGTCCCCGGCGTGCTTGCCGTGCCCGGCTCTGACCAGGTACTCAGGGCCTACCGGGATGAGTAGGCGTACTCAAGTGGCGGGTCTCGGCAGCTTCGAGACTGGGTGCAGGTCGAACGAAGCGGAACGGGGAACGTCATGGTGCGGCGCTGGTCGAAGGCTGAGATGTGGGTGCCTGGTGCGTACCTGGCACTGGTGGTCGCGATGCTGGTCTACTTCGCGGTCGGGCAGTGGAACGGGGACAGCGGGTTCTTCGGAGTCTGGCCGATCCTGGCCACGGCGCCGGTCAGCCTCTTGCTGCTGACGTCCTTCGGACCTGCGGCGGACGCCCTGGACTCGGCCCCGCCCATGGATCCCCAGTACGGCTCTGAGCCGCCCACGAAGCTGCCCACGGACTACCCCTCGGAGTCGGACCCGCTCCCCGCGGACTGGGTGGCGCCGGATACTTCCGAGTCTGCCAAGTTCGACATGCTGGACGGCTTCGGCTTCTACGCCACGGTCCTGGTCAGCGCCCTGATCAACGCCGCAGCGATATGGGCCCTGCTCCGCTACGTAGCGCGGCGGCGCGACGCCAGGAGTGCGCAGGCCTAGCCGTACGGCCATGCGGACATGCCACCGGGGCCAACGCTGGAATGCGTTGGCCCCGGTGGCGTTGCTCAGACCTGCGTCGCCTGCCGGTACTCCATGTAGCGAGTGTGCTGTGCCGCGAACTCTTCGAACTCGGCGCGGGTGGCGTGCAGGGCGGTGGCCTGCTCCTCCTTGGTGAAGGGGCGGCCGTCGATGTGGGACCAGGTATTGGTGTCGCGTCGGTATTTGAAGTTCGCGTCGCAGAGAAGGGCGACGATGTGGGGTCGGATTTCGGTTTCGGGCATACGGGTGCTCCTTGACGGTGTGGGGGAAGTGCGATGTATCCAGTGTCTGGAGAATCCCCGGTTTGGCTGACCGGGGATCGTCGGGTATGTTGCGCCGCGCATTCTGGTCAGGGGTGACGGAAGCGGTGTGCGGCCTGGGTGATCGGGTGCCCGGAACCGAGGAGCCGGGTGTGGGAGGCGGCATGGACCGTGCCGTTTGTGCCGGACATCAGGGCGATGATTCTGGTGTGGAATGTGGTTTGGGCATGCGGAGGTTCCTTGCGGGGCGGGATTGGTGGTGACACATCCAATACTCCGGAGGATCCCGGAATTCGATAATCCCGGATCGTCGGATATAAGGGGTGCCCCGATTGGCCGACTTAGCGGCGCCGGGTTTTTTCGCCGGTGTCCTTGACGGCCGTCTGCGTGATGGATGGTGGGGTGGGGACTCGGTGGCGCGCGATCGGGGAGTGCGCGTCTACGGGGTTGGCGGGTAGTTGCGCGAGGTGGCGGAGACGCCAGACGAGGACGTCGCTGATGGACGTGGCGCTGCCCAACTCCCTGCGTTGGGTGGCTTCGGTGAGCAGGTCGGTGGGGTTGTGGCCGGCGGCCTGGGCGTCGGCGAGGGTGGCGGCCAGGGCTGGCCAGCCGGGCTCGGCCAGGACCTGCTCCGCCAGGTCTGGGACCGCATGGCGCAGGGCCGCCGCGTGCTGGTGCTGCAGGGGCCGGAACATGTGCCGGCCCCGCTCCTGGAGGAGGGCCATGGGCTGGGCTGCGGCGGCTTGGTAGGCGACGCGGAGGTACTCGGCTGCCTGGAGGGCGGCGACAGCCTGCTGGGCGTGGCCCTTCTTCGCATGCCAGGCGGACGCCGCGGTGGCGAGGAAGAACGCCATGTCGATCAGCATCGCGGTGGTGGCGCCGTCTTCACCTCGACCGAGCGCCGGACCACCGTGTACGAGATCGCGGGCGGCTTGGCGCAGGACCTGGTTCTGGCCGCGTTCGGCGCGGACGTGGGAGCGGGCCACCCGCTCGAACGCCGTTGCCGCCTTTCGCAGCTTGTGGCGGGTGTGGGCCGCGGAGGTCTTGGCGAGGGCGTCGAGAACCTCTCCGGCGGCGGCGAGCTGGGCGGCCACGGTGCCGTCGTCGCTGTGATCGATGAGTAGGACGGCCTGCCAGACGGCTGTGGTGGCGCGGCGACGGGTGGACGCGGGACGGCTCGCTTGGGCGGGGGACGGCTGGGTCGGTGAGCCGGTCCAGCGTTCGCGGAGGCGGGGCAGGGAGAGGTCGGGGGCGAGTTTCGACCCGGAGTAGTGGACGGGTGCCCCGTCCTTGTTGCGGTCCTCGGGCAGGGCGACGGTGTAGCCGAGGGTGTCGCCGGAGGGTGCGGTCCGGCGGCAGACCATGAGGCCGGCGGAGGCGAGGCGGTCGAAGAACTCGGTCTCCGAGGCGGTGCCGGCCGCGGCTCGGCGGACGGTCTCGCGCAGTTCCTCGCGAGCGGTGCGGTCCCGGCCCTGGCGCTGGGCTTTGTGGCGTTCGGCGCAGGTGGGGCGCTTGGCGGCGGTGCCGTCTCCGGGCGCCACGCGGTACAGGTCGTAGTCGGCCTCGATGCGGCGGCATTCGGTCTGGGCGCGCTTGCCGGAGCGGTGGTGGTCGGGCTTGCGGCCGTCTTCGCGTACGAGCGTGGTGATGAGGTGGATGTGGTCGTCGGCGTGGCGGATTGCCGCCCAGCGGCATCCGGCTCCGTCGCCGGGGTCGATGCCGGTGGCGGCGATGACGCGGCGGGCGATGTCCGCCCACTCGTCGTCCGTGAGGATCCGATCGCCGGGGGCGGAGCGGACGGAGGCGTGCCAGACGTGCTTGTCCGGGCGGGTGTCCGCGGGGAGGAGGTGGAGGGGTTCGTCGAGGAGCTGCTGGAGGTCCGCCCTGGTGGCTCTCGGGTCGCGGCCGGGGTCGGGGGCGAGGCCGTCGAAGGAGGCGACCAGGTGCGGGTCGACGTGCTCTTCGCTGAGTCCGGGGCCGTAGAGGTAGGCGATCAGGCCAGCGGTGTCGCCGCCCTGTTTGTGGATGGAGGGGATCAAGCGGCCTGGGTTCCTTCGGGGTTGGTCATGCGGGTGGTGACGCGCTGGATGTCCTCGGCGGCGCGCAGGACGGCGGCGATGGTGTCGTCGAGACCTTCGGGGGCGATGCCCCTGTGCAGAGCCTTGGCTGCCTGGTTGAGGTTGTTGTTGGCAATGCGGAGCTGGCGACGCAGGGCGAACAGGGTGATGAGGACGTCCTGTTCGGTGGCGATGACGGCAGCGGTGCGGTTCAGGTCGCGGGCAGCGGCGAGTCCGCTGTGCGCGAGGAAGCCGGCTACGCGCATGCCGACGGCGTCGGCGCCGGCGGAGACGAGTGCGTGCTCGGGTTCGCTGAGGCGGACGCTGACGGCTCGGCGCTGCTTGCCAGCGCGGATACGGGGCTTGCCCCGGCCCCTGTAAGGCTGCGGTCCGCGCTCGGCCGCAGCCTCCCCGTCCCGCGCCCCCTGGCGCAGGACGGGACCCGCCACCCCTGGGGCGGGCTTCGGTTCGGATGCACCCCCGACGGGGGAGTGTCCGAACCTCCAACTTGCTGCGCTGTTGGCTGAGGAACGGGTCCTCTGCTGGTCGGTGGGGGTGTGGACGTTCCCGTCTACGCGGCCGTAGCCGTTGCCGTCCTGCTCGTGCTGGGCCCGCAGCACCTGGCAGACGCCACCGCCCCTCTGTCTGACGCCGCGCGCGCCGCAGGCGCCGACTGGCTGGCACCGGTCGTACGGGTGGGCGCCGCGGTGGCCGCGCTCGGTCACTCCTCGCCCTGATCCTCGGTGTCTCACGCACGACCCTGGCCATGGCCCGGGACCGGCACCTCCCGCACGCCCTGGCCGCCGTCCACCCGAAGTTCCGGGTGCCGCACCGCGCCGAACTCGTGGTCGGCGCCGTCGTCGCCGTACTCGCCGCGACCGCCGACGTACGCGGGGCGATCGGCTTCTCCTCCTTCGGCGTGCTCGCCTACTACGCCATCGCCAACGCCTCCGCCTGGACCCTCGCCCCGGACGAGGGCCGACCGGCGCGGATCATCCCGGTCGTCGGGCTGGCCGGCTGCCTCGTCCTCGCCTTCGCCCTCCCGGCCTCCTCGGTGATTTCCGGCGCCGCGGTGCTGGGCATCGGCGCCGCCGCCTACGGGGTACGCCGTGCGCTGACCGCCCGCGGCGTGTGACCGCCGCGAACACGTATCCGGGGTGGTCAACCGGTGCGGCGGGAGCGGGTCAGAGCCCGCCCGCCCAGGGCGGTGCCGGCCAGCCCGAGCAGCAGGGCCACGTAGGCGCCGCCGAGCCCGTTGCCGGTGCCGAGTCCACCGTCAGCGGTGGTCGCGACCAGCCCGCCGAGAGCCATGGCGATTAGCCCCGCGACTACGGCCGCCGTGGCCCCGAGCGACCCGTTGGCAATGCCGAGACGACCGGCGGGTCGGGTCAGCGCCAGTACGGCGATGACCACGGCGGCCAGCCCCAGCAGCCCGCCGGTGGTGGCTCCGAGCCTTCCGAGGCTGAAGTCGGTCACGCCGGCGGCTACAGGCTGGACCGAGGCGTGCGCTGCCGCTGGTGTGGCAAGAGCAAGACCGAGACCGCCGAGCAGGGCGGTCGCGGAGGCGGCGAACAGGCGACGAGCGGACATCAAGGTGCTCCTTCTCTTTCCACGACTGGATGTGCTTCGAGCATGTCGGCCGGGCCCCTGGCAGGTCGTCCAGCAGGCGCAGACACTTCGCGCTACCACGCACGCGGCACGTGCTGCGGAGCTACTGCGTGCGTGGTAGCCGGGCGCTCGTCCGCGAGCGGGATTCGCCCGCAGCGACCCCGGGCTACGGTGCGCGCATGAACAATGTGCGGTTCCGCGTTCGGGCCGGTGTCAGGGACTGGCTGATCGCCGTCGGGGTGGCGGGGGCGCTGCTGGTCACCGGAGTGTCCGGGCAGCACTCCGCCACGGGGCTCGACCTGCTCGGATACGTGTTGCTGGCAGTCGGCGGCCTGGGACTCGCCGCCGGACGGCGGGCTCCGGTTGCCGTCCTCGCCGTGACTGGGCTGTGTGCGGTGGGGTATCAAGCAGCGGGGTTCGATGTCGCGGCCGTCGCGTTCCTCTTCGCGGTGTACGCGGCGATGCGGGCGGGACACCGCCTCGTCACGGTGGTGACCAGCGTGGCCGTGCTGGCCTCGCTCCCCCTCGCGGCCCTGGTGTCGGGCCTGCACGACACGGGCGAGGCGTTCGCGCAGGCCCGGGGCGCCCTCCAAATCGCCTGGCTCATCGCGGCCGGCGCCGCTGGTGAAGCCCTCCGGCAGGCCGAGCAGCGGGCGGACGAAGCCGAGCGCACCCGCGAGGAGACGGCGCGGCGCCGTGCCGACGAGGAACGGCTGCACATCGCGCGGGAGCTGCACGATTCGCTCACCCATCAGATCTCGGTGATCAAGGTGCAGTCCGAAGCCGCCGTCCATGTGGCCCGCAAGCGCGGCGAACCGGTCCCGGAGGCCCTGCTGGCGATCCGGGAAGCCGGCCGGGAGGCGTCACGGGAGCTGCGCGCCACCCTGGAGGCCCTGCGCGACGACGACACCACCCCACCGCACGGCCTCGACCACATCCCCGAACTGGTGGAACGCGCCGGCAAGACCGGTGTGCAGGCGACGCTGACGATCCAGGGCCGGCAGCACGGCGTACCGGCCGCGGTGGGCCGCACCCTCTACCGGATCGTCCAGGAGTCCCTCACCAACATCGCCCGTCACGCGGACGCCACCACGGCATCCGTCCACATCGACTACCGCCCCGACGCCGTCGCCCTCCAGATCGACGACAACGGCAAGGCCACACCGGACACCAACCCCGTGCCCGGCATCGGACTGCTCGGGATGCGCGAACGCGTCACCGCCCTCGGAGGCCGCCTCCGGGCAGCACCGCGTGACGAGGGCGGCTTCACCGTCCGGGCCGAACTCCCCGTGGAGCGTGCCTCGTGATCCGTGTCCTGCTGGTCGACGACCAGCCGCTCATCCGCAGCGGATTCCGCGCGTTCCTCGACCTCGAAGACGACATCGAGGTCGTGGCCGAAGCCGCCAACGGCCAGGAAGGCCTGGTGCTCGCCAGAGAACACCTGCCCGACGTCGCACTCATCGACATCCAGATGCCGGTCCTCGACGGCATCGAGACTACCCGGCGCATCGCGGCCGACCCGGCGCTGGCCGGCGTCCACGTCGTCATCCTCACCAACTACGGCCTGGACGAATACGTCTTCGACGCCCTGTCCGCGGGGGCCGCCGGATTCCTCGTCAAGGACATCGTGCCGGAGGACTTCCTCCACGCCGTACGCGTGGCCGCGCGCGGCGACGCCCTCCTCGCACCCTCGATCACCCGCAAACTGATCAACCGGTACGTCACCCAGCCGCTCCCCACCGACACGGGCACAGTGCTCGAAGGCTTGACCAGCCGAGAACGGGAGGCCGTCGTTCTGGTTGCGCACGGCCTGTCCAATGACGAGATCGCGGCTCGCATGGTGATCAGCCCGCTGACCGCGAAGACCCACGTCAACCGGGCCATGACCAAGCTCCATGCCCGCGACCGCGCCCAGCTCGTGATCCTCGCCTACGAATCCGGCTTGGTAACCCCGCGCAGCTCGCCACCCCACCCCGGGTAGATACACCGCAAGGCTCGTATCGTGCTGTGATGTGCGAGGTCAGAGGCTTGGCAGGATCGGCCGAATCGCAGATTTCGACTCTGCGACCCGGTGCGATCGTCCACTGTGTACGGCCTCTTGAGGCCGTCAGACTGCCCACATGACTGACACCGAACATTCGGCTGCTGCCCTGACGCGCGGACGGCGGCCGTGATCGGTGTGACTTCGGACAAGAGCCCCGTGGCATCCGCACGGCTGCAATCGGCACCGCTGGTCTTCGGCGCCGGCGCCCTGGTGGGTGTGCTGGGCGGGATGATCGGTCTGGGCGGCGCGGAGTTCCGGCTCCCGCTGCTGATCGGGATGTTCGGGTTCGCGGCGTTGTCGGCGGTCATCCTGAACAAGGCGATGAGCCTGGTCGTCGTGGTCACCGCCCTGCCCGCCCGCCTGGCAGCGGTCTCCTTCGGTGAGCTGGGCGCCCACTGGCCCATCGCGGTCAACCTGCTGGCCGGAAGCCTGCTCGGCGCATGCGCCGGAGCCTCATGGGCCGTGCGGATGCGGTCGGCCACCCTCTACAAAGTCCTCGTGATCCTCATGGTCGGCATGGCCGCCGCGCTCGTCGTCACGCACACCACCGCCCTGGGCTCGCTCTCCCTGCCGACCGCCGTTCAGGTGGTGGCCGGAGTGGCTGCCGGGTTCGGTATCGGCGTGGTCGCCGCGATCATGGGCGTCGCAGGCGGAGAGCTGCTGATCCCCACGATCGTGCTGCTGTACGGGGCCGACATCAAGCTAGCGGGAAGCCTGTCCCTGCTGGTGTCCCTGCCCACGATGCTCGTCGCGTTCGCCCGCTACAGTCGCGACGGCAGCTTCGCGGTCCTCGGCGCCAACCTGCGCTTCGCCGGACTCATGGCCACGGGCTCGATTGTTGGTGCACTCCTCGGCGGGCTCCTGCTGGGGGTGATCCCCGACCTGGTCCTCATTCCCGCGCTCGCGGTCATCCTGCTGGTCTCGGCGGTCAAGGTCGCCCGCCACGACTGACCAGCGGGAGCCATCGGCCAAGTGCCTCTTTGGGACCGCGAATTCGCACAGACGCCGTGCCCTGTGGTGCAGGTCACAGGAGAGTCGTCTCGTGATTCGAGACGGCTTCGCGTCCATGTGGTGCAAGTGTTGCGCCGAAGGGCCTCCGGCCAGGGCATTCACCCGAGTTGGGGCACGCGGAGGGCACGGCAGGGGCTGAGAGGTCTAGACAACGAAGAAGGCCCAGGTCGGTGACCTGGGCCTTCGTATCTGAGCGGATGACGGGAATCGAACCCGCGCTATAAGCTTGGGAAGCTCATGTTCTACCATTAAACTACATCCGCGTACCGTTCCAGTCGCCTGGATTCGTAGCGTTGCTCACTCTACCTCATGATCGACCCCCGGTGAATTCACCGCGGGGTCGTTGTTGTGTGTGGGGTACAGCAAGGGTCGTGGGGGCGGGAGTTGGGGCGTAACGTACGGGTTCGGAGCGGCGGCTGGAGTGGGTCCCGATCATCCCCTAATGTGGCGATTCGTCGCAGTACGGCTTGCAGGGGAAAGGGACTCGATGGAGCACACCGTCGTCCGTTGTGCCGAAGGGCATGTTTTCAGCACCGCTTCGTTCCCGCTTCAGCACCTCGGGGCCGGCCGGATCGGGCCGGGGCGGTTGTTGCGGTGTCCGCGGTGCGCGCGGCTGCGGCATGCGGTGCCCGTGGGGTCCGCCGCCAAGCGGTAGGCGGGCGGCATACGCGACAGATGTACGGGTGGGCGCGCGGGGACCGCTCCGATTGGGGGTGGCCCGCGCGCTCTGCGTATCCTCGGGACGTGCTTCTCTCTGACAAAGACATCCGGGCCGAGATCGACAGCGGACGGGTTCGCATCGACCCGTTCGAGGAATCGATGGTGCAGCCCTCCAGCATCGATGTACGTCTCGACCGGTTCTTCCGGGTGTTCGAGAATCACCGCTACGCGCACATCGACCCCGCGACCGAGCAGCCGGACCTGACCCGCATGGTCGAGCCGGACGGGGACGAGGCGTTCATCCTCCACCCGGGTGAGTTCGTGCTCGCCTCGACGTACGAGGTCATCTCGCTGCCCGAGGACATCGCCTCCAGACTGGAGGGGAAGTCCAGCCTGGGCCGCCTAGGCCTGGTGACGCATTCGACCGCCGGGTTCATCGACCCCGGGTTCTCGGGGCACGTCACGCTCGAACTGTCGAACCTCGCCACGCTGCCGATCAAGCTCTGGCCGGGCATGAAGATCGGGCAGCTGTGCCTGTTCCGGCTCAGCTCGCCCGCGGAGTTCCCGTACGGGAGCGAGCGGTACGGATCGCGGTACCAGGGCCAGCGCGGCCCGACGGCCTCGCGCTCCTTCCAGAACTTCCACCGCACTCAGGTGAGGCACGAGGCATGAGTGAAGTACGCGAGAACCTGAATTACGAGGGCTTCGGGCGCGCCGTGCGCGAGCTGGCGCAGACCATCGCCGACGACGGCTACGAGCCCGACATCATTCTGAGCATCGCCCGCGGCGGGGTGTTCGTGGCCGGCGGCCTGGCCTACGCGCTCGACTGCAAGAACATCCACCTGGTGAACGTGGAGTTCTACACCGGGGTGGGTCAGACGCTTGAAATGCCCGTTATGTTGGCTCCCGTGCCTGAGGCGATCGACTTCACCAATAAGAAGGTGCTGATCGCCGACGACGTCGCCGACACCGGCAAGACGCTCAAGCTGGTGCACGACTTCTGCCTCGGGCACGTCGCCGAGGTCCGGTCGGCCGTGATCTACGAGAAGTCGCACAGCCTCGTGAAGTGCGAGTACGTGTGGAAGAAGACCGACGAGTGGATCAACTTCCCCTGGTCGGTCGAGCCGCCCGTGGTGAAGCGGGAGGGTCAGGTTCTCGACGCCTGATCGATCGATTCCGTCGATGTGCACGTACTGAGGGGCCCGCCGCGGCATGTTGCGCGGCGGGCCCCTCAGTACGTGCGAGGTGGGGAGGGCGAGGCTTCGGGCGGCTTAGATCGTGCCCAGTTTGATGATCGACAGGAGCGCGATCAGCTGGATCGCGGACGCGCCCAGTGCCTTCGGCCACGGCAGGTCGTGCGACTTGCTGACCAGTGAGGTGAAGAGGGCTCCGGCGGCCAGCCAGGTGGCCCAGCCCAGCACCTGGACGACCATGTTGTCGCCGCCGAGGAACACGGCGAACAGCAGGCGCGGTGCGTCGGTGACGGACATGACCAGCATCGACAGGCCCACGGTCGGCTGCCACGCGCCGTCGCCGCCCATCTGGCGGGCCAGGGTGTGCGTGACCGCGCCCAGGATCAGGCCGCAGATGACGAAGGCCACGCCCGTGGACAGGACGATCGGGACGGCCTGGGCGAGGGTCGCCTTGATCGCGTCCTCGCGGGCCTTGTCGAAGCCGAAGACCGCGAGCATCCCGTAGAGGAAGGTCACGATCAGCGCCGGACCCCAGACGGCGTAGTCGCGCATCTGGAGGAAGGTCGGCCCCGGCCGCATCACGATGCCGCGGAGGAGCTCCTTCCAGGGCAGCCGGGGGCCGGCCGGGGCGACCGGGGCCGCGCCCGCGTGGTACGTCGCGCCCTGGCTGTACGGGTCCTCGCCGATCGCGAAGGCCTGGGTGTACCCGGGGTTGTCCGCGTACGAGCCGCTCGCGTTCCCGCCGCCGGCTTGGCCGCCGCCCGGGCCGCCGCCTTGGCCGTACGGGGGCCGCGCGTGCGGCTGCTGCCCGTACGGGTCGAAGTACTCCGGCTCGCCCTGGCCCCCGGCGGCGGCCTGCTGGGGCCACTGCTGCTGCGGGGGAGGCCCGGCAGAGGGGTAGGGCTGCTGACCGTACGGTGCCTGCGGCGGTTGCTGCTGACCGTACGGCTGCTGCCGCGGGGGTTGTTGCGGGGTGCGGTTGTTGTCCCGGCCGCGTCCGATCCTGAATCCAGCCACGTGATCGAAAGTACCTGGTCCTGCGGGAGCCGGTGGCGGGGCGGCCCGAAACAGGGCCTTTGCTGCTGAGCTGTGACATCCCCTAGGGGAACCCCGGGGGGTTGTCCCCAGCTTGTTCGGGTGTCGGGTTTACGTGGCTGTGGGGGAGTCTGCGGGGGTTTGTTGCCTTGGCGATGGAATGCGGAGATGTCGGACAGGTGGCTTCGTGGATGCCGCCGCCGTCGCGGAGCCGTGACCCCGAGTACGAGAAGTTGGTGCGGACGGGCTGGGGTTCGCCGTGCCGTGGGGTGGCCAGGGCCTTTGCCTGGGCGGCGGGGTGGCGGGGCCGCTGCGCGGGGCCTTTCCCCCACCCCGCCCCTTCCCGAAAACCGGGGGCTGCGCCCCCGCGGCCCCGCGCACCCGGAGCGCTCGGGCTCGGCTTCGCCGTGGCGGCGTGGTGTGGCCAGGGCTGGGCCCATCGCCTGGCCGGCCGGGTGGCCAGCCGCTGCGCGGGGCCTTTTCCCCCTCCCCGCCCCTTCCCGAAACCGGGGGCTGTGCCCCCGGCCCCTGACACGCGGAACGGCCGGTCCCCCCGAGCGGGGGACCGGCCGTTCCGGTGTTCGTTCTGGTGCGCCTACTTGGCGCCCTCCGCCTCGGCCTCCGCGTCAGCGGTCGGCTCGGCCTTGGCTTCCGCGTCAGCAGTCGGCGCGGCCTTGGCTTCCGCTTCAGGGGTCGGCTCTGCCTTGGCCTTGGCCTCGGCCTCAGCGGTCGGCTCAGGCTTTGCCTCGGCGGCGGCCTCAGCCTCAGCCTCAGCCTCAGCCTCAGCCTCAGCCTCAGCCTCTGCCTCTGCCTCGGCCTTCGCCTTGGCTTCTGCCTCGGCCTTCGCCTTGGCTTCTGCGTCGGCCTTCGCCTTGGCTTCCGCGTCGGCCTTCGCCTTCGCGGCCGCCTCCGCCTCCGCCTCCGCAGCGGCCAGCGCCTCGGCAGCGGCCAGCGCCTCCGCGGTCGGCTCAGGGGCCTTCACCGACTCCAGCAGCAGCTGGGCCACGTCCACGACCTGCACGGACTCCTTGGCCTGGCCGTCGTTCTTCTTGCCGTTCACCGAGTCGGTCAGCATCACCAGGCAGAACGGGCAGGCGGTGGAGATGATGTCCGGGTTCAGGGACAGGGCCTCGTCCACGCGCTCGTTGTTGATGCGCTTGCCGATCCGCTCCTCCATCCACATCCGCGCGCCACCCGCGCCACAGCAGAAGCCCCGCTCCTTGTGGCGGTGCATCTCCTGCTGGCGCAGCCCCGGCACGGCCGACATGATCTCGCGCGGCGGCGTGTAGACCTTGTTGTGCCGGCCCAGGTAGCACGGGTCGTGGTACGTGATCAGGCCGTCGACCGGCGTCACCGGCGTCAGCCGGCCCTCGTCGATCAGGTGCTGGAGCAGCTGCGTGTGGTGGATGACCTCGTACTCGCCGCCCAGCTGCGGGTACTCGTTCGCGATGGTGTTGAAGCAGTGCGGGCAGGTCGAGACGATCCGCTTCGCCGACTTCGGCTTCTTCGTCGCCGGGTCCTCGTCGTCCTCACCGAAGGCCATGTTCAGCATGGCCACGTTCTCCTGGCCGAGCTGCTGGAACAGCGGCTCGTTGCCCAGGCGGCGCGGGGAGTCGCCGGTGCACTTCTCGTCACCGCCCATGATCGCGAACTTGACGCCCGCGATGTTCAGCAGCTCCGCGAAGGCCTTCGTCGTCTTCTTGGCCCGGTCCTCCAGCGCGCCGGCGCAGCCGACCCAGTAGAGGTAGTCGAACTCGGAGAGGTCCTCCGCGTCCTTGCCGATGATCGGGACCTCGAAGTCGACCTCCTTGGTCCACTCGACCCGCTGCTTCTTGGCGAGACCCCAGGGGTTGCCCTTCTTCTCCAGGTTCTTGAGCATCGTGCCCGCCTCCGACGGGAACGCGCTCTCGATCATCACCTGGTAGCGCCGCATGTCGACGATGTGGTCGATGTGCTCGATGTCGACCGGGCACTGCTCCACGCACGCACCGCAGGTGGTGCAGGACCACAGGACGTCGGGGTCGATGACGCCGTTCTCCTCGACGGTGCCGATCAGCGGACGCTCGGCCTCCGCCAGGGCGGCCGCCGGGACGTCCTTCAGCTGCTCCGCCGTCGCCTTCTCGTTGCCCTCCATGTCCTTGCCGCCACCGGCCAGCAGGTACGGGGCCTTGGCGTGCGCGTGGTCGCGCAGCGACATGATCAGGAGCTTCGGGGAGAGGGGCTTGCCCGTGTTCCAGGCCGGGCATTGCGACTGGCAGCGCCCGCACTCGGTGCAGGTGGAGAAGTCGAGGATGCCCTTCCAGGAGAACTGCTCGACCTGGGAGACGCCGAAGACGTCGTCCTCGCCCGGCTCCTCGAAGTCGATCACCTTGCCGCCGCTGGTCATCGGCTGGAGCGCGCCCAGGGCGGACGCGCCCTCCGCGTTCCGCTTGAACCAGATGTTCGGGAAGCCGAGGAAGCGGTGCCAGGCCACGCCCATGTTGGTGTTCAGGCCGACCACGATCATCCAGATCATCGAAACGCTGATCTTGACCATCGCGGTGAAGTAGACGATGTTCTGCACGGTGCCGAGCGAGAGCCCCTTGAAGGCCAGCACCAGCGGGTACGAGGAGAAAAACGCGGGCTCGTAGCTGTCCACGTGGTGGAGCGCGCCCTCGAGGCCGCGCAGGATCAGCATCACGAGGCCGATGGTGAGGATGACGTACTCGACGAAGTACGCCTGACGGGCCTTCGAGCCCGCGAAGCGCGACTTGCGACCCGGCCGCGAGGGCAGGTTGAGCAGGCGGATCGCCATCAGGATCAGGATGCCGACGACGGTCATCAGACCGATGAACTCGATGTAGAGCTCGAACGGCAGCCAGTCCCCGACGATCGGCAGCAGGTAGTCCGCCTCGATGAGCTGCCCGTACGCCTGCCCCAGGATGGGAATCAGCGTCAGGAAGCCGATGGCGACGAACCAGTGGGCGAAGCCGACGATGCCCCAGCGGTTCATCCGGCTGTGGCCGAGGAACTCCCGGACCAGGGTGACCGTTCGTGCTGTCGGGTTGTCCGTGCGGCTGCCTGCCGGTACGGGCTGGCCGAGCTTCACGAACCGGTAGATCTGCGCCACGGCTCGGGTGAACAGCGCGACGCCGACCACGGTCAGAACCAGCGACACGATGATCGCGGCGAGTTGCATGGGCGGGCTCCTCGGGCGGCACTTACTAAGCGGTAACTTATTTAGTCAAGGCTTGAGGTTACCCATTCCCGACGCCGCAATGTAGCCGGTCGTGCGGTGATCTGTGTCGCTCAGGCGTGCCTTTGCTTATAGGCCGCCCGAGGGGTCTGGGCCAGGATCGCCAGATCCATCCCCAGCCAATGGCTCTCCACATAGTGTCGGTCCAGCAGGTCCATTTCCTCCCACGGTAGGCCGGAGCGCGCGCTCACCTGCCACAAACCGGTCATACCAGGTCTTACGAGGAGCCGGTCCGGGCGGTCCGTCCCCGGCTCGGGGCGTGGGCCGACCAGTGACATCTCACCCCGGAGCACATTGAGGAGCTGGGGCATCCCGTCCAGGGCAGTCCGCTCCACAGCCGCCCCGAGCCGCCCCGATCCTCCATCGGTCAGCAGCCGCCAGGTCCGGAACGGCCGGCCGCCCAGACCGGCCGCGGGCTGCCTCCTGAAAACCCGCGCGCCCTGGGTCGCGTACAGCAGCCCGGAGATCAGCAGGAGCGGGACGGCGAACACTCCGGCCAGCAGCAGCGCCCCGACGAGGTCCAGCAGTCGCTTGGCCGAGCAGTCGGGCAGCCGTCGCGGCCTCGGGAACTCCGCGAGCCGCCGCGGCACGCGGAGCCGGGGGAGCCGGGGGAGCGGCGGTGGTTGCAGCGGCAGCAGGCGCATGGGGGCACGGTGCCCGAAGGGCGGCCCGCTCCCCGGGCGCCGCGCGGCGGTGGCCGCCGGGGGTCGCCCGCTCGGCTGCGTCGGCGGCAGGGGGCGCATCCCGCCGACGGCCGGGAGCGCACCCCCGTCGCCGACGCAGTCGGCCGCAGGGGCGGTCACCGCAGCTCCACTGAGCGTAAGGCCCGGATAAAAGTTGAGCCCCCTCCGCTCAGCTCTGTTGACGCAGTCGCAGCCGATGGTGCATGGTTGAGTCTGTTGCACTCAAGTCAGTTGGAGGAATTGAAATGGCACGTGCGGTCGGCATCGACCTGGGCACCACTAACTCCGTCGTCAGCGTTCTCGAAGGCGGCGAGCCCACCGTCATCACCAACGCCGAGGGCGCCAGGACCACGCCGTCCGTCGTCGCCTTCGCCAAGAACGGCGAGGTCCTCGTAGGCGAGGTCGCCAAGCGCCAGGCGGTCACGAACGTGGACCGCACCATCCGCTCCGTCAAGCGCCACATGGGCACTGACTGGAAGATCAACCTGGATGGCAAGGACTTCAACCCGCAGCAGATGAGCGCCTTCATCCTGCAGAAGCTGAAGCGCGACGCCGAGGCGTACCTGGGTGAGAAGGTCACGGACGCGGTCATCACCGTCCCGGCCTACTTCAACGACTCCGAGCGCCAGGCGACGAAGGAAGCCGGCGAGATCGCGGGCCTCAACGTCCTGCGCATCGTCAACGAGCCGACGGCCGCCGCCCTGGCCTACGGCCTCGACAAGGACGACCAGACCATTCTCGTCTTCGACCTCGGTGGCGGCACCTTCGACGTGTCGCTCCTGGAGATCGGCGACGGTGTCGTCGAGGTCAAGGCCACCAACGGTGACAACCACCTCGGTGGTGACGACTGGGACCAGCGCGTCGTCGACTACCTGGTGAAGCAGTTCCAGAACGGCCACGGCGTCGACCTGTCCAAGGACAAGATGGCGCTCCAGCGTCTGCGCGAGGCCGCCGAGAAGGCGAAGATCGAGCTGTCCTCCTCCACGGAGACCTCGATCAACCTGCCCTACATCACGGCTTCCGCCGAGGGTCCGCTGCACCTGGACGAGAAGCTCACGCGCTCGCAGTTCCAGCAGCTGACCGCGGACCTGCTCGACCGCTGCAAGACCCCGTTCCACAACGTCATCAAGGACGCGGGTATCAACCTGTCCGAGATCGACCACGTGGTCCTGGTCGGCGGCTCCACCCGTATGCCGGCCGTCGCCGAGCTCGTCAAGGAGCTCACCGGCGGCCAGGACGCCAACAAGGGCGTCAACCCGGACGAGGTCGTCGCCATCGGCGCCACCCTCCAGGCCGGTGTGCTCAAGGGTGAGGTCAAGGACGTCCTGCTCCTCGACGTGACCCCGCTGTCCCTCGGTATCGAGACCAAGGGCGGCATCATGACCAAGCTCATCGAGCGCAACACGACCATCCCGACCAAGCGGTCGGAGATCTTCACGACGGCCGAGGACAACCAGCCGTCCGTGCAGATCCAGGTCTACCAGGGTGAGCGCGAGATCGCGGCGTACAACAAGAAGCTCGGCATGTTCGAGCTGACCGGCCTGCCGCCGGCCCCGCGTGGCGTCCCGCAGATCGAGGTCTCCTTCGACATCGACGCGAACGGCATCATGCACGTCACGGCCAAGGACCTCGGCACGGGCAAGGAGCAGAAGATGACCGTCACCGGCGGCTCTTCGCTCGGCAAGGATGAGGTCGACCGCATGCGCCAGGAGGCGGAGCAGTACGCGGACGAGGACCACCGTCGCCGTGAGGCCGCCGAGTCCCGCAACCAGGGCGAGCAGCTCGTCTACCAGACGGAGAAGTTCGTCAAGGACAACGAGGACAAGGTCCCGGCCGACGTTAAGTCCGAGGTCGAGGCCTCGGTCGCCGAGCTGAAGGAGAAGCTCAAGGGCGAGGACACGGCCGAGATCCGCTCCGCCACGGAGAAGCTGGCCGCGGTCAGCCAGAAGCTCGGCCAGGCGATCTACGCCGACGCCCAGGCTTCCCAGGCCGCCGGCGGCGCCTCCGCCGGTGACGCCCACCAGGCCAAGGCCGATGACGATGTCGTCGACGCCGAGATCGTCGACGACGAGAAGCCGAAGGGTGGCGCTGCCTGATGCCGGAGGAGACCCCGGGCTTCGAGGAGAAGCCTGAAGTCCCCACCGGCACCAACGCGGACGACGCCGCAGCCGAGCCGAAGGCCGCCGACTCCTCCAAGGAGGAGGCGGCGGCCCCGGCCGGGGACGCAACAGCAGCTGAGGCCCTCAGCAAGGAAACCGCTCTCCTGGCACAGCTGGACCAGGCCCGCACCGCGCTCGGCGAGCGCACCGCGGACCTCCAGCGGCTCCAGGCGGAGTACCAGAACTACCGCCGCCGTGTGGAGCGGGACCGGATCGCCGTCAAGGAGATCGCGGTCGCGTCCCTCCTGACGGAACTGCTCCCGACCCTGGACGACATCGGCCGGGCGCGGGATCATGGCGAGCTGGTCGGCGGCTTCAAGTCGGTGGCCGAATCGCTGGAGACGGCCGCGGCCAAGATGGGCCTCCAGCAGTTCGGCAAGGAGGGCGAGCCCTTCGACCCGACGATCCACGAGGCCCTGATGCACTCGTACGCGCCGGACGTCACCGAGACGACCTGCGTGGCGATCCTGCAGCCGGGGTACCGGATCGGCGAGCGTACGATCCGTCCCGCGCGGGTCGCGGTGGCCGAGCCCCAGCCGGGCGCGGCCCCCGCCGCCAAGTCCGAGTCCGCGGACGGCGACACGCCGTCTGACAAGGACACGGATGCCCCCGAAAAGGGCTGACGCACCGCATTTGGAGACACTGCAAGTAGAGGCACGAGAGGAGGGCCACCGGGGATGAGCACGAAGGACTTCGTCGAGAAGGACTACTACAAGGTCCTCGGTGTCCCGAAGGACGCGACCGAGGCCGAGATCAAGAAGGCGTACCGGAAGCTCGCACGCGAGTTCCACCCGGATGCCAACAAGGGCGACGCCTCGGCCGAGGAGCGCTTCAAGGAGATCTCCGAGGCGAACGACATCCTCGGCGACGCGAAGAAGCGCAAGGAGTACGACGAGGCGCGCGCCCTGTTCGGCAACGGGGGCTTCCGCCCCGGCCCGGGCGGGGCCGGCGGCTCGTTCAACTTCGACCTCGGCGACCTCTTCGGCGGCACCCAGCAGGGTGGCGGCGCGGGCGGCGGCTTCGGCGGCGGCCTGGGCGATGTCTTCGGCGGCCTCTTCAACCGGGGCGGCGCCGGTGCCGGTACGGGGACCCGTACCCAGCCGCGCCGCGGCCAGGACATCGAGTCCGAGGTCACGCTGTCCTTCACGGAGGCGGTGGACGGGGCGACCGTCCCGCTCCGCATGTCCTCCCAGGCTCCCTGCAAGGCCTGTTCGGGCACCGGCGACAAGAACGGCACACCCCGCGTGTGCCCGACCTGCGTCGGCACCGGCCAGGTCTCGCGGGGCAGTGGCGGCGGCTTCTCGCTGACCGACCCCTGCGCCGACTGCAAGGGCCGCGGCCTGATCGCCGAGACCCCCTGCGACATCTGCAAGGGCAGCGGCCGGGCCCGCAGCTCCCGAACCATGCAGGTCCGGATCCCGGCGGGCGTCTCCGACGGCCAGCGGATCCGGCTGCGCGGCAAGGGCGCGCCGGGCGAGCGCGGCGGTCCCGGCGGCGACCTCTACGTCGTGGTCCACGTCGACAGCCACCCGGTGTTCGGCCGCAAGGACGACAACCTGACGGTGACCGTGCCGGTCACCTTCACGGAGGCGGCCCTCGGCGCCGACATCAAGGTCCCCACCCTGGGCGGCCCGTCGGTGACGCTGAAGCTCCCGCCGGGCACGCCCGGCGGCCGTACGATGCGGGCGCGCGGCAAGGGAGCGGTCCGCAAGGACGGCACCCGCGGCGACCTGCTGGTGACGATCGAGGTGGCTGTTCCGGCGGAACTGTCGGACAAGGCCCGCGAGGCGCTGGAGATGTACCGCGAGGCGACGGAGTCGGAAGACCCGCGCAGCGCGCTGTTCGAGTCCGCGAAGGGAGCATGACATGGACGGCCGCCGACGCAATCCGTATCAACTGACCGATGAGACACCGGTCTACGTGATCTCGGTGGCCGCCCAGCTCTCGGGCCTGCACCCGCAGACCCTCCGCCAGTACGACCGCCTCGGCCTGGTCTCCCCGGACCGCACGGCCGGCCGCGGCCGGCGCTACTCGGCCCGTGACATCGAACTGCTCCGCACGGTGCAGGCGCTGTCCCAGGACGAGGGCATCAACCTGGCGGGCATCAAACGGATCATCGAGCTGGAGAACCAGGTGGCCGCGCTCCAGCAGCGCGTCGCCGAGCTCTCGGCGGCGGTGGACGGCGCCGCCGCCGTGCTCCAGCAGCGCGAGGCCCAGGTGCACGCCTCGTACCGGCGCGACCTGGTCCCGTACCAGCCGCCGCAGCCGGGCAACGCCCTGGTCGTCTGGCGCCCCAAGCGCCCGATGGACTGACACCGGCCCGTACGCACCACGCACGCGAAGGCCCCGCCCGGATCCCGGGTCGGGGCCTTCGCTGTCAGGCGTCAGGCGTCAGGCGTCAGGCGTCAGGCGTCAGGCGTCAGGCGTCAGGCGTCAGGGGTCAGGCGTCAGGCGTCAGGGGTCAGGGGTCAGGGGTCAAGCATCAGGGTCGATTTCCGGCCAGCGGCAGCCGCCGGCCGCCGCGCCTCCACCCCTCAGCCCTCCACCCCTCGGCACTCCTCCTCCTGCAGCTGCGGCGGCCCCGACCCGTGCAGGATCCCCGACTGGGCGATGAGGAAGCCGAGTTGGGCCCGGCTCCCGCTGCCCAGCGCGGTGGCCAGCTTCGCGATGTGTGCCCGGCAGGTGCGTACGTTCATCCCCAGCCGGCGCGCGATGGCCTCGTCCACATGCCCCTCGACGAGCAGCTGGGCGATGGAACGCTGCACACCGGAGATGCCCTCCGGCATGTGTGTGTACGTGACCTCGTCGCGCAACGGCACAGCCCGGCGCCACAGTTGCTCGAACACCTTGATGAGATAGTCGACCAGGCCCGGGTGGCGGAGCTCCAGCGCCATCCGCCGGTCGTCGCTGACCGGGATGAAGGCGACGGTGCGGTCGAAGATGATGAGACGCTCGATCAGTTCCTCAAGCGTGCGGATCTCCACCTTCCCGGCGGACATCCGGTCCACGTACGCGAGGGTGCCCTGGCTGTGCCGCGCGGTGTGCTGGTAGAGCGTCCTTAAACTGATGCCGCGGTCGATCAGCGGGGCGTCCCGCTCCAGGGCCTGTGTCAGGGCGAGAGAGGGCCGGGCCCCGCCCGGCTGGACCGTCAGCACCTCGGTGTGGCACTCCGCGGTCGCCAGGTCGAGGGCGGCGTTGATCCGCTCGAAGCCCTCCAGGACCGTGATGGCGTGCGTGTTGGCCGGGTTCTGGGCGCTGATGGTCAGGAACGGCTCGAAAGCATCGGTGAGATCTACAGCGCTGCGACGGCGGTCCTGGATCTCACGTTCAATCGGATGGAGCCGTTGGGCCAGTGCGACGGATGGGGGAACCGGACGGAGCTGGTTCGCGTCATCCGGATCAGGCTGCAGCAGAGCGAATTCCAGCAGGCAGGGGGCATGCTGCACCTCGCTCCGAGCGATCCGGCCGGTGCTGAGCGCGGCCGCGTAGAGGCGGGTCCCCTCGCTGCACATGGACGTGACGGAGTGGGGATGTGTCGGGATTGTCATGCTTTTGGGCAAATCTCCACCCCCCAGGGTCCTGAACATGCAAGAACATGATGCATCGTCCCTGTGGCATTGACGTGCCTGAATGAGCCATCGTCTGACAGGCGGGGGAGAGGATTCCATCAAGTGAGGACGAAGCCGACCATGTATAAGAGAATGCTTCGCTCGGCGCTTGCCGTTGTTTTCTCCGCTGTTGCGGCCTTTGGGGCAGTTAGTGCCGTTGAGAGTGACGCGGGGAGCGCTCGGGCCGACGACACCGGCTGGACCACCGGGCCGATAGGCAAGTCGGACACCGGCTGGACGGCCCTGCCGGCCAGTGACACCGGTTGGACGGCTCTGCCGGCCATCGCTCCGGCGGGCAAGCCGGACACCGGCTGGACGGCTCTGGAAGACAGCGACACCGGCTGGACCAGTGAGCCGGCGGGCAAGACGGACACCGGCTGGACGGCTCTGCCGGCCAGTGACACGGGCTGGACGATCGTGCCCGTCACCGCACTTGTGATGGCCGTCTGATGACCCCCGACGACCGAGACTTCCGACGCGAGATGGCATCGGCGTACCGGTCGGGGTGGCAGTTCATCGATCTCGCCACTGCCATCCCCCACACCGGCGATTCGTTGATGGTCACCCTGTTCGGCCAACCGATCGTCGTCGTGCGCGAGGAGGACGAGGACGTACGCGCCTACCGCTGCCTGCGCCGCCCCCGCGGTGCGCCGCAGCCCGTCCGCTGCGAAGTGCGGTACGGCATGGTCTTCGTCAACCTCGATCAGCGCGACCACCAGCTCTTCGAACCCGATATCACCACCGCCACCCCCCGCAGTGCCTGACGCGATTCCCCCGTCGTTGCAGATCGCTCAGGCGCTACCCCCACACAGCGGCGCCATCGTGGACCTGACCACGATGGCGCCGCTGTGATGTCCGCGTCCAGTAGTTGAATCGGACAATCAGCCGGGGAAGACCGCCGGCCTGGGGAAGGCCGCCGGCCTGGGGAAGGCCGCCGGTGAGGCCGCCGGCCGGGCAGGGCACGCCCAGGCATGCGCAGGCCACGCCCAGGCATGCGCAGGCCACGCGCCGGGACACGACACCGGCAGGCTCACGCCCGGCCCATCGCCCGGTCCAGCGTGATCTCCAGGACCACCCGGTCCGGATTGGGCGAGGGCGCCCGCCCGTACCGCTCCGCGTAGCGCGCCACGGCCTCGGCCACCGACGCCTCGTCCGTGCACACCACCGCGCGCCCCTCCAGCGTCGCCCAGCGGCGCCCCTCCATCTGGCACACCGCGACCCGGGCCGAGCCGTCCGGCCCCGTCGCCTGCGCGGCCAGTATGTTGCGGACCTTCTTGCTGTGCTTGTTGCTGATCACCCGCGCGAGCCCCGCCTCGGGGTCATAGGTCACCCCCACCGGCACCACGTGCGGGCTGCCGTCCGGGCGCGGGGTGGTCAGGGTGCAGACGTGCCGCTCCCGCCAGAAGGCGAGGTACTCGGGCGTCGGGTTCAGTACGTCGAGAGACATGCGCTGAAGGGTAACGAGGCTCGCCTTGAGTGGAATAGACTCAACTTTGTGCAGGTTCCTCATGGCAGAGTCTGTGCAGTACGCATGAACCGTACGGAGAGGAGAAGTCGCACGTGGATGCCGAGCTGACCAACAAGAGCCGGGACGCGCTGAACTCAGCCACCAGCAGGGCCGTCAAGGACGGCCACGCGGACCTGACCCCCGCGCACCTGCTGCTGGCCCTGCTCGCCGGCGAGGACAACGAGAACCTCGTCGACCTCCTCGCCGCCACCGAGGCCGACCTTGCGGCCGTACGGAGCGGCGCGGAGCGGCTGCTGGCCGCCCTGCCCAGCGTCACCGGTTCCACCGTCGCACCCCCGCAGCCGACCCGCGACCTGCTCGCCGTACTCGCCGAGGCCGACGCGCAGGCCGGGAAGCTGGGCGACGACTACCTCTCCACCGAACACCTGCTCATCGCCATCGCCGCCAAGGGCGGCGCGGCCGGTGAAGTCCTTTCCACCCAGGGCGCGACGGCCAAGAAGCTGCTGACCGCCTTCCAGAACGCACGAGGAGGCCGGAGGGTGACCACCCCCGACCCCGAGGGCCAGTACAAGGCCCTGGAGAAGTTCGGCACCGATTTCACCGCCGCCGCCCGCGAGGGCAAGCTCGACCCGGTCATCGGCCGCGACCACGAGATCCGCCGCGTCGTCCAGGTCCTGTCCCGCCGTACGAAGAACAACCCGGTGCTCATCGGCGAGCCCGGCGTCGGCAAGACGGCCGTCGTCGAGGGCCTGGCCCAGCGCATCGTCAAGGGCGACGTCCCCGAGTCCCTGAAGAACAAGCGCCTCGTCGCCCTGGACCTCGGCGCGATGGTCGCGGGCGCCAAGTACCGCGGCGAGTTCGAGGAGCGCCTGAAGACCGTCCTCGCGGAGATCAAGTCGAGCGACGGCCAGATCATCACCTTCATCGACGAGCTGCACACTGTCGTCGGCGCGGGCGCCGGCGGCGATTCGGCCATGGACGCGGGCAACATGCTCAAGCCCATGCTGGCGCGCGGTGAGCTGCGCATGGTCGGCGCGACCACGCTCGACGAGTACCGCGAGCGGATCGAGAAGGACGCGGCGCTGGAGCGGCGCTTCCAGCAGGTGCTGGTCGCCGAGCCGACCGTGGAGGACACCATCGCGATCCTGCGCGGCCTCAAGGGCCGCTACGAGGCCCACCACAAGGTCGTCATCAACGACAGCGCGCTGGTGGCCGCCGCGACCCTCTCGGACCGGTACATCACCTCCCGCTTCCTCCCAGACAAGGCCATCGACCTGGTCGACGAGGCCGCGTCCCGCCTCCGCATGGAGATCGACTCCTCCCCCCTGGAGATCGACGAGCTCCAGCGCTCGGTGGACCGCCTGCGGATGGAGGAGCTGGCGCTGAAGAACGAGTCCGACCCGGCCTCGCTGGAGCGCCTGGACAAGATCCGCAAGGACCTGGCGGACAAGGAGGAGGACCTGCGGGGCCTCACCGCCCGCTGGGAGAAGGAGAAGCAGTCCCTCAACCGCGTCGGCGAGCTCAAGGAGCGCCTGGACGACCTGCGCGGCCAGGCGGAGCGCGCCCAGCGCGACGGCGACTTCGACTCCGCCTCCAAGCTGCTCTACGGGGAGATCCCGGCGCTGGAGCGCGAGCTGGCGGAGGCCACCGAGGCCGAGGCGGAGGCGGAGGCCTCCGAGAGGACCATGGTCAAGGACGAGGTCGGCCCCGACGACATCGCGGACGTGGTGGGCGCCTGGACGGGCATTCCCGCCGGCCGCCTGCTGGAGGGCGAGACCCAGAAGCTGCTGCGCATGGAGGCCGGGCTGGGCCGCCGCCTGATCGGCCAGGGCGAGGCCGTACGGGCCGTCTCCGACGCCGTGCGCCGCACCCGCGCCGGCATCGCGGACCCGGACCGCCCCACGGGCTCGTTCCTCTTCCTGGGCCCGACGGGCGTGGGCAAGACGGAGCTGGCCAAGGCCCTCGCGGACTTCCTCTTCGACGACGAGCGGGCCATGGTCCGCATCGACATGTCGGAGTACGGCGAGAAGCACAGCGTGGCCCGCCTCGTCGGCGCCCCGCCCGGCTACGTGGGCTACGAGGAGGGCGGCCAGCTCACCGAGGCCGTCCGCCGCCGCCCGTACTCCGTCGTGCTCCTGGACGAGGTCGAGAAGGCCCACCCCGAGGTCTTCGACATCCTGCTCCAGGTCCTGGACGACGGCCGCCTCACGGACGGCCAGGGCCGCACCGTGGACTTCCGCAACACCATCCTGGTCCTGACCTCGAACCTGGGCAGCCAGTTCCTGGTGGACCCGGCGATCTCGGCCGAGGACAAGAAGGCCAGGGTCCTGGACCTGGTCCGCGGGTCCTTCAAGCCGGAATTCCTCAACCGCCTCGACGACCTGGTGGTCTTCTCCGCCCTGACCAAGGACGAGCTGGCCCACATCGCCGAGCTCCAGATCGGCGGCCTCGCGAAGCGGCTGGCCGACCGCCGCCTGACCCTGGACGTCACCCCCGACGCCCTGGCCTGGCTGGCGGACAAGGGCAACGATCCCGCGTACGGCGCCCGCCCACTGCGCCGCCTGATCCAGACGGCCATCGGCGACCGGCTGGCCAAGGAGATCCTGTCGGGCGAGGTCAAGGACGGCGACACGGTACGGGTCGACGTGGCGGGTGAGGACCTGCTGGTCGGCAAGGCTCTCTGACCAGGCCGGACGGCCGTCCGGCCTGGTCACCCGGGCCTTACTCCTGTCCGCCCGGAGCGGATCGTACGTGCGGGGCTGGACACGGGGTAGGAGCCATGGGGGAGGATGACATCATCCGCACGAAGGGAAGTACACGGTGAGCATCGACCCGGCCTCGATTCCGAACTTCGGAGGGCAGCAGCCCGATCCGCAGGCCACAGGACCGGCGGGCCCCGTCGTCCCCGACCAGGATCTGGTCAAGCAGCTGCTCGACCAGATGGAGCTCAAGTACGTCGTCGACGACGAGGGTGACCTCGCGGCGCCGTGGGAGGAATTCCGCACGTACTTCATGTTCCGCGGCGAAGACGAGCAGCAGGTCTTCTCGGTGCGGACCTTCTATGACCGTCCGCACAAGATCGACGAGAAGCCGCAGCTCCTCGAGTCGATCGACGACTGGAACCGCCGCACGCTGTGGCCGAAGGTCTACAGCCACACGCACGACGACGGTTCCGTCCGCCTGATCGGCGAGGCGCAGATGCTGATCGGCACCGGCGTCAGCCTGGAGCACTTCGTCTCCTCCACGGTCAGCTGGGTCCGCGCGTCCATCGAGTTCGACAAGTGGCTCGTGGAGCAGCTCGGCCTGGAGCACGACGTCGACTCCTCCGATGGCGACGAGGACACCGGCGACGAGGACACCGGCGACGACACCAACTAGTCGTCCCGGCTAATCGTCCCGGTCACAGCGGTACTTTGGCCACGAGGAGCAGGTACACCCCGTAGCCGCAGGAGAGCCCGGCCAGAACCGCGGTCACCATGACCGCGGTGCGCGGCCGGGCTCTCGCCATGACGGCGGCCACCGGCAGCAGCAGCGGGAACGCGGGCACCAGGAAGCGCGGCTTCGATTCGAAGAACCCGGCCCCGCCGAAGGTGATCAGCATCAGCACCCCGGTGTACGCGAGCACCGCCAGCGGCATTCGGTCCAGCGCCAGCAGCACCGCCAGCAGCACCGCCGCGGCCAGCACCGCCACGGTCACGGTGGTGGCGAGCGGTACGTGCCCGCCGCTGACCACCTTCTCCGCCGAGCGCAGCGCCCCGACGCCGAAGTCGAAGCGGGAGCCCCAGCGCCGCTGCACCGTGAAGTACCCGCCGAGCGGATCCCGCCCGCGCGCCCCCACGGCCAGGACGTACGCCGCCCAGCCCATCGGGGCCAGCAGCCCGGCCGCCCACACCTCGGGCGCGCGGGATCTTCGTAAGGCCAGCTCGTGCAGCGCCATGACGGAGACGGCGGCGGCCACCGCGATCCCCGTCGGCCGGGTCAGCCCGGCGAGCACCGACAGGCCGGCCGCCCACAGCCAGCGCCCGCACAGCAGGGCGTACAGGGTCCACGCGGCCAGCGCGGCGAGCAGCGCCTCCGTGTAGCCGAGGGTCAGCACCACCGAGTGCGGCAGTACCGCCCACAGCGCCACCAGCAGCACCCCGCCGCGCGGCCCGAGCAGCCTCGCCCCGACCCGGTGGACCCCGACGGCGGCCAGCGCGGCGGCGGCCCAGGCGACCGCGAGCCCGGCGGAGGCGGTGCCCCCGGCCAGCCGCACGAGCAGTGGGTACAGCGGGAAGAATGCGTAGTCGCTCTGCACGGACCCGGTGTCCGCCCACATCTGGGTCCGCCCGTACCCGTGTGCGGCGATGTGCAGGTACCAGACGGAGTCCCAGGACCCCCCGAGCACCTTGACGGGGCTCTTCCCCGCCCACCAGGCCCCGGCGGCGAGCACCAGCACCCCGGCGCCGCGCACGGCGGCGAACACCCCGAGCGCGACCGCCGCGGCCGGTGCGGCCGTGTTGACGGTCCGTACGGAGACGGTGGTCACGTCAGCCGCTGGAGGCGGGTGACGGCCTCTTCCAGGACGGCCGTCTTCTTGCAGAAGGCCCAGCGCACCTGGGTGGCTCCGGCGGACTTGTCGTCGTAGAAGACCTGGTTGGGGATGGCGACGACCCCGCAGCGTTCGGGGAGGGCGCGGCAGAAGGCGAGGCCGTCCTTCTCGCCGAGGGGCGCGATGTCGGTGGTGATGAAGTACGTGCCCTGGGGGCGGTAGACCTCGAAGCCGGCCGCGGCGAGGCCGTCGGCGAGGAGGTCGCGCTTGGCGGCCAGCTCGGCGCGAAAGGCGTCGTAGTACGTGTCGGGCAGGGCGAGCGCCTCGGCGACGGCGTACTGGAAGGGGCCGGAGGAGACGTAGGTCAGGAACTGCTTCGCCGAGCGGACCGCGGTGATCAGGGCGGGCGGGGCCGTCACCCAGCCGACCTTCCAGCCGGTGAAGGAGAAGGTCTTGCCGGCCGAGGAGATGGTCACCGTGCGCTCGCGCATGCCGGGCAGGGAGGCCAGCGGGGTGTGGGAGCCCTCGAAGACCAGGTGTTCGTAGACCTCGTCGGTGATGACCAGGAGGTCGTGGCGCACCGCGAGGTCCGCGATCGCCGCGAGTTCGGCCGGGGTCAGGACCGTGCCCGTCGGGTTGTGCGGGGTGTTCAGCAGGAGCAGCCGGGTGCGCGGGGTGATGGCGTCCTGAAGGGCGTCAATGTCGGGGCGGAAGTCCGGGGCGCGCAGCGTCAGCGGGACGCGGACCGCGCCGGCCATGGCGATGCAGGCCGCGTACGAGTCGTAGAAGGGTTCGAGGGCGATGACCTCGTCGCCGGGTTCGAGGAGGGCGAGGAGGGCGGCGGCGATGGCCTCCGTCGCGCCGGCCGTGACGAGGACCTCGGTGTCCGGGTCGTAGGGGAGGCCGTAGAAGCGCTGCTGGTGGGCGGCGACGGCGGTGCGCAGCTCCGGGATGCCGGGGCCCGGCGGGTACTGGTTGCCGAGGCCGGAGAGGACCGCGCGGGAGGCCGCCTCCGCGATCTCCGCCGGGCCGTCGGTGTCGGGGAAGCCCTGTCCGAGGTTGATCGACCCGGTGCGGGCGGCCAGCGCCGACATCTCCGCGAAGATCGTCGTGCCGAAGGCCGCCAGGCGGCGGTTGAGGAAGGGGCGGCTGCCGCCCACGGGTGCGCTCATGAGCGCCATCCTGGGGTGAACCTCTGGAGTTGCTCAAGTGTGCTTTGGCGGTGGTGGCCTGGGGGCATCCCCCCTTCACACGGGACGCGGGGGTCCCGGGCCCCGGGGGACCGGGGAGTGAGAGAGGGGGCGAGGACATGATCCTGGCCGTAGTGATCGTGAGTGTGGTGGTCCTCATCTGCCTGTTGGCCGTCGGTTCCCGGAGCAAGGGGTCCGTCGGCGGGAAGTCCGGATCACGCGGGCGGGGGCGGGGCGCCGGGAGCGGTAACAGCTGGTGGTCCGGCGACGGCGGGTCCTCGTCCTCCTCTGGTTCCTCGTCCTCCTGCGGGTCGTCCTCGTCCTGCGGGGGATCGTCCTCCTCCTGCGGCGGAGGAGGGTGCGGGTCCAGCTGACACGGGGCAGCCGGCACCGCGTACGTGAGGGCGCCCGGCGGCGCAACTGCCGTCGGGCGCCCTCTTGTTAGGCCTCTTGTTGGGGCCGCCGATTCGGGGTCGCGTTACGGCGTACGGGCGGCATGTGTTTGAACACGTGAACCGGGGAGCCCCCGGGGGGATGTAAACCCCGTCAAGTTGGGTAAAAACGCTGTGAGTGCCGTGCCTTTCATGATTCCCTCGGTTGAGTAGACCAGTCCTCGGACCTCCCTGGACTTCCTGTGGACCCGTGCCGGTGTCCCCCCACCCGTTGACTACCGCTGGCGGGCCCCGGCCCATCTCCCTCGCGCGTTTGCGGAGCCGACTCATGCTCACGACCCTCCAGACCACCTACACCGACACGCGTGCCGCCGATCTCGCCTGGGCCCTGGGTCGGGAGCGGCTGCCCGCCCTGGCCGTACTGAACCTCGAACTGTCCGGTGCCAACGTGGAATTGCGTCTGCTCGGGGCCTCCCATCAGGTGCTCCTGGAGGAGGGCGCGGTGCGCTGTTCGGAGACGGTCGCCTGTATGCCCGGCAGCAGTACGTCGCTGCCGCTCGGCGTGGCCAAGCGGGTGGGTGACTGGGAGTACGAGTTCGCCGCGCGGGTCGAGACCCTGTCCCGCGGCTCCTTCGCAGGGCGGGCGCAGGAGCTGCTCGCCCTGGTCGCTGACCACCCGAACGGGCTCGCCGGGACCTTCCCGGGCATCCCGCACGCCTTCACCGCCCTGCTCGCGCAGCGCTACGAGGGGCAGGTGCGGTGGCGGACCTGGCACGCGTACCCGCAGGAGGGTCAACTGGTCGCCACCCGCACCCGGGTGGGCGTACGGACGGGCGCGGCGACCGGGGCCCCGGAGCCGGCGGCGCTGTAGCGCGGGATCCGGCGCGGTGCCGGCGCGCGGGCGTGGGCCGGTGCCGGCGCGTGGGCGTGGGCGTGGGCCGGGCGGTGGGCGGTGGGCGGTGGGCGGGCGTGGGCCGAGCGGTGGACGGCGTGG
>NZ_JAGGOY010000138.1 GCF_018614095.1 Streptomyces sp. ISL-87 | reverse complement strand
CCGCTCCTTCAGCAGGTCATCCGTTGTCACGTAGAGTGCGGTCGCGAGGGTGTTCAGGTTGTTCGTCACACAACGATCTTGAACACCCTCGCTCTCGTCACCGCAGGCACCCCTTGGAATTGATCATCTAGGACATGCTTGGCCACGGACACGATCCGGGCGTGCGCGTCCGGGCGGACACCGAGCTGGTGCAGCGTCTTGTTGCGGCCGTTGAGTTCGAGGTCGAGGTCCTTGGGGACGTCCAGGCCCTCGCTCAGTGGCCCCAGTAAACGGCGCGCGTCCTCGCTCAAGCCCACCGCCTCCGGCGCAGGGGCCGAAGCGCCGGACCGGGAGCGGGAGCCGGGGCGGGAGCCGGGGCGGGAGTAGGTGGCTGCTCTGCAACGGGCGGTGCCGACGGGTCGTGGGCCTCACGGCGCGTGCGGCCGGAACCCCGGTGGCGGGCGGTGCCGTGGCACCGGCTGCGGGGGCGGGCTGCCCGGCGGCCATGACGGCGGCGACCGCCTGGTCGACGCCGACACCCGCCGCGTGCGCGTCGACGAGCATGCCCTCCTACGTCCACTCCCTGACCATCGAGCCGGCTCATCGCTGCGGCCATGTCTGGCCAGGCCGGGGAAGCAAGGATCGTGCTGCAGCACACGTCCCCGCCTGCTGCGAGCGACCCCGGACGGCGGAATGCACCAGCTGCGCCTGCGGAACCCTCGTCGCGAGCCTCTGTTCCGACTGCTGCCTGGCGTACGGGCTCCGTCTCTCAGCCAGCCACGTCCGCACGGTTCACCCTGAGCCAGGGCGTGTCCGGCGGATCAAGGCCCAGATGGGCTGCTCCGCCATGTGCGGGCAGATGGGGGCTTCGATACTGGCCACGCGGGGCGCCGGTGGCGGCGCGCCATGACGAAAGAGTGCTGACTTACGCGGCCAACCCCAGCCCGCGGGCCTGCACTTCGCCTCCCCTGCCGGTGCACAAGGGGTCTCCGGCCCCGTTGGCGTACTGACCCCATCGGTCCTGGCAGCCTGACGCGGAGCTGGGCGTCGAATGGGCACAAACACCACTCGAAGGGGCGGAGCCACCAGGCAACCCGCGGACCGCCCTCCTGGATCGAGCCTAGAAGCACGGTGGGGGCAGCAGTTCGGCTGCGCCCCCGGTGGAGTGGGCGCTTCTTCCAGTCTGGGAGCCAAGATCGATTGTCAGTGGTGGGTGAGAAGGTAGGAGCATCGAGTCGGAAAGAGGGAGAGCGGTCATGTCCGGAAACCAGAACTACATCAATCACGTTGCTCTTGTGTTGGATGCCAGTTCGTCCATGTCGCACCTGAACGGCAAGGTCGTCGAAGTCGCCGACCAGCAGATTGCATATCTGGCCCGCCGATCGAAGGAACTGGACCAGGAAACCCGCGTCACGGTGTACGTCTTCGCAGACAAGGTGGACTGCGTCATCTACGACAAGGACGTGCTGCGGATGCCGTCCCTGAAGCAGCTGTACCGGGTCGGTGGAATGACGGCTCTGCTGGCGGCCACGCTGAAGTCGCAGCGGGAGCTGGCGCAGACAGCTCAACTGTACGGCGACCACAGCTTCCTGACGTTCGTACTGACCGACGGGCAGGAGAACGCAAGTCATCGCTGCCCGGATGCCCCTGCCAGGGAGCCGCGTGAACTGGTGCAGTCCGTGGCCAAGATGGTCGAGACGCAGGAGGACAACTGGACGCTCGCCGTCCTCGTGCCGGACCAGATGGGCAAGCGCGAGGCCATGCAGTGCGGTTTCCCGAAGGACAACATCGCCATCTGGGACGCCACGAGCACACAGGGTCTGGAGGAAGCCGGGCAGGTCATCCAGCAGGCAACCGAGAAATTTATGGTGGGCCGTACCCAGGGCATCCGGGGATCGCGGGCAGTGTTCTCCACGGGTGCCGATACCGTCAACAAGGACACCATCAAGGCAGCCGGTCTCACCCCGGTGAATCCGTCCGAGTACCAGCTGATTCCGGTGGCTCGTGAAGCGGCGATCCGCGACTGGGTCATCGAATGCGGGCACACTTACCGTACCGGTTGTGCGTTCTATCAGTTGAGTAAGTCGGAGAAGATCCAGGCGCGGAAGCAGATTGCGGTGCTGGAGAAGAAGACGGACCGGGTGTACACCGGGCCGGAGGCTCGATCCGTGCTCGGCCTGCCGGACACGGAAATTCGCGTCAAGCCGGACCACAACGACGATTTCACGATCTTCGTGCAGAGCACCAGCGTGAACCGGAAGCTCGTACCGCACACGCGGCTACTGCTTATGAGCTGACGCCTTGGAAGCCCCCGTCGGCCCGACCGGCGGGGCGCTAGGACGATGCGGCCGACTGTACGCAGAGGCGTTACGCGCTATCCATGGCGCGGGGATCGTGCACCGCGACCTCAAGCCGTCCAATGTGCTGCTGGCCGCCGACGGGCCCCGCGTCATCGACTTCGGTATCGCCCACGCTGCCGATACCAGCTCCTTGACCGGCAACGGCGTCATCATCGGCATCCCCTCGTACATGGCTCCTGAGCAGGCCGCCGGGCGCGGGGTGACCCAGGCCACCGACATCTTCGCGCTCGGCCAGGTCGCGGCGTACGCGGCGACGGGGGCCCCGGTTTTCGGTGAAGGCGCTTCCCAGGGCGTGCTCTATCGGATCGTCCACGAGGAACCCGATCTCACCGCGGTTCCGGAGCCGCTGACAGAGCTGGTCAACCGCTGCCTCGCGAAGGACCCCGAGGCCAGGCCGTCGATCACCGAGATCATCGGGCTCTGCCGGCTGGCGAACACTGAGACGGTGTTGCGCCGCTCCGAGGAGTGGCTGCCCGACCCGGTCACCGCCGACATGAGGGTGCGTACTGCTGCCCCCACCCTGGTCCAGAGCCATCCGACCCCGCCCTCCGCCCCGTCCGCAGTCAACGGTCCACCCAGCACGCACCAGCCCACTCAGCCCCGCGGACCGGCCCCGGACGCGGGCCGCGTGCCGATGTCGTACCGGGGACGCTCCATGCCTCCAGGTCCGCCGATGGCGCAAAGTGCAGGCAGGCGAGGCTTCATCATCACCCTCGCCGCCGTGGTCGCCTTCGGTGTCGCCGGTGCCGGCGCGTCGTACGCTCCCGCGCCGGACACCGCGTGATCTGCCTGGCACGCGAGGAGACCGCCAGTCGTCTGGGTGATGAAGGAATTCGCGTACACAGCAGGCAGTTCGGCGACTTCCATGCCACCGTCGAGGCGGACACCATGCTGCGTGAGCCGGTCGACCTGTGCCTGGTGACGGTCAAGAACACCGCACTCGACCGCCTCCCGCCCCAGTCGCTCGCCAACGGTGTGTGCTGCCCCTAGTCAACGGTGTCGAACACATGGACACCCTGCGGGCCCGCGACGGGGCAGAGCATGTGGTCGAGGCCGTCGTTCGCGTCGGGTCCACCCGCACCACGCCAGGAGTCATCGAAAACGGCAGCCCGTTCGTCGAGATCGACCTGGCCGGTCGACAGGAGCGGACCGTCCCGCTCGCCGCGCAGCTCGCGGGCGCCGGCGTTACCACCCGCGTCCTGCCGGACGAGAACGCGGTCCTGTTGGGGAAACTGGCCTTCCTTGCCCCTTCGCCTGCTCACCACCCGCCATCAGCCGCCCATCGGCAACGTCGGGGCAGAGCGGCGGGACGAGCTGACGGGCCCCTGGTTCAGGAGACCGTGGCGGTCAGCCGGGCCTGCGGCGGACAGGTAGAAGCCGCCGAAGCCTTGAAGCGGTACTACGCGTTCCCCGCCGACAGCAGATCCTCCATGCAGCGCGACGCGGAGGCGGGCCGACCACTGGAACCCGACTCCATCGGGGGAGCCCTGCTGCGCGCAGCAGAGTGGCACGGCATCCGTGTGCCGCTCACGACACATCTCCTGTCCGCGCGTGAAGCCGACGCCGAGCCGCTGGCCCACGTAATTCCCGATGCCCGCGCGCCGGCGACCGACCAGGGCGCAGGGGCGGTGCGAGCCGAGACATGCCTCGGCTCACACCGCCCGGCGTTCGGATCGAATCACCGCCCCAGAAATGCGGCGGTGGTTGCCACGAACTGCTCGGCGTCGTCGAGCCAGGGGTAGTGGCCCGCCCCCGGCTGTACGACGAGTTCGGAGTCGGGAAACAGTCCTGCGAACTCTGCCGCCGACTGCGGAGGGCTGTTCACGTCGAACTCCCCGGCGAGCAGCAGGACGGGGACCTCGCAGGTGGCGAGCGCCGCACGGGTGGAGTCCGGGCTGAAGGCGCCCTCGGCCCCGAACAGAGCGACGGCTTCCTGGTTGTCCGGCCGACCGGCCGCGTGGTGCTGCTGAGCAGCGGTGCCCCAACGGCCATGGAAGAAGGGAGCGATGGCCTCCGGGTCGCCGCCCCTACCCGTGGTGATCGCCTCCAGGGCGGCGAATGCCGTCGGATACCACGGCTCGTTCTTCCGTAGCAGCGCGAGCTCGCGTCGCATCTCCCCGGTGATCTCGATACCGACAGCCCGGGTACTTGGGCCGACCAGGGCGAGCCTGCCCAGGTGCTGCGGGTACCGGGCCGCGTACTGCGTCGCGATGTTCGTGCCGGCGGAGTGGCCGAGCAGGTCCATCCGAGGGAGTCCGAGGTGTTGGCGCAGGGCCTCCACGTCGTCGACCAGGCGGTCGCAGCGGTAGGAGGCGGTGTCCACGGGAATCGCGGACCGGCCGGTGCCGCGCAGATCCAGGATGATCAGCCGGCGGTGCGCGGACAGGCCGCCGAGGTCGCCGAGGTAGCGGGAGTCCGCAGGACCGCCGGGGATGCAGACGACCGGGTCGCCGTCTCCGAGGACGCGGTAGCCGAGGAGGGTGCCATCAGGTGCACAGAAGGTGGGCATGAGGCGCATCCTGCCACCTCATAACTTGGTTATACAACCCGGTTGTGGCCACGCACTCAGGGTGTATAACCGAGATATGACAGGAGCAGAGGACGAGGACGTACACCCCGCGCTGACCGAGGAGCAGGCCGAGCGGATGCTCGCCGAGATGAACGAGGTCATCCGGGCCGGCGAGGAGATGAGGAAGCTGCGAGCCGAGATGATCAAGGTGCTCGCCGGCTTTGGCTGGACTCAGGAGAAGATCGCCCGGCTCACCGACATGAGTCAGCCCGCGGTCTCCAAGCAGGTGACGAAGCACAGGGCAGGCGATCCGCCGCCCCCGATCGGGCTCTCCCTCGACCAGCCCGACACCCCATGGCTGGAGGGGCGGCTGTGGGGCCTCGCGGAGGAGATCTCCGAGAACTTCTACGACACCGCCCGTTGTACCCGCCACGTCAACGCCATCGCCCGGGGAAGGAAGCGCTTCACCCCACAGAATGTCGACGAACTGCGGCGCCTCCTCGAAGAGGACCTGCTGCGGCACCGGGCGGACATGCCCGGCAGCTACCGCGATGCGTACGACGAGATCAGCCGCGGCCTGGACGTCCCCGCGCAGACCCCCACCACGGCCACCGCACCCGCCTCGGTACGCCGCGCCCTCGCCCACCGCCTCCAACGCGACCGGCTCAGGGACGCCAATGCCTTCGACAACTAGGTGTATTGGCCTGCAGCGTTGTTGACGCGGGTGACGCACTTGCGGGCCGTTTCGAGGTTCGCCAGGGCGCTGAAGGGGTGCCTGCGTTCGGTCTCGGTGAGGTCCGCCGTGACCCTTGCTGGTGGCACAGGCTCTGAGAGGACGCTAAGTCCCT
>NZ_JAGGOY010000137.1 GCF_018614095.1 Streptomyces sp. ISL-87 | reverse complement strand
GACAACAGCATTAGGAGGTGGGAGGCGCGAAAGAGGCCCCTGCTCGGTGCTGCTGCGTGGAGCTGGGGCGCGGGCGCCATCATGACACAGCCCCGATCATGTTGCACGGATCTTTTACAATTCAGCGATCACATTGCGGAAGGAAGCGGAGAGCGGCGAAGGCGCCCCGGCGGGCCGCTGCGGCATCATGGGCCGGGGGCGGCCGAAACCATGGCATGCCCACGATCAATTTGCGCGCTCACGTTACATGTGGGTGATCAAGCTGGAAGGAGGGCAGCGGACGTGAAGGTCAGCACCACCACGAACGCGGTCACCGTGGAGGACCTGCCCGGGTACGAGGGCTACGCCTTCGTCATCGGCTACCCGCCGGGGGGATCCAAGCCGAACGGGTTCTACGTATCCGCTCCCGAAGGGTCACCGGTCACGGCGACGTCCATCCGCCGCCTTCCCCTGGACAGGCTGCTCAAGACCGCCGCCGAGGCCCATACGGAGGAGACGGCCAAAGAGGTGCCCACCGCCGCGGCTTCGGAGGGCCGGCCCTATGGCGGCGGCGACCAGCACGCGGTGGCGGTGGCTGATGTCTACAACTGGGCGATCGAGCACGGAATCCCGCCCCGCCGCGCCATCGCGGCCCGATGGGCACGCTCGGAAGCCACCGCCGGCCGGTGGATCGCGGAGGCCAGGAAGAAGCAACTCCTGCCGCCCCACAGCGGATAGGGCGGAGCACCTGCAGGAGGCGCGTACACATACCGCGGCCCGGGACGCATGCGTCCCGGGCCTCGGTGTGCCGGGCCGCGGTGTGCCGGGCCGCGGTGTGCCCGTGTGCTTCGTGACTCAGTTCTGCTGCTCCAGGAAGAGCGCCCGCTCGCGGGTCCAGTTGCCCGGAGTGGTGGACCAGCCGGCGACGGGGTTGTTCAGCTTGCCGTCCGTCTTGGCGGTGAAGGTGAACATCTTGACGCTGCCGTCGTCGTAGCCGTAGAACGCGCCGAAATCGTCGCGTCCGTCACCGTTGAAGTCACCGGTGACCGGCTTCACGTTTTCGCGCCACCAGTTGTCCGGCCCGACGGTCCACGCAGTGTAGGAGGCGCTGAAGGTGCCGGTGGTGCTGCTCGGGAACACGATGATCCCGTCGTGGCCGTCCACGTAGTCGTACCAGGCCGCCACGTCGTCGCGGCCGTCGCCGTTGAAGTCGCCCGCGTGGAACGACGTACGGGCCCAGTCGCCCCAGGTCGTGGAGTTCCACGAGGCGGCGGGTACGAACTTGCCGTCGGCCGTGGCGCTGAACGTCCACATCTTCTCGCTGCCGTCGGCGTAGCCGTAGAAGGAGACGAGGTCGTCGCGTCCGTCGCCGTTGAAGTCACCGGTGACGGTCTTGGCCCGGGACTGCTCCCAGCTGTTGACCGCCGTCCAGTAGCTGGTGGGGGAATTGAAGCCGCCCTTCACCGAGCTCGTGAACGTCCAGATGGTGTCGTGCTTGTCGGCGTAGTCGTACCAGACGGCGATGTCGTCGCGGCCGTCGCCGTTGAAGTCGCCGCTGTACGGGGTCATCCGGCCGAAGGTCCACTGGCCCGGGACGACGTTCCAGGACTTGAACGGGGCGTTGAAAGTGCCGTCGCCCTTGCCGGTCCAGGTGTAGAACGCGACGCTGCCGTCCGAGTATCCGTAGATGCCCGCGACGTCGCCGATGCCGTCGCCGTTGTAGTCGCCGGTGACGCGCTTCATCGCCGACGCGGTCCAGGTGCCCGCCGCTACCGTCCAGCCGGTCTTGGGCGCTTGGAAGGTGCCGTCGGAGTTGGTGGTGAAGTCGTGGATGGCGTCGTGCCCGTCGGCGTAGTCGTACCAGTCGGCCATGTCGCTGCAGCCGTCGGCGTTGTAGTCGTGGCGGATCGAGCTGCCGCTGCTCCACTGCGACTGGCTCTTGACGTTGAAGACGACCAGGTCGCCGCGGTCCTGGAGGATCGCGTAGCCCTCGGGGGCGTGCGTCTTCGTTTCCCAGGCCACGGTCACACCGTCGGCCTTGTAGACCACCAGGTTGCCGTCGGTCCGCATGACGGCCTTGGCGCCCGCGTTGCCCGCGGTCTTGGACGACCACAGGGGCTGGCCGGCCTTGGAGGTGACGACCAGGTTGCCGTCGGTCTGCATGGTCAGCGTGGCCGAGCGGGAGGCCAGGGACTGCCCGCCGGTCAGGGTGGTGCCCGCGGGGATGCGGGAGCCGCCGGTGATGCCGTCGATCACGAAGACGGAGCCGAAGGACTTGTTGTCGGTGCCGGGGACCTTGCCGTACCAGCCGAGCATGGTGTTGTCGGTCTTGCGGGCCCACAGGTCGGCCAGGCCGTCGCGGTTGACGTCGCCGACGGATCCGATGGCCGGGTACGCGTACGCCTGGTAGCCCTGGGCGATCTTCACGCGGGCCGCGCTGTTGCCCCAGGTAGTCGGGTCCAGGTAACCGTTGGCGCCCTTCTTGCCGTACGAGCGCCAGATGTCGCCCGTGGCGTCCTCGCGCATCCACAGGTCGGGGACGTTGTCGCCGTTGACGTCGCCCGGCGCGATCACGGTGAACTTGTCCCAGTCGCCGGTGCCGACGAGGACGGGAGCACGCGTGTTGCCCAGGTCGAGGTCGTAGGTGGCGCGGTTGCCGTAGTAGGCCCAGAGGAACGTGCCCTGCTTGACGAGGAGATCCGGCTGGGAGTCACCGTTGAGGTCACCCGCGGCGATGATCTGCTCGGCGTTGTACCAGTGGTCGTCGCCGGTCCACTTCTCGTCGCCCTCGCAGCCGATCTCCGGGTCGTTCTTCGGGCAGGTGACGGTCAGCTCGGTGGCGTCTTCGCCGATGACACCGCTTCCGTTGTTCCGGAAGGCCCACAGCCGCTTCCGGCTCTCGGCGGAGTCGTACTCCAGGGCGACCAGGTCGTTGTAGCCGTCCTGCTGCCAGTCACCGCGCGACTCCACATCGCCGTTGAAGAACCTGCCGCCATTGGTGGCCGCGGCGAAGTCGCCGTTGCCCTGGCCTGCGTAGGTCAGCAGCGTGCCGTTGGAGTCGACGTTCCAGATGTCGGCGTTGGTGTCGCCGTTGAGGTCGGTCGGACCGTCACGCAGCACGGAACGGCCGGCGTAGTAGAGGTACGTCGCCGCGTCGGAACGGTTGCCGACCTTGTCGACGCTGTACGCGTAGACGAAGTGCGGGCCGTAGCCGGGCGGGCGCACAGGAGGTTTGACGCCGGGCTCGGCATCATTCGGGTTCGGGTCGTAATCGGTCCACCAGACGTAGTGGTCGACGTCGGTGACGCCGTTGGGCGCGAAGGCGAACAGGCCCTGCTCGCGGGCCTTTCCGGTCACCTCGGGCCAGCCGTTCTCACCGGACGGGAACTTGTTGTCCGCCGAAGTGATCACTGGCGGCTTGCTGGGCCGGGTGCGGTCGATGGTGAACTTGCAAGTCTCCGACCAGGGGGACGTCGCGTTGTCCTGGTCCCTGGTCCGTGCCTTCCAGGTCCAGTCGCCGGTCGGCAGATCCGCGTCCGGCACCACCCAAGTGGTGACCTTGCCCTTGTTGGCGGGCAGCGACATCGTCTTGTGCGGCGTGGTGCCGGCGCCCTTGAAGAGTTCGAACTCGGCGGTCAGGTTGCCGCCGTCCTTGTCGTCGAACGTCGCGTAGAGGCTGACGCGGGTGTTGCCGATCAAACCGCCAGCGGTGCAGTGCGTGCGCGGGTTGGTGCCGAGGCCCGTGGGCTTCTTCGGCGGCGTGTTGTACGTCGTCTCGAGGATCGCGCTCTTCGCGTCGAACTTCTTCCAGCCGAAGGTATCGGTCTCGTCTGCCGCGTACAGGCCCAGGGTGATGTTCGCCCAGCCCTTGGAGGCCGCCTCGCGCATCTTGGCTGTGGTGTCGAACTCCAGGTTGCCGGCGGCGCAGTCCTTGCTCCACCCCTTGGCGTCGTCGACCGTCGCGAGCGGGCTCGAACCGATCTTGCTGGGCTGCTTGGCCCAGGTGGTCTTCTTCGTGATGCCGGTGGTGTGCCACAGCTGGACCGGCCGGTCCTGGCACGACCAGGACCAGGTGTTGCGGATCCGGAACACTGAGCTTTTGACCTGGGCGTACCGGGTGTCGCTGGTGTCGAGCTGGACGAAGGACCGGGAGATCCGGTCCGAGCCGCCCGTCTCGGCCTCGTAGCCGACCCGGATGGGGTCCTTGGTGTTCCAGAACGAGGTGGTCGGGTACTGCTTGTAGACCCTGGTCCAGTTCTGCTTCTCGCCCCAGGCCCAGGAGGGGTCGATGTAGACCGGGTACTGAGTCTGCTCACCGGTGAGCAGGGCCTGGTCCGGCTTGATCTCCAGGGTGTCCCCGGTGACCGTGGTCGGCATCTGGGCGTCCTGCGCACCGGGCGCGGGGTCGAAGGCGTCGGCCGGGGCTGTGGTCTCGGTGGTGCTGGTGGTGCTGGTGGTCGAGGCGCTGAAGGTGCTTCTCGCCGTCGGTGCGGCGGTACCGCTGGAGGCGGTGGTGGAGTCCCACATCAGGGGCGAGGGGCTGGTGAACACCGTCTGCCCCGCGGGATTCACGGCGCTGACGCTGCCGGTCTCGGCGTCGGTGGACACGTCCAGGCCAACGGTGTCCAACTTGTACTTGAGCGAGGCGAGTTGGGGGTTTTTGGCGGCCTCGGCCGTCTTGACGACGAGTAGCTGGGAGAAGCCCTCGATCTCCGCCTTGAGCTGGAGGTCGACGCCGGGGAGCACCTCGGCATACGTCGCCACGTTCTCGGCGAGCGTCGGTGTGGGCAACGCGTTCGGCCAGGTCAGCGAGAGCGTGCGGCCTTCCTTGACGCCGGTGAGCAGGGGTCCGGTGCCGCCGCCGGAAAAGGCCACGTCGACGGTGGACGCCTTGGGCGCGACCGATCCGGAGGTGGTGAAGGCGAGGTTGGCGTCGGTGGGTACCCATGCCCCGTCACGCAGCAGCCGCACCGGTGTGCCGTGGCGCTTCACGGACCAGGTGCCGTCCGGGAGCGCCCAGGTGTCGGTGGACTCGGTGCGGGCGGAGGTCAGCTCGTAGGGCTGGCCGGTGGCCTTGGCCTGTTCGAGCGCGAAATCCTCCTCGCTCTTCGAGCCCTCGGCGACGGGATCGGCGGTCGTCGCGGCAACGGCGGCCGGCGAGTTTCCGGGCAACACGAGAAAACCGGAAGTAAGAATTCCACCCACCAGCGCGAGCGAAATTCCTCGCACAATCAGGCGCCTCGCCGGCCCGTCCCGGTGCTTTCTTATCTGCGTCAAGGAAACCTCTCAATAGTCGACAGCCGCGCGACTCTACCGATCAGGCGCGGCGCTGCACACCCTCTCACCTTGCGCTTTGTCGTGATCTTGGCGAAAAAATCCCCTTCACACCACCAAGATCACTTTGGATTTATTCGACCCCAAAAAGGGCTTTGAGCATCCTGTTAGTCTGCGCCGAAATATTTTTCCTTATTCGTTTGAGGAGTAAGGCGTGAGACGTTTTAATAAGCGGGGGCTATCGGCGTCATTGGCCGCCGCAGTCCTCGTCAGCCTGCTGCCGGCGACAGCCGTGGCGGCCGACACAAAGGGCAGAGCCCCACGGCCGGAGGTGAAGCAGCCGAAGGCCGTTCCGGTCGAGAAGGTCGCGGTGGGCGGCACGAAGCGGCCCGACGCGGCCGCGGCGAATTCGTGGACCAAGCGCAAGCCCAAGGTGACCTGGCCGGCGGCGGGTTCGGCCGAGGTACCCCTCGCCACCGGCGGCAAGGCGGGATCCCTGCCGGTGTCCGTGACCGCCGTGGCACCTGGACCGCAGAAATCCGGCAAGGCACAGGGCGCGCCGGCCCAGCGGTCCGCCGCCAAGGTGAAGGTCTCCCTCGCCGATCGTGAAACCGCCCGCAAGGCGGGAGTCGAGGGCGTCCTGCTGACCGTCGGCCGCACCGACGGAATCAACGAGCCGGCCCCGGCCCGCGTCGAGGTGGACTACGCCTCCTTCCGCGGTGCGTACGGCGGCGACTGGGCGGCGCGGCTCCGGCTCGTGGAGCTGCCCGCCTGTGCCGTGACGACCCCGGACGACCCGAAGTGCCGTATCCAGAAGCCGGTACCGACGACGAACGATGTCAAGACCGGCAAGCTGTCGGCGCAGACTTCGGCCGCTCGCACCGCCACGGTGATGGCGGCGACCGCCGAGACCGGCGGCGCCACCGGCGACTTCAAGGCGACCTCCCTCCAGGCGTCCGGATCCTGGAACGCGGGCGGTTCCACGGGCGCCTTCACCTGGTCGCACCCGATCGGCGTGCCCACGGTTCCCGGCGGCCTTGAGCCGAAGATCGAACTCGGCTACAACTCCCAGTCCGTGGACGGCCGCACGGCCGCCTCGAACAGCCAGCCCTCTTGGCTCGGTGACGGCTGGGACTGGGAGCCGGGCTTCATCGAGCGTCGCTACAAGTCGTGCAACGACGACAAGACCGGTGGCACCAACACCACCAAGGTCGGCGACCAGTGCTGGTACAACGACAACGCCACCCTCTCCCTCGGCGGCAAGAACACCGAGCTCGTCTGGGAGAAGGACAAGGGATGGGTCCCGGAGAGCGACTCCGGTGAGAAGGTCGAGAAGCTGACCGGCGCCGTGAACGGTGACCAGGGCACGGCGGGGGTCGACGGCGAGGGTGAGCACTGGAAGGTCACCACGACCGACGGCACCCAGTACTTCTTCGGCCTGAACCGCCTTCCGGGCTGGAAGGACAACGGCACCGCCGCCGACGACCCGGTCACCAACTCCACTTGGACCGCCCCTGTCTTCGGCAACCAGGCCGGGGAGCCGTGCTACAACGCCTCCTTCGCGAGCGGCTGGTGCCAGCAGGCCTGGCGGTGGCAGCTCGACTACGTCGTCGACCCGCGCGGGAACGCCATGGCGTTCTACTGGAAGACCGAGTCGAACAACTACGGCCGCAACGTCAGCGAGTCCACCGGTAAGTCCACGGTCACCCCGTACATCCGCGGCGGCTACCTGGAGCGCATCGACTACGGCCTGCGGTCCGACGCGGTGTACACGGGCAAGGCCATGGGCCAGGTGCACTTCGGCGTCGACGAGCGCTGCCTGGCCACCTGCGGCACCTTCGACGAGACGAACGCGAAGAACTGGCCGGACGTCCCGTTCGACCTGTACTGCAAGGACGGCTCGACCGAGTGCAAGGACAAGTACTCGCCCACCTTCTGGTCGCGTATGCGGCTCAAGACCATCACCACCAAGATCCTGACCGGCGGCGCCTACAAGGACGTGGACACCTGGACACTGGACCAGGACTTCCCCGCCTCGGGTGACGGCATCTCCACTCCGATGTGGCTGAAGTCCATCCAGCGCACCGGCAAGGCGGGCGGCGCCGCGATAGCCCTCCCCGCGGTCACCTTCGCCGGCGAGCAGCGGGCCAACCGCGTTGACCAGCTCGGCGACGGCCTCGCGCCCTTCGTCCGCTTGCGCATGTACCAGATCAACACCGAGACGGGCGGCACCATCGGTGTCACGTACTCGCAGCCGGACTGCACCGCCACCACCCTCCCTCCGGCCGACGGGACCAACACCACCCGCTGCTACCCGGTGAAGTGGGCGTACGAGGGTGAGACCGCCAAGCAGGACTGGTTCAACAAGTACGTGGTCACCCAGGTCGTCGAGGGCGACAACCTGGTCGAGTCCCCGGACAAGGTGAGCACTTACTCCTATCTGGGCGGCGCCGCCTGGGCGCAGAACACGGACGAGTTCACCAAGGCCGAGAACCGGGTCTACTCGGTGGCGCGCGGCTACGAGCGGGTCCAGACCCGCACCGGCGCCGCCTCCGACCCGAGGACCCTGGAGGAAAAGCGCTTCTTCCGCGGTATCGACGGCGCGTCCGTCAAGGACAGCGCGGGTGTCTCCGTCACCGACCGGCCCCAGTTCGCGGGCATGGTCCGGGAGAACATCAAGTACAACGGCGACGACACGGACAAGCTCGTCTCCGCCACCTCGTATACGCCCTGGCGTTCCGCCGCGGGCAACACCCGCAGCCGCACGGGCCTGCCGGACCTGGTCTCGTACAAGACCGGCACCGAGAAGGAGGCGACCCGCACGACCGTCACCGGCGGAACCCGCACCACCGAGGTGACCCGCACGTTCGACGGCTACGGCATGGTCGCGACCGTGTCGGAGACCGGGGACACCGCCAAGGCGGGCGACGAGAAGTGCACCACGACCACGTACGCCCGCGGCAGCGGCCCCATCGTCGACAAGGTCAGCCGCGTGGAGGTCGTCGCCGTTCCCTGCGGCAGCGCCGTCTCCCGCCCCGGTGACGTGATCGACGACGTGCGGCAGTACTACGACGGCGGCGCCCTGGGTGCCGCGCCGACCAAGGGCCTGTCCACCAAGAAGGAGCAGATCAACGGCTCGGGCAGCGGCTACTCGACCGTCTCGTCGACCCCGCTCGCGGACTTCGACGTCTACGGCCGCACGCTTTCCCTCGCCGACGCCTACGGCAAGGTGACCCGCACCGCCTACACCCCGGCCACCGGCGAGGTGCCCACGCAGACCGTGGTCACCAACCCGAAGAGCCACACGGTCACCACCGCGCTGGAGCCGTACCGCGGGCAGACCACCCAGGTCACCGACGCCAACGGCAAGGTCACCAGCAGCGCGTACGACTCCCTGGGCCGTCTGGTCAAGGTCTGGAAGCCGACCCGCTCGGCCACGACCTACCCGGACTCCCCCACCATGGTGTTCGAGTACCTGGTGCGCAACGACGGGCCGCTCGTCGTGACGACGAAGACCCTGACACACGACTCCAAGTACGCCGTGTCGTACTCCTTCCACGACGGCATGCTGCGCGAGCGGCAGACGCAGAAAGAATCCCCGGACCGCGCCGGACGCCTGGTCACGGAGACCTTCTACGACACACACGGACGGGTCTGGCGGAACTCCGGGAGCTTCTTCGCCACCGGCGCTCCCGAGCCCGCTCTGGTCACCGCACAGGAGCTGAAGTACCCGGCCTCCACGGACACCGAGTACGACGGCGCCGGGCGCACCACGGCCACCATCCCCCGCAGGTTCGGCGACGAGACCAAGCGCACCGTCACCCAGTACACCGGCGACTCGACCACCATGATCCCGCCCGCGGGCGGGATCGCCGTCACCACCGTGGTCGACGCTCTCGGCCGCACCACGGAGGTCAGGCAGTACGCCGACGCGGCGCGCACCACTGCCCAGACCACCCGGCGCGTCTACGACAAGCGCGGCAGGCTGGCCGAGACCAGCGACCCCACGGGCGCCAAGTGGACGTACACCTACGACGTCCGCGGCCGCCAGACCGAGGCCACTGACCCGGACAAGGGGCTCGTCAAGAGCACCTACGACTCGGGCGACCGGATCACCGACGTGCTGGACGCCCGCGGTGTGACCCTGCACACCGACTTCGACGAGCTGGGCCGCCGCACCGCCCTCAAGAACGGCGCGACGACTCTCGCCACCTGGGAGTACGACACCGTCGCCAAGGGCCAGGTGTCCAAGGCCACCCGGTGGATCGGCGGCAAGGCGTACGAGTCGGCGGTCACCACGTACAACAGCATCTACCAGCCGGTCGTCACCCAGACGACCATCCCTGACTCCGAGGGCGCGCTGGCGGGTGTGTACAAGTGGACCACCTCCTACAACCTCAACACCGGCCAGGTGATGTGGACCCAGCACCCCGCCGTCGGCGGGCTGCCGGCCGAGAAGGTGGCCAACACGTACAGCCCGGTCATCGGCCTGCTGAACACCGTGGGCGCCGGCGCGGACCCGCTGGTCAACGAGAGCACGTACGACCACTACGGCCGCGAGGCGATCCGCAGGTTCGGCGAGTTCGGGCAGACGCTGACGACCTCGCACAAGTTCGACGAGCACACCGGCTCGCTGACCGACAGCTACCTGGACCGGGAGGTCGCCCCGCAGCGCATCGAGGACGCGCACTACAGCTACGACCTGGCGGGCAACGTCACCTCCATCGCCACGTCGTACGGCCAGGACACGGCGCGTACGACGGACACCCAGTGCTTCGAGGTCGACGCCCTGCGCCGGGTCACCGAAGCGTGGACCGACAAGAACGCCGCGTGCAGCGCCGACCCGTCGGCCGCCGTGGTCGGGGGTGAGGACGCCTACTGGACTTCGTACTCCTATGACGCGGTGGGCAACCGCAAGGCGGAGACGCAGCACAAGACCGCCTCCGGGCCCGCTGCGGACACCCAGCGGACCTACTCGGCGCCGACGGCCGGCAAGCACGACCTGCCCAAGGTCGCGCAGACCGGCACCGACCCGCACGACGACGTCTTCACCTACGACAAGTCGGGCAACACCGAGACCCGCAAGCTGGGTGCCGCCGCGGCGGAGACCTTCAAGTGGGACGACGAGGGCCACCTCGCGTCCGTGACCGAGGGGACGACCGAGAAGGCCGGGTACCTCTACGACACCGACGGACAGCGCTTCATCGCGCGCGACGCCGGGGGAACCACGCTCTACCTCTCGTACGGCACCGAGCTCCACCTGAGCAAGGCCGGCACGATCACGGGTACCCGCTACTACGCGGCGGACGGCCGCACGGTCGCCGTCCGGACCGGGGGGAAGCTCAGCTTCACCTTCTCGGACCACCACGGCACCGGCACGACCCAGGTGACCGCCGATGCCGCACAGGTCGTGACCCGCCGCAAGACCTCTCCCTTCGGAGCGGCCCGCGGCAGCCAGCCCGCCGGCTGGACGGGGGACAAGGGCTTCGTCGGCGGCACCAACGACCAGGCCACCCGGCTCGTCCACCTGGGCGCGCGCGAATACGACCCGGCCACCGGCCGGTTCATCAGCGTCGACCCCGAGATCGACCTGAACGATGCCCAGCAGTCGCAGGGCTACGGCTACGCGAGCAACAACCCGACCACCAACGGCGACCCCACGGGCCGCATGTTGATCGAGTGCTGGGAGGGCCTGATCGAGTGCAGGGGCGGCATGCCCGTCACGGACGACAAGCCCCAGGACCCGCCGCCGGACCCGCCGGTGGACGACTGGATCGACGAGGTCATGAACGCCGGCTGGGGGACCCAGCCCTCCGGGTCGGTCCGGAAGGCCTTCAACGTGGGCAAGGGGCCGAACCGCGGCATCATCCGCATCACCTTCTACATCCACACGAAGAAGGCCGCGCTCGGGATGCTGCTGGGTGACGACCGCGAGGCTTCGATCGATCCGAACCAGCCGTACCGGATGTCGCTCTACTGGAACACCGAGTCCGGTGACTGCACCTTCACGGTCACGGCGTCGCACACCTCGCCCGGCAAGCACCTCGTCACCGATGGCGTGGGGCACCTGGCGCGCAGCAGAATGGTCGATGATCCGAGCAAGATGCTCCCCGCCAACCCGCTGAAGGTGGGCGGCTGGCCCGGGGACACCTGGGGCGGCGACAACGTCGTGAACTACGAGACGCTGGGGCACAAGACGACGCCGGAGCAGCTCGACATGGGTGTGCACGGTGTCAACAGCCTGGTCAACTTCTGGTCGGTCGACGCCCGGATCAAGGTGAAGGCGACGGAGACCTCGGTCACGGTGAGCCGGGAGGGTGACGCCTATCCTGATATGGAAGTGGTCCAGTACCGCACCAACCAGGCACCGCGCACCATCGCCACGGATCGCATGGCAAGCGACACCGGTCTCGATTCCGCGCCGTTCTGGGGCGGAAAGATCAACAAAACCTGGACGGACGGGCAATGCGTGAAGGGGTGCTGATGCGGAACGCCGCGCGGGCGGAGGCAGGTCCCGGCCCCGGCATGCGCCGGGTTCTGGGGCGGATCGGGCGATGCGCACTGACGTATCTGCTCATCCACATCACCGCCTGGCTGGTCATCGCACTGGTGATCGAGTCGGAGGATTCCTTCGGCCAGCTCATGCTCATCGGCCTCGGCATGCTGCCGCTCCTCGGAGTCCCGTCGGTGCTCCTCGCGATCGTCGCGGGACTGGCACACACCCGGATGGACGTCACACGGTTCCGGCTGGCGCTGGTGCTGCCGATGCTGGTGTTCGTCTTTCCGACCCTCGCGGCCAGCACGGCGGAGCCGCTGTTCTTCGAGATCATGGCTCAGCTCGCCTTCGTGCGGCTGATGCCGACGCCGCTCATCCCGGAAAACTGGGAGGGGCAGACCGACTGACCCGGTCATCACGCGTGGGGTGACGAGGTCGCAGCCTGTCGGGCTGTGGCCTCGTCGCTTTGTAATGACGACCGGGCCGGGACCAGGAGTGTTGTGCCTACGACGTCTGCGCCGCCGTTCCCGTCTGCTGCGGCACCCGTACGGTGATCAGGTCGCCGACCCCCGCCACCTCGTTCAGTGCCTGGGCGAGCGACAGCAGCACCTGCCGTACGGACTCGATCTCTGCCCGAAGTTCGGCCGCCCGCGCCCACCGCCGCTCGTGCGAGACGGGGTCCACATGGTCGCCGCGCGTCGCCTCGTGCGCCGTGAGCAGCGGATGCCACTGGCTGAGCAGCGGCCGGATGGAAAGGTTCAGGACATTGACCGCCAGCACCCCGAAGGTCACCCTCCCCGGCGCCACCCTCGGCGCGACCGCCGGCCCGTACCGCCGCAGGATCTCCCGCGTCGTCCCGAAGACGGTGTAGAGCGAGGTCAGCGCCTCCCGCAGCAGGCCCTGGTCCTCGCCCAGCTCAACGACCGAGATACGGGTGGCCAGTTCGACGTAGAGCTCCCACGCGGCCTCCCGCTCGGAGTTCACGGGCTCCCACACCCCGCTGATCTCCCCGACGAAGGGGATCGAGAGCTTGACCGCGATCTCCTGCGGCGCGAAACCACCACGGCCTCGTCGCCACCCTAACCTCTGTCGCAAACCCATCCCTCGACCCTTCCCCTCCAGAGAACTCTCCATGCCACCCTACGAGTTACGCCGGGCCGGAAAGCGGATGTCCCGCTGGCTGAAGCGCTCCAGAAGGGACTGCAGGGCATCGTCCGGACGCCCGTGCTCCGCCGCCCAGGGGCGAAGGTCTTCCGGGACACCACCAGCCCAAGGCGGAGTACGACCGCTAACTCAGTGACCTGGACGTCAGCGCCCCCTGCCGCGGATAGGCACCCTCCCGGCAGGCCGCCGGCCGTGTGAGAGCGAGCGAACTCGGGACCGAACGGGTGACACCGGGAATGGACGCGGAGATGCAGTGACGAACGGTGTGTGTCAGCGTGGCGGCAGGCAATGCCGCGGCTACCATGTGTCGTCGTATTTCGGAGGAGACACCGTGCGCATCCTCGTATGTGCCCAGCGGGATCTCGTGGTGTGCGTGGCGTTGAACCGGCTGCTGCCGGAACTCGACGGTCACACCGTCGAGGTCGCACTGCAGAGTCCGCCGCCGGGCGATCTGAGCTCGGGGTGCCCCCTGGAACGTCAGCGCTGGTTCGAACGGGACCTCGCCTGCCAGGAAGTCTTCCCCCGTCTGGACCGCCTCCCGCACCCTGCCGGCGAGCTGCTGACCTTCCATCACCTGTCGCGCAGACACGGGATCCGGTTCCATGACGTCGAGCGCGTCAACACGGGTGACGGCTACGCGGTCGCCCGGGCCTTCCAGCCGGATCTGATCCTGTCCGTGCGGTTCGGGCTGATCTTCAAGGAGTCGATCCTCTCCATCCCCTCCCTCGGCGTGCTGAACGTCCACCCCGGAGCCCTCCCGCGCTACGCGGGAATCGCGGCTCCCATGCACGCCATCCTCGCCGGCGAGCCAAAGCTCACCAGCACCCTGCACGTGATCGACCGGGGCATCGACACAGGGCCCGTGATCGCAAGCGATGAACTACCCGTCGACCGGACACGCTCGTTGTTCTGGCATCTCCTGCCGTTGTACGTGCTGGGTATCGAACGCTTCTTGCAGGTGCTCCCCGGCCTGGCCGAGGGCAGGATTCCCCCGGCCGAGCCGCAGGACCGCACCCAACGGCAGTACCACAGCGAACCGACCGCCCAGGAGATCAACGCCTTCGAACAGCGGGGCTTCCGGTTCATCGACGAACGCGACTACGAGGAAGCCGTCGCGCGCTTCGGATCCGCGTAGGCGAGTTCGCCAATCCGGCGCCTATATTTGGCAGTTGGCGATCGGTTGGTCGGCTGTCGCGGGTCCGGGGAGGTACGTGCGAACGCGTGAGGAGTTACTGGCGGCGGTCCACGGCCGGTTGAACCGCGTGCTCGCCGACGGGAACCGTTCTGCGGTGCTGGAGGCGGCCGCGCTCGTCGAGGCCGGGGACCTGGCGAGCTACGCCGCGGACGGCAGTGCCGTGGATCTGGAAGTCGCTCACGCCCTGGGCTGGTTGTACTTCTGGCGCGCCCCGGCTCTTCCCCCGGCGCAAGCCGGGCAGGAGGGCGGGGCCGCCCTCCGTTTCTTCACGGGGTGCCTCGTAGCGGGGATGCCCGATTCCGACTTGCCGAAGCCCCTGCTGGCCCCCTTGGCCGAAGCGGCGATCCCTGCCGCGAGGAACCTGCTCACGCATACGTTGCGCACCGTCGTGGACCCGGCTCTGCTGACGCTCTCCGTGACGCTGTGGAGACGCATCGCGCGCAGCCTGCCCGCCGGCCACTCGGACGGCGCCGAAGCCCTGTCCAGCCTCGGCATCGCCCTGCGGCGCCGGTTCGAGCACGCCGGAGACCTCGAGGATCTGGACGACGCGGTGCAGGCCGGCCGCGCGGCCTTACGGAACTCCCCCGACGACCACCCCCACCGTGCCACGTTCCTCTCCAACGTCGGCACCTCCTTTCAAGTGCGGTACGAGCACACCGGAGACCTCGGGGACCTCGACGAAGCGGTGAAGGCCGGCTCCGCGGCCGTCCGGGCCGCACCCGACGACCACCCCGGTCGCGCCATCATCCTGACCACCTTCAGCAAGGCCTCGCTGGAGCGGTTCTCGCGCTTCGGGGACCCCGGGGACCTGGCCGAGGCGGTGCATCAGCCGCTACCGCAGTGACGCGCTCCTGCTCACCCCGGCCGGCATCAGGTCGTGCCCGCTGCCGCGGCTCCCCCGCGACACGGTCGTCCAGCAGGTCATCGTCTTCCACCGCGCGCTGGGCGAGGCGACAGCTCCGGACGGCGACCGGATCGCCGCCCAACGGACGCTGCGCCTGGTACTGGAATGGCTCTGGGAGGCCGCGGCCGAGCCCGTCCTGTCCGCTCTGGCGGCCATGGGCCAGGTGATCCCGCCCGACCAGGACGGGGATCCGCTACCGCGGGTGTGGTGGGCGCCCGGCGGACTCCTCGGGCTGCTGCCCCTGCACGCCGCGGGCTTCCACACCGACCCCGGGCAGGGCCCTGACCGCCGTACCGTCCTGGACCGGATGGTCTCGTCCTACACCCCTACCATCCGTGCCCTGCGCCACGCCCGTCGGCGTCGGCCCCGGGTAGCGGGTCGGTCCCTGGTCGTCGCCATGCCGACCACTCCCGGCCTCAGCCCACTGCGGCACGTCCCCGAGGAAGCCCGCCGGGTCCTGGGGCTCCTGCACCGCCCGATCCGGCTCACCGAACCTTCGCCCGTGCCCGCCGGGACGCCGCTCGCCCCGAGCAACGGCACCCCGAGCGGCGACACCCCGACCACGGCCGCCGTCCTGGCCCGGCTCCCGCAGTGTGCCATCGCCCACTTCGCGTGCCACGGCGCCAGTGACGCCACCGACCCTTCCCGAAGCCGGCTCCTCCTGCACGACCACGCGACCCCCTCGCTGTGGGCGGCCTACCTCCACGCCGGCGCGTAGCCGCATCCTGTTTCACGCGGTCCGCTGACCCGGCTCCTCCTGCCGCGGAGGTGTCCGCGGCAGGAGGAGCCGGCAGGGCACCTGTCAGGTGCGGTACGCGAAGTAGACCGCGTTGGGGTAGGACGCGACGAGGCTCGCCAGCGACTTACGGTAGGTGTTGGTGGAGTGGTACGTGACGTAGGGGATCCCCGCGCTGCTCCGGTACGTCACGATCATGGAGTGGTCCTTGGACCCGTCCCGGTCGAAGTCCACCTGCAGGATGTCCCCGACGTCCATCTGGTAGACATTGGCCAGGTTGGCGGCCCGCTCGTTGGAGAGCGTGAACCAGGCCCAGTCGTTCGCGCCGACCCAGGAGTTCGTCTGGAGGGAGCCGTCGTACCACCAGTTGCGGTAGTCCGACGTGGCACCGGGAACGTTCTTCCAGCCGCCCGCCTTCAGTGACTGGCTGATGAAGTTGGTGCAGTCACCGCCGGCCTGGTTGAAGCTCCGGTAGGCGGGGTTGTAGTTCTTCCAGTACTTCTCCGCGTACGTCGCCATGGCGGCGTAGTCGTAGCCGGTGCCGGTCTTCACCTTGGGATACGCCGGCGCGGGGTACTTGGTGGACGCGGGCGTGCCGTCGGGGTAGGTCTGGCCGTCGTCCTCGATGGCGTACGCCTTGGCGGCCGTCGGCTCGTTGACCGCGACGGGACCGCTGTCCTGGGACTTGATCGAGGTCAGCTCCCAGGCGCCGCCGGACTTGCCGACGAGGTTCAGCTCGTACCGCGTGCGGAACCCGGTCGTCGCCGGCTCATCGCCGCGGAGCTTCTTGTACGTGAGGGTGGTGTCCTCGGTGACCTGGACGGTCGCCCGCCCGTTGGTGACCGTGGCCGTGTCCACGGTGACGCGGGTGTCGGCGTCGGTGTAGGCCTCGCCGAGGTCCCGCAGCCGCGTCTTGCGGGAGCGCAGCGACGACAGCGCCGCGTCCTCGTCCCGCCGCAACTGGGGTGACATGCGTGTCTTCGCGGAGGCCGGGGCAGAGGTGCGGTGCTTCGGCCCTTCCTCGACCAGGGCCTCGGTGCGCCGGGAGAGCACGTCGTCGGCTATCCGGGCGAAGGTGCTGACGGCCGCACTGTCGGCGGCGTGCGGCCGAGGAGCCGCACTCGCGGAGGTTACAGGCAGAAATGCGGACGAAATGACCGTGGTCAGGGCCACGCCGACGGCCGGCCTGAACGTCGTTGATATCAAAATATTCCCCCTCGTCGCCCGGTCCACACAGACCGGGGGACGGAATTTTCGCACAAGTCACCGACTACTCAGTCCCGTTCCCCTGGAGCGAGTGGCCTCGGGTCTGACCGGGGTCTGAGAATTGGCTGTGAGGGTGCGGGATGATGGGGCCCGGGGTGCGTCAGGTGTGCCGACAAGTTCTATATTCGTACGAACCATCCATGCGCGGCGGGGGCTGCGGTGACCTAGGGGGAAGTCGACTGCGATGGCCGACACCGACGACGCTCCGCGCGACCGAATTGAGTCCCGGGCTGACCGCAAAGCACGCAAAAAGGCGCAGAACCGCAAGCGCCTGGCCATCGGCGTCGCCGTGATCGCCATAGGCGGGACCGCCGCCACCGCCTACGCCTTCACGCTGGGCGATTCCTCGGGAGCCGCAGAACGGGACAAAAAGTCCGCGTCCGCAGCGCTCTCGGGCGGTTCGGCCGGCAAGGGCGGTTCCGCGAAGGACGACGAGAAGGCCTGGGACGGCAAGGTCAAGGTGCTGGGAGACGGCTCCACCTCCTACACCGGGCCGCAGCCGGGTCAGCTCAAGCCCGAGCGGCTGAAGCCCGGTGAGACTCCGCCGCAGTTCGTGGTGTTCTCCTGGGACGGCGCGCTGGAAGGCGACGACCAGCTCTTCTCGCACTTCCGCCAGGTGGCCCGGGAGAGCAAGGCCCACATGACCTTCTTCCTCACGGGCATCTACCTGCTGCCGGAGAGCAAGAAGATGCTGTACCACCCGCCGCAGCACAGCCCGGGCTCGGCCGCCATCTCGTACCCGACCGTCCCGCACATCAGGACCACCCTGGAGCAGCTGCGTGGCGCCTGGGGCGACGGCAACGAGATCGGCTCGCACTTCAACGGGCACTTCTGCGGACCCAAGGGCGGTGGGGAATGGACCACCGACGAGTGGAAGAGCGAGATCGACCAGACCTACTCGTTCGTGAAGAACTGGAAGACCAACACCGGTTTCACCGACGTGGCGCCCCTGCCCTTCGACCCGGACAAGGAAACGGTCGGCGGCCGCGCGCCCTGCCTGGAGGGGCAGAAGAACCTCGTGGCGGCGATCAAGCCGTACGGCTGGCGCTACGACGCGAGCTCCTCGGGAGACTTCCAGTTGTGGCCGTCCAAGATGGACGGCGTCTGGAACTTTCCACTACAGCTCGTCCCCTTGCAGGACAAAGAGACGCAAGTCCTCTCAATGGACTTCAACTTCCTCTACAACCAGTCCGGCGACAGCACCCAGGGGGACCCGGCGAAGTACGCGGGGTGGCTGGAACAGACACGGAAGTCGTACCTGAACGGGTTCAACCGCGTCTACAACGGCAGCCGGGCGCCGATGTACATCGGCAACCACTTCGAGGACTGGAACGGCGGCATCTACATGAAGGCCGTCGAGGAGGTCATGAAGGACGTCTGCCCGCGCGAAGGGGTGCGCTGCGTGTCGTTCCGGGAGCTGGCCGACTGGCTCGACGCCCAGGACCCGAAGGTCCTGGCGCAACTGCGCCTGCTCGACCCCGCACAGGCGCCGGACTGGAAGACACTGATCAAGTAACAGGACGTGATCAAGTAACGGCCGCCCGTCGTCCGGGCGGCCGACGCGCTCGGATCAGTTCACCGCCTTGATGTAGGCGGACCACAGGCGCACCGCCCGCTCACTGCTGGGGGTGGCCGGAGCGTCGCCGCCCAGACCCGTCAGCGGCAGCGGGACCAGGTCGGTCAGGGACATCCGGTAGACCACGACGGCCGTGGACTCCCCTTCGGTGTTGGCCACGAACCAGCCCGCCGTATTCGCGGCGGTCGTTCCGGTCTTGCCCGCCGTACCCGTGTGCGCCTTGTTGGCGGTCTTCGCCGAGCCCTCGGTGACGGCGTCCCGCAGGGAGTCCGTCACCGCGCGGGCGGCCTTGGCCGACATCGCCCGGGTCGGCTTCGGCAGATTGAGCGGCATCGCGGCGCCGTTACGGGTGACCGAGCGCACCGAGTAGGGCGCGGTGTGCATGCCGTCGGCGGCGAAGGTCTCGTAGGCGCCGGCCATGCGGATCGCGCTGGGCGTCGAGTTCTCCCCGAGCGCGAAGACGGGAACCCGTGGTCCGAGGCTCGACTCGAGCAGTCCCGACCGCTGGGCCATGGCGTCCACCTCGTCGAGACCGACATCGAGGCCGAGTTGCAGCATCGGGGTGTTGACGGAGTTGGCGACGGCCTGGCGCAAGGTCACCTGCCCCCAGTTGCGGCCGCCGTCGTTGCGCCCCTTCACCACCTTGCCGCTGCGGTCCCAGTAGGGGCCCTCGGGCGTCTGCACGGTGACCTCATCGTTGCCGTCGTACCGGGAGGCCGGGGAGACGGGCGTGCGGGCCTTTCCGCGCGTGCGCAGCACTCCTTCGTCGAGCGCGGCGGCATACACGAACGGCGTGAATGCCGTGCCGACGGGAATCGTCGTCGAGTTCGACTCGTTGAAGCCCTGCTTCAGATAGTCGGGGCCGCCGTACACGGCGAGCAGCCGGCCGTCGGTCGCGATGCTCGCCGCACCGATCTTCGCGTGCGTGTCGGTGGTGGGGCGGCGATCGGCGTCGAAGCTCTTCTGCGTCTCCTGCACGGCGGCGGTCAGGGCCGCCATGCGGGACTTGTCGAAGGTCGTGTAGATCTGGTAGCCGCCGAGGTCGAACTCCGAGTCCTTGATGTGTCCGGCCTTGATCGCGTACGCCTTGGCCAGCTCCACCAGATACCCGGTCTGCGCGCCGGCATCGCTCGTGACGGCGTGCGTCACGGGTTCGGGGAACTTCGTGTAGGTGGCGCGCTCGGCGCGTGAGAGATTGCCGGTCACCACCATGCGGTCCAGGGTCCAGCTCCAGCGTTCGACGGCCCGCTGGCGATTCTCGTCGCTGATGGCGGGGTCGTACAGCCCGGCGCCCTTGAGGAGGGAGGCCAGGAAGGCGCCCTCGCTGGCGTTGAGCTGGGAGACGTCCTTGCCGTAGTAGGCCTGTGAGGCGCGCTGGATGCCGTAGGTGCCCCGACCGAACCAGCTGGTGTTGAGGTAGTCCTCGAGGATCTGGTCCTTGCTGCGCTGCCGGTCCAGCTTCACGGCGAGGAGGAGCTCGGTGAACTTCCGGGAGAGGGTCCGGTCCTGGTTCAGGTAGGCATTCTTCACGTACTGCTGGGTGATGGTCGAGCCGCCCTGCGTCTCACCCCCTGTCGCCGCGGCTCGCAGCGCGCGCAGGACACCGGAGGGCGAGACTCCGGGATCCGAGTAGAAGCTCGCGTTCTCGGCCGAGAGGATGGCTCCCTGGACCTTGGTGGGCACCTTGTCCAGCGGCATCTCCTGCCGGCTGACCCAGCCGGTCCTGGCCATCTTGGAGCCGTCGGCCCAGTAGTAGACGTTGTCCTGCTGCGTCGCAAAAGAGTTGAGATCGTCAGGTATGTCGGTGGTCGCGTAGGCGTACGAAACGAACCCGGCCATGCCGAGGAACACGTACAGGCACACGCCCAGCCACTGACGCCAGGACGGGATCCAGCGACGCCAGTCGCTGCGCCCCGGCCGGGGGTACTCGGGCCGAAGACGTCGCGGCAGCGTGCGGGCGACGGCTACCGCCGGCGCGAGGGCGGCCCATCGACCAGCCAGGATCCCGGCCCCGCCACGGGCACCGGACTTCCGCCGCCGCCCCCCGGAGGCCCCGCCTTCACCCCCGGAACCCGCCCGTCTACCGCGCGACCGGCCCCCCGTGGCCCCACCCTGCGTGCCCACACCAAATGTCCCCTCTGCTGTGCTTCCCCCCTCACCCTAGGATGTATCGGCCCGGGACGTTGACGCGGGCCTACGGGCGTTTCCGTATCGACACGTCGACCGGGAGGATGCGGGTGTGTCCAGACATGCGCGGCCAGAGCCGCAGGCCGATGCCCGACTCGACCCTTATCGCCAAGGGGCTGCCCGCGTTCTGGAGGGTGACGAGCAGGTCGGCCTCCTTCTGACCCGGGTGGACACGTGGTGGTGGCGGGCAGGGCCGTTCTGGCGAAGGCGTTGGGTAGACCCGAGAGAGCTCCCTCAGTGGGCGCTGTCCCCTGTCGGCACAGAGCAGGCTTCGCCCCCCTTCGAGGACGGGGTCATCGCAGCTGAGGAGCTTGACGAAGAGCTCGCTGACTGGGACTCGGGGGTCTTCCGACTGCGCGGCCGGCGTTTCGGACTCGACTGGCTCGGTCCGGACGAGGCCCATGCCCTGCACACGGAACACGGCTGGGGAGACGTCGTCTGATCGTCCCGGGCCGTCGGCGCCGTCTCGCGGCGCGGCGGTCGACGGGCCGAGCGGGGCGCCACCGCTCGCGCGGATGAGCGGTCAGCCGCTCCTCGGCACGGACGGTATGTGGCCGGGATACACGTGGTCCGGGCTCACGATGCTGGTGACCGCCTCGCCGAAGAACGCGCTGGGCTCCCGGCCGTCGTGCAGGGAGTCGGTGTTGAGAAGGATGACCATGGTCGCCTGCGCTCGTGGCGGGTAGACCGTGAGGGATTCGTAGCCGGGCAGCGAGCCGTTGTGGCCGATCCAGCCCTGGACGTTGAAGATGCCCAGCCCGTAGCCGGCGCCCGGAATACCTATCGGGGTGGTCTTCAGGCGTTCGGCCTGGGTCGCCGGCTTCAGCAGCGTGCCGGTGGCGAGGGTGCGCGCCCAGCTGCGCAGGTCCTGGAGGTCGGAGATGATCGCGCCCGCGGCCCAGCCCCAGGAGGGATTCCAGTCGGTCGTGTCCTCGATCTCCCCCGAGGGTGTCTGGTTGGTGTAGCCGTGCGCGTGCGGTTCGGGGAACTCCGCACCCGTGGGGAAGAGCGTGCGGTGCAGCCCGGCCGGCTCCAGGACGTCCTGCTGGATGACTTCGTGGAGCGGTCGGCCACCTTGCGCTGCGGGGATCCGCGAGACGCCCGGACCGCGGCTTCCGGTCGAGTACGTCAGGTCAGCTCAGGTCAGCCGGCACCGGTTCGCGCCGCGGCGACCACCACCGTCGCGTAGCGCATCGTGAAGCGGCCACCCATCGCGTCGATCGCGGCCCCTACGCCTTCCAGGACTTCCGTCAAACTGGCGGCCGGGAGTCGCGTGAAGGCTCCCTGGGTAGGCATCTGGTCCAGCCACGCGTCCCGCGTGTAGGACCACTCCCAGTCGAACTGCCACTGCTCCGGTTCGCTGAACCCGCCCACCTCCCGGATGCCGTCGGCGGCCTTGCCGAAGAGCGCCCGGTACCCGTCCAGGGATCCCCTCGTCATCACCTCGAAATTGACCGGCGCATCGGGCATCACCCGTCGGCACACCTCGACGACGGCTTCCGCCACGTCGGGCGGGAACTGAAAAGCGTTCCAGAACGGTGCCAGCAGGCCGCCGGGGCGCAGCACCCGCGCGGCCTTGGCCGCTCCCGCAGCCGGGTCGATCCAGTGCCAGGCCTGCCCGGCGACGACCGCGTCGAAATCCCGGCCGGCCGGGTCCCAGTCTTCGAACTTCGCTACGTCGACCTCGCAGCCGAGTTGCCGCGCCACGTCGGCCATCCGCGCGTCGGGCTCGACGCCCAGCACTCTGCAACCCGCCGCCTGAAACTGCCGGGCGACGATTCCTGTGCCACAGCCGACGTCGAGGACGTCCGGGATATCCGGGATATCTGGGGCGTCCGTGCGGCCGGGGCTTTCGGCGAGGATCCGCTCCACCATGGCTGCGGGGTAGCGGGGCCGGGCGCGGTCGTAGCGTCGGGCGTCCGTGCCGAACGACTCCGCTACCTGTCGCTGCCGATGGGGCTCATCATCGGGAAGCCGTAAAGTGGGCATGCGCCCACTATGGTGGGCACCTGCCCACTCGTCAACCGGGTGAGGCCCGGCAACGGAAGAGGGGATGAACGATGCCGACAGGGGTGGCCCTGCGCGACGCGCGGGAGCAGTTGTTCGACGCCGCCGAGCGCGTCCTGCTACGGGACGGGCCGATGGCGCTGACCAGCCGGGCGGTCACCACCGAGGCAGGCTGCGCCAAGGGCGTCCTGCACCGGCACTTCGCCGACTTCGACGCGTTCGTCGCCGAGCTCGTACTGGACCGCATCGCCCGCATCGACGACCAGGCCGCCGCCCTCCGCAACCGTGCCGGGAGCGGCACCGTGACCGGCAACCTCACCAGCGCGGTGATGACCCTGTTCGGGTCGTCGGTCGCCGTGGCGGTCGTCGCCCTCATCACCTTCCGCGACGACCTGCGCGCCCGGCTGCGCCAGTCCAGGCCGGCCGGTGTCCCCGTCCTGACGGAGGCTACGGCCATGATCGCCTCATACCTGGCCGCCGAGCGCGATCTGGGCCGCATCGCGGGCGATGCCGACGTCGACACGCTCGCTCCCACGCTGACAGGAGCGGTGCACCTGCTGTTCGCCGACCGGAAGGGCACCCCGCCGGAGGCTGAAGCCGTCAGCAAGACCGTGGCCACGGTCATCGCGGGCGCCGCGTAGGAACCGCCGTCAAGAACGGCGGGCAGGTGCACAATGCGTGCGCAATACTGCGCGTTCCGGCCGGGTTTCGAGCATCTCTTGACATGAAACCGCTACTGCGCTGCACTTTGGCCACTCCCCCACAGCGGACCCCGCTGGATGGAGACCCCACCATGAACTCCCCCTTCACTCACACGACTTGGGGACTCACCATGCGTCTGCTCAGATTCCTGACCGCCTCCGCCCTCGCGGTGGCGACACTCGCCTTACCCGGTGTCGCCGCCGCCGGGCCCGTACAAGCCGCCGCCGGGCCCGTACAAGCTGCCGCGGGGCCGCCGCAGACGGTGCCTGCGCTGCGCCAGTGGACGGCCGGCGCCGGTACGTACGGCTTCACCAGTACCAGCCGGATCGTCGTCGACCCCGCCTACACCGCCCAGCTCTCCGACGAGGCAGCCACCCTGGCGGAGGATCTGGGGGCACTGGCCGGGCGTTCGGTCACCGTCGTCACCGGGAGCGCCTCCCCCGGCGACATCGGGCTGAGCCTCGGTGACGGCGGACTGCCCGCCGAGGGGTACCGGATGACCGTCGGGCAGTCCGTCAGCATCCAGGCCGCCACCGACACCGGCGCGTTCTACGGAACGCGTACCGTGCTCCAGTTGCTGCACCAGTCCGCCTCGGTGCCGGCCGGAACGGCGGTCGACTGGCCGGCGAAGGCCGAGCGCGGGCTCATGATCGACCAGGGCCGGAAGTTCTTCACCGTCGACTGGGTCAAGCAGCACATCAAGGAGCTGGCCTACCTCAAGCTCAACTACTTCCACTTCCACCTGTCGGACACCTTCGGCTTCCGGCTGGAGAGCTCCACCCACCCGGAGATCGTCTCCGCCGACCACTACTCCAAGCAGGACATCGCCGACCTGATCGCGCTCGGACAGAAGTACCACGTCACGATCGTGCCGGAGATCGACACCCCGGGACACATGAACCCGATCCTGGCCGCCCACCCGGAACTCAAGCTCAAGAACAGCTCCGGCGCGGCCAGCGCCGACTTCATCGACCTCTCCCTGCCCGCTTCCTACGCCCTCATCAAGGATCTGATCAACGAGTACCTGCCGCTGTTCCCCGCCGCCTACTGGCACATCGGCGCGGACGAGTACGTCACCGACTACAGCAAGTACCCGCAGCTGCTCAGTTACGCCCGCGCCCACTACGGCGCGAACGCCACCGCCAAGGACACCTACTACGGGTACGTGAACTGGGCCGACGAGCTGGTCCGGGCGGGCGGCAAGACCACCCGGATGTGGAACGACGGCATCAAGGCCGGGGACGGGACCCTCACCCCGAACTCCGGCATTCTCGTCGAGTACTGGTACAACTACGGCCTCACACCGGAGCAGTTGGCGGCCGCCGGGCACAGGGTCGCCAACGAGTCCTGGACGCCGACCTACTACGTGCTCGGGGGCGCCAAACCGGACACCAAGTGGATGTACGAATCCTGGACACCGGACCGCTTCGAAGGCGGCAACACCCTCACCGATCCCGCGAGGAATCCCGGCTCACTGATACACGTGTGGTGCGACAACCCGACCGCCGAGACGGAGGGCCAGATCGCTGCGGGCATCATGTATCCGCTGCGGGCACTCGCCCAACAGACCTGGGGCTCACCGAAGTTGGCGAGCACCTACACCGCCTTCACCCCTATCGCAGCCGCGATCGGACACAATCCCGCCTGGCCGGGACTCGCCCAGCCCGGCAATCTCGCCCGCAACCGCCCCACGACTGCCTCCAGCACCGAGACCGCCAACTTCCCCGCTTCCTCGGCCACCGACGGGGATCCGGCCACCCGGTGGTCCAGCGCCTACAGCGACCCGCAGTGGCTCCAGGTCGACCTCGGCTCCAGCCAGGCCGTCAGCCGCGTGGTGCTGCGATGGGAGGCGGCGTACGGCAAGGCCTTCCAGATCCAGCTCTCGGACGACAACACCACCTGGCGCACCGCGTACTCCACCACCACCGGCACCGGCGGGGTGCAGGACCTCACCGGCCTGTCCGGTTCGGGGCGCTACATCCGGCTGTACGGTACCCAGCGCGGCACCGGCTACGGATACTCGCTGTACGAATTCGAGGTGTACGGCGGCCAGTTGAGCGGAACCAGAAGCCTCACCGCCGCCGGCAAGGCCCTCGACGACCCGGCGAGTTCCAGCACCTCCGGTACTCAGTTGATCACGTGGACCCCGCACGGCGGCCCGAACCAGCAGTGGCGCCTGACCCTCAACGCCGACGGCACCTACACCATGGCCAACGGCTCATCCAGCCTCTGCGCGGACATCCCGGCCGGCTCCACGGCCCCCGGCGCGTCCGTCGTCCAGGCCACCTGCACCGGCGGCGACAGCCAGCACTGGCAGATCACGGGCCTGGGCGGCGGTGAGTACTCCGTGGCCAACAAGAAGAGCGGACTCCTCCTGACGACCGCCTCCGGATCGGACGGATCCCTGGTCACCCAGCAGCCGGCCGCCGGATCGGCCTACCAGCGCTGGCAGATCACCTGACCCGGGCGATCAACGCGTACCTCTCGTCGGTCACCGGCCCACCCCAGAGTTCGGGATCACCGCTGAGCGATTCGATGTGCAGGTCCGCGACGAGTGGACCGAGAGCGGCGGCCAGATCAGCCGAGCCGATGCCGCCGTGCCAGGGCAGCGCTTCGGCTCCGGCAACGTACGGCACACCGCTCTGCCCGGCTTCGCGCCAGCGTCCCTCGACCAGCACGAGCCGGCCGCCGGGGCGCAGCCGCGCGACCCATTGCCGGAGCGCGGCCTCGGGGTCGGGCAGGGTCCACAGCAAGTGCCGGGACAGTACGACGTCGTACCGCTCCTCGCCGGTCGGCGGTGCGGCGGCATCGCCGACCAGGAAGCGGCCGGCCAGCCCCGCGGCGGTGAGCTTGGCTTCGGCCTCGGCAACCATCCGCGGCGCCAGGTCCACACCGGTGACACGGTGCCCGGCCTCGGCCAGGAGCAGGGACAGCGACCCGGTGCCGCAGCCGACGTCGAGCACGTCGGCCGGCCCGTCGGGCACCCAGGAGTGCAGGAGTTCGGCCCAGGCGGCACGCGTGTGCTCCTGGCGCAGCCCGTGGTCGGGCTCGTCGTCGAACGCCGAGGCGGCGGCGTCCCAGTATTCGGTGATGGCAGCGGTGGAATCGGTCATGGTGGTGATCATGCCTGCCGCCACTGACATTGATACTCGTAGCGGGTTCCGGTGGTCGTGGCTCTGCCACTGACTGAACACCGCCCGGGGTGGGATAGTCGACGAGCAGGCGCTGGCCGACGCGTTGAGCGATCCGGCGCAGCCGCTCGCGGCGGCCGCCGTCGACACCTTCGCGCACGAGCACGCCGCCTTCGCCTCGCCGCTCTTCGGCCTGCCGAACGCCCTGCTCACCCCTCATGTCGCCGGGATGACCAGGGGCGCCATGGCCACGGCGGCCCTCGCATGCGCGGACCACATCGCGTCGTTGCTCCTGGACCGCCCGGACGGTGTGCCCGTGGTGACCCACTGATCAGGTCCCCGGGTGGCTGTGAAGTGAGGTGCGCGATCATGTCCCTGATCACGGGGAGAGTTCATGGGAGGCAACCGCATGACGCAGCACACGGAAACCGCACCGCTTCCGCAGCCGTTCGACGAGTCGTTCGCGAAGGATCCGTACGCGGTCTACGAGCGGCTGCGTGCCATCGGGTCGGTGCACCGCGTCGCGCTGCCCGACGGCCTGGCCGTGTGGCTGGTCACCCACGAACATGACGTGCGGACCGGCCTCCTCGATGCCCGCCTCTCCGTCAACAAGCGGCACTCCACCACGGGCTTCAGCGGCTTCTCCCTGCCGCCCGCGCTCGACAGGAACCTGCTGAACATCGACCCGGACGACCACGTGCGGCTGCGCCGCCTGGTCGCGAAGGGGTTCACCCCGCGGCACGTCGAGATGCTCCGCGAAGACATCCAGAGCGCCGTCGACGGCCTGATCGACGGGCTCGTGGATCGGATCAGCGGTTCCGGGGAGGCGGACCTGGTCGCCGGCTTCGCCAAGCCCCTGCCGCTACGGGTCGTCGGCGCGCTGCTGGACGTGCCCGCCGAAGACCAGGACCGGTTCTCCGGCTGGGTCGCCGGCATGCTCGCCCCGCGCACGCGGGAGGAACTGGTGACGGCGATCGGCAGCATCCACCGGTTCCTCGTCGACCTCGTCGCGGAGCGGCGTGCCCGGCCGGGTGAGGACATGCTGTCGAGCCTGATCGCCGCGCGCGACGACGAAGACCGGCTCACCGAGGACGAACTGGTCTCGCTCGCCTTCCTGATCCTGATGGCCGGCAGCGAGAACGTCCAGCACGTCATCAGCAACGGCGTGCTCGCCCTGCTCTCCCACCCCGACCAGCTGGCCTCGCTGCGGGCGCACCCCGATCTGCTGCCCGAAGCCGTCGAGGAACTCCTGCGATACGCCCAGCCCATCCAGACGACCATCCGCCGCTTCCCGACCGAGCCCGTCGAGATCGCCGGCGTCCCGGTCCCGGCCGGGGACACCGTCCTCTTGTGCCTCGCCTCAGCACACCGGGACCCCGCCCGCTACCCGGAGCCCGACCGCTTCGACATCAACCGGGCGGACAAAGCCCACCTCGCGCTCGGACACGGCATGCACTACTGCCTCGGCGCTCCCCTGGCACGCCTACAGCTCACCCTCGCCTTCGGCACGCTCCTCGACCGGCTCCGGGGAATCCGCCTGGCCCGCCCGGTCGAGGACCTCCCCTGGACGACCACCTTCCGCTCCCACGCCCTACGAGCCCTCCCGGTCACCGCGGACGTGTAGCCCGATGGTTGCCGGGGGCGGGTCGGCCTGGCCGTTCAGGCCCCAGCCGCGCTGAGCGCCGAAGCCGACCAGCCGTAGAGAGCCACGAGCGCCGTCGCCGCCGCGACACCGCCGACGAGCAGGGCTCTGGCAGCGACCGGGCCCCACGCCGGGCCCGCGCCTGGCCCCACACCGGGCCCACCTGCGGCGTCCTCTCCCCCCATGGGGCAGGATGGCAGCCCGTTCTGAATGCGTACACGCACCCGAACGAGGCTCCATGCACGAGAAACTGACAGGTGACAAGGTGACGACACACCCCATACGACGGCCGGCAGCGCCCGTCGCCGCTCCCCCGGTCCGGCGCGGAGCGGAGGGCGTCCGTTGAACCGGGACCTCGTCCTGCACGACTGGCTGGTAGCCGGTATCGCGTTGGCCGCGGGTGCGGCGGCAGGGTTGCTCGTACGCGCCCTCGTGCGCTGGCTGGGCAAGCACGCGCTCAGGACACGGTGGAGCGGGGACGACCTCATCGTCGACGCATTGCGCACCCTCGCCCCGGGGGCAGCCGTCATCGCGGGCGCCGCGGTGGCCGCCTCGGCCCTGCCCCTGACCGCGCGGGTCTCGGGGTTCGTGAACCAGTCCCTGACCGCCCTGCTCATCCTCATCGCCACGCTGAGCGCGGCGCGGGTCGTCGCGGGTCTCGTCCAGTCCCTGGCGCAGGCGCGGACCGGAGTGGCCGGGTCGGCCACCATCTTCGTGAACATCACGCGGATCGTGGTGCTCATGATGGGCGCTCTCGTCGCCCTCGAGACCATGGGCGTGTCCATCGCGCCGCTGCTCACCGCCCTCGGAGTGGGCGGTCTGGCGGTTGCGCTGGCGCTCCAGGACACCCTCGCCAACCTCTTCGCGGGGGTGCACATCCTCGCCTCGAAGACGGTGCAGCCCGGTGACTACATCCGCCTCAGCAGTGGTGAGGAGGGGTACGTCGTCGACATCAACTGGCGTAACACCGTGGTCCGCAACCTGTCGAACAACCTGGTGATCATCCCCAACGGCCGTCTCGCGCGGACGAACATGACCAACTACACGCAGCCCGAGCAGCAGTTGTCGATCCTGGTCCAGGTGGGAGTGGGCTACGAAAGCGATCTGGAGCACGTCGAGCGGGTGACACTCGAGGTGGTCGACAGCGTGATGGCCGACATCAACGGCGCGGTCCCCGACCACGAAGGAGCCGTCCGCTTCCACACGTTCGCGGACTCCAGGATCAACTTCACGGTGATCCTGGGCGTCGGCGAGTTCAGCGACCAGTACCGGATCAAGCACGAGTTCATCAAGCGCCTGCACCAGCGGTTCCGGGCCGAAGGCATCTCCATCCCCGCCCCCACGCGCACGGTCGCGCTCCACCACGACGATCCCCAGCCGTCGGCGCCCTCACCGGTCCCGCACCAGCGCGACGCGCCGCCTTCGGTCCTGGCGGACAGCGGACGGTAGACCGTTTTTGCTCAGTGATCCACATCGGTGAAACTGGCATCATGACAAGGGAACAGATAAGAGCGACCGGCGAATGGATCATTT
>NZ_JAGGOY010000136.1 GCF_018614095.1 Streptomyces sp. ISL-87 | reverse complement strand
TCAGCAGCTCATCGACATCCGTCCCCGTGTCATGGCTCATCACACGCACCTCCATGGGCGGCGAGCGGGTCAGCGGCCCCGGGAGCGCTCACGTCGGATGTCCACGCCGGAGCCCGGTGTCGCTGATCGCTCCACGTCACTATCGTATTTCGGGTCGCATGGCCCGGCATCTCCGGACCGGTGCGGCCGGGCCGTGGTGACTGAGCGCCGTGGTCGGCGGATGAGCTTTTGGGTCCTCGGCCCCCCGTCCCGGGAAGCAATCGGCCAGCGCGATGCGCGATGGGTCGGGCCGCCCGCCACCTGGACTGCCAGGCTGTGCGCGGCCAGTCCTTCCAAGTGCTTGACGATCGTGCGCGGCGTGTAGCCGACGGCTTCGCAGAGCTCTTGAACGGTGGTTCCCCGCGCGCCTGCTGTCCTCAGCTCACTCCAGGTGCGCTGCGCATGGTGACCGAGACCGCCGTCCGCCTTGCTGGAGAAGATCGACCTCGTCGGCCCGGGCATCCTGCCCCCGACGGCCCGGCTGCCCTGAGAGGGCACTTCCTGCTTGCCCAGAGCGTTCTCCGGGACGTGGCCGAGGTCCGGCTCGCCCGCGACCGAAGGTGACTCCCTGACGCAGCCATTCGTGCCAGCCCTCCCCAACGGCCGGGGCGTTCGGTTCACACGGCGGTGTTTGCGGCCCTTCTTCTGCTTGCCCACGTCGGTTCCTCCAGCTGACTCGCATTCGGCTCCTGCGCCTAACGAGCCTGCCAGCCCGCGGAGCCGCCTTGGCGCGAGCCGACCCGAAGAATCACTGGCACGGCTCATACTGCGGCCCGGCACCGCCACGCGGCCGGCGCCCGGCTTGTCCAGTTGATGCCGCTCAGTCCAAGTGCAGATAGTAGACGCCTGCCTTGGCGTCGGCGAAGAGCGTGAACTGGACCTGCGGCGCCGCGGTGCTGTCGTCGCTTGCGATCTCCACGGGCTCGGCGTTGACGAGCACGAATTCGCCGTACCCATCGAGATTGCCCGGCTCGTCCGCGACCCCGATGTGGATGGGAGTGTCGTCGGTAACCCCGGTGAGAGCGGAGCGCAGCCGTCCCGCCGTCCAGACCTGCGGCGCGTGCTCGAACGTGTCAGCCATGCGCTGAGGCTAGTGGTGCAGAACGGACAGGATCGGACACGCCGCGCCGACGAGAACAGCAGGCCAGACGGGACGCCACCGACGACACAGCCCTCACCTCGCTGATGCCCTGTGTTGTCGGGGGCGCGGCCCCCCGTCGCGGCCCTGGCGGTCAGGGCCGCACCCCGTACGGCCACGAAGCTCCCCCCACCCGCCGCGATATCTGAAGCACCACAGGAACTGGCCTCGGCCGGCTCTGCGGCTACGACCGCTTTCCAGCCTCCCTCGTGGGGGGCGTCAGTGAGGCGACTGACCACCATGTCGAAGAACTCGGGGTCGACGGGCAGCAGGCCGCCGGTGGACGGCGGTACGTCGAGCAGGACCCAGGGGACGGGTGCGGGCCGGGCCGTTCGAGGTCGCGTTGGGGGTTTGGTGTCGATCACGCGAGCCTGCGAGGTGAAGGTGAGGGCCAGCTCGGCCGTAGCGCGGGTCTTGCCCTCGCCGCCTCGCCGGACATTCTTGTTGCTGAGGGCCTGTTCTGTGGCCGGCCCTGGCCACCCCGGCGGGGCGTGGCTCGCGGCCGCGGGGAGCTGGATGTCCTGGACGCGGTCCTGGTTCCGCCCTGACCTGGTGGCGGAGGTCAGCGCGGACCGGGCGGTCGACCGGGTCGGGGTCTCCCGTCATCCTCTGAGGGAGACCCTGCCCTGGCCACCGCCGAGCTCAACTGCGGCCAGCAGTGCTCCGGCCGCCCGGCGCCCCACCGTGGCCTCCTAGTTCGCCTCGGTCGGGATGCCGAGTGCTCCGAGGTCTACCCGGACCGAGTAACCGCGCGGCCGTCGGGGGCACGGTCACCTCGCCATCATGCCTCCGGTCACGGCGTGAAGCGGCGTGCGCCGTTGGGCGTCCCGGCCGGGGCGATCGTGATTTTGTTGGCGTCGTGTCACGGAACCGCCACAAGCCTCTGCCCGGGAGAACCCGGTGGGGCGCGGTGGCGTGTCCGATCATGCGTGCCGGTGCGGGACTGGTCGTGAACCTCGGGGAGCGCTCATGCAGTACTCAGCAGGTGTCGGCCGGACCGCGGCGGCGGTGGCGGCGGCGGTGGCGGTCACGGCCTTGATGACGGGCTGTACGCCCACCGGCGACGACGGGGCGGGCGCCAAGCCGTCGGCGCCCTCGGCTCTCTCGGCTACGGCGACGCCGCCGTCGAAGACGCCCGCAGCGTCGGAGCCCGCGAAGCCGACGCCGACCGGCGGCGCCGACCACACCAAGCCGAGCCCCCCGGAGCCCGGCCCCGGCGGCGGGGCCAAGGCCTGTGCGATGGACCAGATCAAGGTTTCCGACGCCCACCAGGCCGATGTCCGCCCATCGGGTACGGGCACGGGCGCCGCCGTCGTCTCGGTCACCAACACCTCGAAGACCCGGTGCACGCTCAGCGGTTTCCCGACCGTCGCCGGAGCCGGCAACGGCTCGCCCGACCACAACCTCCCGCTGGCCACCACCCACAGCGGCTCGGCCACCACGGTGTCCCTGGCCGCGGGCGCCCGCGCGTGGACGAAGCTCACCTTCGTCAACGTGCAGGGCGAGGCCGACGGCTACTGCGTGTCCGGCGCCACGCCCGCGAGCTTCCCCACGCTCGTCCTGGGCGTTCCCGGCGCGGGCTCGCACCAGATCGCCATGGACGACGGCGTCTTCGCGGAGTGCGACAACAAGGTGACCGTCATCGCGTTCTCCGCGACGAAGCCCTCCTGACGGCTGGTTCCGGGCCCTACGACTACGACGCCGCCGCGGCCTCGGAGTACTTCTTGATGAGCTCGTAGGAGCGCAGGCGGTCCCCGAGGTCGTAGACGGGCGTCGTCAGCATTAGTTCGTCCGCTCCGGTCTCACGCACCAGTTCACCGAGCCGGCGTACGACGCTCTCGGGTGTGCCCACGGCCTGCTGTGCCCGGAAGTGTGCCACCGCCTGTCGCTCCTCCTGCGTGAACGGGTGGGCGGCGGCCTGCGCCGGCGTGGGGAAGGGCGTGTCGCTCACCCCCTTGAGGAGCCCGGCCTTGACGACGTCCATCGGTCCCACGCGCCACGCGGCTTCTTCTTCCGTGTCGGCGCACACCGTCTCGACGCACAGCAGCACACGGGGCCGCTCGCACCACCGGGACGGGGTGAACTCGGCCCGGTAGCGCTCCAGGACCGCGCCGGTGTTGTCCGGCCGGATGTGGTGTGCCACGGCGACCGGCAGGCCGAGCTTCGCGGCGAGAGCGGCGCCCGCCGTGCTGGAGGCCAGCAGCCACGGCTCCGGCAGCGGGCCGAGGGCGACTTCGTCCACCAGGAAGATGAGGATCGAGGCCACGTCGCTCTCGTACTCCGCGTCGGTCGTCGGTCCGGCCCCGCGCCGGAGCGCCCGTGCGATGGACTCGTCGAAGGTCCCGGGGCCGCGGCCGACTCCCAGGTCGATGCGGTCCTCGTGCAGGGCGGCCAGCGTTCCGAACTGCTCCGCCAGCATGAGGGGGGCGTGGTTGGGGGCCAGCACCCCGCCCGAGCCGAGACGGATGGCCGAGGTGGAAGCGGCGGAGTGGGCGATCAGCACGACCGGCGGGAAGGCACCGATCGCGGGCGAATGGTGGTGCTCCGCGTACCAGACGCGGTGGTAGCCCAGCCGTTCCAGTCCCTGTGCGAAGGCGGCGGTGTTTCGCAGAGTGTCCAGGGCGTGGGTGTCCGTCTGGACCATCGCGACTTCCAGTGCTGAAAAAGGTATGTCGAGCATGTCGCCAGCATAGGGATCACTCGTCCGGCGGGCGCATCGGTGATCACTTTCACGCAACCGGGCCGGTCGGGCATCGTACGCCGTCACGCGCAGCGGTCGTTTCCGGCCGTCCGGGGTGCGACACAGGCCACAGCTCTGCGCCCGTACCCGGCCGGGGTACGGGCGGTGCCACACTGGCCGCGGCGGTACGGCGGCGTTCGCGCATTTCCCGGAGGTGTCACGGCGTGGCATTCGGTGCCCAGGAGGAATCCGTCCCCGTCCCCGTCCCCGTCATGCGGCCCTCGGTACACGAGACGTACGGACCCGCGGACCTGAGCCCGGGCGCCCTCTACCTTCTGCCCGAAGCGGGCTCCGTACGCTTCGCGCGGTTCCACGAGATGCGGGAGCAACTGCGCGATGCCAACCTGGAGTTGCTGGAGCGCATCGCCCCCGACAGAAGGCTGGCTGGGGGTCGACGGGCCTGCTCTCAGTCTTCGCAACGATCTAGTGCTGCTCCGCGGAAGTTCGTGGAGGGGTCAGGCTGCCTCTTTGAGCGGGATGCCCTCGTAGGTCCAGCGGAACGGGCGGGCGTGTTCGTTCCGCTGGATCATCCAGGTGTCCATCTTTCCGATCAGGTCGTTCCGGCTGGTGAAGTCGCCGTAGCGCAGGACCGCGCGGGTCAGCGCGGAGAAGACGAGTTCGACCTGGTTGAGCCAGGAGGCATGGGGCGGGGTCCAGTGGACGTGCCAGCGCGGGTGGGCGGCGAGCCACTCCTTGGTGTGCTTGGCGGTGTGTGAGGAGCCGTTGTCGAGGACGACGTGGATGTCCTTGTCACGGGGCAGGAGCCGGTCGAGCCGGTCCAGGAAGTCGGTGAAGGTCGCGGCGTTGTTGCGCTGGATCGTCTCGATCAGGGTCTGCCCGGTGGTGACGTCGAGGGCGGCGACGATCGAGGCAGTGCCGTGGCGGCGGTATTCGAACTCGCGGCGGGCGGTTCGGCCCGGTGCCGGTGGCTGGGAGGGATAGCGGCGCTCGCGGGCCTGGATGGCGGTCTTCTCGTCGATGGACAGCACGATCGCCCCGCTCGGCGGGTCGCGGTAGAGGCCGCAGATGTCCGTGACGCGTTCCCAGAAGTCGGGGGTGTCGCGGCGGGTGAGCCATCCGGTGACCTTGTGCGGCTTGAGGTCCAGGCCGGCCAGGATCCGGCCGACCTGGGATGCGGAGATCGGCGCGAACACGGTGCCCGCGACCTGGTCGGCGATCGCCGCGTGGGTCCAGGTCGCGGCCGGGCCGGCGGGGGCGCTGGTGGCCGCGGCGACCACTGCGACGCGCACCGGGTCGTCGTAGCGGCGGGGGCGACCCGAGCGGGCGGCGTCCTTCAGGCCGTCCAGGCCCCGCTCGGCGAACCGGCCACGCCACTTGCGGACGGTGTTGACGCTCGCCGTCAGGCGGCGGGCGATCACTGCGTTGCCTGCCCCGTCGGCTGCCGCCAGCACTATTCGCGCCCGAAGCACCTGCCTGACCTGGGACTTCGGAGACGATACGGTCCGCTGCAACACTCCGCGTGTCTGTTCGTCGATCACCACGGCCACCGCTCCGCACCGCCCCGCGTCCTCCGCCATGATCCGTGATCATGGCGGAGGACCGGCCAGGGCGGCAGGATAGGGCTGTGCCGAAGAATCCGCCCGAGTCCATGCAGCACCACCTGCGCGAGCGGCTGAACATCCGCGCCGGTGAACGCTGGCCGCAGCTGGCCAAGGTCCACGTCCGCTTCCGGGCCGGATTCGCATATGTGGATGGCGAGTTGAAAGACGGCGAACGTCTTCCGCTGTGCCGCCTGCGCTTCACCGGAGTCCTGCACACCTGGGGCTTCGCGCTCTACCTCGCCTGATGGACGAGTACGACGCGGACCACGAGGACAACCCGGCAGACCTTCCGTACATGGGGACGCTGACCTCCACGCTCAGCGTGTGGTGGCGCTGCCTGCGGGGTGAACGGCATCGGTGGAGGACATCCATCAACAACCGCCATGCCGTCGGAACCGGCTGCCCGAGATGCGCGAAGGGCGGCGTTTCACGTCGGGAGCAGGACATCTTCACGTTGTTGAGGGAAACGTTTCCGGATCTGACAAGCCCGGGCGCCGCAGGTGAGGGGACACGCTGGCAGCGTGCCTGGCGAGTGGACATGTACCTTCCGGGAGCGTCGCCCGTGGTCGTCGAGTACGACGGCGCCTACTGGCACAAGGGCCGCTTCCAGCAGGACGCCGCCAAGACGGCATATCTGTCAGCGTCCGGCCACCTGGTGCTCCGCGGACCTGCCGGCCGCAGAGGTGGCGGCACGGGTGCGCCGCCGGATAGCTGAGCTGACCCAAGTTGGAGGGTCCGCCGCTCCACAGCAGGCGAAGGAACAACTGGACCTGTTCACGGCCAGCCACCTGCTTTCCCACGGGCCGGCTCCCTCTGCCGACCAGGTCGTCGGCGTGTCGGAGCGCAGACTCCTGGCGGCGTGGAGCACTCCTGCCAGGGGATTGCCGAGCGGTTCGGCCTGGTGGATCTGCCCACGTCAGCACTGACCGCCGTGAGCGAGCCAGGCTGAATTGCCCCCGGTGCGGCCGGAGTCGATGTTCCCGGCCAGGTCGGCGAGCGCGTCGGCGAGCGCGTCGATGCCCTCGTCGGCTGCGTGCACGCCAGGCGTCGTCGCCGGTGGGAGGGACGGGCACACCGGCGCTATCCGGTCAGCCTGGATGGACGTTCGATGAACCGCGCGCGGCCGACAGCAGGTCAACGGCCCCTCGTACGGCCGTCACGCCGGGCGTCACCCTCCGTTTCCGCTTGATCGCGTAGGGCTCGCACCCCATCTGAGCTGCCCGAACGACCATTCGGTCGCCGATAATCGAACGGGATGTCTGTAAATCGGCGTTCGATGTGCGCGCACCCTTCGGACCCGGCAAGCTCAGCGGTGTCCAGCCGACGTAACGCAGCCAACTGCTGCGTCTACCCTTCGAATTGAAAGTGAGTCCGTCGTGCGTCACCGCATCGCTGCCGTCTCCGCCGCCGCCCTCCTGACCCTGGCAGGCGCCACCGGCATCGCGGAGGCAAAGCCCGCCAGCCTGTACGCTCCGTCCGCCGTGATCCTCGCCGTCGCCCAGGGCGAGGACGCGGCCACCGTCGTGCGGGCGTCCGCCCTCAGCTGCGCACCTACCGCCCAGGGAACGCACCCCGACCCCAAGGCCGCGTGTGCGGCCCTCGCCGCCACCGCCGGCACCCTCGACACGCTTCTGGCCACCCCGGACTCGAACCGCGCGTGCCCGATGCACTACGACCCCGTTACCGTCACCGCGGACGGCGTCTGGCAGGGCAAGCGCGTCTCCTGGAAGCACACCTTCTCCAACTCGTGCGCCATGGCCGCGACCTTCAACGGGAACGCCGTCTTCGCGTTCTGACGGCCCCCGCCCGGACCCGTCCGGCCCCGCGCGTCCGCCCCCGCCCCCTCCCCGGCGGGGCCGGACGCGTGTCCCGCCGGCGGTGACGGAGCCCTACCGCCTAGGCCGGGACCGGCGGGGTCCGGGACTCCCGGTGTGCCTTCTCGTCGGCGTCGGCGAGCCAGAAATACAGCGGCGGCATGGCCGCCGCGCCGCTCGCCAGCGGCGCACGCGCCGCTGGCGTTGGCCCCGTTCGCGCTGTGGCCCTTGAGCCGCCTGGTGCACGCCTTCACGGCGCCGGTCGGCTACCTGACCCGCCAGCGCGTACCGTTTTCCGGTGGCCGACCCGGCCCGCGGATGCCGGAGACCTGGGCCATGAGTTGCTGGGGTTGAGGCTGCCAGCCGACGACCTGGACGCGCAGGCCCAGGCACTCCGCACGCCGGTGCAGGTCCAGGAGGTGGAGCAGTCCGTCGGAGTCCATGGATACGACACCATGCAGGTCGATCATGAGGTCGCGCTCATCGGCGGTGATGTGATCGAGTGCCTGCTGGAGCACCAGGCCCGCGTCCTCCGCGAGTTCCGCACTGGCGCCGACCAGGACCGAGCTGGTGCAGCGCTGAACGTCCATGGTGATCAATACCGTCTCCTCTTTCGCCTACCCGAAGGCGGCCTGCCCGTGGGCCACCATCCTGGTGTGGAGCCGGACCTCCCCAGCTCTGCGATGAGGTGTGTCGATGATCAGCTCGTCCAGGTCTTGATCTGAGCTGCGACGTCCCGCACCGGGAGTCCGTCCCTCGCGGCGCGGGCCAGGGGGAGGACGGTGTTCAGGCCGGGGCTGACCGGGAGGCCGCACGCCGACAGGTAGGCCGCGGTTACCGTGGCCGCGAACAGCAGGTTCCGCGCCTCCAGGCTCGGGTTCCTCGCCAGCTCGCACAGCAGCGCCGCGGCCTTGTGATGCGGCTCGGGGTAAACCTCGTGGTCGAGGACCTCCGCACGGTGACGTGCTTCCGCTGCTACCGGCACCCCGTAGTCGACGACCTGGGGGTCCCCCGGGATCTGCTGGGCCACGGCCAAGATCCAGGCGAGGTCGATCCGGAGGTTCACGCGGCATCCCTCGGCGCGCGCTCCGCCAGCCCAGCCGGGAGACCCGGGTACCGGTCCTCACCGAACTCCGCCTCGAACTGCTCGGCGTACGCAGCTTGGAACGCCGCGGCGCCGGCCATGAAGGCGGCGCGCGACTCGTTCACGTCCTGCTCGATCAGATCGGCCACGTACCCCTGCAGGCTCAGACCGCGGCGCTTGGCCCGGTCCTCGGCGGCTGCCTTGACGTCCTCGTCCAGCCGGATGTTTGTCTGCTTTCCCATCCCACCACCATAGCTATGCAGTGATACCAGCCGCTAGCAAACGGGGGGCGGGCCACATCACCGCTCTGCCGGTCCGGGCACACTCCGTGCCTGATCAGCCCGGAGTCCCTGCGAGGCTGGGTTAAGAAGGCCCGGGCTGCCGAGGGCGCCGGGTCCGGGGCGGGCGCCGCACGGTCCGGACCCGGCGCGGACGACCGGGACGAGGAGCTGAAGCGGCTGCGGAAACTCACTGCCGAGCAGGCGAAGACGATTGAGATCCTGAAAAAAGGTGCGCCACGAACACGGGAGTTCGCTATGGGTAGTTGAGCGGCGGAACGTGATGCTGCACGAGTGATGAAGGTAGGCCCTTCGGAGCCGCCCTGCGGGGCAGGGGGATTGCAAAGTTCTTGATCGTGCGTCGGCGCAGG
>NZ_JAGGOY010000135.1:4589-21177 GCF_018614095.1 Streptomyces sp. ISL-87 | reverse complement strand
ACAGGAACGACAGGAACGACACGAACGACAGGAACGACGGAGCACTGCGGTCGGCCCTGCGCGGGCTGGAGATCTTCGAGGGGCTCACCGAGGAGCAACTGGACTGGCTGGTCTCGGTGTCCGAGCCCCGGGTTCTCTCCGACGGGGAGGTCCTCTTCCGGGACGGCGAGGAGGCCACCGGCTTCCACGTGCTGCTCTCCGGCGGGCTCGTCGTCACCAAGGTGGTCGACGGCCGGGAGGAGGTGCTCACCCGGCATTCCACCGAGGAGGAGAGCGCGGCCGCCGAGGAACACGACGGGAAGCCCTCCGCCGCGCACCGGTTCACCGGCGAACTGCCCCTGCTGACGGACGGCGCGTACGTGGCCACCGCGGCCGCGAGCGGACCGGCGACGACCGTGGTGGCCTACCCGAAGCCGGTGTTCTTCGAGATGATGACCCGCTGCCACGGGGTGGCCGCCGTCCTGATCCCGGTGCTGGCCTGGCGGATCAAGTCCTCGGAGGTGCAGGCCCGCAAGCGGGCCACCGTGGAGGCGCTCGGCACCCTGGCCGCGGGCCTCGCCCACGAGCTGAACAACCCGGCCGCCGCCGTGGCCCGGGCGGCGCAGGAGCTGGCCCCCGCGCTGGAGCGGCTGACCCGGACCGCGCACGCCTGGGGCGCGTCCGCCTCCGACGCGGAGCGCTCCGTATTCGACCGGCTGGCCGAGGAACTGGACAAGCTGCCGCCGCCGGTGATCACCGATCCGCTCGCGCAGGCCGACGCCGAGGAGGAGATCGCCGACTGGGCCGAGGAGGCGGGTACCGAGCGCCCCGGGCTGCTCGGCTCGGGGGTTTCGGACCTCGGGCTGGAGCTGGGCTGGCTGCTGGAGCGGCTCGAAGGGGTCGGCGAGCCGTCCCTGCCCGCCGCCCTGGATCACCTCGCGGCGCTGCTGGAGATCCGTTCGCTGGCCGCGGAGCTGCGGGCGGCCGGCCCGCGGATCTCCCAACTGGTCGCCGCCACCCGGGATTACGCCAATCTCGACCGGGCCCCCGAGCAGACCTTCTCGGTGACCGATGGACTGGAGAACACGCTGGTCGTGCTGCGTGCCAAGCTCGCGGGCATCAGTATCGTGCGTGTGTACGAGCCGGGGCTCCCCGAACTGACGGGCTATCCCAGCGAGTTGAACCAAGTGTGGACCAACCTTGTGGACAACGCCGCCGAGGCCATGGAGGGTTCGGGCGTACTGACGCTACGCGCCCGGGCCGAGGGCGTCTGCATGGTCGTGGAGATCGGCGACACGGGCCGGGGTATCCCCGAGGACTCCCTGCCGCGGATCTTCGAACCCTTCTACACCACCAAGGACGTGGGGAAGGGTACGGGCCTGGGGCTGCACCTCAGCTACCGGATCGTGACCCAGCGCCACCACGGATCGATCACTGCCCGCTCACGTCCGGGCGAGACCCGGATGGTCGTCCGGCTGCCCTTCGCGGGGACCGCCGGCCAGGGGACCGCCTGTGCCACACCTGCCGAACCGGCCGACGCGCCCACCTCCGCCAAGTCCACCACCAGTTCCACCACCCGTTGAAAGAATGGAGTCGACATGGCCAAGTACGACATCGCCAAGCTGCACCCGGTGTTCGTCCGCCAGATGGAAGCGCTGGCCGCCCTGGACATCGAGGCGGTGATGAAGAACTACACCGACGACGCCGTACTGCTGCGCTTCGAGGGTGTGTCGGTCGGGATCGAGGCCGTTCGTGAGACGTTCACCGGCTATCTCACGGTGAAGCCCACCCTGGTGGAACTCCAGGAGTACATCGAGACCGACGACACCATCTTCTACCGCGCGATCATGAACCTGAACGGCGAACCGGAGCATGCGTTCGGGACACTTGTCGTCCGCGATGGCCGGATCTGGCGGCAGACGGCCGGGTTCGGCAGCTGACCGCCGAATCCTGGGTAGCGTGTGCGGGGAGGGCGGCGAACGCCCTCCCCGCATGTGCAAGTTGAATGGCGAAGGGGAGGCCATGGAGCGCGAAACCGGGCGGGTCGAGGCATTCAGTGACGGTGTATTCGCCATCGTCATCACGATTCTCGTCCTGGAGCTCAAAGTCCCGCACGAAACGGGATCGGACTTCTGGCACGGAGTCTGGGAACAGTGGCCGCATTACGCGGCCTACGTGGTGAGTTTCCTCATCATCGGCGTGATGTGGGTGAACCACCACACCATCTTCAGTCACCTCAAGCGAGTCGACCGGGCGCTGTTGTTCCTGAATCTCCTGGTGCTGATGGTGGTATCGGTGATTCCGTACACCACTACCGTGCTCGCCGAACATCTGGTGAAGGAAGGCGGTTCGGCCAACGCCGCCGCGGTGCTCTACAGTTCGGTCACCGTGGCCTACGCCCTGGCGTTCATGGCCTTCTGGTGGTATGTCACGCGGGTCGGGCATCTCTTCCACGAACAAGTGGACAAGGACGGGGCGCGGGCGACCCGGGTGCGCTTCGGCCTGGGGGCCATCGCCTACCCCTTGACTGTCATTCTTTCCTTCTTCTCCGCTCCTCTCACTCTCGTCGCACACTTCCTGATCGCGCTCTACTATGCGGCGAACCAGATCCCCATCCCTCTCGTGGTAGAAGACGAGCGGCTCGAAACTGCGAGCGACCTCAGGAAGTAGCCGCCTTGGCCTACGGCCGTTCTCCGCGGTCAAGTAGGGTATTGGATCTAGCTGGTCGCGGGGGAGGCCCAGATGGCTCGCGTAGTCATGCCGGAGGATTCCGCCAGTGAAATCTCCGAATTGATCGATGTACTGATCTCTCTTTTCTTCGAGTCCTTACCCCGGCGGGACCAGCGCAACTGGGCCCGCGTATATCTGAACGGTCTCGTCCAGACGACCGGGAAGAAAACAATCCGTAACATCGCCGGAACAGGGGCCAGTTCCGTCGAGCAGAGCCTCCAGCAGTTCATCAGCAAATCCCCCTGGGACTGGACCCCCGTACGCCGCTCCCTCGCGCAGTACCTCGAACGCACCGCCCAGCGTCCGCTGGCCTGGGTGGTGCAGCCCATGGTCATAGAGAAGGCCGGAGACCGCTCGGTCGGCGTCGGCCGGCAGTTCGTCCCCCAGCTCGGCCGCACCGCCAACTGTCAGCAGGCCAGCGGGATCTGGCTCGCCTCCAGCGAGGCCAGCTTCCCGGTCGACTGGACCCTCACCCTCCCCGGGCCCTGGACCAGTGAACTGCTGCGCCGTCGGCGCGCCGGCATTCCCGACACCGCCCGCTCGCTCACCCCGGCGCAGGACGCCGTACACGCCGTGCAGCGCATGGCCGCGAGCTGGCAACTCCAGCGCCGGCCCGTGGTGATGCAGGTCGCCAACTCCGACCTCCCGCACTGCATCGAGTCCTTCGCCCTCCAGGACATCCCCTTCGTCTTCAAGGTCGACGGCTCCCTGCCCGTCTCCTTCGGCGGAGCCGGCCGCCACAAGCCCGGCCCGCATACCGCGCCCGCCCGCGAGCTCATCGACTCCCTGCGCTCACAGCGCCGCGTCGTCGAATGGACCCGGCACGGCCGCGCCGAGGGGGCGGTGACCCTGCTGACCTCGGCCGCCATCCTCGCCACCCCCAGCGAGGACCGGCCCGCCCCCGCGCCGCCGACCCCGCTGCTGCTGCTCGGCGCGTGGACCGAGGCCGCCCTGCTGCCCTCCGAGTTCTGGATCACCAACATCGGGGACCGGCCGCTCGCGCAGCTGTTCCTGCTCGCCAAACTCACCGACCGGGTCGCCCTCGACTTCGCCGAGACCTGCGAACCGGTGGGGATCCGCGATTTCGAAGGTCGGTCCTTCCGGGGCTGGCACCACCACGCCACCCTCGCCAGCGTCGCCCACGCCGCGATGCTGCTGGGTACGCGCGGGCGGACCCCCGCGCCGCCCGCCCTGGACTACGCGGGCCCGCCGGTCCGCAACCCCGGGCCGCCCGTCCGCAACCCCGGGCCGCCGGTGCTGCCGCAGCGGCCGCTCATACCCGGACAGACCGCTCGCCGCGAGTACATCCGCTGATGCTCGACATCGCCGGGGAACTACGCGCGTGGTGCGCCGCACGCCGAGAGTTCGCGCTGGCCACCGTGGTGGCCGTCAGCGGAAGCGCGCCACGCGGGCCGGGCGCCTCGCTCGCCGTGGACGCCGGGGGCACCGCGCTCGGCTCCATATCCGGGGGCTGCGTGGAGTCCGCCGTACATGAGATCTGCCTCGACGCGATCGCGTCCGGCGAGGGCGGCCTGCACCGCTTCGGGTACAGCGACGACGACGCCTTCGCCGTGGGCCTGACCTGCGGGGGAGTCCTGGACGTCCTGGTCACCCCGGTGCGCGGGCACGACCCGGTGCGGCCCGTGCTGGGCTCGGTGCTGGACGCCGCCGCCGGCGGGGCGCGGGCCGCGCTGGCCCGGGTGGTCTCCGGCCCGCCGGAGCAGCTCGGGCGGGCGCTCGCCGTCCACGCCGACGGATCGTACGAGGGCTGCCTGGGCGGGGGCGCCGAGCTCGACCGGGCCGCCGCCGGGCAGGTCCGGGCGCTGCTGCTGGCCGGGCGGACCGGCACCGCCGAACTCGGCACGGCCGGCGGGCTGTGCGGGCAGCCGCTGACCCTGCTCGTGGAGTCGGCCGCCGAGCCGCCCCGCCTGATCGTCTACGGGGCCATCGACTTCGCCGCCGCCCTTGCCCGGATCGGCGCCTTCCTCGGGCACCGGGTCACCGTGTGCGACGCCCGGCCCGTCTTCACGACACGGGCCCGCTTCCCCGACGCCGGCGAGGTCATCGTGGACTGGCCGCACCGGCATCTGGCCGCGGAATGGGAGGCGGGCCGGCTGGATTCCCGTACCGCCGTCTGCGTGCTCACCCACGACGCCAAATTCGACGTACCGCTGCTGGCCCTCGCACTCACGCTGCCCCTGGGGTACGTGGGGGCCATGGGATCGCGGCGCACCCACGAGGAGCGGGCCGGGCGGCTGCGGGACGAGGGCGTACCGCCGGCCGCCCTGGCCCGGCTGCGCTCACCGATCGGCCTGGACCTGGGCGGCGGCACCCCCGAGGAGACGGCGCTGGCCATCGCCGCCGAGTTCACCGCGGTCCGCCACGGCGGCTCGGTGCTCCCGCTGACCGAGCGCCGGGATCCGGTCCACCGGCGCGTTGGCGCCCCTTTTGGGACCAAAGTCCCGTAGGAAAGAACTACCCGGCCCGGTATGTCCTGGACGATCTACCCGGGCGTGGTAAACGGCCGGACGTGGGAGAATGAAGTACGTGCGTTTTCCTCGGCTGCCCTGCTGAGGGTGACCGGGTTACCTCCGATCGACTGGGATGTTCTGCACGTGCGTTTCCTCAATGACCTGAAGCCGCCGTACGACCTCACGTACGACGATGTGTTCATGGTGCCGAGCCGCTCCGCGGTGGGTTCCCGTCAGGCCGTCGACCTCTCCTCGCCCGACGGCACCGGCACCACCATTCCGCTCGTCGTGGCGAACATGACCGCCATCGCGGGCCGCCGGATGGCCGAGACCGTCGCCCGCCGCGGCGGCATCGTCGTCATTCCGCAGGACATCCCGATCGAGATCGTCACCGACGTCATCTCCTGGGTGAAGACCCGCCACCTCGTGCTCGACACCCCGATCACGCTGGCGCCCACCCAGACCGTCGCCGACGCGCTGTCCCTGCTGCCCAAGCGGGCGCACGGCGCCGGCGTCGTCGTCGACGCCGAGGGCCGCCCCGTCGGCGTCGTCACCGACCACGACCTGACCGGCGTGGACCGCTTCACCCAGCTCTCCGAGGTCATGTCGAAGGAGCTGCTGCTCATCGACGCCGACATCGACCCGCGCGAGGCCTTCAACAAGCTCGACGCCGGCCACCGCAAGCTGGCCCCGGCCGTCGACAAGGACGGCAAGCTGGTCGGCATCCTGACCCGCAAGGCCGCGCTGCGCGCCACCCTGTACACCCCGGCCACCGACGCCAACGGCAAGCTGCGCATCGCCGCGGCCGTCGGCATCAACGGCGACTTCGTGCAGAAGGCCAAGCAGCTGCTCGACGCGGGCGTGGACACGCTCGTCATCGACACGGCGCACGGCCACCAGGAGTCGATGATCAGTGCGATCAAGGCCGTCCGCGCGCTGGACCCGCAGGTCCCGATCGTGGCCGGCAACATCGTCGCCGCCGAGGGTGTCAAGGACCTGATCGACGCCGGCGCCGACATCATCAAGGTCGGTGTGGGCCCCGGCGCCATGTGCACCACCCGCATGATGACCGGCGTGGGCCGCCCGCAGTTCTCCGCGGTGCTGGAGTGCGCGGCGGAGGCGAAGAAGTACGGCAAGCACGTGTGGGCCGACGGCGGTGTCCGCCACCCGCGTGACGTGGCGATGGCGCTGGCCGCCGGCGCGTCGAACGTGATGATCGGTTCCTGGTTCGCCGGGACTTACGAGTCCCCGGGTGACCTCCAGCAGTCCGCGGAGGGGCGCCTGTACAAGGAGTCCTTCGGCATGGCCTCCGCGCGGGCGGTGCAGAACCGCACGTCGGAGGAGTCCGCGTACGACCGGGCGCGGAAGGGGCTGTTCGAGGAGGGCATCTCCACCTCCCGCATGTTCCTCGATCCGACGCGTCCGGGTGTCGAGGACCTGATCGACTCGATCATCGCGGGTGTGCGGTCGTCCTGCACGTACGCCGGTGCGGGGTCGCTCGCGGAGTTCGAGGAGAAGGCGGTGGTCGGTGTGCAGTCCGCCGCCGGTTACGCCGAGGGCAAGCCGCTGCACGCCAGCTGGAGCTAGTCCGGGTTTTCCGTGGCCCCGGCCCCTGCCCCCTCGCGGGCGGGGGGCGGGGCCACGGACGTTCCCTGGGGGCGGGAGGCAGTCCGGTGCCGCCCGCAGCGGCAGGTCCACCGCGAGCGCGTCGGCGGTCCCGAACCGCATCCGGCAGCCCAGTGCGGCCGCCTCCGCCAGCGCCTCCCGCACGAAGGCGGTCCGGCCCGCGCCGGGCTCGCCCTCCACGGTCAGGCAGGCGTCGCCGCCCCGGATGCCTTCGCCGAGGACACCGTCCCGAACCCATTGCCGCAACTCGTCACGATGCTGCTCTCGCCCGACCCGCACGTCGGCGATCCTTCCGGTCGTTCGCGCCACTCGTAGGATGACACGGCCCGCGGTGGTCAGTACCGGGGGAGTCGCTCCCCGGGCGGCGAAGTGTGCACGCCCGCACGGTACTTGGGGATCCGCACGGTGATCTTCATGCCCGCGCCGAGCCCCGTCTCGATCACCATCCCGTAGTCGTCGCCGTACACCTGCCGGATCCGCTCGTCGACATTCGGCAGGCCGATGCCCGAGGAGGACCCGGTCCGCTCTCCGGCGAGGATCCGGCGCAGCAGGGCCGGATCCATCCCGACCCCGTTGTCCTCGATGGTGATCAGCGCCTCCGAACCCGCGTCCCGGGCGGCGATGGTGATCCGGCATTCCTCGGTGGAGTCCTCCAGCCCGTGCTTGACCGCGTTCTCCACCAGCGGCTGGAGGCACAGGAACGGCAGCGCGACCGGCAGCACCTCCGGCGCCACCTGCAGGGTCACCTTCAACCGGTCCCCGAACCGGGCCCCCGCCAGCGCCAGATACTGCTCGATGGAGCGCAACTCGTCGGCCAACGTGGTGAATTCGCCGTGCCTGCGGAAGGAGTAGCGGGTGAAGTCCGCGAACTCCAGCAGCAGCTCCCTGGCCCGCTCGGGATCGGTGCGGACGAACGAGGCGATCGCAGCAAGGGAGTTGAAGATGAAATGCGGGGAGATCTGCGCCCGCAGCGCCTTGATCTCCGCCTCCATCAGCCGGGTCCGCGAGCGGTCCAGCTCGGACAGCTCCAGCTGTACGGAGACCCAGCGCGCCACCTCGGTCGCGGCCCGCACCAGCACCGCCGACTCCCGCGACCCGTAGGCCACCAGCGCGCCCAGCATCCCGTCCTCGCCGGTCAGCGGTGCGAACACCGCCCACTTCAGCGGGCAGCCCGGCCGCTGGCACTCGGTGCGCACGCTCTGGCTCCGCCCGGACTCCAGCATCATCGCCACCCGTGCCATCGCCCGCCGCTCGTGGTGATCGGCGCCCGGCCCGTCCCAGGCGAGCACCGCCTCCCGGTCCGTCAGGCACAGCGCCTCCGTGCCCAGCAGGGAGCGAAGCCGCCGCGCTGCCTTGCGGGCGGCGTCCTCGGTCAGGCCGGCGCGCAGCGGGGGAGCGGCCAGTGAGGCGGTGTGCAGGGTGTGGAAGGTGGCCCGCTCCACCGGCGTCCCGAGATCCGGTCCGGCCGCCCGGTCGCCGCGGCGGGCCTGCCTGCGGCCCGCCGCCCAGCCCAGCCCCAGCAGCAGGGCCGCGCCCGCCGCCGCCAGAACCGAGAGCACCGCTCCGGTCATGGAGCACCGCCCGCATGCGCCCCGGCTCCGGCTCCGGCCCCGGCTCCGGCCCCGGCCGCGCCGGCCGCCCCGGCGACGCCCTCAGGCAGGTGCAGCCGGGCCAGTGTCGCGGCCGTCCCGCCCGGGATCCGCGACCGGGTAGCCAGCGACACCAGCACCATCGTCAGGAACCCGAGCGGCACCGACCACACGGCCGGCCACGCCAGCAGCGTGTTCACCCAGCCCGCCGGAGCCAGCCCGGCCCGGGTGGCCAGCACCGCGCTCAGCGCCGCCCCGCCCCCTGTGACCAGCCCGGCCACCGCGCCCGGCGGGGTCAGCCCGCGCCACCAGATCCCCAGCACCAGCAGCGGGCAGAAGGACGAGGCCGACACCGCGAAGGCCAGCCCGACCGCGTCCGCCACCGGCACATCGGTCGCCGCCACACTGCCCCCGAGCGGGACGAGCATCGCCACCAGCGCCGCGACCCGGAAGCTGCGCACCCCGCGCGCCCGCAGCACATCCTGGTGCAGCACCCCGGCCACCGCCATCGTCAGCCCCGACGCCGTCGACAGGAACGCCGCGAACGCGCCCCCGGCCAGCAGCGCCCCCAGCAGATCGCCGGGCATACCGCCCACCATCCGCTCCGGGAGCACCAGCACCGCCGCGTCCGCGTCCCCGGTCAGCGCCAGCTCCGGGGCGTAGATCCGGCCCAGCGCCCCGTACACCGGCGGCAGCAGGTAGAAGACGCCGACCAGCCCGAGCACCACCAGCGTGGTGCGCCGCGCGGCCCGCCCGTTGGGGCTGGTGTAGAACCGCACCGCCACATGCGGCAGGCCCATCGTGCCGAGGAAGGTGGCCAGGATCAGCCCGTAGGTCGCGTACAGCCGGAAGTCCGGCCGGTCCCCGGACAGCGGCTCGGACCAGCTGGACACTCCCAGCCCGGCCTCCGCCCGGGTGTCGGGCACGGGAGTGCCCGGGGTGAACTCCAGCCGCGCGTCGGCCCGTACGGAGTGCTGCCCGGCGGCGAGGGCCAGCGGGGCCGCCTCGTACGTCCGCCCGTCCACCTGCCCGGTCACCGTCAGCGTCAGCGGGGCGTCCAGGGACAGCCGCACGTCCTCGGCCAGGATGACCGCGGTGTGCTCGCGGAAGACCGCGGGGGCGTCGAAGCGGGCGCGCGGCGCCGCGTCCCCGGCCCAGGCCGCGAGCAGGAAGAAGGCCGGGACCAGCAGGGCGGTGAGCTTCAGCCAGTACTGGAAGGCCTGCACGAAGGTGATGGAGCGCATCCCGCCGGCCGCCACGGCCGCCGTCACCACGAAGGCGACGACCACCCCGCCGACCCAGTGCGGGGCCCCCGTCAGGATCTCCAGCGTCAGCCCCGCCCCTTGCAACTGCGGCAGCAGGTACAGCCAGCCGACGCCGATCACGAACAGCACCGCGATCCGCCGCACCGCCTGCGACTCCAGCCGGGCCTCGGCGAAATCCGGCAGGGTGTAGGCCCCCGAGCGCCGCAGCGGGGCCGCCACCAGCACGAGCAGCACCAGGTATCCGGCGGTGTAGCCGACCGGGTACCAGAGCATCTCCGGCCCCTGGAGCAACACCAGCCCCGCCACACCCAGGAAGGAGGCCGCGGAGAGGTACTCCCCGCTGATGGCCGCCGCGTTCAGGCGTGGGCCCACGGTGCGCGAGGCGACGTAGAAATCCGAGGTGGTCCGGGATATCCGCAGGCCGAGCGCCCCGACCAGCACGGTGACCAGGACGACGACGGTGACCGCGGTCAGCGCGTACGTCTGGTTCACCGGTCGGTTCCTTCGGCAGGGGGAGGGGAGGGTGACCGGAGTCTACGCACGGCCGCCGACCGGGCAACAGGCGTGATCCGGCGCTTCTCACCGGCCGCAGACGAGGTCAGATCGCGGGGTCGGGGTGCTCCGTGCAGTCCTTCAGGGCGATCTCCAGCTCCACGTACGACTCCTCCGCGCGCCGGAAGGCCAGCGTCAGGGAGGCCTCGGCACGGGGCGGCAGCTGCTGCCGGACCCCTTCGTGCGCCTCGTACAGTACGTCGGCCCAGCGCGCGGCCGCGCTGCGCAGCCGGGCCAGCAGCTCCTCGGCCTCCTCGGGGTCGGCGGGCCGGGTCCGGGGCAGTGCGGTCAGCGCGTCGAGCAGCGCCTGGATCTCGGACATCTAAGGGGTGTCTTCCCGGTCGAGCCGGTCGAGCCGGTCCCGCCCCGCCGGGGACCGCGCCCCGCCGCGTTCCCGTCGGTCGCCGATGCCGCGCATGGACTCACTCTCCGGCCTTGCGACGCACGGCACCCGGAACACACCTCCCACCGGTGGCCGGTGGGCGCCGCTCGCTGATCCGGCCCGATCGGAAGGACCCCCCTGCTTCTCCTGGGCCGGAAGATCCACGATACGCGCGGGCCGGGACGGCGCGGGCCGGTGAGCGGGGCGCTGCGACCGACGGCCCGCGCGGATCGCCGTACGCCCCTCCCCGCGCGACGAACGGCACGCCGGCGCGCCGGACGGTCGCCCCGGCCTGCTCCCGGCGTCGCGCCCGCCGGTCGCGGTCGCCGTCGCGTCTCAGCCGGTGGCGTGCCGCATCAGCAGATCGCGCAGCTCTCGCGCGTGCCGCCGGCTGACCTGGAGTTCCGCGGCGCCGACGCGGACGGTGGTGGTGCCGGCGTCCAGCCGCAGCTCGTCGATCCGCCCGAGTGCCACCAGATGGCGCCGGTGGATCCGGACGAACCCGCGCGCCGCCCACCGCTGCTCCAGCGTGGACAGCGGGATCCGCACCAGGTGGCTGCCCTCGCCGGTGTGCAGGCGGGCGTAGTCGCCCTGGGCCTCGACGTACGCGATGTCGGCGATCGCCACGAAGCGGGTCACCCCGCCCAGCTCGACGGCGATCTGGTCGGCGGTGCGGTCGGCGACGGTGACCTCGGGGCCGGATCCGGGGCCGGGGTGCCGCTGATGCGGCACGGCGGCCGCGGCGGGTACGGGGGACACGGCCGGCCCGGAGGGAAGGGCCGCCTCGGCGGCGGCCGGTGCTCCATCGGGCCGGTCGAGCTGCGCACAGGCCCGGCGGACGGCCTCGGCCAGCCGCTCGGGACGCACGGGTTTCAGTACGTAGTCCACGGCCTTGAGGTCGAAGGCCTGGACGGCGAAGCCCTCGTGGGCGGTGACGAACACGATGAGGGGCGGCCGCGCGAACCCGGCCAGCAGGCGGGCGATGTCCAGCCCGGTCAGCCCGGCCATGTGGATGTCGAGGAAGACCACATCGATGCCGTCGGGCCCGTCCGGGCCCGTCTCCAGCGCCCGGGTGATCCGGCGCAGGGCCTCGGTGGCGTCCGATGCGCCCTCGGCGCTGCGTACCCGGGGGTCGGAGCGCAGCAGGTAGAGGAGTTCCTCGAGGAGCGGCTTCTCGTCGTCGACGGCCAGTACGCGCAGCATGCGATGGAGTCTAGATTCCGCTTCGCCGGCGCGAAATGGTGCGCGGCCCCCTCCCCCGGGGGAGGTAGGGCGAGAGGGCCGCGCGGTATCGGCGTGGGGGTCGGCCCGGCGGGTTACCGGGCGGGCGGGGTGAGCGGACTGCTGGGTTACCGGACTGCCGGGGTGAGCGGACTGCCGGGTTACCGAGCGGACTGCCGGGCTTACTGGCCGGTGATGAGCTTGCCGTCGGGGGCGACCGCGTACCAGGTGCCGCCGACGCCCTGCCCGTTGACGTCGCCGGGCTTCTTGTCGCCCGTGAAGGTGTAGACGGGCCAGCAGTTGACCGTCTGCTGCTTCTTGCCGTCCGGGCGGTCCAGCACCAGGTAGTTCTTCTCGATGATCCCCTTGGCGTTGGCCTTGTCCACCGGGGGCACCACGGGCCACTTGGCCAGGCAGTCACCGGTGCACTTGGAGACCATCGGCCACGCGGTGTCCGGCTTGAACCGGTAGACCGTCATGCCCTTGCCGTCCACGATGTGGTCCCCGAGCTTGGGGTCCTTGGCCACGGAGAGGGCCGCTTCGTCGGAGGCGGCTGCGCCCCCGTCCGCGCTGTCGCCCGCCGCGGGCCGGCCCGCCTTCTTGCCGTCGGGCGCGAACGCGAACCACACCCCGCCGACGCCCTGGCCGTTGGTGTCACCCGCCTTGGCGTCCTTGTTGAAGCGGTACGCGGGCCAGCCCGCCACCGTCAGCTGCTTGCTGCCGTCGCTGCGGACCACCTCGCCCAGCAGCGCCGGGTCCATGCCCGCGGCGGCGGTGACGTCACCGGCCGCGACGGCCGGCCAGGTCTTCGCGCAGTCCCCGTCGCAGTTCGACTTCGACGGCTTGGCGGTGTCCTTGTCGAAGCGGTACAGGGTGAGCCCGCCGCCGTCGGTGAGGAACGAGCCGAGCTTGTCGTTGTCGGCCGCCACCGCCAGCTGGCCGCCGGCCTTCGCGGCGGCATCGGCGCCGGCGCCGGCGTTCGAGGCGGGCTCCTGGGCGTACGGGTCGGAGGGAGCCTGGGCGGCGGCCCCGGCCGGCTTGACCGCGTCGGCCGCCTTGCCGTCGTCCCCGCCGCACGCCGTGGCCGTCAGGGCGACGACGACTGCCACGGCGGCCAGGGTGGTTCCGCGCTTGATACCCATCTTGATCTCTCCCACGTGTAATGTCTTCCGCGTCCGTTTCCGGAGCGGCGGCAACTGTGTGCAGGACACGCCCTGGTGGGTTCGATCTGTTCAATCCGCCCGGTGTGGGCTGTTTCACTCACCCCCCGTCGAACCCGGCCCGGCGCATGGCCGTGACCACAGCGAGGCCGAGGACCTGGTGCCCGGCGTCATTGGGGTGCAGTCCGTCAGCGAGGTGTTCGGGTCCCAGCAGGTCGCGCCCGGGGAGCAGGGCCAGGCGCCCGTCCCCGGCGGCGATCCGGTCCCGGGCGGCACGCTCCATGGCATCGCGCAGGGCGCCCAGGGTGGCGCCGAGCTTGTTCGGGGTGCGTTCGGCGTCGGGGCGCAGGACGGGGGAGACCAGCAGGAGGGGGGTCCGGGGGTGTCCCTGCCGGAGCAGGTCGAGGAAGGCGCGCGTGGTCTCGTACAGCAGTGGTACCGAAAAGGGCACGCGGGACCAGCAGTTGGTGCCGAAGGCGAGCGTGAGGACATCGGCGGGGAGGCCGGCGAGCTGTTCGGCGATGGCGAGCTCCCCGCGCGCGGCGCCCGCGTAGCCGAGGTTGACGGTGTCCCAGCCGAGCGCCCGGCCGGTGACGGCGGTCCAGCCGTGGGCGGGGCGGGTCGACCACCAGCCCTCGGTGATGGAGTCCCCGTGCACCACCCAGCGCGGGGCGGCCGGGGCGGGGGCGACGGCGCCGCCGACGCCGCGCAGGCCGAGGATCAGCGGGGACTGGGCCTCGGGCGGGTACAGGGTGAACGGCCCCTGCCAACCGGGGAGTGCCACGCGTACGACGGACTCCGCGGCTGGTTCGGTGAAGACCTCGGTGAGCTTTCCGTGCCGGTTCCACAGGGCGAAGCCGTGCGCGAGGTCGCGCAGCGCGTCGGTGGGGCCGGGCACGGTGGCGCGGTAGCGGATCTCCACCGCACGCGTCGCCGCCTCGGCGGTGAACTCCAGCCGCACCCCGATCGGCAGGGTGGCCCGCTCGCCGGTGTCCCAGGGCAGCCGCATGCTGTCCGCCGGGTCGGCCCGCACCGGGCGCCCCTCCTTGTCCCGCCAGGCAACCCCCCGCAGGAACGGAGCGGGGTCCTGCCAGACGCCGTGGCTTTGACCGTGTTCGCTCACTTTTCGTCTCCGATCATCGGATTCGGGACGTTCGCACCGGGCCCGCCGTCCCCCGCCACCGTCCCCCGTCGGCGTCTGCCGCCGCGTTCACCCGTACCCCGCGCGGGCCCGCCGGATCCATGGCGGCACGCTGCGACAGATCTGACGAAGTGTCAAGAAAGGGGGTCTGGGGAGCCCCGCGCAGTGATCGATCATCCGCGCGCAACAAAGGACCATCCGGGACAGATCCGCGCAACGATCGTGCGCCAATGTGCAAGGATGGTGCATTACGGGCGGTATCACTCAGCTCGTAGGCTCACTCGCTGTACGTGGAGTGGCGCGGACCGCCTGCTCGGCGGTCCCCCCATGCCCAGGCTCATGTCTGGGTCCTGCTCCGGACCGCTGCGGTCGACGCCTGAATCCCCACCCGCAGTGTCAAAGGAGTCCCCTCGTGCTCGAAACCGGCCAGGCGCCACCGCTCACCTCCGAGCCCCGCAAGCCTGCCCATCCTTTGCTGCGCCGCAAGCCGGTCGAGCAGCTGGTCGCCGAGGGCGGCCAGGGCGAGGGCGGCTCGCTGCGCCGCTCGCTCACCATGTGGCAGCTGACCATGATCAGCATCGGCGCCACCCTGGGCACCGGCATCTTCGTCGTCCTCGGCGAGGCCGCCCCCAAGGCCGGCCCGGCCGTCACGATCTCCTTCATCATCGCGGGCCTGACCGCGCTGTTCTCGGCCCTGTCCTACGCCGAGCTGGCCGGATCCGTCCCGGTCTCCGGGTCCTCGTACTCCTACTCCTACGCGACCATGGGGGAGTTCATCGCCTGGATCTGCGGCTGGTGCCTGGTCCTGGAGTACGCCGTGTCCGTCGCGGCCGTCGCCGTCGGCTGGGGCCAGTACCTCAACGAGCTGCTCGACGGGACCATAGGTTTCACCATCCCCGAGCAGCTCGCCGCCCCGCTGGGCGAGGGCGGCTGGATCAACCTGCCCTCGCTGGCCGTGGTCCTGCTCGCCATGGTCTTCCTGATGCGCGGCGCCAAGGAGAGCGCCCGCATCAACACGATCATGGTCGCCGTGAAGATCGTCACGCTGGTGCTCTTCATCGGCATCGGCGTCCTGGGCATCAAGTCCGGCAACTACGCGCCGCTCGCCCCGCTCGGCGTCACCGGCATCAGCGCCGCCGCCTCCACGCTCTTCTTCTCGTACATCGGCTTCGACGCCGCCTCCACCGCCGGTGAGGAAGCCAAGAACCCGAAGAAGGACCTGCCGCGCGCGATCATGCTCTCGCTGGGCATCGTCACCGTCCTGTACGTCCTCGTCGCGTTCGTCGCCGTCGGAGCCATGCCGTGGCAGGACTTCAAGGGCACCGAGGCCGCGCTCGCCCAGATCATGACGGACGTCACCGGCACCAGCGTCTGGGGCGCCGTCCTCGCCGCCGGCGCCGTGGTCGCCATCGCCTCCGTCGTCTTCGCCGTCCTCTACGGCCAGACCCGCATCCTCTTCGCGATGTCCCGCGACGGCCTCGTCCCCAAGGTCTTCGCCAAGGTCGACGAGAAGACCGGCGCCCCCCGCGCCAACGTGGTGATCGTCTCCCTGTTCTGCGGCGCCCTCGCCGCCTTCATCCCCCTGGGTGAGCTGGCGAACGCCACCAGCATCGGCACGCTCTTCGCCTTCGCCCTGGTCAACATCGCCGTCGTGATCCTGCGCCGCACCAAGCCGGACATGCCGCGCACCTTCAAGGTGGCACTGTTCCCGGTCACGCCGATCCTCGGCTTCATCGCCTGCGGCTACATGATGTACAGACTGCCGGGCGCCACGTGGGTCGCGTTCGGTGTCTGGATGGCCGTCGGCCTCGTGGTCTACTTCCTGTACGGCATCCGCCGCTCCAGCCTGGCCACAGCAGAGAAGTGATCCACCCGCAGTGCGACTGAACGATCTCGACGAACGCATCGTGCACGCCCTCGCCGAGGACGCCCGCCGCTCCTACGCGGACATCGGCTCCGAGGTCGGGCTCTCCGCCCCCGCCGTCAAGCGGCGCGTGGACCGGCTCCGCGCCGAAGGTGCGATCACCGGCTTCACCGTCCGGGTGGACCCGGCCGCCATGGGCTGGGAGACCGAGGGCTTCATCGAGATCTACTGCCGCCACAACACCTCGCCGGACGACATCCGGCGAGGGCTGGAGCGGTACCCCGAGGTGGTGTCCGCGTCGACCGTCACCGGCGACGCGGACGCCCTCGTCCAGATCTTCGCCTCCGACATGCGGCACTTCGAGCGCGTGCTGGAGCGGATCGCGGGCGAGCCGTTCGTGGAGCGCACCAAGTCCGTGCTGGTCCTCTCGCCGCTGCTGCGCCGCTTCACCTCCGGCGCACCGGCCTGAGCGCCGGACACGGGAACGGGCCGGACGCGCTCTCGCGTCCGGCCCGTTCCGCGTTCTTCCGGTTCCGTTTCCCTGAAGGCCTCCGCCGGGCCTGGGGCCCACCCTGATCCGGAGGACAGGCCTAGTGCCGTGGCCGGAA
>NZ_JAGGOY010000135.1:0-4557 GCF_018614095.1 Streptomyces sp. ISL-87 | reverse complement strand
TGCCGGTCACGGCACTAGACGCGGGCCGGGGCGCCCTGGTCCAGCAGGGCCCGGCGCTCCTCCTCGGTCAGTCCGCCCCACACGCCGAAGGCCTCGCGGGTCCGCAGCGCGTACGACAGGCACGCGAGGCGCACCGGGCACCCGGCGCACACCCGCTTCGCGGCCTCGTCCCGTTCCTCCCGGTCCTCGCCCCGCTCACCGGCGGGGTGGAAGAACCGGCCCGACCCCAGATCCCGGCAGGCCGCCCGGGACTGCCACTGCCAGTAGTGGTACGCGGAGCCCGGCAGGCGGGAGACGTCGGTCATGGCAGTTCCTTTCCACGGGGGCGTCGGTACTCCCGCGTGTGACCGCTTCCCGCCCCCTGAAACCCGCTGCCCGCCCCCTGAAACCCGCCTCCCGCCGTTCCCGTACGGCAATCACTGGCGCCGGGCCCACTCTTCCGCCAGCAGCCGGTACGAGCGCACCCGGTCCGCGTGGTCGTGCGTGATCGTGGTGATCAGCAGCTCGTCGGCGCCCGTGGCCTCCTGGAGCCGCTCCAGGTGGTCGGCGACCAGGGCGTGGTCCGCCTCCGTCCAAGCCCCGGTCAGCGCACAGGCCTCCGCGGGCGCCCTGGGTAAGGGATCGCGCCCTCGGCCGTACGGATGCTGCGCACCCAGGGCCCGTACCCGGCGGCCAACTCCCGCGCGGACGCGCCGTCCGGCGCCACCACCACATCGGCGGACACCGTCAGGTACGGGAGTGCAGCCGGATCAGCCCGCGCAGGCTGCTGCGGGGGGTGGGGCGGCCGCAACCCACCACGGCAGCCCTGGGTGAGACGTGCGCTCAAGGCCTGAAGGAGATGTTTCCCGGTGCTTCGGAAGAAGCCCTCGAGGCAGGTGGGGCTGTGCTGGCAGCGGATCTGGCGAAGGCTGATTTCGACCGTGGCGTTCACTGGCAGACGGTTGATCCAGAAGTCACACGTCGTCTGCAAGCGATCTTGATGCCAGATCAGACCGTGCAGCCTTCAAACAGGCGGAGGCGGACAGATTCGGCCGCTGAGGGGCAAGCGGATACAGGCGTTGTCACGATGCGGGAGCTGCTGGAGAGCGGCGTCCACTTCGGTCACCAGACCCGTCGCTGGAACCCGAAGATGAAGCGCTTCATCTTCACGGAGCGCAACGGCATCTACATCATCGACCTGCTCCAGTCGCTGTCGTACATCGACCGCGCCTACGAGTTCGTCAAGGAGACCGTCGCCCACGGCGGCACGGTCATGTTCGTGGGTACGAAGAAGCAGGCGCAGGAGGCCATCGCCGAGCAGGCCACCCGCGTCGGCATGCCCTACGTCAACCAGCGCTGGCTGGGCGGCATGCTCGCCAACTTCTCGACCGTCTACAAGCGTCTCCAGCGCCTCAAGGAGCTTGAGCAGATCGACTTCGAGGACGTCGCCGCTTCCGGTCTGACCAAGAAGGAGCTCCTGGTCCTCTCGCGTGAGAAGGCCAAGCTGGAGAAGATCCTCGGTGGTATCCGCGAGATGCAGAAGGTACCCAGCGCCGTCTGGATCGTGGACACCAAGAAAGAGCACATCGCCGTTGGTGAGGCCCGGAAGCTGAACATCCCGGTCGTCGCGATCCTCGACACCAACTGCGAACCCGACGAGGTCGACTACAAGATCCCGGGCAACGACGACGCGATCCGTTCCGTCGCCCTGCTCACCCGTGTGATCGCCGACGCCGTCGCCGAGGGCCTCATCGCCCGCTCCGGTGTCGCCGCCGAGGGCAAGGGCGAGAAGGCCGCGGGCGAGCCGCTGGCCGCGTGGGAGCGCGACCTGCTCGAGGGCGAGAAGAAAGCGGACTTTGAGGCCTCCGCTCTGGCCACTGAGGAACCAGCCGCCGAGGCGGCGGCCGACAATGCCGAACCAGCCTGACCGGTCTTACCTGCCTCACGGGTGATGTGCGATGTGCTTCGGGGTTTCAGAACAGGGAGGGCAGGTGGATGGGCCGGTCGCTGGATGATCTCGCAGAGCACGGAACTCCGCCGGAACGGCGCTTCGCCCGTGACTTCATAGCTCTACACCCGCCGGATGGGCAACGAGCTGAGAAACACTGGGCTCGCGAGCGGGATCGCTATTCGTGTTACCGGGAGGTCGTAGTAGCGCCGTCCGACGACAAGGACTACGTGGTGGAACATATGGCGATGAGATTCCTCTTGAACGTCATGAGCCTGGGTGGGGGCGAGTGCGACTGCTGATGAAAAAATGCATCGGATGGCGTCCGAACTTAGCCTCGGAGTCATGACCGGGATCGACGTAGACGTGGCGGCACTGAGCGAGACGTGCACCCAGGCATTGAAGGAGATGTTCCCAGATGCGTTGGGGGAAGACCTGAAGGCCGGCGGAGACGTGCTGGCGGCAGACTTGAAGAAGGAGTTCGACTTCAGCCGCCACGCCGACCAGGAGGATTTCGATCCAGACGTGGCACGGAGGCTACTAGCGATTTTCACGGAAAATAATGCTGGAGACCCGTCATTGCCTCCAGAACCTTGACAGCAACCCCACCTGACTTGGGTGCCATCTAGCGGGAATCGGGCGGGCAGTCGACCCGCCGTGCGCCTACGCGTCCTCGGTGACGTTGACCGTCGGGCGGTGCCGCTTCGAAGCGGTCTCTCATACGTTCTGAGCGGCAGTCACGAGTGGCCGAAGCGTCGCATGCACATGACGACCTTCGCCCGCATTCGACGTCGCTGACACCTACGTGACGTGTCAGCGCAGGTCAGCGCCCACACGGAGATTCCAGTAGTGGCAAAACTGGAGTTGGCCAGCGCCGCACGGGACGCGGGCGCCCACGCCGAGCTGGAGGTACGGGCACCGGACGGCTCCTGGCGCGCGGACGTACTGGCCACCGACCCGGGCGGGGCCTGGCGGATGGCGCTGGAGGCCCAGCTCTCCCCGATCACAGCGGCCGACATCACCGCCCGCACCATGCGGATGCGCGAGGACGGCGTGGCGTCCTGCTGGTTCAGCGACCGGCCCCGCCCACCGTGGCTGGGCACGGTGCCCTCCTTAGGCTGGCCACGACGGACAACGGGGTACGGGTGGTTGAGGGCCTGGTGAAGTTCGCCCAGGGAGGGTGGGCCGCGGCGCCGGAGGTGCCGGTCGCCGACTTCCTGCGCTGGGTGTTCACCGCCAAGGTCGCCCCGCACACCCCGCACACCCCGCGCACCTGCGGCTGGGCGGTCCGGCCGGGGAAGACTGGCAGACGCGGCTGCTGGCCCAACGGAGCGTACGGGAGGCGGTGGACCACCTGGCCCGTGAGCACGAGATCACCGCGACGGTGGGCCTGAGCATCAACGACCAGCGGTGGGCCGGCGGTACCCCGTTGATCGACGAGGAAGGCGTCCCGTACGCGGTGTGCCTGGGACTCCCGAAGCCACGGCGAGCCGCAAAGTAGCGATCTAACCGCAGGTCAGGCCGCCCGGACTCCATGGTTCCATCAGGCTTGATCCTCCGCTCCGGGTGTCCTTCCGACCGAGTGGTGGCTGCGGACCGGGTGCGGAGGTCGGTTGGTCCGTGGAGTTGGCGATGACCGGCTCGCGGTGGTGCTCGGCCAGGACGTCGAGCATGGCGCGGTCCTTCGGTGGTCTGGGGTGTCGATGCCCCGCTCGATCAGGTGCAGGCCGATCTTCCGTGTTTGCAGGTCTACTCCCGGGGGTTATAGCTGGGTGGCCGTGCGGATCAGCTGGGCGAGGGCGCGGGAGCGGCTGTGTGGGGGCCAGGCTATGTGGGTGATGACGGGGGGTGCGTCGGTGACGGGGACGGCGGTGTGTTCGGCCCATAGCCAGGCGCGGGAGGAGTCGGGGCAGATGGCCGCGGTGCGTCCGAGGGCGATCAGCTGGGCCAGTTGGGTCTGGTCGCGGATCTCGGGGCCGGGGCCGGGAGGGTAGGCGCCGTTGCGGGGCCAGCGGGCGAGCGGAAGATCGGGGACGTGGGTGACGTCGGCCAGGGACAAGGTCTTGTGCGTGGCGAGGGGGTGCCTGGCGGGCAGGACGGCGATCCGTCCCTCGGTCAGTAGTTCCTCGCTGTCGAACCCGGCGAGGGAGTTGAACGGCGTGTGCATGAGCGCCACGTCGGCGCGGCCGTCGCGCAGCAGTATTTCCTGCTCGCCGATGCCGCATGGCAGCACTTCGATCTCGGCGGCGTCGGGCTGGGCCGCGTATGCGTGGAGAAGCTTCCGCAGCAGTTCTTGAGACGCGGCGGCCTTGACCGCCAGGACCAGGCGATCGCGGGGGCCACCCGGATCATCGGCGCCGCCGGCGCGACGGGTGCGGCGGGCGGCGGCGGTGGTCGCGTGCAGGGCGGCGCGGCCCTCGTGCAGCAGCACCTCTCCGGCGCCGGTCAGCGAGACGCCGCGGCGGTTGCGGTCCAGCAGGCAGACGCCGAGGCGCCGTTCGAGCTGCTGGATCGCCCGGGACAGCGGTGGCTGGGCGATGCCGAGGCGCTCGGCGGCTCGGCCGAAGTGCAGTTCCTCGGCGACGGCCACGAAATACCTCAACTCGCGCGTCTCCAGGGTGTCCATGCCC
>NZ_JAGGOY010000134.1 GCF_018614095.1 Streptomyces sp. ISL-87 | reverse complement strand
CCCGCCCTCGGTGCGAAGTTCCCCTCCCTCAAGTCCTCCGCCAGCAGCCGCTTCGCGATCGCGTCCGCCGCCACCCTCAGTTCCGCGCTGCGCGGGCGCCCCCGGTCCCGCTCCAGCTGGTCCCCGAGCCAGTCGGCCCACGCCGCCGAAATGACCCGCGCCTCCCGCTCCCCCGCCGAAGTCACCGCGAAGAATCCGTTCTGCCGGGTCATGTACCCCTCCTCCACCATCCGGTCGAAGACCGGCAGCAGCACCTCCGGCGGCACCGACCGCCGCGCCGAGATCAGGCCCAGGCTGGCGTGCCCGACCGTGCGGGTCATCAGGTCCACCTGCATCACCGCCCACGCGCCCGCAATGTCCAGCCGTGTGTCCGAGGCGTTCACGATGGCCCGCGCCGTCTCCGGCCCCATGTTCCGCACGAGCTTGCCCACCGCCAGCTCCAGCAGCTTCGCCGAGTCCCCGGAGGCCGTAGCCGGCGAGGCGAACCCGTCGCCCATGTCGGTGGATCCGGCCCGCGCAGTGTCCCGCAGCCTGACCTGCTTGAGGAAGAGCGCCACGACGAACCCGATCACCGCCACCGGCACGGTCCACAGGAACACCGTGTGCAGGGCCTCCACGTACGCCGCGATCACCGGAGCCGCCGCCTCCGGGTCGAGCCCGTGCACCCCCTGCGGGCTCTGCGCGGCCGCCGCCAGCTCGGCCGGATCGGCCCCGGTGACCCGGACCGCCTCCGCCACCCCGGACTTCAGCTCGGGGCCCAGGCTGTTCGCGTAGATCGTGCCGAAGACCGCGGTCCCGAAGGAGCTGCCGAGCGTACGGAAGAAGGTGACGCCCGACGTGGCCGTGCCCAGGTCGGCGTAGTCGACGGTGTTCTGCACGGCGATGGTCAGCACCTGCATGCACAGGCCGATGCCGGCACCCAGCACGAACATGTACAGCGATTCCAGCCAGGCGCTGGTCTCCGGGCCCATCCGGGACAGCAGGTAGAGCCCGGCCCCCATCACCGCGCAGCCCACGATCGGGAAGATCCGGTACTGCCCCGTCTTGCTGGTGACGTTGCCGCTGAAGACGGACGCGATCAGCAGGCCGATGACCAGCGGCAGGGTCCGTACGCCCGAGACCGTGGCCGAGTCCCCGTCCACGTACTGCAGGTACGTCGGCAGGAAGGTCATCGCGCCGAGCATCGCGAAACCGACCACGAAGCTGAGCACCGAACAGACCGTGAACACCGGATTCCGGAAGAGCCTCATCGGGAGCATCGGTTCCACGGCCCGCGTCTCGACCAGGCAGAACAGCGCGAGGGCCAGCAATCCGCCCGCGAAGAGCCCGATGATCACCCCGGAGTCCCACGCGTACTCGTTCCCGCCCCAGCTGGTGCCCAGGATCAGCGCGCTGGCCCCGACGGCGACCAGCGCGATGCCCAGGTAGTCGATGACGGGCTTCCCGGACGCCCGTACCGACGGGATCGTCCGGGCGGCGGCCACCACCACCAGGATCGCGATGGGGACGTTCACGTAGAACGCCCAGCGCCAGCTCAGGTGGTCGGTGAACAGCCCGCCGAGCAGCGGCCCGATCACGGTGGCGACGCCGAAGACTGCGCCGATCGCGCCCTGGTACTTGCCGCGTTCGCGCAGCGGCACCACATCGGCGATCAGCGCCATGGAGGTGACCATGAGGCCGCCGGCACCGATGCCCTGCACGCCGCGCCACAGGATGAGCAGGGTCATGTTGCTGGACAGGCCGCACAGGAACGAGCCGGTGATGAAGATGACGGCGGAGACCTGGAAAATCACCTTCCGGCCGAAGAGGTCGCCGAACTTGCCCACCAGGACCGTGGCGACGGTCTCGGCGAGCAGGTACGAGGTCACCACCCACGACATGTGGGCCGCGCCGCCCAGATCTGCCACGATCGTGGGCAGCGCGGTGCCCACGATCGTCTGGTCGAGTGCCGCGAGCAGCACGCCCAGCATGATCGTGCCGAAGATGACATTGCGCCGCCGCCGGTCGAGCACGGGTGGCGCCGCGAGCGGTGCGGCGGGTGCGTCAGCGGGGGCAGTGGTCACATCTCGCACTCTCACAGCGCCCCGGCCGCACCGCATGCGGCACCAGGCCATAAGGGTGACGAAAAAGCGGAATCACCGCAGGTAGGCCAGCCCCGGATGCTCCGCCGCGTAGCCGTCCAGCAGCCGCCGGGCCACCCCCACCGAGTCCACCAGCGGATGCAGCGCGAAGGCCTTGACCGCGTCCGCCCGGGACCCGCTCGCCGCGGCCGCCAGGACCTCCCGCTCGACCGCCTTGACCGCTGTCACCAGCCCCACCGCGTGCAGCGGCAGCGGGGCGACGCCCACCGGGTGCGCGCCGTTGGCGTCGACCAGGCAGGGCACTTCGATGACCGCGTCCGCGTCGAGCACCGACAGCGTCGAGCCGTTGCGCACGTTGAGGATCAGGGTGGCCCGCTCGTCCCGGGCGATGGCCCGCATCAGCGCGAGCGCGACCTTCTCGTAGCCGCCGGACTCCAGGTCGCTCTCGTCGCGCTCGCCGACGCCCGCCACCTCGCGGTTCTCCGACATGTACGTGGCTTCGCGCTCGGCCCGGGTCCGGTCCCAGGCGGCCAGCGCCGCCCCGGCCGGCTGCCCCGCCCGGCCCGCTTCGGCGTAGAAGCCGCGCTGCTGGTCGCGCAGGAACGCCCCGCGCGTCTGCTTGGCCTCCCGGTACGCCCGTACGGTGTCACGGTTGAAGTAGTAGTAATGCAGGTACTCGTTCGGGATCGCGCCCAGCGAGCGCAGCCACTCGGCCCCGAAGAGGCGGCCCTCCTCGAAGGACTCCAGCGCCTCGGTGTCGGCCAGCAGCCGGGGCAGCTCGTCCCGCCCGCCGATGCGCAGGCCGCGCACCCAGCCCAGGTGGTTGAGGCCGACGTAGTCGATCCAGGCCTCCTGCGGGCGCGCCCCGAGCAGCCGGGCGATGCGCCGGCCCAGGCCCACCGGCGAGTCGCAGATCCCGATCACCCGCCCCCCGAGCTCCTCGGCCATCGCCTCGGTGACCAGCCCGGCCGGGTTGGTGAAGTTGATGACCCACGCCTCAGGGGCGGTACGGGCGATCCTGCGCGCGATCTCACGAGCCACGGGCACGGTCCGCAGCCCGTACGCGATCCCGCCCGCGCCCACCGTCTCCTGGCCCAGCACTCCCTCGGCCAGGGCGATCCGCTCGTCCGCGGCGCGTCCCTCCAGGCCGCCGACCCGGATGGCGGAGAAGACGAAGTCGGCCCCGCGCAGGGCCTCGTCGAGGTCCCCGGTGGCCGTGACGGCCGGCGCGTCCGCGACCCCGGCGGCCGCCGCCTGGTCGGCGAGCACCCGGGCCATGGCACTGAGCCGGCCGGAGTCCTCGTCGTAGAGCGTCACATGGGACACCCGGCCCTCGGCATGGTCGCCGAGCAGTGCTCCGTACACGAGCGGTACCCGGAATCCGCCCCCGCCGAGGATGGTCAGCCGCACGCCTCTACCGCCCTTCGCCAGTGCCACGACCGGTGCCACGATCCGTGGCATCCGATCCCGCGGCACACGATTCAGGGCTCCATTGTCCCCCGGCCGGTCAGTCCCCCAGCGAGGGCACGGCACGCAGCCGGGGCCCCGCGTGGCCCGGGAATCCGGCGCCCGGGTGGATCGGACCCGCCGGCGTGCCCTGCGGCGCCGAAAGGATCAGGGTCATGCGCGTGAGCCCCATCGCGTCCAGCATCCGGCTGGATTCCGCCACCATCCGGCAGCGCACCAGACCCGCCCGCGGGTCGGGGTGGCGCACGGTGCGCACCGCCCCGTCCTGCTCGGCGGCTTCGGCCCCGTGGGTGGTCAGCCAGTGCGGTACCCCGTACCGGTAGGCCGCCTCCATGAACGGGTCGCGGGCCACCTCCTGGCGGATGCTGCGCAGGCCCTCGTCCTCCGGGGACCCGGCCAGCGCGGTGGCGAACTGGGCCAGCAGCGGTACGCACCAGGCCGGTTCGTGGTCCTCCAGCACGGCCGCGGCGTCCGGGTGGAACAGCACGAAGCGCAGGAAGTTGTCGTCGGGCAGTGCGGTGGGGTGCGGTCTCACCGACTGGAAGAGCTTGTCGAAGGCCGAGTTGGTGAGCGCGACGTCCCAGCGGTGGTCCACCAGGAAGCTCGGATAGGGCAGGGCTTCCATCAGGGCCGCGTAGTCGCACAAGTAGTCGCGCTGGGCCGGGTCTTCGGGCAGCCGGTTCTCCTCGGCCGCGCGCCAGGTCGGCGGCGGGTCGCGGTCGACCATGACGCGGAAGAGCCAGAAGGACTGCCGCTCGCTCATCTCCAACGCCTCGGCCAGGGCGAGCAGTTTGCGGTCCGTCCACTCCTTGACCAGGCCGCGCTCCCAGTTTCCGTACGCCCGCACACTGATGCGCAGCCGTGCGGCGACGTCTTCCTGGCTCAGCCCCAGCTCCTCGCGGCGCTGGCGCAAAATCTCCTTGCGTCGCTCCGACCGCACTGCGCCACGCACGGACTCCTCGCCCGCCAGGCTTTCCTCGCCGGCTCGGGCGAGGCCATCGGACGGGCCCACCGCTGCGAGATATGGCACCGAGAGCTCCCCCTCCTCACGGTCTGGATCTTCATTTCCGTGTGGCGATCCTGCTACCGACTTCATTCGAGTGTCAACTATTGTGGCAATTCCAGCCTCTTGACAGCTCATTCCCGCCACAGCTGTGGCAAGTTCTAGCCCTCCGGAAGCAGACCGGATAGATTCCATAGGCCGACCACGTGCCCGTACTCGACCTCGCGCGATCTAGGAGAACCACTGGTGACAGACGGCTTCCCGGCTCCCGTCGCGGTGGCCAACGCGCTTCTGGCAGCCACCGTCACGCGCGTCGCCGAACTCGCGGGCAAGATGGGCCGCGACCTGAACCAGGTCTTCGACCTGCGACGGCTCTCGGATGCCTCCGGCGTCCCCACGGACGTGGTCAAGACCCTGCTGGAGGGACGCCCGGCCGGCGAACCCGATCTGCAGACCCGCTTCCTCCAGCGCCTCGACCTGCTCCGGCGGACCCGGGTCAAACCGAACGGCCGCCGCTACACGCAGCAGGAGATCGCGGACGGCGCCGGCATGTCCCGGCAGCAGGCCGGCGCCCTGATCAACGGCGACCGGCGCCCCACCATGGAGCACTGCGACGCTATCCAGCGCTTCTTCGGGGTCCACGCGGGCTTCCTCACCGCCCACGACGCCGACGCCCTCACCGACGCTCTCCAGCGCACCGAGCAGCAGCTGCTCCAGGACTTCGCGGGACGCGAGCGGCAAACCGCGGCGGCCGCGGCCGCTTCGGCGGGCGATCCGCTGGCAAGACTTCTGCAGAACCACGGCGTACGGGGCATCGCCTGGCGCGCCGCCCAACTGCCCAGCGACAAGCACCGGGACAAGGTGACGGAATGGCTGGACATGCTCCTCGAAAGCGTAAAACCGAACGAATAGAGACCCAGTCGAAAAATCTGGGTCTGATCCTTGAATCCTGATCCGGATCCGCGCCGACGGGGAGAACGGTGAGCATAGGCAGAGCGCAGCGGCGGTTGTGCGGGGAATTGGTGTCCGGCATCGAGCTGACCGCCCCCGTGGAACCTGTGGACCTCTACGCCGCCCTCTGCGAGGGCATGAGCAGGCACCGCGGCCGCCGGGTGGAATTCCGGATGGCGCCCTTCCCGCCCGGAACGGCCAGCGGGCTGTGGCTCGACATGGCGGACCGCGATCTCGTCGTCATCGAGGAACGCACCGCTCCGGACCACCAGTTGGTGATCCTCGGACACGAGTTGTGGCACATGAAGGCCGGCCATTGCAGCCACCATGTGGACGGCGCCGCCGTCGCCGCCCGGCTGCTGTCCGACGAGGCCGACCTCGGCGAGACCGTCCGCCGGGTCGCCGCCCGCACCCGCGCCGACGTCCAGGAGGAGACCGAGGCCGAGAGCTTCGGCTTACTGCTGGGCAGCCGCTGCCGCAGCTGGCTGGCCGGATCCGCCAGCCACCGGGCGCCGGCCCAGCGCGACCAGCTGGCCGGCCGGATCGAAACCTCACTCGGCTACCGGGGGCACAGGACCGAACGTTGAACGGACAGGACTACTACATCCCGGCGGCTGCGATGGCGGTTTCCCTGGCCTGCAAGCTGCCGGCGCTGCGGCACAACTGGCGTGACCCGCTGCAACGTTCCGTCTGTGTCCTGCTCGTCCTGGCCTGCGCGGTGTTCACGTTCGCCGCCCCTCCCACGATCCACGCGGTCAACCGCTGGACCGGCGTGCCGAACATCTCGGCCCCCCTGGTCTACTGCCTGATGACCGCCTTCAGCGCCTCCTGCCTGGTGCTGATCGTCAACTGGCGGGGCGGCCCGGCGGAGGAGACCCGGCGGATCTCCCGGCGCTGGATCCTCGGCTACAGCGTCGTCGTCGCCGTCCTGATCCTGCTGTTCGTGCTCGGCGAGTCCCCGGTCGAGCGGCTGCGCGACTTCGACACGTACTACGCGAACACCCCCTACATCCAGGTGCTGATCGCCCTCTACCTGCTGGCCCACAGCGTCGCCGCCCTGACCATGTCGGGCATGTGCTGGCGCTGGTCCCTGCAAGTGCGCGGCTGGCTGCGGACCGGCCTGGTGATCATCGTTTCCGGCTACGGGTTCAGCCTCGCCTACGACGCCACCAAGTTCACCGCCGTCATCGCCCGCTGGAACGGCCGCGACCTCGACGGCCTGAGCACCTACGTCGCCCCGCCGCTCGCCTCGGCGGGCGCACTGGTCAGCGCCGTCGGGTTCGTGCTCCCGCTGGTCTGCCAGCGGCTCTCGGACAGCTGGCAGACCTGGACGACGTACCGGCGGCTCGGCACGCTGTGGCACGAGGTGCGCAGCGCGGCGCCCGGCGGCACCCCCGCCGTGCGGATGTCCTGGTGGGCGCCGGCCGAGATCCGGGTGATCCAGCGGGAGTCGGACATCCACGATGGGTTCCTGCATCTCGGGCCGTACTTCGACAAAAACCACCGGGACAGCGCGTACGGGCGCGCCCTCGCGGACGGTTCGGACGAGGAGACGGCCCGCGCGGTCGCCGACGCGGCCATGGTCGCCGCAGCCGTGCGGGCGCGCTGGGCGGACCCCGAGGGTGCGGTGATCGGGGCCGGCGAGGACAGCGAGGTGCCGGGTACCGCCGCAGGGCCGCGTGATCTCGTACGGATCTCCCACGCCCTACGGCATTCCCCGGTGGTGGCGGCGGCCCGGCAGCGGGTGGCGCTGTCCGGCTGAACCGCCGGGGGTCCGGAGCCCGGAGCCCGGTCAGCGGGCGGCGATCACCGACAGCGTCGGGAACAGGTCCTGGAAGGGCGCAGCGGAATCGATTCCGCCCCGGCCGTAAGGCGCGTCGAAACTCCACACCATGAACAGCAGGAACACGATCAGCGCGCTGAACAGCCCGGCGAGCAGCAGCTCCCGCCCGGAACGGCGGATCTGCAGGGTGAAGATCAGCCCGACGGTGACCAACCCGCCGACCAGCAGCCCGAACCAGACCACACTCGGCAGCGTGGATTCGGAACTCTGCGTCCGCGAGTGCCGGGCGTCGTCGGCGGCGGCGATGTGGTCCAGCAGCGGCTGGTAGGCCTGCGCCTGAAGCTCGGTGTTCGGGCTCTGGTGGGTGACATCGCTGCGCAGCGCGCCCAGCAGCCGGCCGCCCTCGGCGGAGGCGGCCTCGCCGGAGGTCAGCCGCGGCCAGTCCACACTGACGGTGTGGGAGACGTACGCGTCCACCTCGCCCCGGATCCGGTCGCGGACGGCCGCCGGGTAGACATCGGCGCGCTGGGTCACCTCGTACAGCGACTGGGCCTCGCGGCGCACGCTGTCCTCGGCGGCGCCGCGCGCCTCCCAGACGCCCGCGATGGCCAGGCCCAGCACGATCGCGTAGACCACGCCGACCATCATCGTCATGTACTCGATGACGTCGGGGGTTTCGCTGGTGTCCTCGTCGTCCGCGACCCGGCGGTGCCGGATCGCGGTGAAGGTGAGGACGAGGGCGCAGACGAGCGCCATGGCGATGGCCAGGACCAGCCATTCGGACACGAGGGTTCTCCCGTTTGTGGATCGGTGGTGTGTGGTCGGCGGCTCAGCCGCGGCGGCTCTTGCCGCGCGGCCGCAGGGCGGCGGCCGCCAGGACGGCCGGCATGGTGACGACGACCATGAGCATCACGGTGGACATGCCGTTCGGGCCGCGCCGCTCCAAGGCCACCGAGTGGTACGGACGCACGTGGAAGCGGGATACGGGCGCGGCGGCCAGCCACGGCGGGGGCGGGGCAGGACTGGGGTCGGCCGGTGGTCCGGGCACGGGCGCGGGAGCCCGCGCGGGTGCCCGTGTCTTCGGATCGCCGGGCGGCACGGGGGCGACGGGCTCAAGGGGCTGGGGCCCGCGGCCGGGGTGGTGCACGGTCGGCCGCTCGGCCCGGGGCACGGTCACCCGTACCGAGGGGCGCGCGGAGGCCCGTACGGACGGCTGCGCGGGAGGCCGCACGGCGGCCGGTGGCGGCTGCGGCCGGAGCGTCCCGGCCGGCACGGGAGGCCGCACGGCGGCCGGTGGCGGCTGCGGCCGGAGCGTCCCGGCCGGCACGGGAGGCCGCACGGCGGCCGGTGGCGGCTGCGGCCGGGGCGTCCCGGCCGACGCGGGAGGCCGCACGGCGGCCGGTGGCGGCTGCGGCCGGGGCGTCCCGGCCGGCACGCACAGGTCGACGCGGGCGGCGTGGCCGTCGCCGTCGTCCGCGACCGCCACATGGCCCTGCAGCGGGCAGAGCGCCGCCACCAGGCCCGCCCCGGCGAGGTACTGCCAAGCGGTCACCGCACGTCCTCCCGATTCCGCAGCAGTTGTTGGGGTGCAACTTGCAGGGGTTTCGATGGAAGAAACGATCACGGCACCGCTTCGATGCGCGGCAGACAAGTCAAGATCCTTGTGCGAGGGATTACTTCAGGCCATCGGCGGCCTCAACCTGCCCGGATGGACGAGTGGGAGGTGTAGTAGTCCACGCTCACCCCGGCGAGCTGGGCCAGCTCCTCCCGGCGCAGGCCCGGTACCCGGCGGCGGGAGCCGAAGGAGCGCAGGCCCGCGTCCTCGGGCCGCATCCGCGCGCGGCGTGACCGCAGGAAGGCGCCGAGTTCCGCCTTGGGGCCGGTCCGGCCCGTCTGGTTCATGTCCAAGATCCTAAAGGGGCCGCGGCACGGATCAGCAGACGGAGAGGGCCGGGCGACGGGCGTCCGCCGAAGCCCTGTTTCGGCCAAGCGCGAGGGGCGCGAACCCGGTGGTTCGCGCCCCTCGTTACAGCTGTACGGCTACGGCTACGGCTACGGGCATCAGCCCGCGTCGGACCCGCCGAAGCGCTCCCGGTAGGACTCCAGGTCCTCCTCGGTGATCTTCGCGAAGAGCACCGGCGGCACGGTGAACGGCGTCCCCGCCGGGACCGCGTCCAGCGACTTGGCCTGCTCCGGGGTCACCCACGTCGCCGTGTCGTCGGCGAGCGTGAACGCGGAGCGCATGGCGCGCGCCGAGGCGGGGATGAACGGCTCGGAGACCACCGAGTAGAGGTGGATGAGGTTCATCGCGGTGCGCAGGGTGAGCGCCGCGCCCTCCGGGTCGGTCTTGATCTCGAGCCAGGGGGCCTTCTCCTCCAGGTAGGAGTTGCCGGCCGACCACAGGGCGCGCAGCGCGGCCGCGGCCTTGCGGTACTGGAGCGTCTCCATGTGGCCCTCGTACTCGGCGAGCAGCTCGGCGATCTGCTCGCCCAGCTTGGCCTCGGCCGCACCGGCCGCGTTGCCCGCCGGGACGTCGTCGCCGAAGCGCTTGCGGGAGAAGGAGAGCACGCGGTTGACGAAGTTGCCGAGGGTGTCGGCGAGGTCCTTGTTGACCGTGGCGGTGAAGTGCTCCCACGTGAAGGACGAGTCGTCGGACTCGGGCGCGTTGGCGATGAGGAAGTAGCGCCAGTAGTCGGCCGGGAGGGTCTCCAGCGCCTGGTCGGTGAAGACGCCGCGCTTCTGCGAGGTGGAGAACTTGCCGCCGTAGTACGTCAGCCAGTTGAAGGCCTTGACGTAGTCGACCTTCTTCCAGGGCTCGCGGGTGCCGAGCTCGGTGGCGGGGAACATCACCGTGTGGAACGGGACGTTGTCCTTGGCCATGAACTGGGTGTACCGGACGTCCTCGGCCTCGTACCACCACGCCTTGTAGTCGCGGTTCTGCGGGTCGGCGTCCGACCACTCCTTGGTGGAGGCGATGTACTCGATCGGGGCGTCGAACCAGACGTAGAAGACCTTGCCCTCGGCGGCCAGCTCGGGCCAGGTGTCGGCCGGGACCGGCACGCCCCAGTCGAGGTCGCGGGTGATGGCGCGGTCGTGCAGGCCCTCGGTCAGCCACTTGCGGGCGATGGAGGACGCCAGCTGCGGCCACTCCTCCTCGTGCTGCGCGACCCAGGCCTCGACCTCGTGCTGGAGCGTGGACTGGAGGAGGAAGAGGTGCTTGGTCTCGCGGACCTCCAGCTCGGTGGAGCCGGAGATGGCCGAGCGCGGCTCGATCAGGTCCGTGGGGTCGAGGACGCGGGTGCAGTTCTCGCACTGGTCGCCGCGGGCCTTGTCGTAGCCGCAGTGCGGGCAGGTGCCCTCGACGTAGCGGTCCGGCAGGAAGCGGCCGTCGACCGGCGAGTAGACCTGCCGGATCGCGCGCTCCTCGATGAAGCCGTTCTTCAGGAGCTGGCGCGCGAAGTGCTGGGTGATCTCCGCGTTCTGCTGGGAGGAGCTGCGGCCGAAGTAGTCGAAGGACAGCTCGAAGCCGTCGTAGACCGCCTTCTGGGCGTCGTGGGCCTGCGCGCAGAATTCGGCGACCGAGAGGCCGGCCTCCTTCGCGGCGAGTTCGGCGGGGGTGCCGTGCTCGTCGGTGGCGCAGATGTACAGGACGTCGTGGCCGCGCTGGCGGAGGTACCGGGAGTACACATCCGCCGGAAGCATCGACCCGACCATGTTGCCCAGGTGCTTGATCCCGTTGATGTACGGAAGCGCGCTGGTGATCAGGTGTCGAGCCATCCTCGGATGCTCCATTTCATTCATGCGGTGACAACGTGCCGTGACGGATTGTGATTCGGTTCATCGTATCGAACCGCCGAACGGCCGCGTGCCGCATTTTTGCCGGTGGACGAATGCAGGGGTAACACAAAAGCGAGGGAAGTGACCTCTCCGTCACGGCCCTCGCAGTGGGGCCATGTTACAGCGGGAGGCGGAGCCTCCCGACCGGTGTCCAGGGTTGCGTCGCGCCGCCCGGGGCGAACGGCCGGATCGCCGCGGCGGTCACACGCCGTACGCGGGCCGCGGCAGGCCCTGGAACCGTCACAGCCGACCGGCATATGCGTATGCGCTGGTTGAGCGCGTGCGCGGTCGAAGTCGGTCACGAGTCGATCATCACCGAACGTAATACTCCCAGGTTTCTCCTCTGCGCCCACAAGGTACGCCCGCGCTGACAGGCTGGCGGCGGACGCACAGGGGATGAGGTGGAACGGTGAGCGATGGCGGACCTGAGGAGTCCGGTGGGGCCGTGGGACTGCCCAGCCGGCGACGGCGGCCGACGCCGATGAGCCAATGGGAACCGGCGGCACGGCTGTCGTACTGGGCGTTCCACTCCAACCGGCGGCCGGCGTACATGCGCTTCGCGTATCTCCAGCTGGGCTCCGACTCGGCGGCCGAGGACGCGGTCGACGCCACCTTCGACTCACTTATGAACGAGTGGCTACGGATGCTGCACATGGACCGCCTCGATGCTTACGCCTGGACCGTCCTCAAACAGCGGCTCGCGGACCGCCAGCACCGCCGCAGCCCCTGGCCGCGGCCGCGGCCGATGGACATGAGCGCGTTCGAGGCCGCCTTGAAGGAGGCCCACGCCGATCAGTACGAGGTGCTGACCGACACCATCCGCTTCTACTCGGCGGTCTCGCGGCTCGCCGAGCGGCAGCGGGACGCGGTGCTGCTGCGCTACGGACTGCAGTGCAGCGCGGGCGAGGCCGCCTCCGTGATGGGCGTCGACGAGGCCACGGTCCGCACGCACCTCGGCCAGGCGCACCGGCGGCTCGCCCGCCTGCTCGACACGTCCGCAGAGTCATGAGGCGGCGCGAACGGCCCGAGCGGCCCGACAGCGGCGGAACCCCCCGTTCCCTGGCCGAGTTCCTGGAGCGGGCCGCCGTCCGCGACCGCTATACGCACTACGACGTCGGCGCAGCCGAGGCCCGGCTGCTGCGCGCCCCACGCGCCATGGGCGCCCCGGCCGGCCGGACCCGCCGGCGGCCCTTCGGGTGGAGCGACCCCGCGCGGGACTGTCCGCTCGACGCCGAGCGGGCCCGGCGCGACCTCAAGGCCGCCTGTCTGGCCGTGATGTGCGCGCCCGCGGCGGAGGCGGAGCTCGACTCCTTCGTGACCGGCGGGCACTCCGACACGGCCGGCGCCGTCGTCTTCGGCTGCCTCCTGCACCTCTCCGGGCTGCGCGAGGGCTCCCGCTTCTGGTGGCAGTTCGCCGCCGGTTCCGGAGGCCCGCGGACCGCGCCGGCGGCGTACTGCCTCTTCCTCGACCACTCCCGGCGCGGTGAGCACCACGACGCCCGGTTCTGGGCCCGCGAGCTGGGCCGCCGCGGATTCCGGCCGAGCGGGCACCGTGATCTCCGCGAGGTACGGCTGTGCGCGCAGGCGGCCGTCCTGCGGTACGTCGACCAGTGCGACGATCCCGATCTGGGCCCGGTGCCGCTGCCCCGGCCGGGGCTCTCGGGGGTGCTGGGCGCGTTCCGTCATCCGCCCGCCGTCCGGATGACGGCTCCCCGGCCGGCGCCGGATCCGCTGCGCCGCGCCCGGCTGATGTCCGCAGCCCGCCGGAGCGCTGCGCCGGGCAACCGGAGCGAGGCGCTGGGCGGCCGGAGCAAGGCGCCGGGCAACCGGAGCGAGGCGCTGGCGGAGGCGCGCCGCGCGCTGGCCGTCGTACGGGTTCTGGAACGGCATCCGCTGGGGGTGCGGGCCGGCCAGCTGGGGCGGGAGGCGGGCTTCAGCGAAGCGGAACTCGGCCCGCTGCTCACGATGCTGTGCGAGGAGGAGTACGCGTACCGCCCCGGGGCGGGTGTCTACGGCCGCGGACCGGCCCTGGACCGGCTCGCCGCCCCCGGCGGCGGGGGTCTCGCGGGCCAGCTCCAGCGCACGCTGGCCCTGGCGCGGGACAGCGCGGGCGCGGCCGTCTACCTCAGCCGGTACGTCGAGGGCGAGGTCCGGATCACGCAGATGGCCGACGGGCCCGGAACCCCGCCGGTGCGGGAGTGGGTGGACTTCCGGGCGGCCGCGCATGCCAGCGCCGTCGGGAAGTGCCTGCTGACCCAGCTCGACCACGACGGCCGCCTCGACCACGTGGCACGGCACCGGCCGGCCCGGCTCACGCCGCGGACGATCACCGACAGCCGGGTCCTGTTCAGCACCCTGGACGCGGTGGCCCCGGGCGCCCCCGTTTTCGACCTGCGCGAGTACTCCCCCCGCGTCGTCTGTTCGGCGGTCCCGATCACCATCGGCGACGCGGCCGGGAGCCTCGCGCTGTCCCTGCCCGCGACCCACGCCCACCGCCTGCGCGCCGCCACGGAGGCGCTGCGCCGCAAGGCCGTACCGGTGCTGCTGGCGCTGCTCCTCACGGGCGCCATTCCTCCGGACGCGGACGCCGCGGACGCGGCCGACGCAGCGGACGCCGCGGCTGCGGACACCCCGGTCCCGCAGCGGACTGGCGTCACCCCGGAAACCCTGCGCCACCTGCGGAACGTGTTCCGCACTCCGCTCACCCGGGCCACCGCTTCAACGGACGGCCCCCACCTGGTCAGCGATTCGGCGTCGGCGGCCGCCTACCTCTTCGACGCCCTCCCGGAGGACACCGACGAGCCCTGCCTCTCCCTGCCCCGCACCTTCGCCCCGCTGACACCGGGCAGCCTCACGACCCCAAACGGCCTGGTGGTGCTGAGCACCTGACAGGGCTCAGGGGGGTGGGTGTCCCTAGTCTGCCGGAACGAAGGAATCCAGGGCGGTGTCGAAATGACTCCGCGCCTCGCCGACCCGGCCTACAGGAGCGGACACCCATACGTCGTACATGCGCCCGTTCTCGTCCCAGCACACGTCGAAGGTGTGCCGGGCGCCTTCGGCGCGGCTGAAGCCGTCCCAGGTGAACTCCCAGAGGGCGGCGGGCAGTCCGTTGTGCGTCGTCGCGACGACCTCGCTGTCGCGGTAGCCGGGGTTGGTGTCCGGGCCGTTCGCGTCGGAGGCCCGCATCACGGCGAGCGGCCCTCCGGAGGCGGTCGACTTCACCTTGATGCCGATACGGAAGGCCTCGTCCGGGGAGGAGTAGAAGACCCGCTGGCCGTCGGTGGTGCGCACGAAGCCCTTGGGCACGACGAGGCTGAAGCCCTCCCGATCGGTCACGAGCCGGTATCCGGCGGGCGCGGGCTTGTCGGACACGGCACGCTCGGCCGGGGGTGCGGACGGCCTGGGGGCGATCGCGCCCCCGGACGGGCCGGGGGCCGGCGCGCTCCCGGAGGAACCGGCGGCCGTGGCGTTCCCGGACGGGCTGCCGGACGGACTGCCGGACGTGGCGGGGGCTCCGGCCGTCGGCTTGCGCTCCCCCTCTCCCGCCCGGTCGCCGAGCAGCGAGGTCACGGTCACGGCCCCGGCGACCGCCACCACGAGGAGGGCGGCGGTCAGCCCCCACCGGACGGCCCGCCGGGGCTGCCCGGCCGCCACGGCGGTGGTGCGGCCGGCCGGCTGCACGACGTGCTCGGTCGGCGAATAGCCGGCCGGCGCAGGACCGCCGGCCGCGGGGTCGACGGTCGCGTCGGCGGGCGGCTTCGGCGTGAGGGCGGCCCGTGTAAGAAGGAGGGGAACACTTCCGGTGGTCACGTACGCCGACAGCAGCCGCTCGGCCTCGGCCGCTCCGAGCCGCCGCTGGGGATCGCGTTCCAGCAGCCCCCGGATCACCGGCATCAGCGGTCCTGCCTGAGCCGGTGGCCGGATCTCGTCGTACACGACGGCGTGCAGGACCCCGCCGAGCGAATCCCGGCGGAAGGGCGACTCACCGGTCAGTGCGGCGCACAGCAGCGTTCCGAGGGACCACAGATCGGATTCGGGACCTGCGGCGGCGCCCTGCATGCGCTCGGGCGAGGTGTACTCGGGCGAACCGACGAAGGCGCCGGTCTCGCTGATGGTGGTGGCCCCGGCGAGGAGGGCGATGCCGAAGTCGGTGAGCACGACCCGGCCGGTTCCCGCCTCCATGAGGACGTTGGCCGGCTTGACGTCCCGATGGAGCACTCCGCGGGCGTGTGCCGCGCTCAGCGCACCGAGCAGCGCGAGCCCGGTCCGTGCCGTCTCGCCGGGGCTCAGGGGCCCTTCGGAGGCGAGCCGGTCGGCGAGCGAGCCGCCGTCGACGAGCTCCATGACGATGTACGGGCGCCCTTCGTGCTCCACGACGTCATGGACCACGACCACGTGCGGATGCCTGACGTGCGCGACGGTGCGCGCCTCCCGCAGGGCGCCGGTCGTTTCGGTTCCGTCGTCGACGTGGAGCTCCTTCACGGCGACGGCGCGCCCGAGGAGCTCATCGGAGGCCCGCCAGACGGTCCCCATGCCGCCCCTGCCCAGCCTCTTCTCCAGGCGGTAACGCCCGGCGATCACGAAGCTGTTGCGCGGCTCGTCCTGCGACACGTTGCTCCCCTCAGCCCATTGATGGCCATGATGCCGCACAAACAGACCTGGCCTGCGAGAAAGCCCGTTTCCTTGCCCGGCGGCCCGGGCTGCCCAGCGGCCCGGCGGCCCGGCGGCCCGGCGGCCCCCTGGTAGAGAAATCCCATGCAGCACGACGAACTGATCCGGTTCCTACGCGGGCACAACCGCCTAAGCCCCGGAAACGCAAAAGAACCCCACCGAAGTGGGGTTCCTGCTGGTGTCCGAGGGGGGACTTGAACCCCCACGCCCGATAAAGGGCACTAGCACCTCAAGCTAGCGCGTCTGCCATTCCGCCACCCGGACCAGGTGGTCGGCCCCGGTTTCCCGCGGCGACATGGACAACAATAGCAGGGGATCGACGTGGTTCCGACCAGGTATTCGGCTCGGGCCGCCCGACGCGCCGCGCTGACCTGCACGCATGCGCCTAACCCGTGGCGAGACGCCTCGTCTCGTCATGGGTTACGCGCGCGGGTGCGGGCCAGTTGGAGGGGCGGCGGCGGTCCAGCGGCGCCGCGCCCTTGATTCAGGGCGAGTTGAGCACCCAGGCGCCTCCGGCCGGCCGCGGGTACGGGGACACGGCCCGGCCTACGGGCAGCGGATGACCTGGCCGGCGTAGGAGAGGTTGCCGCCGAAGCCGAAGAGCAGGACGGGGGCGCCGGAGGGGATCTCGCCGCGCTGGACCAGCTTGGACAGGGCCATCGGGATGCTGCCGGCCGAGGTGTTGCCCGAGTCGACGACATCGCGGGCGACGACCGCGTTGACGGCGCCGATCTTGGCGGCGAGCGGCTCGATGATCCGCAGGTTCGCCTGGTGGAGGACGACGCCGGCCAGTTCCTCGGGGGTGATCCCGGCCTTCTCGCAGACCTTGCGGGCGAGCGGCGGGAGCTGGCTGGTGGTCCAGCGGTAGACGGACTGGCCCTCCTGCGCGAAGACCGGCGGCGAGCCCTCGATCCGGACCGCGTTGCCCATCTCCGGCACCGATCCCCACAGCACCGGGCCGATGCCGGGCTCCTCGCAGGCCTCGACGACGGCCGCTCCCGCGCCGTCGCCGGTGAGCACGCAGGTGGTGCGGTCGGTCCAGTCGGTGATCTCGGTCATCTTGTCGGCGCCGATGACCAGCGCGCGGGTGGCGGAGCCGGCCCGGATCGCGTGATCGGCGGTGGCCAGGGCGTGGGTGAAGCCCGAGCAGACCACGTTGATGTCCATCACGGCGGGGCCGCCGCCCATGCCCAGCTTGGCGGCGACGCGGGCGGCCATGTTGGGCGAGCGGTCGATCGCGGTGGAGGTGGCCACCAGCACGAGATCGATGTCGTCGGGGGTCAGGCCGGCACTGGCCAGGGCCTTGCCCGCGGCCTGGAAGGCCAGCTCGTCGACCGGTTCGTCCGGGCCCGCGATGTGCCGGGTCTTGATGCCGACGCGGGAGCGGATCCACTCGTCGGTGGTCTCGACCATGGCCGCGAGGTCCTCGTTGGTGAGCACTTTCGCGGGCTGGTAGTGCCCTAGCGCCACCACGCGTGAACCGGTCATGGGCGGGGTCCCCCCTCGTACGGCAGTCAGGATTACCCAGCTTTGCCTGCTACCGACGGGTACGTGTGCGCGTGACCCGACAGGATTAGGACCCCGGAATTTGGAGAATTCCGAGCAACGCCCTGCCGGGGACGTCACCGGGCGCGGATCCGGGAGAATGTCCTCGTCAGGTGCACGACGAGGTGCACTACGAGGACAGAACGGGTGGGCTGATCACCATGGGACGGGTCACCGAACGCCGACGCGTCGTCCGGATCCGCGGCGGCGTGGCCGGGGTCCGCCCGGACACGCTGGTCTCGGAGGAGCCGCTGGAGATCCGGCTCAACGGCAAGCCGCTGGCCATCACGATGCGCACCCCGGGTGACGATTTCGCGCTGGCGGTGGGTTTCCTGGTGAGCGAGGGGGTCCTCGGCTCCGCATCCGACGTGCGCGCCGTCACCTACTGCGAGGGGGCGACGGAGGACGGCTCGAACACGTACAACGTGGTCAACGTGCAGCTGGCGGCCGGGGTCGCGGTGCCGGACATCACGCTGGAGCGGAACGTCTACACCACCTCGTCCTGCGGGCTGTGCGGCAAGGCCAGTCTGGACGCGGTCCGCACGGCGACCCGGTTCCCGGGAATCGCGGATGATCCGGTACGGGTGACCGCGGAGCTCCTCGGGGAGTTGCCGGACCGGTTGCGCGCGGCGCAGAAGGTGTTCGACCGCACGGGCGGGCTGCACGCCGCCGGGCTGTTCTCGGCGGAGGGCGAGCTGCTCGACGTACGGGAGGACGTGGGCCGGCACAACGCCGTGGACAAGATCATCGGCCGGGCGTTGCAGGCCGGCCGGCTCCCGCTGACGGGTGCGGTGCTGCTCGTCTCGGGCCGGGCGTCCTTCGAGCTCGCGCAGAAGGCGGTGATGGCGGGAATACCGATCCTGGCGGCCGTCTCGGCGCCGTCCTCGCTGGCGGTGGACCTGGCGCTGGAGTCCGGGCTGACCCTGGTCGGGTTCCTGCGCGGGCCGAACATGAACATCTACGCGGGCGAGGAACGCGTCGCGGTGTGACCGCGACCGCTTGATCCCCGGCTTTCCGTCGGTCGCCTCAGCGCCCGCGGCGGCCGCGCCGGGAGGGGGCCGGAGCGGAGGCCGGGGGGTCGATGCGGTGAAGGTCGAGGGTCGCCGGAACCGGGGTGGCGCCGGGACCACCGGATTCCGCCCAGGCGATGATCTCGTCGGTCGCGGTGTCGTCCAGGGCCCAGCCGAACCAGGCGGCGCGGGCGCCCCGCCGGCGGGCCTCGGTGGTGGGCTGGACCACGATGACGTTGGCCTGCGCGCACGGGCCGAGGCAGTCGCTCGTACGGACGGCCAGGCGGCCCCCGGAGGCAGCCGCGGCCTCGCGCAGCCGGGCCAGTTGGCCGGCGTGGTCGGAGCCGGGGTTCTTGCGGGGGTCTCCGCAGCAGCAGCCTCGGCAGACCACCAGGGTGCAGGGGCGTTCGGCGTGGGCGGCGAGCGGGCGTATCCAGGTCACCGCCGCACGTTACCGGGCCTGTGGGGCGGGGTGTTGGGCCGGGCGCGAGACCTCTGCCACATGCCCGACGGGGAGTTCGGGGTCCTGGGCACGGCGGCGGGCCACAACTGCGCAGACCATGAGCTGCATCTGATGGAACAGCATGAGCGGCAGCACGGCCAGCCCGGCCTGCGCCCCGAACAGCACGCTGGCCATGGGGAGTCCGGCGGCGAGACTCTTCTTCGAGCCGGCGAACTGGATGGCGATGCGGTCCTCGCGGCCGAATCCGAGGCGCTTGGCCCCGTACCAGCTGACGGACAGCATCACGGCGAGGAGTACGGCCTCCACCGCCATCAGTGCGCCGAGGCGCGCCATGCCGACCTGGTGCCATATCCCGGCGACCATGCCCGCGCTGAAGGCGGTGTAGACGACGAACAGGATCGAGCCGCGGTCGACGTAGCCGAGCGCCGTCTTGTTGCGGACCAGGAAGCCGCCGATCCAGGGGCGCAGGGCCTGGCCGAGGAGGAACGGCAGCAGCAGCTGGAGCACGATCTTGAGCAGGGAGTCGAGGGAGAAGCCGCCCTCACCTCTCTCCTCGCCGCCGAGCAGGCCGGCGGCGAGGAGGGGGGTGAGGAAGATGCCGGCGAGGCTGGAGAAGGAGCCCGCGCAGATCGCGGCGGGCACGTTGCCGCGGGCCATCGAGGTGAAGGCGATGGAGGACTGGATGGTGGAGGGGACCAGGCAGAGGAAGAGCAGGCCGCTGTAGAGCGAGGGCGTGAGGAATGTGGGGACGAGCCCGCGGGCGGCCAGGCCGAGCAGCGGGAAGAGCAGGAAGGTGCAGGCCAGCACGGTGAGGTGGAGCCGCCAGTGGCGCAGGCCGTCGAGGGCCTCGCGGGTGGAGAGCCGGGCACCGTAGAGGAAGAAGAGCAGGGCGACGGCGGCGGTCGCGGCGCCTTCGGCGACGGTGGCGGCGGGGCCGCGGGCCGGAAGCAGGGCGGCGAGGCCGACGGTGCCGAGCAGGATCAGGACGTACGGGTCCAGCGGCAGCCAGGCGGGCAGGGACGGGCGGCGCATGTGCGGGGCTCTTTGCTGTCGGGGCGATTGCTCCTCCCATGGTCGGGGGCCTGCCAGTGATCGGGAAACCCGTACACCGCTCTCACTGTCATCGCGATCCGCAATAACATGGGGACATGTACGACCCGGTCCAGTTGCGTACGTTCCTCACGGTGGCCCAGACGCTCAGCTTCACGCAGGCCGCGGGGCGGCTCGGCGTACGCCAGTCCACGGTCAGCCAGCATGTGCGACGGCTGGAGGAGGCGACGGGGCGGCCGCTCTTCCTGCGGGACACGCACCGTGTGGAGCTGACGGAGGACGGCGAGGCGCTGCTCGGCTTCGCCCGGACGATCCTGGAGGCGCACGAGCGGGCGGCAGCCTACTTCACCGGGACGCGGCTGCGGGGGCGGCTGCGGTTCGGGGCGTCGGAGGACTTCGTACTGACCCGGCTGCCGGAGATTCTGGAGGGGTTCCGGCACGAGCACCCCGAGGTCGACCTGGAGCTGTCGGTCGAGCTTTCCGGGACCCTGCACGAGCGGCTGGACGCGGGGCGCCTGGACCTGGTGCTGGCGAAGCGGCGCGGGCCGGGGGACGAGCGGGGCCGGCTGGTGTGGCGGGACCGGATGGTGTGGATCGGGGCCGAGGGACTACGGGTGGAGCCGGACCGCCCTGTTCCGTTGATCGTGTTCCCGCCGCCGGGGATCACCCGGGCCCGCGCCCTGGAGGTCCTGGAGCGCGAGGGGCGGGCCTGGCGGATCGCCTGCACGAGCGGCAGCCTGAGCGGCCTGATCGCGGCGGCCCGCGCGGGGCTGGGCGTGATGGCGCACACCAGGAGCCTGATCCCGCCGGGGCTGGTCCGGATCGGCGGGCGCCTGCCGGAGCTGGGGCCGGTGGAGTTCGCCCTGCTCCGGGGCCCACGCGTCTCGGCTCCCGCCGAAGCCTTGGCCACGGCCATCCTCTCCGGCGCGGACCGCCTCACCCGCACAGCGTGACCCGCCCCCGCCTCTTGCGACTCCGCGCCTGTCTCCTGGCCTCCGCCCCTGCCCCTGCCCCTGCCCCTGCCCCTGCCCCTGCCCCCGGGGCTCCGCCCCAGACCCCGCGCCTCAAACGC
>NZ_JAGGOY010000133.1 GCF_018614095.1 Streptomyces sp. ISL-87 | reverse complement strand
AGCCCGGTGGTGAAGCGATTCTCAGGGCCGCTCTGAGCCGCAGGTCACAGCGGACGGTTCTGCTGCTCGAGTGACGGACGATCGACAATGGAGCCCCGTCGACCGACCCGGCGAAGTATGAGCCGGACCATAGGCGCTGCGCACGCCAGTAGTGCTTGACCAGGTCGGGTTACTCCTGGCGCAGTCGTCGAGAGCTGACGCCCTTGAGACTGTTGACCAGCTTGGACAGGGCGACCTTCGGGGGGAAGTTCACCAGCAGATGGACGTGGTTGTTCTCGCCGTTGAACTGGACTAGTTCGACCTCGAAGTCCTGACAGACGCTCCGCGTGATCCCCTCGCAGCGTGTCAGGTGCTGGTCGTTGAAGACCTTGTGTCGGTACTTCGTCACGAAAACCACGTGGGCGTGGAGGACGAAAGCACAGTGACGACCCGTACGGATGTGCTGATACTCAGCCATAAACCAACTGAAGTACGGTCTTGGTGTGCAGCTTCGGTACAGCTTCCGTCTGTACCCGAACGGGCCGCAGCGCAGCGCGCTGGCCAGGGCGTTCGGGTGTGCGCGGGTGGTCTACAACGATGCCCTTCGGGCTCGTGAGACCGCCCGCTCTGCGGGGCTGCCGTTCGTGACCTCGGCCGAACTGTCAAAACAGATCACGACGGCCAAGAAGACCGAAGAGCGGGCATGGCTCGCTGAGGTGTCGGCGGTGGTCCTGCAACAGTCCCTCCGGGACCTGGACACCGCATACCGAAACTTCTTCGACTCCTTGAAGGGAAAGCGTCCCCGTATGGGTACGCCCCGCTTCAAGTCGCGGAAGGACAACCGGCACACGGTCCGCTTCACCGCCAACGCACGGTGGAAGATCACCCCGGGCGGCGACCTGTCGCTGCCGAAGATCGGCGACGTTCGCGTCAAGTGGTCCCGTACCCTGCCGTCCGTTCCGTCCACGGTGACCGTGGTCAAGGACGCCGCAGGCCGGTACTTCGCGAGCTTCATCGTGGAGACCGGGACGGACGAGGCGCTGCCCAAGGTGACGCCCGTGGTCGGCATCGACCTCGGCCTGACGCACTTTGTGATCCTCTCCGACGGCACGAAGATCGATAACCCCCGGTTTCTGCGCCGGGCAGAGAAGAGGTTGAAGAAGGCTCAGCGGGACTTGTCCCGCAAGGCCAAAGGCAGCAACAACCGGGCCAAGGCCCGGATCAAGGTCGCCCGCGCCCACGCACGGACCGCCGATGCGCGACGCGAGTTCCACCACCAGCTCTCCACGAAGATCATCCGCGAGAACCAAGCGGTGGCGGTGGAAGACCTGGCGATCAAGGGACTTGCCCGCACGCGTCTCGCCAAGTCCGTGCACGACGCCGGATGGTCCACGTTCGTCGCGATGCTGGAGTACAAGTCAGCCCGGTACGGGCGGCAGTTCCACCGCATCGACCGCTTCGAGCCGACCTCCCAGGTCTGCTCGGCCTGCGGCGTCAAGGACGGCCCCAAGCCCCTGCATATCCGTGAGTGGACATGCGGAGCCTGCGGGACCGTCCACGACCGGGACATCAACTCGGCGGTAAACGTCGCCACGGCCGCCGGACTGGCGGTATCAGCCTGCGGAGCGCGGGTAAGACCGGGACTCGTCCCGGCACAGCGCGAAGAAACAGGAACCCACCGAGACGGTCAGACAACCGTGGCAGGAATCCCCGCCCGTTAGGGCGGGGAGCGGAAGTCAATTGATGAGCGTGATGCGGTCCGCCGCCGGCGGGGCGATCGGCGTCGCCGCCGTCGACTTCGACAGGTAGGCGTTGAAGGCGTCCAGGTCGGCCACGCCGACCAGCTTGTTCTTGTGCTCCTTCAGGACGGTGAAGCCGTCACCGCCGCCCGCGAGGAACTCGTTCATCGCGACCCGGTAGGTCTTGGCCGGGTCGATCGCCGCGCCGTCGAGCTTCACCGAGTCCACGACGATGCGGTCCGCGCCCGCCTTCGTCATGTCCAGGGTGTACGTGAAGCCCTTGGACACCTGGAGGATCTTCGGGCTCACACCGTTGACCGGGCCGCTGACCTGCTGCTGGAGCGCGGTGATCAGCTGCGCGCCGGTCAGGTCCACGATGTTCATCATGTTGTTGAACGGCTGGACCGTGTACGACTCGCCGTACGTCACGACGCCGTCGCCCTCGGCCCCGGAGGCCTTGTAGGCGAGGTCGGCGCGGATGCCGCCCGGGTTCATGATGGCGAGCTGCGCGCCGCCCTTGTCGGCCGGGGCGGTGGCCTCCAGCTGCGCGTCGGCGATCAGGTCACCGAGCGGCTTCTCCGGCGCCTCCGAGCCGCGGCCCGGGATGTCCGCCGAGATGAAGCCCTCGGGGCGGTTGGCGACGGGGGCCGCGAGCGTGTTCCAGCGCTGGATCAGCTCGGTCATGTCCGGAGCCTTGGGCTGGGTCCGGGTCACCACCTTGTTGACCGGCTTGGGCGAGCTGACCGGCGTACGGACGATGTCCTTGGTCTTCCGGTCGTAGGTGAGGTTGGTGTCCGTGAACAGGCGGCCGTAGGAGGCGGCCGAGGTGACCATGCGCGGGTTGCCCGCCGGGTCGGGGATGTTGCAGGCGTAGGCCTGGTGCGTGTGGCCGGTCACCAGCGCGTCGACCTTCGGGTCCACGTTCTTGGCGATGTCCACGATCGCGCCCGAGATGCCGGCGCCGGCGCCCGGGACGTCGCAGTCGTAGTTGTACGCGCCGCTCGCGGGCAGGCCGCCCTCGTGGATCAGCGCGACGATCGACTTGACGCCCTGCTTGTTCAGCTCGGCGGCGTACTTGTTGATCGTCTCGACCTCGTCACCGAACTTCAGGCCCTTGACGCCGTCGGCGGTCACGACGTCCGGGGTGCCCTCCAGGGTGACGCCGATGAAGCCGATCTTCACGTCCCCCTTCTTCCAGATGAAGGTGGGCGAGAGCATCGGACGCTTGGTCTTCTCGTCCGTCACGTTCGCGGCGAGGTACTTGAACTCGGAGCCCGTGAACTCCTTGCCGTACTCGAAGCAGCCCTCGGTCGGGTGGCAGCCGCCGTACTGCATGCGGCGCAGCTCGGTCTTGCCCTCGTCGAACTCGTGGTTGCCGACGCTGGTGACGTCCAGCTTGAGCTTGTTCAGCGCCTCGATGCTCGGCTCGTCGTGGAAGAGCCCGGACAGCATCGGGCTGCCGCCGATCATGTCACCGGCTGCGGCGGTGACGGAGTACTCGTGGCCCTTGCGGGCCTCACGCAGGCTGGTCGCGAGGTACTCGACCCCGCCCGCGGGTATGGCCTTGGTGGTGCCGTCCGCCTGAAGCTCGGACACGTTGCCGGAGGAGCCCTGCGGGGGCTCCAGGGTGCCGTGGAAGTCGTTGAACGACAGCATCTGCACATCGACGGTCCGGCTCTTGGCGGCACCGCCACCACTCGCGGCCCCGGCCGGCAGAGCGGCGGCGACCATCGCTCCGGCCCCGGCCGTGACGGCGAGGGCGGTGATGGTCAACCGGCGGGCTCGGCGGTGCCGTTGTGGCGTCGCTGACATTTAATCCCCTTTGTGGACAGCGATACTGCTTGGGAGGTCCGCCGAAGCCTATGGTCAACGCGCGTAGCACGACAGGGGGTAGCGGGTATCGAGCTGGTTACGCGCGGAAGACGGATCGCCGCCGACCGATGCCGACCGGCCCCCGGGGGGCACGCTCCCCCGCGCCCGCCGCGGCCGTAGGCTCGTGCCATGAATGACGCAGCAGCGGCCCTGGAGCCGGGACGGCAGATTGTGACGCTCGACGAGCTGACGGAGGAACAGGCCGACGCCGTGCTCGCCCTGATCGAGGACGCGGCCCGGACGGACGGCACCACCGCCGTGTCCGAGCAGGGCCGGCTCCAGCTGCGCGGCGGACCGCGCGAGGGGATCCGGCACTTCCTGCTCACCGACAGCGGCCGGCTCGCCGGGTACGGGCAACTGGAGGACACCGACCCGGTGGAGGCCCCGGCCGCCGAGCTCGTCGTACACCCGGCGCTGCGCGGACGCGGGCACGGGCGGGCGCTGGGGTCCGCGCTGCTGAACGCGTCCGGCAAGCGGATCCGGGTGTGGGCGCACGGCGGCAAGTCCGCGGCCCGGCACCTCGCGCAGGTGCTCGGCCTGACGCTCTTCCGCGAACTGCGCCAGCTGCGCCGCCCGCTCGGCCCGGAGGCGCCCCCGCTGCCCGAGCCGGTGCTCCCGCCCGGGGTGACGGTCCGCACCTTCGTCCCCGGCGCCGACGACGCGGCCTGGCTCGCGGCGAACGCGGCCGCCTTCGCCCACCACCCCGAGCAGGGCGCGCTGACCCAGCGGGACCTCAACGACCGCATCGCGCAGCCCTGGTTCGACCCCGAGGGCTTCTTCCTCGCCGAGCGGGAGGGGGAGCTCGTCGGCTTCCACTGGACGAAGATCCACCGGGCGGAACGGCTCGGCGAGGTCTACGTCGTCGGCGTCCGCCCCGGCGCCCAGGGCGGCGGCCTCGGCAAGGCGCTCACCGCGATCGGGCTGCGCCACCTGGCCGCCGCGGGCCTGCCCACGGCCATGCTCTACGTCGACGCCGACAATCCGGCGGCGCTCGCTGTCTACGAGGGCCTCGGCTTCAGCACCTACGAGGTCGACCTGATGTACCGTACCGAGAGCTGATCCGTAGGGGGGTCTCCCGCCGGGTCCCCGCGCGCGGGGGCCCGTACGGGCGTTTCCGGGGCGCGCGAGCGACGTGATCGTGCACCACCCGGAGCTTGGAAGCCATTCGCCATTAACCAGGCATTAAGACGCGCTTGCGAGTCTCCCCGCATGCAGCCCCGACTCCGACTGACGGCCGACGCTTCCGACGCGCCTGTCCTCCCGCGTGCGCGGAAGAATGGAGTCATGAGCCACCAGCACAGCGCAGGCCCCACCGAGGTCCCCGCCCAGCAGCCGTCTCACACGTCCGCCGCTCAGTCCGCGCCGTCCGGGCCCGCCGCCTCGGGCCCCTCGGGCGCCTCCGCCGCCGCTCCGGCCGCCTCGCGCATCGGCTCGATAGCCGCGCTCCGGCCCCACATCGATCTCGATCCCGACCTCGACGCCGATCTGGACGCCTACGAGGAGAAGGAAAGCGGCGAGCTCCCCGCCGGGCGGTTCCTCGACCGGGAACGCAGCTGGCTCGCCTTCAACGAGCGGGTACTGGAGCTCGCCGAGGACCCGACGACCCCGCTGCTGGAGCGCGCCAACTTCCTGGCGATCTTCGCGAGCAACCTCGACGAGTTCTTCATGGTCCGCGTGGCCGGCCTCAAGCGGCGCATCGCGACCGGCGTCGCGACCCGTTCGGCCTCGGGCCTCCAGCCCCGCGAGGTGCTGGACCTGATCTGGACGCGCTCGCGGGAGCTCATGGCCCGGCACGCCGCCTGCTACCAGCAGGACATCGCGCCCCAGCTCGCCGAAGAGAGCATCCACCTCATCCGCTGGCCCGATCTCACCGAGAAGGAGCAGGCCCGCCTCTTCACACTGTTCCGGAACCAGATCTTCCCGGTGCTGACCCCGCTGGCCGTGGACCCCGCGCACCCGTTCCCGTACATCTCGGGCCTGTCGCTGAACCTGGCCGTGGTCGTACGCAACCCCGTCAGCGGCCACCGCCACTTCGCGCGGGTCAAGGTCCCGCCGCTCCTGTCGCGCTTCCTGGAGGCCTCGCCGCAGCGCTACGTCCCGCTGGAGGACGTCATCGCCGCGCACCTGGAGGAGCTCTTCCCCGGCATGGAGGTGCTCGCGCACCACATGTTCCGGGTGACGCGCAACGAGGACCTGGAGGTCGAGGAGGACGACGCGGAGAACCTGCTCCAGGCCCTGGAGAAGGAGCTCATGCGGCGCCGCTTCGGCCCGCCGGTGCGCCTGGAGGTCGAGGAGTCCATCGATCCCGGCGTACTGGACCTCCTCGTGCAGGAGCTGAAGATGTCCGCCGCCGAGGTCTACCCGCTGCCCGGGCCGCTGGACCTGACCGCCCTCTTCGGGATCTCCGGGCTGGACCGGCCCGAGCTGAAGTACCCGAAGTTCGTCGCCGGCACGCACCGCGACCTCGCCGAGGTGGAGTCCGCGTCGGCGCCCGACATCTTCGCCGCGCTGCGCGAGCGGGACGTCCTGCTGCACCACCCGTACGACTCCTTCTCCACCTCCGTGCAGGCCTTCCTGGAGCAGGCCGCCGCGGACCCGGACGTCCTCGCGATCAAGCAGACGCTGTACCGGACCTCCGGCGACTCCCCGATAGTCGACGCCCTGATCGACGCCGCCGAATCCGGCAAGCAGGTCCTCGTACTCGTCGAGATCAAGGCCCGCTTCGACGAGCAGGCCAACATCAAGTGGGCGCGCAAGCTGGAGGAGTCCGGCTGCCACGTCGTCTACGGCCTGGTCGGCCTGAAGACCCACTGCAAGCTGTCGCTCGTCGTCCGCCAGGAGGGCGACACGCTGCGCCGCTACTCCCACGTCGGCACCGGCAACTACCACCCCAAGACCGCCCGGCTCTACGAGGACCTCGGCCTGCTCACCGCGGACCCGCAGGTCGGCGCGGACCTCTCCGACCTCTTCAACCGGCTGTCCGGCTACTCGCGCCGCGAGACCTACCGCCGGCTGATCGTCGCCCCGCGCTCGCTGCGGGACGGCCTGATAGCGCGGATCGACAAGGAGGCCGCCCACCACAAGGCCGGCCGCCCCGCGTACGTACGCCTGAAGATGAACTCGATCGTCGACGAGGCCCTCATCGACGCCCTCTACCGGGCCGCCCAGGCAGGCGTCCCGGTCGACATCTGGGTCCGCGGCATCTGCGCCGTGCGCCCCGGGGTCGCCGGGCTGTCGGAGAACATCCGGGTCCGCTCGATCCTCGGCCGCTTCCTGGAGCACTCCCGGGTCTTCGCCTTCGGCAACGGCGGCGAACCCGAGGTGTGGATCGGCAGCGCCGACATGATGCACCGCAACCTCGACCGCCGCATCGAGGCACTGGTCAGGGTCGCCGACCCGGCCCACCGCGCGGCACTGGACCGGATGCTCGAAACCGGCATGTCCGACGCCACCTCCTCCTGGCACCTGGGGCCGGACGGCGAATGGACCCGGCACAGCACGGACGCGGAAGGCCAGCCGCTGCGGCACGTACAGGAGATGCTCATAGACGCCCGGAGGCGCCGGCGTGGCTCAGCCAAAACATGACCTGATGGCAGGTACGGCAGGTGACGTGCTCGGCACGTACCTGCGCGCCCAGGCCACCGCTTTCCTGCGCGCGATGCGCCTGCACGATGAAGGGGCAGCGAGCGGGGCCGACGCGGCGGAGGGAAGTGACGCGGCGCGCAGCCTGCGGGGGGCTGCGCGCCGCATCTCGGGCTCTCTGGCCACCTTCCGGGTGGTCACGGAATCCGCCTGGGCGGACGCGCTGCGCACCGAGCTGGTGTGGCTGTCGTCCACCCTGGCCGACGAGCACGCCTACGCGGCCCGCCTCCAGCGTCTGATGGAGGCACTGCACCGGCTGTCGGGCTCCCCGGAACTCCCGGCCCCGCGGGGCACGGCCGGCTCCCTCACCGTCGGCTCCGCCCGGGCGGGCGCCCTGCTGGAGCGCCAGCTCACGTTGGCCCGGACTAGGGCCCATTCGGCGACGCTTTCCGCCCTCGGCTCGTCCCGCTTCCACGCGGTGGCGGACGCGGTGGCGGTCCTGGCCTCGGAGGTCCCCCTGGACCCCGTCGCGGCCCGGGGCCGGATACCCGACGTCCTGATCCCCCTGGCCGAGGTGGCCGAATCCCGCCTGACGACAGCGATCTCCACCCTCCCCTCACCCCAGGGCACCCCGTACTCCCCGCACGAGGACGGCGCCTGGCACGAGGTACGCCGCCTGCTACGGGTCCACCGCTACGCCCGCGAGGCGCTCGGCGAGGACGTGACCCGCCTGGCGGCGGCGGGCGAGGCCCTGGACCGCCACCGCGACGCGGCCGAAGCGGCAGCCGCCTCCGCGACGGCAGCCCGCACCCCCCGCATCGCCCCGGCCACGGCCTACGCCCTGGGCGTCCTCCACGCCGACCAACGCCACGAGGTAGAAGCCTCCCGCACCACCTTCCAAACCCTCTGGCACCCGGTCCCGGCCCCCTGACCCCGGCAAACTCAGCCTCGCCGGCCGGGCCCGGCACATCCAGCCGGGCCCGGCAAATTCAGCCCCGCCGGCGTTTGAGGCGCGGGGGCCCGGGGGCTGGCCCCCGCAACGGCGCCGCACCCGTCCCCCAACCCCCCTCCCCCAATTGACGCTGAGGCCCCCCCGGGACAGAGCCTGGGGGATGGAGGGAGGCCCCGGGGCAGGGACCAGGCCCGGGGCCCCCACCGACGAAATCCGGCCACCCCGCGGAGCGACCCGGGAACCAGACCCCCCCAACCGCACCAGGCCGTCCGCCACGGTTCACCGTCCGTTCACCAAGCGCGGTCGACCGCTTCACCTGTTCTGTCTAATTTCGGCAGTGCACGGTGCGAGCCGCGAAGGAAACCGGCGGCCCACACCACGCAACCCCGTAGTCCTCTTCGCACGCCGCCCCGATAAAGAAAGCGGCCGGCGGCTTCTGGAAGGAACACCCGAAAGTGAAGCTTCAGCGCAAGAACCGGCTTCGTGCGTCCGCCCTCGGGGCCCTCGTCGTGTCCGGTGCCCTGGTCCTCACGGCGTGCGGCTCGGACGACAACACGAAGGCCTCCGACGGCACGGCCAAGGCCTCGGCTCCCGCCCTCGGCGACATCAAGTGTGACGACGCCAAGGGCAAGCTCCTCGCCTCCGGCTCCTCCGCGCAGAAGAACGCCGTGGACCTGTGGGTCAAGGCCTACATGGCAGCCTGCTCCGGCGTCGAGGTGAACTACAAGTCCTCCTCCTCCGGTGAGGGCATCGTCGCCTTCAACCAGGGCACCGTCGGCTTCGCCGGCTCGGACTCCGCGCTGAAGCCCGAGGCCGTCGAGGAGTCGAAGAAGATCTGCACCGGCGGCCAGGGCATCAACCTGCCGATGGTCGGCGGCCCGATCGCCCTCGGCTTCAACGTCGCCGGCGTGGACAAGCTGAACCTCGACGCCACCACGATCGCCAACATCTTCAACGACAAGATCAAGAAGTGGGACGACGAGGCGATCAAGAAGCTGAACCCGGGCGTCACGCTTCCCTCGACCCCGATCCAGCACTTCCACCGCTCCGAGGACTCCGGCACCACCGAGAACCTCGGCAAGTACCTCAAGGCAGCCGCTCCCGAGGCCTGGACGTACGAGGCCGCCAAGAAGTGGCCGGCCCCGGGCGGTCTCGGTGCCTCCGGCTCCGCCGGTGTGGCCACCCAGGTCAAGCAGGTCGACGGCTCGATCGGTTACTTCGAGCTCTCCTACGCCAGCGCGCAGGGCATCAAGACGGTCGACGTGAACACGGGCGCCGCCGCCCCGGTCAAGGCCTCCGCCGACAGCGCCTCCAAGGCCATCGCCGCCGCGAAGATCGCCGGCACCGGCTCCGACCTGGCGCTGAAGCTCGACTACACCACCAAGGCCGAGGGTGCGTACCCGATCGTCCTGGTGACGTACGAGATCGTCTGCGACAAGGGCAACAAGGCCGAGACCCTGCCCACCGTCAAGTCCTTCCTGAACTACACCGCCTCGGACGCGGGCCAGAAGGTCCTCTCCGAGAACGGCTACGCCCCCATCCCGACCGAGATCAACACCAAGGTCCGCGAAGTCATCAAGTCGCTGTCCTAATCACTGAGCCTCAGGTGCCGGCCGGCTCCCGTCCGAGCCGGCCGGCCCCGAGGACCCTTCCCCTCCACCCGGGGAATCCGGTGCACCGCCGCCAGGGGGCCCAGCCCCCGTCCAGACCGGAAAGATCATGGCTTCCACCACACCCACCCAGATAGACACGGCTCCGCCTGTCTCCAAGAGCGGAAGGTCCACCGGCCGCGCCGGTGACAAGATCTTCGCGGGGCTGTCCAAGGGCTCCGGCATCCTGCTCCTGGTGATCATGGCGTCGATCGCCGCCTTCCTCACCTACCGCGCGTCCATCGCCCTGTCGAAGAACGAGGGCAACTTCCTCACCACCTTCGACTGGAACGCGTCGGCCACGCCCCCCGTCTTCGGCATCGCCGTCCTGCTCTTCGGCACCGTCGTCAGCTCGATCATCGCGATGGCCATCGCGGTTCCGATCGCTGTCGGCATCGCCCTCTTCATCTCGCACTACGCGCCGCGCAAGCTGGCCGCACCCCTCGCCTACGTGGTCGACCTGCTGGCAGCCGTGCCGTCGATCATCTACGGCATCTGGGGCGCCCTCTTCCTCGTCCCGTACCTCGGCGGCCTGAACCTCTGGCTCGACGAGTACCTGGGCTGGACCTACGTCTTCGACAAATCCCAGGTGGGCGTCGCCCGCTCGATCTTCACCGTCGGCATCCTGCTCGCGATCATGATCCTCCCGATCGTCACGAGCGTCAGCCGCGAGGTCTTCCTCCAGGTCCCGCGCATGAACGAGGAGGCCGCCCTGGCCCTCGGCGCGACCCGCTGGGAGGTCATCCGCATGTCGGTGCTGCCCTTCGGCCGCTCGGGCGTCATCTCCGCCTCGATGCTCGGCCTCGGCCGCGCGCTCGGCGAGACCATGGCCGTCGCGACCGTCCTCTCCCCGAGCTTCCTGATCTCCGGCCACATCCTCGACCCGGGTGGCGGCACCTTCGCGCAGAACATCGCCGCGAAGTTCGACGAGGCCAACGAGTTCGGCCGGGACGCGCTGATCGCCTCCGGTCTGGTCCTCTTCCTGCTCACCCTGCTGGTCAACGGTGCCGCTCGCATGATCATCGCGCGCCGCAAGGAGTACTCGGGGGCGAACGCCTGATGAGCCACGCACTTCAGGACCCGCGCCCCTCCCGGGCCGCCAAGTCCCCCGCCCCCTCCAGCCTCATCCGAGGCGGCCTGCCCCGCTGGGCCCCGGCCGGCATCGCGGTCCTCGCGGTCGCCCTCGGCTGCGGCATCGGCGTCGTCTTCGACCTCCACAGCAGGATCCAGTGGGGCCTGATCGCCGCGCTCCTGTTCGTCGGGATCACCTACACCGCCAGCGCGGTCATCGAGAACCGCCGCCAGGCCAAGGACCGCGTCGCGACCTCCGTCGTGTGGGTCTGCTTCGCCCTCGCGGTCGTCCCGCTGGTCTCGCTGCTCTCGACCACCATCAGCCGCGGCATGAAGGTCCTCGACGGCGACTTCCTCGGCCACTCCATGAACGGCGTGACCAGCTTCGAGGAGGGCGGCGGCGTCTACCACGCGCTGCTCGGCACCATCGAGCAGGTCGCCCTGGCCACCGCGATCGCCGCGCCGATCGGCCTGCTGACCGCCGTCTACCTCGTCGAGTACGGCCGGGGCTCGCTCGCCAAGGCCGTCACCTTCTTCGTCGACGTCATGACCGGCATCCCCTCCATCGTCGCGGGTCTGTTCATCCTGACGACCTGGAACCTGATGCTCGGCTTCGGCCCTTCCGGCTTCGCCGGCGCGATGGCCCTGTCGATCCTGATGACGCCCGTTGTGGTCCGCTCCACCGAGGAGATGCTCAAGCTCGTCCCGAACGAGCTGCGCGAGGCCGCCCTGGCCCTCGGTGTGCCGAAGTGGCGCATGATCCTCAAGGTCGTGCTGCCCACCGCCATCGGCGGAATCTCCACCGGCGTGATGCTGGCCGTCGCCCGTATCGCCGGTGAGACCGCGCCGATCATGCTGCTGGTCTTCGGCTCCCAGCTGATCAACAACAACCCCTTCGAAGGCGCCCAGTCCTCGCTCCCCCTGTACATCTGGGAGCAGTACAAGGTCGGCAGTGAAGCCTCCTACGACCGGGCATGGGCCGCAGCGCTCGTCCTGATCGCCTTCGTCATGATCCTCAATCTGGTGGCCCGCGGCATCGCCCGCTGGAAGGCCCCGAAGACCGGTCGCTGACGCGACTAATGAAAGCGAAGTGACCCCTCATGGCCAAGCGAATCGACGTCAGCGGCCTTTCCGCCTTCTACGGCAGCCACAAGGCCATCGATGACATCTCGATGACCGTGGAGCCCCGCTCCGTGACCGCCTTCATCGGCCCCTCCGGCTGCGGCAAGTCCACCTTCCTGCGCACCCTCAACCGCATGCACGAGGTCACCCCCGGCGGCCGCGTCGAGGGCAAGGTGCTCCTGGACGACGAGAACCTGTACGGCCCCGGCGTGGACCCGGTCGCGGTCCGCCGCACGGTCGGCATGGTCTTCCAGCGCCCCAACCCCTTCCCCACCATGTCGATCTTCGACAACGTGGCGGCGGGCCTGCGGCTGAACGGCAGCTACAAGAAGTCCGAGCTCACGGACATCGTCGAGAGGTCCCTCCAGGGCGCCAACCTCTGGAACGAGGTCAAGGACCGCCTGAACAAGCCGGGCTCCGGCCTCTCCGGCGGCCAGCAGCAGCGTCTGTGCATCGCCCGCGCCATCGCGGTCGAGCCGCAGGTCCTCCTGATGGACGAGCCCTGCTCGGCCCTCGACCCGATCTCCACCCTCGCCATCGAGGACCTGATCGGCGAGCTCAAGGAGCGCTTCACGATCGTCATCGTGACGCACAACATGCAGCAGGCGGCCCGTGTCTCGGACCGCACCGCGTTCTTCAACCTCGCCGCCGTCGGCCAGCCCGGCAAGCTCGTCGAGCTCGACGACACGGAGCGGATCTTCTCCAACCCGTCCGTCCAGGCCACCGAGGACTACATCTCGGGCCGGTTCGGCTAGACCCGGACGCCGGGTACCTCCCAGCGGTGGCTGGGAGAGGACTTCATGCGGCTGCGCCGCATGTGCTGAACGTCCTGCGGTGCTGCATGGCGGTGCCACCGCAAGGCGAAAGGGCCGGCTCCCCCTGGGTGGGGGGAGCCGGCCCGCCTTCGTTTCCGCGCGACCGCGTGTCCGTAGGACCAGACCGCTAACCGAGCGCCAGGTCGACGATCCAGAAGCTCAGCGCGGCGACCAGCCCTGCGGCCGGCATCGTGATGAACCAGCCCAGGATGATGTTCTTGGCCACGCCCCAGCGGACCGCGTTCACCCGCTTGGTCGCACCCACACCCATGATCGCCGAGGTGATCACGTGGGTGGTGGAGATCGGCGCCTGGTACAGGTAGGACGCCGTGTACATGATCGAGGCGCCCGTCGTCTCGGCTGCGAAGCCCTGCGGCGGGTCCAGCTCGATGATCTTGCGGCCCAGGGTGCGCATGATGCGCCAGCCGCCCGCGTACGTACCGAGCGAGAGCATCACCGCGCAGGCGATCTTGACCCACACCGGGATCGGATCGCCGGCCTGCTCCACATCCGCGATGACCAGGGCCATCACCACGATGCCCATGGTCTTCTGGGCGTCCTGCAGACCGTGGCCGAGCGCCATGGCGGCCGCCGAGACGGTCTGGGCGATCCGGAAGCCGCGCTTGGCCTTGTGCGGGTTCGACCTGCGGAAGAGCCACATGATCGCGACCATCACCAGGTAGCCCACGATCAGGCCGACGACGGGCGACAGGAACATCGGGATGACGACCTTCTTCAGCACCCCGTGCCAGATGACGCCGATCCCGCCGGCGAGCGCCGCTCCCACCATGCCGCCGAACAGCGCGTGCGAGGAGGACGAGGGCAGGCCGAAGTACCAGGTGATCAGGTTCCACACGATCGCACCGACGAGGGCCGAGAAGAGGATCCACATCCCCCGGGTGCCCTGGGGCGTTTCGATGAGCCCCTTGCTGACCGTCTTGGCGACCCCGCTGCCCAGGAAGGCACCGGCGAGGTTCATCACGGCGGCCATCGCGAGCGCGGCACGCGGGGTCAGCGCACGCGTCGAGACCGAGGTCGCGATCGCGTTCGCCGAGTCGTGGAAACCGTTCGTGTAAGTGAAGCCGAGCGCGACACCGATGGTGACGATCAGCGCAAAGGTGTCCACGAGGTTCAGGACTCCTTGACCGCGATGGTCTCCACCGTGTTCGCGACGTGCTCGAACGCGTCAGCCGCCTCTTCAAGCACATCGACGATCTGCTTGAGCTTGAGCACCTCGATGGCGTCGTACTTGCCGTTGAAGAGCTGGGCGAGCAGCTTGCGGTGGATCTGGTCGGCCTGGTTCTCGAGGCGGTTGACCTCGATCCAGTACTCGGTCAGGTTGTCCATGGTGCGCAGATGCGGCATTGCCTCGGCGGTCAGCTCGGCCGCGCGCGCCAGCACCTCGATCTGCTGCTCGACGCCCTTGGGGAGCTCCTCCACGTTGTAGAGGACGACGAGGTCGACGGCCTCCTCCATGAAGTCCATGATGTCGTCGAGAGATGAGGCGAGGTTGTAGATGTCCTCGCGGTCGAAGGGCGTGATGAACGAGGAGTTCAGCTGGTGGAAGATCGCGTGGGTGGCATCGTCCCCCGCGTGCTCCGCTGCCCGCATCCGCTCCGCGATCTCGGCCCGGGCGGAGGAGTCCGCTCCGAGCAGTTCCATCAGGAGCTTGGAGCCCGTGACGATGTTGTCCGCGGATGCGGCGAACATGTCGTAGAAGCTCGTCTCCCTGGGGGTCAGACGAAATCGCACGTGAGGTCCTCGGGGTGCATTGGATTCGGTCAGGCTGATGCTAGGCGCATCCCCCGGCCACGGCTAACCGGCGGTTCCCCAGTGTCCTCCATCAGGCACAGTGGGCAGCACGTACCCCTGCCGCTCGGGGCGGGGCCCAGTACCCTATACCCACGAGGGGTATAGGCCCTCATTCCGGACCACGGGAGGACGCATGACGACCATCGAGGCGGAAGGTTCCGGAGCGGACGCGAGCGCGGACGCCGGCGCGGCGGTGCACGGGTACCACCACCAGAAGGACGAGCACCTCAAGCGACTCCGGCGCATCGAGGGCCAGATCCGGGGGCTGCAACGGCTCGTCGACGAGGACGTGTACTGCATCGACATACTCACCCAGGTCTCGGCGAGCACGAAGGCGCTGCAGTCCTTCGCGCTCCAGCTCCTGGAGGAGCACCTGCGGCACTGCGTGGCGGACGCCGCGGTCAAGGGCGGCGGGGAGATCGACGCCAAGGTCGACGAAGCGACGAAAGCGATCGCCCGTCTGCTGCGGACCTGACCGACCGCTGTACGGGGGCCCGGGCGGCGGACCGCCGCCTCGGCTCGCGCGCGGCACCCTCGGGAGCCGGAGGCTCTACCGGAGCCGGAGGCTCTGCTGGAAGGCTCTACCGGCGCCGGAGGCTCTGCTGGAAGGCTCTACCGGCGCCTCTAGAGGCTGACGCCCACCATCAGCACCTCGTCGATCCGGTCCTGGCTGAGCCGCTCCTCGTCCGCGGTGGAGGCCGCGATGATCAGCTCACCGCACAACTCGATCTCGGCGAGGGCCACGAAGTCGTGCACCGTCGTACCGCCTGCGGGAGTCACGCGTGTCACCTCGTTCTTCGGCCATCGGTCGTCGGCACCCGGCTTCCCAGCGTAGGGAGAGCACGTCGCTGCGCGCATGACACGGATGGACCATTTCCGGATACCGGGCCATGGCCCGATCGCACCGGTCTAGACCCATCCCGCCGACTATTCGGCGATCTTCCCGGTGTAAATGTCCCCGCTTGGGGGCAATACGACGGTCACCGGAGTCCCGAACCCGTAGAGCAGCGTCGTGGACGAGACATCGATCACGCCATTGTTGACATAGGTGAAACGGTGCCGGACCTTCCGCAGGCGACCCTCCTCGTCGAGGTACGCGTCGAACGGCACGGTGTCCGTGCTGAACCCTTTCGCCGCCGCCTCCAGTGCCCCCCTGACCTCCTGCGAGGCGCTGCGCGCGGCCCGCCCGATGTCGGTGGTGCCCCGGTAGTGCCGCACCTTGGTGCCCGCCACCTCGGTCTCGCCCACGTACGTGACCTGCTGCGCGCCCCGCAGCAGTTCGGCCGCCGCCAGCGGGTCGGTCGCCCCGCCCGTGACCAGGTTCCCGTCCGCGAGGGTCGTCGTATCGACCCGGACCCACTTGTCGGCGGGCACGCCCGCGCCCCGGTTCTTCATGTAGAGCGCGCCGGGTACCAGCAGCTCGGTGATCGGCCGGTGCTCGGCCTTGCCCTTCACATCAGCCGGGAGCATCACCAGGAGCTGGCCCATCCGGTTCTTGAAGTCGACCCCGCCCTCGCCCCGGATCGTGACCCGGGTGCCTCCGGCGGCCATCTCCATCGCCGTACGGGCCCGCGCGCTCCCGGTCCTGACCAGCGCGTCGGCGGCTCCGCGGACCACCGCAGCCGGGTCCGCGGGGGGCCGGTCGTCGCCGGCCGGACCGCCGACCGCGCTGCCGCACCCGGTCATCGCGGCCACGGTCACGGCCATGCCGACGGCGAGCACCGCCTCACCCGCATGCCCTCGTAGCCGCTTGTGCTGGTGCACCACCATCGCCTGCCAACCCCCAACGCGTGACCGCTGTTTGCCCGAGGCCCCACCCGCTCCGCTTAACGAGGTCCGAGGTTTCCCGTCACGGGCCACGCCGTCCCGGGGCGGCCCGGTCCCCGGTACCGTGGAGGCGTGGACCCGCATACGAAGGCGCCCTTCATCCCTTCGCCTCCCCCGCCTCCGCCTCTTCCGCCTCTTCCGCCTCTTCCGCCTCCGCTCGACGTGCTGCCGCTCCTCCGGCTCGAAGCCGCTGCCGGGGCCGCGTCCGGGGCCGCTTCCGTTGCCGTGGGGCCCGAACAGCCACCGGGCGGCCACGCCACGAGCACCGCCGAGCGCGGCTCGTTCTGCCTGGCGATATGCAGCTGCGGCTGGACCGGACCGGCCCGCCGCTCCCGTGACCTGGCCCGCAAGGACGCCACCCGGCACACGGCGGAGTGAGCCCGTCGCTCCGGCGTCCTTAGCTCGTTCGGACCGCCCGGCTGGCCGACCCGCCGGGCAGCGGATGCCCTTGACTCATGCCAGGTCCCGCGCCCCGTCTCGCCGCCCTCCTCTGGGCCCTGCTCCTCGCGTTCACCCCGGCTGCCGTGGCCTGGGCCCGGCCCGTGGGCACGGCGGACGGCCCGGCCGATGTGACCCTGGCCTTCGGTCTCACCACCGCCGCGGCGGTGGCCACCGGACTCTGGCTGCGTTCGCGCTACCGCCGCGACGAGGCCGACGGCGGCCGGGGCGCCGAGAGCAGTGACACGTGACCCCGCGCACCCGCCCGGCGGCGATCCGCCTCTGCTTCGGGGTGGCGGGGCTGTGCCTGCTGGCGGCCGTACTGCTCTCCGTATGGGACTCCTACGCGCACAGGTGAGCCCGCGTACGACTCAGGCGGCCAGATCGCTCTCGTGCGTCAGCGCCGACGGCGGGGTCGGGGTCGAGGCGGCCGGCGCCAGCCCGACCGGACAGGCCACCACCCGCTCCTTGGCGCGCACCAATCGCCCGGCGCGCGGGGAGCGGGCCACCGCCCGCACCACCGGGGTCAGCAGGGCCATGGCGAGCGGCGCGAGCAGCAGGACGACGGCGGTGCCGAGCGCGTAGCCGCCGATGACGTCGGTCGGGTAGTGCACACCCAGGTACAGGCGGCTGGCACCTTCGAGAAACGCCAGCCCGATTCCGATGAACCCGAACTTCCGGTTCGCGATGAACAGGCCGACGCCGAGCGCCATCGCGAGGGTGGCGTGGTCGCTGACGAAGGAGAAGTCGGCCGACCCGAGTCCCTGCCCAGGCCCCTGCCCAGGCCCCTGCCCAAGTCCCTGCCCGAGCCCGGGTTGAAGCACTTCCAGCCCGGCGTGCTCGTGGAACGGCCTTGGCCGCCCGACGAATTCACGCAGCGGAACGTTCAGGAGCAGAGCGATGCCGGCCGCGAGGGGGGCCCACACCAGTGCGGCGAACGATTCGACGGCCGTCGCCTCGTCCTGCCGGCGGGCGCCGCGCCAGCACCACAGCACGAGCAGCACCAGGGCCAGCAGGATCCCGTACTCGCCGAGGAGGCCCACGGCCCGGTCGATCCCGCCCGGGGCGTGCCGGGCCAGCCCGTTGATCTCGTACAGCAGGCTGACATCCACGTTCGACCCACCTGTTGTGAGTGAAGCCATGGTGCTGCGGCCCCTTGCCCTTGCCTAGGTTCCCGGGCGGGCGCACCCCGGTGTGCGCCCCTTCGGCCCCCGTTGATCAACCCCCGTGTTCATGGAACGCCCGTTCTGACGGCCGCGTTCCACTCTCCACCGAATGATCACTCCAACGTTATCGAAGAGTGACTCATCGTCGCAGCTCAGGGCCTTTGCCTTACGGAGAGTTGCTAGGGGATCCTGGCACCGGCGTCGGCGCTGGCCGCGGCACTGGCGCTGGGGCTGGGGCTGGGGCTGGGGCTGGGGCTGGCGCTGGCCGCGGCACCGGCACCGGCTTCGCCCGAGCGGACCGGAAGAGCCTGCGCCCCGTCCTTGGTCACCCGGGTCGCACCGAAGTAGTCGGGGGTGTCGATCTTGTCGAAGCGGATCACGGCGCCGGTGTACGGGGCGTTGATCATGTATCCGCCGCCCACGTAGAGACCGACGTGCCGGATCTCCCGCGAGTTCGTCAGATCGTCGGAGAAGAAGACGAGATCACCGGGAAGCAGTTCCGCGCGCGAGGGATGGGCCCCGGCGTTGTACTGATCGTTCGCGACGCGCGGCAGCTCGATCCCCACCGTCTCGTACGCGGCCTTGGTCAGCCCCGAGCAGTCAAACCGGCCGTCCTGGTCGGGAGTTCCGTTGCCGCCCCACAGATACGGAGTGCCGAGCTGCTTCTGGGCGAAGTAGATGGCCCCGGCGGCCTGCTGGGACGGCGCGACCCGGCCGACCGGCTTCGCGAAGCTCCGGGCCAGGGTCGTGATCGTCTTCACGTAGCCCTGGGTCTCCGAGTACGGCGGCACACCACCGTATTTAATGACCGCGTACGCCCCGGCGTTGTAGGCCGCGAGCATGTTGCTCGTCGCGTCCCCGGGCACGCCCGCCACGTTCTTTGCCAGCTCGCAGTCATACGAAGCAGCCGACGGGATCGCGTCGTTGGGATCCCAGATGTCCCGGTCGCCGTCACCGTCACCGTCGATGCCGTGGCCCGCCCAGGTGCCGGGGATGAACTGCGCGATACCGCGCGCGTCGGCCGGGCTGACGGCCGACGGGTTCCACCCGCTCTCCGAATACAGCTGGGCGGCGAGCAGCGGCGGACTGATGGCCGGGCACAGCGCTCCCCATTTCTGCACCAGCGCTTGGTACTTACCGGGAACCGCGCCCTTCACCAGCCCGACCGCCTGGCCACCGCCACCGGCTCCCACCAGCCCGGCCGCGGCCGAGTACGTCCCCACGACGAGGATCACGAGGAAGCTCAGGCACAGCCCGACCCCGATTCCACCTGCCATCCAGAATCTGCGCACCCGTCAACCCTCCCCCATGTCCACCGTTTTCGGGCGCGAAATGCCCGTGTCGTCCCTTTCGCTACTCCAGTCGGAAGCCAGACACCGCTCGCATCATCCTCGATGCGACAGCACACCGCCGTCCAGACCCCTGAGTTGGGGCGGGTGGTGGAGGAGCTACGGCAACGCTCCTGACGAGCGACCGCGACGCTCGTCAGGAGCATCGCGGTAGGTCGGCAGTAGCGCCGCCATAGCTCCTCAGGACCTCGCAGCTACCTCGGGGCCACGAACAGGCTCTGCGCGCTCCGCCCGATCGGCCCCTTCTCGTCATGGAGCCGGGCGTCGGCGAGGCCGATGCCCGCCGGGTCCACACTCGTACGGGCCTCCACGCAGGCCCATTCACCGACCGGGTGGCGGTGCAGGTGCACGGTGAGGTCACCGTTGACGAACACGAACCGGCCGAAATCCATCACCGAGCTGATGCCGTTGCCCGAGTCGGCGGCGATCAGCACCCGGTCCAGGGGCTTGACCTCCTCCCCCGCGAGGAGCGGGACCTTCATCCGCATCCAGCAGATGCCCGGGCCCAGCTCCAGGAAGGCGCCCTCGGTGAAACGGGCCTCCATGGCCGAGTGGTAGCCGGTCTCCCACGGCACCGGGAAGAACGGCGCCGCCCCCACCTCCCCGGGCGGCGGCAGCTGCGGCCCCGGGGCCACGCCCGGCACCGACTCCTCGGCCACCCGGATCCGCAGGGCGCGCGCGAGCATCACCGGCGCGGCCCCTTGCGGCGCGAGGGCGGCCTCGACCACCTCGGTGCCACGGCCGGCCCGGAGCACGCTGGTGGTGATCTCCAGCGGCCCGATCGGCACCGGGCGCAGGATCTCGTAGGTGATCCGGGCGATCCGCATGTCCTCGCGGGCCCCCGCGCGCTCCTCGACGGCCCGCCCGAGCAGCGCGGCCGGCGGCCCGGCGTGCTGCGAGCCGGGGTCCCACGGCCCGCGCGTGTACTCCGTGGCCAGGAACCGCCCTGCGTCGACCCGCTCGAAGAACCCCTCGGCGCCCATACGACTCACGCTACCGACAGGTAACCCCCCACACCAGACCCGGCACGGGCTCAGCCGTGTCCCTCAGCGGGCAAACCCCAGCCCCACCCCCAGCCCCACCAGCACCGAACCGATCGCCCGATTCAGAGTCTTCTGCGCCTTCAGCATCCGGTCGCGCAACCGCGAGTTGGAGAAGAACAACGCCACCGCGCCGAACCAGCCCAGATGCGCCGCCGACATGAACAGCCCATAGCCCGCCTGCTGCCACACCGGGGTATCCGGATTGACCACCTGCGTGAACGTGGACACCACGAACAACGTGGTCTTCGGATTGAGCACGTTGGTCAGAAACCCGGACCGCAGCGCCCCGACCCGGGTCACCTCCGGCTTCGCCTGGAGATCCACAGTGATCTCGGCCCGCGCCCGGAAGGTACGGATCCCGATCCACACCAGGTACGCCGCGCCCGCCAGCTTGATCGCCGTGAACAGCGCGGTCGACGAGGCGATCAGCAGGCCGACCCCGAGCATCGTGTAAGAGACGTGCACCAGCACACCGGCCGCGACACCGGCCGCCGCGAACAGCCCCGTGGGCCGCCCGTACAGATAGCTGTTCCGCACCACCATCGCGAAATCGGCGCCGGGACTGATCACGGCGAGGAGGGTGATGACTGCGACTGCGATCACTTCTGTCATGCCGTGATGCTCATCGCTCACTCCCCTCAGTTCAACCCCACCCGGAATCGCGATACTTGTCCCATGACCGCCGCCACCCCTCCCCTCACCCTGCGCCCCTTCCGCCCCACCGACTCGGCGCTCCTGATCGACTGGATCACCGGTCCGACCGAACTCATCACCTGGGCGGGCCCGTCCTTCTCGTGGCCCCTGGACGAAGCCCAGCTCACCGCCTACGCCACCGACCCCGCCCGCCACACCTTCACCGCCATATCCGCGGACTCCGAGCCGGTCGGCCACATCTCCCTCCGCCGCCACGACGACGCACCGGGCGCCCGCCTCGGCCGCGTCCTCATCGCCCCGGCATCCCGCGGCCGGGGCCTCGGCGAGAGCCTCCTCACCCTGGCGATCGACCAAGCCTTCGGCGACCTCGCCCTGCCCCTGCTCGACCTGGGCGTCTACGCCCACAACACCCCGGCCGTCCGCCTCTACGAGAAGCTCGGCTTCCGCACCCACCAGGTCATCAAGGACGTGGAGCAGGTCGACGGCGTCTGGTGGACCGCCCTCCAAATGCGGCTGCCCTCCCCGAACCAGTAACAATGAAGACGTGCCCCCGACCCCCGCCTCCCCCTCCACCCCCGCCCTGCACGCCGACTGCGCCAACTGCTTCGCGCTCTGCTGTGTCGCCCTCCCCTTCGCCAAGTCCAACGACTTCGCGATGAACAAGGCCGCCGGCACCCCCTGCAAGAACCTCCAGCAGGACTTCCGGTGCGGCATCCACACCCAGCTGCGCGACAAGGGCTTCCCCGGCTGCACCGTCTTCGACTGCTTCGGGGCGGGGCAGCAGGTCTCCCAGGTCACCTTCGGCGGCAGGGACTGGCGCAGCCACCCGGAGACCTCCCGCCAGATGTTCGAGGTCTTCCCGATCATGCGGCAGCTCCACGAGCTGCTCTTCTACATCACCGAGGCCCTGGCCCGCCCCGCGGCCGCCCCCCTCCACCCGGCCCTCCGCGCAGCACTGGCCACTACGGAAGAGGCCACCCGAGCGGACGCGGCCACCCTGGCCCCCTTCGACGTAGGCGCCCTCCGCCAGGAGATCAACACGCTGCTCCTCAAGACCAGCGAGCTCGTCCGCGCCAAGGCCCCGGCCCGGAAGAAGAACCACCGCGGCGCCGACCTGATGGGCGCCCGCCTCTCCGGCGCGGACCTCCGCGGCGCCAACCTCCGCGGCGCCTACCTGATCGCCGCCGACCTGAGCCGCGCCGACCTCCGCACCGCCGACCTGATCGGCGCGGACTTCCGCGACGCCAACCTGGCGGACGCCGACCTCCGCGAAGCCCTCTTCCTCACCCAACCCCAACTCAACGCCGCCCAAGGCACCCCCACCACCAAAATCCCCCCCACCCTCACCCGCCCCACCCACTGGACCTAAGCCAGACCCATCCCCGCCAGCGCAAATCCAGCCCCGCCGGCGTTCGAGGCGCGGGGTCTGGGCGAGCCCCGTAACCCCCAGCGCCGGGGCAAGTCCAGCCCCGCCGGCGTTCGAGGCGCGGGGTCTGGGGCGGAGCCCCAGTTTCGGGAAGGGGCGGGGCGGGGAGAGACCCCGCGCAGCGGCCCCCGGCCCCCGGCCC
>NZ_JAGGOY010000132.1 GCF_018614095.1 Streptomyces sp. ISL-87 | reverse complement strand
TGAACACCCTCGCTCTCGTCACCGCAGGCACCCCTTGGAATTGATCATCTAGGCGGCAAACACGCGAGCGCGTCTGTCATCGACCTGCTCTTCGTGAAGGCTTCAGCAGAGCAAGGGGGTTCGTACCTGCCGGGGTGGCCGGGAGACTGGGCACACGCACAACCGCGGGCGGCTGATGATGGAACATGGCGTCGACCGAGACGAAAGTGTCCCGCCGGACAATGTCGGGCTACGGTCAGTTCTGCCCCATCGCACAGGCGGCCGAGGTGCTCACCGATTTCCTTTCATCTCGAGTTCCGGATGGTCTCCTCGAACGCCCGGTCCATGTCGAATAGGGGCTCCCACGTGACCTGAACTACATGGCCGTACGTCTGGTTGTGGTATGCCTGGTAGCGTCCAAAGGCATCGGGATCCTCCACTTCGATCAGCACGTAGCCCCCCCATCCCGTGCCATACGTCTGGTGGTGCTTCACGCCTCGGTCCACTCCGCCCCAATTACCCGCCTGGGCGAAGGTTTTAAAAGCTTCGGACCATGCTTGGTCGAGTTCGGACTTACTAACACCATCCCGATACGCGAATCGCTGAAGATAAATTTGCCCCATCGATCTTCTCCTTTGCGTCCCGTATTACCACCGGTGCCGTGCAACGGCTACCAGTTGGCATTCGCTCGACGTCCTAACGGGCGGCAACCGCCGGTTAGTCCGATCGGCATCGGCCATGTGCGTTCGATCTCGCGCACGCCGACCAGGCCGCGCCTTCGAGCAGGGCGCGGGTATCGGAAGGGCGGAGCAGCGTGCCGCCCGAGCTGATCGTCCTGAGGCTGCCGAGCACGCCTACGAGCGGGTCATCCGAGCCGGCGCACCGGCCTAGGACGATTCTGCGCTCCCGGGTCCGCCACCGCCAGCTGGTCGAGGTCCGCGCGTCGGCCGCCACGGCGTGAACCTCCAGGTCATCACCGACCCCCGAGGCGTTGGAACACACCCGGCCCTGCCGAAAACAGTGGCGGCCCTGCGGAGCGCGAGTGTTACGGCAAGGCCGCAGCGGACCGCTGGCCGAGACGTTCCCGAACGCGGTGCTCGTACACACCCCGGTGCACGCCTCCTGGTTGAACCAGGTGGAGATCTACTTCTCCATCGTGCAGCGCAAGGTCGTCTCGCCCAACGACTTCCCCGACCTTGCCCAGGTCGGGGACCGGCTCCGAGCCTTCGAGGACCGCTACAACGCCACGGCACAGCCGTTCCAGTGGAAGTTGACCACCTCCGACGTGGACGATCTGCTGGCCAGGCTCGACCGGCACAGCGCCGATCACCCAGAAGAATCCTCGTTCCGCCTCGTCGTGTGATCAACCCCCGAAGGACTTCCGGAGCCGACCGCTAAGGCCCGGTTCGTAGTTCGAGTCGGGGTGGTAACTCCAGATGTCGCGGTGCGCGGCTGCGGTCCCTTCGTCCGTGACGGGGTCTGGTGCCAGCCCTCCCGCGGCTGCCGCGCGGGTCAGCGCAGCGGCGGGCGTCGGTGCCGCGCCCGTACGGCGAGGATCGCCACGTCGGCGACCAGCAGGACGACGCCGATGACCAGGAGGTAGACAAGCCCGTGGGCGACCACGCCGACGATGCCGAGCACGACGGCGACGATGACCACCAGGAGGAAGAGGATCACCATCGGCCTCCCTTCCGTTGTGGGGTTCGGGGGTCAGCGGCGAGCGAGTTGGCGCTCGCCGCCAGCACCAGGCTGATATTCCAGGCCGTAGTGCCGGAAGACGGCTTCCTCGTCCTCCGCAGGAAGGATGTCGTCCGTGCCGATCGGCGGGCAGCCCTTCACTAGCGCCTTGGCGTAGGCGACCCGCAGGTAGCCCGGCCCGACCACCGCCTCATCCAGCGGCACGAAGACGAGGCGGTGGCGGGTGGGCAGGCCGACCTGCACAGTGGCCATGGCCGGCTCGTCGGTACTGGTGTCCACGTAGACCGCTTCCATCGTGCCGATCTTGTGCCCCTTGGCGTCCACGACGTCGTGGGTACGCCACTCGCGGACATCACCGATGCGGATCATCGTGGCTCCCTTCGCCGCGGCGAGCCCTGGGCGGCCGGGCCGACAGCTGCTAGCTCCGTATCTTTCAGCTTGCGCCCGTCGGCTCGCAAAAACCAGCAGCCACGGGGACGACGGTCAGGGGCGCGGCGGTGCGGGTAGGTGGCGCTGGCGGAGTCGGGTGAGGCTGAACGGTGCGGGTGTTGGCGGGATCGGCTGCGGCGCTCATCAGCGCGGCAGCCTCGGCCTGGTCGGTCTCCGGCGGGATCACCAGAGGTCGAGGCGCAGCGGCGCGAAGGAGCACACCATGATCTCGTTCGGGTCCTGCTCCTGGCTGAACGAGCCGCCATGGACCACATGGCCGGCCACCGGGATCAGGTGGGGGATCACAGGCCAGTGGTTGGGGTTCAGTGCAACGCGGGTGACGCGACTCCACTGCTCGTCCAATTCCGCGGCCAACGATGGGAGTTCGGTGAAGAGATCGTGCGAGGGCGGCCACCAGGCGCCGTCCAGCCGGCCTGCGGTGGCGCCGTCGGGGGTGAGCGAGAGCCGAAGTTGCGGTTCCGGAATCGGTGGTGTGGCCGTCACGGTCACCCGGGTCGCCACGCGGGCGGCGGCGTCCGCACGATGGTGCGCACCCTCTCGCACACGCTGAAGCGCGAACGCGGCGGGATCACCAGCGACGACGCGACGCTCTTCCTGGTCGAGTGGCGCGGCAGTACCTGAATGAGCACCAGGACCCTAACCGAACCGCTGCTCCTCCCCAGGCCTGTTACTGACACTGGCCGGCACGCCACGGGTCGCCTGCGGGTCGTCAAGGCCATACGTTCGTCTTGCGAGGCTCGCTCGTCGGTCCAGAGGCACAGGAGGCTCGGATGCGTCAGTACCGGTGGATACTGGAGACCCAGGACGACGACAACCGCTGGTCCCGGCGGGACGGTGCACCAATGCCCGACCCCGTGCAGTACGACGGCCCACCCCAGCAGGCGGCCAACCACCTGCGCGACGTGTTCGTACGCACGCTCTCCCGACCCGCCCCCGGCCCCCGAGCGCTCAGGATCCGCGACTGGGAGGGCGGGCAGGCGACCGGCGAGCCCCACGCTGAGACCGAGTGGTCGCGGGAGTAGCGCGGGATGGCGATCACTCCCGTGGTGGACCCGAGCACGGTGAGCAGAGGCCGCCTGGTTGCAGTTCTGGTTGCATTCAGCAGCGTTCAGCAGCATCCGCCGACCCCACCGCGCCCGAATCACCGCAGGTCAGGACAGGTGCGGCCGCCGCCGGACAGCCGGTCGGACGGTTGGAAAGCGTGTTGGGGCAACCCCTCACGAGTTCGAATCTCGTATCCTCCGCCAGTGCCTCACCGGGCACTTGAAGCCCCGACCGGGAAACCGGCCGGGGTCTTCTGCGTCCGTGGTCTCAGTTCGAGTCTCATTGATTCGAGGCATAACCGGATATTTGGCCACATTGCGGCTTCGATGGCCTATCCCTCGTACTCCCAGGGTTCAGCAAGAGTGGGCCCTTCTGTATGGCTACTGATCCGTAGCAGCGTGCTGCTGGCGAATCAGGCCTGGTGGGATGGAAGAGATGGCCGACGGGATTTCGCGACAGGTGTCGTGCACGTATGTGGATTTCCATCACTCGGCCTTGTTGATGGCCGGCGATCCACTCGCGCAGTGGTTCGCTGAGACGGTGGGGGAGGGCGCTGGGCGCGGCCGAGCGCACAGCTCGGCTACTCGGCTAAGTGGGTGGCCATGTCCATTGCAGGAACGATCAAGCCCTGTGTGAGGTCCGTCCACGCCGTCTTCGTGTGGAACGTTGGCGGCACAAGCCCTGCCGGAAATGCTGGCGGGAGCTGAAGAATGGAGCGAGGTATGAGCACTCAACTGCCCCCTGGCGTAGTCCAGATCCTCCCTGACGGCGCGCCGTGTCCGTCCAAGACCCTGGGCCTGTATCGGGACTACAACTGCCAGGGCCCGGGGTACGGGATCGGAGCAGGCTTCAACGTGGACCTCAGCCAGCTGCCGCTTCCTGGCGGCGGCAGCATGTCCAAGAACGTCTCATCATGGGTGAACCTCACGGACAGCGACGCGAAGCTGATCGGCAAGGGTGAGCGCATCCTGAAGGCCGGCGAGAAGCTCGAGGAGCCGGCGGGCTACAACGACACGGTGGAACGAGTCGCCTGGGTGTAGTAGGCCCGGCTAGCCCGCGCGCGGGGCGAGCGTGAGACACGGCGCTCGCCTCGCGCCTGGTTCAGCCACTCCCTTCGAGGTGTCGAGGCTGGCGATGAGCTGGCGGTTCGCGGCGCGGGCGGCGTCGAGGTCGTCGTCGCGGTCGGCGAGCTGTTGTTGGAGTTCGGTGGTGTGCTGTTCGAGGTAGTTGATGCGCTTTTGCAGGGCGTCGTGGTCGGGCGGTCCGCCGAGCCCGGCTCGGCGATGCTCACAGGCGGTGCGTGTTCCTGGTCTGGTCGATGAAGGAGGGGATGGCGGGCATGCCGAGGTCGACGACCTGGCGGGTGCGGCGCAGGGCGGTGGCGGCGTCCTTGATCTGTTCGCGTTCGTCGTCGGTGAGCTCGCCCAGGGAGTCCTCGGCGCGGTGGATGAGCTGGCGGAGCTTGCTGATCTCGGTCTCGGAAGGGGCTGCTTCGGTGCGGGCCCAGGGGTCGAGTTCGTCGGCAGCCAGGACGCGTTCGCGGTCGCGCAGGAGGGTCTGGAGGTAGTCCTTGAGCTCGGGGAGGTAGGAGGCATCGGTGCGGAAGTGGCCGCAGCCCAGGCAACGGAATCGAAACGGGCAGGCTGTCCGCCGGCCTTGATGTTGCCGGGTTCCATGCAGATGCCGAAGGGGACGGAGACCTGTCCGATCCGCAGGCGGGTGTGCTCGTCGTCCAGGGCGCCCTGGATCTGCTGCCAGGTCCGCTGCCCGTTGCGGTCGAACTGGTGGGCCGCTACCCGCTCGACCGCCTGACGCATCCGCTTGCCGGTAATGCGGTAGCAGGTCTGAGTTGTGCGCATGGTCCGGTGGCCCATGAGATCGCGCAGGACGTCGGGTGGGACGCCGGCGTCCGCATGCCGTTGGGCATAGCTGTGCCGGTAGGCGTAGGGGACGATCGCCGCCTTGTTGAACTCGACGTCGCCGTCGGCCAGCAGTGCGGGCAGGGCATCGACCCAGTCCCGGTGGGAGGAACTGACCACCCCACCCCGACACACAAGTTGAGATATACTTACCTCCACAGTTGATATCAGGAGCTGCACATGAGCCGGACCGTCATCGACCTGGACGACGAATTGGTCGCCGATGTGGCGAAAGCCCTGGGGACGAGCACCAAGAAGGAAACGGTCAACACAGCGCTGCGCGAGGTGCTGGAGAACCGGCGCCGCGCGCTGGCCCTCACCCGACTCCGGGCCGCCGCCGATCAGGGCGCCTTCGACCTGGAGCTGTTCGAGGACAAGAGGAACTACCGGCGGTGAACGCGGCACAGTTCCTGATCGATACCAGCGCCCTCGCACGATTCCTGCGGGGAGACGCGGAACAGTACGGCTGGGACCAGGCGGCAGCCGCCGGACTGATCGCCACCTGCCCCACCACGGAGCTGGAATTCTTCTACAGCGCCCGGTCTGCCACCGACCGGGCGCCCGGCATCGAGGACATCCGGCTGATCTTCGGCTGGGTCCCTGTCGATGACCGCGCCTACGACCGTGCCTGGCAGGTTCAGGAGGCCCTCACCAAACAGGGCAAGCACCGCAGTGCAGGCGCAGTGGATCTCGTGGTCGCCGCAACAGCGGAGCTCCAGGGCCTCACTCTCCTGCACCGCGACCACGACTTCGAATGCATCGCCGCCGTGACCGGGCAGCCCCTCCAGTGGTACGGCCCAGAGGGCGGCAAGTAGGGCCTGTGGTTGCAGTTCTGGTTGCGTTCGCCTCCGTCCGGGTGCGTTCGGACTAAGGCCACGAAAGCACTCCGACGCAGGTCAGGACGGGTACGGGCCCAGCCGGACGGACGCCCGTGAACACGTCATAGCGCTCGCGGGCCGTCCGCTCGTGGGCCCTCAACCGGGTGCCCGCCCCGCCCCATCCACGGCAGCGTCGGGGTGCCGACACGCCGGTAAGGGGACTGGTACCAGGAGTATGGTCTCTTATATGGCGACTAAGAAGGTGACGGTGACGATCCCCGAGGATCTCCTTGAGGAGATCCGCGCGGAGGCCGCAGAACGCGGCCTGTCCGCGTACGTCGCGGAGGCGCTGCGCTTCAAGCGCGACCGGGATCGACTGCGAGAACTGGTCGACTGGCTGCAGGAAGAGCACGGCCCCGTCACGGAAGACGAGCGCGCAGCAGTGTCCGAGGAACTGGAGGATCTCGACGCCCAGCACGAGCGCCGCCGCGCCGCTGGAAAGCACAACGCCGGAGAGGCCGCGTGAAGAAGCGGGCCGGTGAGCACGGGCAGCCGCCGCTGCGCATCTTCGCACTCGACTGCGAAGCCCTGTCCCTGGCCGTGCGCGGCGACCGGAAGATGATCGCCTGGCTCGACCTCGCGGCCCGTGGTGACGCCGAAGTGGTGACGTCTCCGATGACGCTGGTCGAGGCATACGACGGCAGAACCACCGAGCAGCGCTGGGACTGGGTCCTCTCCCGGCTCAAAGTCGCCGACGTCGGAAAGGACGAGGCCCGCCAGGCCCGCCGACTCCTGGCCGACGCCCAGCTGCACGGCCACAAGTACGCGATCGACGCGGTGCTCGCCGTCATCGCGCGTCAGCAGAAGGGGCAGGTCACCGTCTTCACCTCGGACGTGGACGACCTGGAACGGCTGGTCCCGGACTCCATCGTCGTCAAGAAGGTATGACCCGACACCCTGGTCTTGCGTTTACATCGCCCTGAAACCAGAGCATTTCGGCGCATTCAGGCGCCACTGCCTGCGAGTGCCGACGTCCGCGGAGGAACCTCTCCCGTTCCGCACCCGGGGCCTCGGGGTAGACGCCATGCTTGACTCTGCACCGGAGCGGTTTCGGTGCTGCTCCGGTCTGGTGTGACGAGGTGCCCCATGAAGTCCCGATCAACGCTGGCGGCCTGGCTGGGCGGTCTCTCCGCACCGCGCCTGGCGCGCGTACTCGCCGTGCGGAAGGATGCGGCGTCCTCTCCGGAACCGCGCACGGTAGGGGAGCTGGCGGACCGCCTCCAGCGCCCGGGGTCGGTGGCTCTTACCCTGCCGCGGCTTACGCTGCCGTCCCTGCAGGTGGCCGAGGCGCTCGCGGCACTGGGAGGACGGGCGTCGCGCGATGCCCTGGCGGGACTGCTGGGAGCGACGGACGGCGAAGCCGCTCGCTCGCTGGATTCCATCCTGGAGGGGCTGGCCGATCACGCATTGGTCTGGCCGGACGGCGCCGGGGCGCTCCGCATGGCCTCATCCCTGCGGCAGGCGTGGGACGCACCCCTGGGGCTGGACCACCCCCTGGAGAAGCTGCTGGCAGGCGCGACCTCCGAGGAGCTGCGCGCCATGCTGGTGGCCCTCGGCATCAAGCCGCCGGGCACCAAGCAACAGCGACTGGTGGCCCTGGTGGAACACCACAGCGACCCCGGAGCCGTCGCCGAAGTGGTGGCACGGGCGCCCTCGATCACACAGAAGCTGCTCGCCCGCCGAGCGGACTCCGCCACAGGGCAGCGGCAGTTCATCATGTTCGGGTCACCTGGCCCCGACCTCGAACCCGGCGCGCGATGGGCACTCGACCGGGGGCTCCTGATCGTGGACCGCCACCGGTACGGCCCCGCGCGCATGCCCGTCGAAGTCGCGCTGGCGCTGCGCGGGCCGGAATGGCACGCCCCGTTCGACCCCCTTCCGCCTTCCGCGCAGGTGGTGTCCGTGGGCTCCGCCGAGGTGGAGCGGGAGGCCGCAGCCGCGGCCACGGCGCTCGCCGCCCAGGCCGCGTCGGTCCTCTCGGCCTGTTCCGCGTCCCCGCCGGCCAGACTCAAGTCCGGTGGGATCGGCGCACGTGAACTGGCCCGGATCGGTAAGGCCGCCCAAGCCGACGACACCGTGGTACGCATCACCGTGGAGACCGCGCACGCGGCCGGACTGCTGGGCCGGGACGGCGACCGTGTGGCACCCACCGGGGCGTACGACGCCTGGGCGGAGCAGGAGCCCGCCGAACGGCTCGCCGTACTGCTCCAGGCATGGCACAACCTGGCACTCACCCCCACCCAGGCGCGTGACGAGGACAACAAGGCGCTCCCCGCCCTCGCGGGAGCACCGCCCTGTGGCGGCTGTCTGCAGGCCCGGCACGGGCTGCTCCACGCGGCGGCACAGCTTCCGGCGGGGCGCAGCGTGGCCATCGCCTCGGCCCTGGGGCCGCTGGTGGCCTGGTACCGGCCGCTCGCCGACTCGTCACCCCAGGACGGGACACCGTTCGCCACCCTGATCCACGAGGCTGAGCTGCTCGGCGTACTCGCTCGCGGCGCACTGTCTCCCCTCGGTACCGCCCTGATGGAAGATGACGCGGCGGAACTGACCGCCGTATGCCGGCGGCTCCTGCCCACGGCCACCCGGACAGCTCGGATCGGCGCCGACCTCACCGCTGTCGTCACCGGCACGCCATCGGCGGCACTCGCCGCGCTGCTGGATTACGTCGCCGACCGCGAGACCAGCGGCACGGCCTCGGTGTGGCGGTTCAGCCCCGGCAGCGTCCGCCGGGCCCTCGATGCGGGGCACTCGCCGGACGGCCTCACAGCCGACCTGGCCGCCGTCACCGCCGGGCCGCTGCCCCAGCCCCTGTCCTATCTCATCGCCGACACCGCGCGCGGGCACGGCCGCGTACGCATCGCCACCGCCGCCTGCGTCATCCACGGTGAGGAACCGGCGCTCCTCGCCGAGCTCGCCGCCCACCGCAAGCTCGCCAAACTCGGCCTGCGGCAGCTCGCACCCACGGTGCTGGTCAGCCGCAGCCCGCTCGACGCCACCCTCACCGCGCTCCGCGCCGAGGGCTACGCCCCCGTCGCCGAGACCGCCGACGGAACCGTACGCATCGAGAAGACCCGACCGCCGAGGGCCGCCGCCCCCGTACCGACCCCGCGAAGGGCCGGCACGGCCGCCGATCGCCGCGACGCGGTCCGCCACACCGCGCGGACACCGGCCACCGTCGACCCGAACGTCCTTGCCGACCGCCTGCTCACCGCTCCGCTGACCGCCCCGGACCCCGACCCGTTCGGCAGCGGAGTCCCCTTTGCGACCGACACCGAGGAGATCGTCTCCGGGTACGCGAAGCGGCTGTCCTACACCGATGTCCGCCAGCTCGCCCATGCCATCGACACCGGAACGCCCCTCGCCGTCGAATACGTCGCCACCTCCGGCAACCGCACGGTACGCACCCTCAGCCGCCTCGAACTCGACCCGCCCTACCTCGAAGCCTGGTGCCACCTGCGAGAAGACGAGCGCGTCTTCACCCTCTCCCGCATCCACAGCGTCATGCCCTCGTAGGACGAGATCACCCGCCAACCCGACACACAAGTTCAGATATACTTACCTCCACAGT
>NZ_JAGGOY010000131.1 GCF_018614095.1 Streptomyces sp. ISL-87 | reverse complement strand
CATCATGGCGGCCTACGCGCCGTCGAAGTCGTTCCTCAACGCCATCACCGTGCAGTACGCCCGGCAGTTCGACGGTACGAACATCCTGATCAACGCCGCCTGCCCGGGCCTGGTCGCGACCGACTTCACCGGCTTCCACGGACCCCGCACCCCCGAGCAGGGCGCAGCCACCGCGATCCGGCTCGCCACGCTTCCCGACGACGGCCCGACCGGTTCATTCTTCGAAGACGACGGCGCCATCCCCTGGTGACCTGCGGGCGCCAACGCCCGGCCACTGGGTACAACGAACGGCCTAACGTGTCGGGTGCGCCCACATCCCCTCCTGATCTCTCCAGCCGGGGCCGCGCTGTTCAGGCGGCCTGGCTGAGACCGGCGGTGGTGAGGTCCTGCTCGCGCAGCGGGGTGAAGTCGACGTCGAGCTTCGGGTCGTAGGCGTCGGGCCGGATGGCGAGCTCGTGGGTGGAGTACTCGCCGAACCGGTTGATGTGCTCGGTCAGGTACGGGGAGATGTGGGCCAAGTCCTCCGGCTCGATCGTCCAGCCCTCCTCCAGCAGCTGCCGCACGATCTCGGCGATGTCCAGGGCATTGTGAAAAATGACCGCATTCGTGAGCAGAGCATTGAACTTCATCGCTTTTTCCTGCTCCACCGGGTCGTTGTCGGCGATGATGCCGCGGTTGCCGAACCCGATCCACTGGGAGAACCGGTTGAACGACTCCACCTTGTTCGTCGCCGCCGTGACCCGCCGGCGCAGCGGCGCGTCCGCGAGGTAGCGCAGCAGCTGCACGGTGCGGATCACACGGCCGACCTCACGGAAAGCGGCGTAGGTGGCGTTCTTCTTCGACCCGGACCGCAGCCGCTTGAGCAGCGTGGAGGAGGAGATCGCACCCTCCTGCACGGACACGGCCACCCGCATCAGATGCCGGAACTGGGACTCGATCAGGTCGAAGTCGATGACGTTCTTACCCACCTCGCCGAACAGAGCGTCGATGTGCACGTACTCCGTCTGCTTCGAGGGCCGGTAGAAGGTCATGCCCTTCCAATTCCTGATCCTGGGCATCAAATCGAAGCCCAGCAGGTGGGCAAGCGCAAAGACCGGCTGGGACTGTCCCTGGGTATCGGCGTGCACGGTGGCCGGCTGCACCTCGGAGGTGTTCTTCAACAGGCCCTCGATGATGTAGACGGCCTCCCACACCCCGCACGGGATGAAGTGCGTGAACAGCGCGATGTAGGTGTCCATGTGGGTGCCGTCGGCGGCCACCGTGGTGCCATCGCCCCACGCCTGCGAGATGTCCAGGTGGGCGTGCGCGTTGACCAGGTCGGCGATCGCCTCGTTCAGCAGCACCAGGGAGAAGTGCCGGTTCGCCACATACGCCAGCTCGTGCCCGCTCACCCCGGGAATGTGCCGGGCGGCCTCGTAGGGGCCCATGTTGGTGCCCTTCACGAACGTGGTGATCACATACCTGCCCAAGGGATCCTGGAGCTTGGGCTCGTTGCCGGAGGCCGGGCCGAAACGGCGCCACCACTCCATCCAGTACGCGGTCCGGGCCACGATCCCCATCAGGGACCGTTCCGGCATCCGGGCCTTGATCTCCTCCTCCAGCCGCTTCGCGGACGGCCGCTGCGCGTCCGCCCGGTGCGCCTTGAGCGACGGGATGCCCGTCTCGGTATCGATGACGAGGCCCTCGTTGTCCGGGTAGCCGGCATCCGCCGCCGCGGCGGCATCGCGCAGCCTGTCCTCCAGCTGCCGGCGGAAGAACTTCGCGTCGAACCCGGCGGCCTCGCCCTCCTCGCACAGGCCGACTTCCACCAGGTAGGCGCCCAGCTTCTCCTGCACGGCCTCCCAGGCCAGCAGCTGCTGGGACCAGTCCGCGTACTCCTCCGAGCCCACCACGGCCACGTCGCCGGTCCGCAGCTCCTCCGCGAGGGCGGTGAAGACCATCGCCTCGAAGTGCTTGCGGACGAACTGCCCCGGCCGCGTCTTGTTCGGCCACGGCCTTCTGCCAGTTCTGCGTGGCGAAGGAGACGTCCACCGCACGGCCGTCCTCGCCCAGGGCGCTGATGTACTCGCCGCGGGCCCCCTGGTGCCGCTGGGCGTGCGCGAGCGCGTCCAGGACCCGCGCGTCCTCCGATGTGGCGGTGAACTCCAGCTTCCCGGCCAGGTCGAACATCACCGCCCGGTCCCGGCCGATCTGCCCGTACAGCAGCACCTCCCAGAAGTTGCCGTGATGGGCGGAGACCTTCTCGATCTGCTCGTACTGCCCCGCGAAACCACCGAAGCCCTCCACGGCCTTGGTGACCGCGCCCAGCCCACCCGCCTGCACCGCCTGGGCCCTGGCCAGGGCGAGGAACGCCGGGGAAACCCTGCCCTCCAGCCGCCGTGCGACCTCGTCGGCCGACGCCTGTTCGTCCAGGCCCTCCAAGGCCATCCGGACCTCGGCGGTCATGGCCGAAGCCTTCTCCACCGCCACCTGAGCGGGACCCCCCTCGTCGTTCTTCAGCACGGTGCGGTAGTTCCCGATCAGGGCCTCGACGATCTCCCGCTCGGCCAGCCGGATCTCCTCCAGCTCCTGCTTCGCCTTCTTGATCTTCATCGCGACGCGCTTGCAGAACATCGTCGCTAGGTCGTCACGGACCCGCATCCGCGCCTTGTGCGCCAGGCACGCCACCAGAGCGAGGCGCTTGACGGGCTTGTAGTCCCGCAGAACGCCGGCAGCTCCAGCCCGGCCTCCACCACCTTCTCCAGCGCGATGTTGATCAGGTCCGCCGGCCGGTTCTTCGACTCGGCCTCCTTGCGGATCGACTCCTCGGCGATCCGCCGGGCCCTGCGCTGGTCGTAGGCCACGCCAACCCGCTGCCGGACCAGGCCCCGGTGGTTCTTCATGGTCTTCGCCGCCCGGTACACCGCCAGCGTGCCCTCCGGCAGCTCCACCGCCCGCCGCACGAACTCCGACACCGCCTCCGGAATGTCCCCCACCTTCGGAAAGCACCCCATCCGCTGATACGACTTCAGCGTCAGCAGCAGGGCCAGCAGATGATCATCGCTGTCCGTACGGTCGGCGGCCCACTCCAGCTCATCGCGAGTCGGCGAGAAGAACAGATGCAGCTCGTGCGCGGTGATCAGCCGCTTGAACCGCGGATACGCCGTTCGCTCGATCGATGTCACTACCCACCCCAGGCTCCAGACGACAGTCATCGCCATCAACGAACCTGAGCCGAACGGGTGACGCGCCGGGCCTTCACGGCTTCAAGATCATTCCATGGCCCCTTTTGGGCTTACCTCGGCGATACCCCCTGCTGGCTCACCCGACGCCTGCACATCGACCTCCTCCGCGCCAGCAGCGCCGCCCCCCTCCGGGGCTGACGGCCCGCTCCCGCCCGCCGACTGCCGCCGGCTGGCTGCGGCCCGTCGGCGCCCGCCCGCTGGCTGCCGCCCGCCGGCCGGCTGCTGCCGACTGGCTGCCGCCCCGCCCCCAAGCCCCGCCGCCGCGACCACCACCGCACCCGCCGGGCCCACGCCTCGACGGCACGTCCTGCAGCGGTGGCCGCGCCCAGCTCCCCGGGTTGCGGCCCGGTCGGCGGTGGTGGCTGCACCCGGCTCCCCGGGCTATGCCCCGCGCGTCGGCACGGTCGGCGGTGGTGGCTGCGCCCGGCTCCCCCTGGTGGCGCCCCCAGACCCCGGGCCTCGACGGCCAGTGGTGCGGGCGGTGTGGTGGCTGTGCCCGGTCCATGGCTGACGGGGTCGGTCGGGCGGTGGCTGTGCCCGGACTTCCGGGGCGCTGTCTCCGGATGCACGAGCCTCGACGGTCGGCGGGGCGCTGGCTGCGCCCCGGCTCCTTCGCCGCGATGGCGGGTGGGGCCGGTGGTGTGGTGGCGCGGGGTCGCGCCCCGGACCGTGTACCTCACACGCCGACTCGGCTGAAACGGCGTTGCGCCCAGCTCCGTCCGGCTCCGCTTTGCCCCTCAACCACCCCGTCCACCCCGTCCAGCCCAACCCTGCTCAGCCAGCCAGCCAGCCAGCCAGCCAGCCAGCCAGCCAGCCAGCCGGCCGGCCGGCCCCGCCCGTCCCTATGTGCGGCCAGCCCTGTCCGCCTCCGCCCGTCCGCTTCCGCCCGTCCCTACGGCCAGTCCCGTACGCCTCTGCCCGCCCCCCGCTCCTCCGGCTCCTCCCCGCCCGCGTCGCCGCGTCGCGCCCCCCGCCTCGCCTGGGGCGGTCTCGGAGCCAGTGGTGGGGGCGGCGGGTTCCGGGGGTCGCCGCGGCCGGCGGGGTTGGTGCTCCTCGACGACCTCGCCATCCGCCTCGCCGGCCGCCCCGACCTGTGCCCGCCCCCGCCCTCGCCCTCTTCACCGCGGCCGTCCGCGCCCTGCTCGACGGGGCCGCCCCGCGGGCCGAGCGGTCGGCGCCCTCGACCTGCTGGAGCGCCGGCCGTACGCCCTGGGAGATCGCCCGACCATCGCCGACGCCGACCTGTGGGTCGCGCTTGGCCACTGCGGCCCGCTGCCCGCCCACCCCGCCCCCACGTACGCTCGTACCTGCGACGCCTCCGCGCCCACCCGGCCTTCCATCCGGCCGCTTAACGGCAGCTGCGCAACGAATCACCGCCCCAGCACCCAAACGCGCAACGAATCGATGCGCGGAGCGCAACGCTCACGGCTTGTCGCGGTCCAACGCCCGAACGTACCGTCGTATGACCCCCTCCCCACCTGTCACAGAGGTACGCCCATGGCCCCGCTGCGCACCGCCCTCCTCCAGAGCTCCGGACGGCTCGGCGACACCGCCGAGAACCTCAAGGCGCTCGACGAGGCCGCAGCGCGCGCCGCACAGAGCGGGGCCGGGCTCCTCGTGACCGCGGAGATGTTCCTGACCGGCTACGCGCTGGACCTCCAGGACATCCCCGGCCTCGCCGAAGCGGCCGACGGCCCGTCCGCCGTCGCCGTCGGCGAGATCGCCCGCCGCCACGGGATCGCCGTCCTGTACGGCTACCCGGAGCGGGCGGCGGCGGCGGACGGCGGCGCCGTCTACAACTCGGCGCAGCTCATCGGCCCCGACGGCACCCCGCTCGCGAACTACCGCAAGACCCACCTCTTCGGCTGCTTCGAGCAGGACGCCTTCACCCCCGGCGACACCCCCGTGGTCCAGGCGGAACTGAACGGCCTCCGCATCGGCATCATGATCTGCTACGACGTGGAGTTCCCCGAGAACGTCCGCGCCCACGCACTGGCCGGGACCGACCTCCTCCTGGTCCCGACCGCGCAGATGCACCCGTTCCAGTTCGTCGCCGAGCAGCTGGTGCCGGTACGGGCCTTCGAGAACCAGATGTACATCGCGTACGTCAACCGCACCGGCCCCGAGGGCGAGTTCGAGTTCGTCGGCCTCAGCTGCCTGGCCAGTCCCGACGGGGTCACCCGTACCAGGGCCGGCCGCGGCGAGGAGATGGTGTTCGGCGAGGCCGACCCGGAGCTGCTGCGGGCCTCGCGCGAGACCAACCCGTACCTGCGCGACCGGCGCCCCGGGCTCTACGCCTCCCTCGTCTGAGCCCCACGCCCCACGCCCCCGCCTGAGCCTTCCCCCCTGCCCCGCCCTGCAAGGAGTCGTACCCCATGACGTCCACGGTGCCCACCACCGCCGTCCCGCACAGCGACGGACAGCCGCCGGTCATGCCGCCGATCACCATGTTCGGCCCGGACTTCCCGTACGCGTACGACGACTTCCTCGCCCACCCGGCGGGCCTGGGCCAGATACCGGCGACCGAGCACGGCACCGAGGTCGCCGTCATCGGCGGCGGGCTCTCCGGCATCATCTCCGCGTACGAGCTGATGAAGATGGGCCTCAAGCCCGTCGTCTACGAGGCCGACCAGATCGGCGGCCGGCTGCGCACCGTCGGCTTCGAGGGCGCCGGCACCGAGGGCCTGACCGCGGAGATGGGCGCCATGCGCTTCCCGCCGTCCTCCACCGCCCTCCAGCACTACATCGACCTCGTCGGCCTGGTGACGGAGCCCTTCCCGAACCCGCTCGCCGAGGCCACCCCCTCCACGGTCGTCGACCTCAAGGGCGAGACCCACTACGCGGAGACCATCGCCGACCTCCCGCAGATCTACCGCGACGTGTCCGCCGCGTGGAACGCCTGCCTGGACGAGGGCGCCGACTTCTCCGACATGAACACCGCGATGCGCGAGCGGGACGTCCCGCGCATCCGCGAGATCTGGGCGAAGCTCGTCGAGAAGCTCGACGACGAGACCTTCTACGGCTTCCTCTGCAAGTCCGAGGCCTTCCAGTCCTTCCGCAAGCGCGAGATCTTCGGCCAGGTCGGCTTCGGCACGGGCGGCTGGGACACCGACTTCCCCAACTCCATCCTGGAGATCCTCCGCGTCGTCTACACCGAGGCGGACGACCACCACCGCGGCATCGTCGGCGGCTCGCAGCAGCTGCCGCTGCGCCTGTGGGAGCGCGAGCCCGAGAAGATCATCCACTGGGCTCAGGGCACCTCCCTGTCCTCCCTGCACGAGGGCGCGCCGCGCCCCGCCGTGACCCGCCTGCACCGCACGGCCGGCAACCGCATCACGGTCACCGACGCGTCGGGCGACATCCGTACGTACCGCGCCGCGATCTTCACCGCCCAGTCCTGGATGCTCCTCTCCAAGATCGCGTGCGACGACACGCTGTTCCCGATCGACCACTGGACGGCGATCGAGCGCACCCACTACATGGAGTCCTCGAAGCTCTTCATCCCGGTCGACCGCCCCTTCTGGCTCGACAAGGCCGTCGACGACGCAGGGAACCCGACCGGCCGCGACGTCATGTCGATGACGCTCACGGACCGGATGACCCGTGGCACCTACCTCCTGGACAACGGCCCGGACCAGCCGGCCGTCATCTGCCTCTCGTACACCTGGTGCGACGACAGCCTGAAGTGGCTGCCGCTGTCCGCGAACGAGCGGATGGAGGTCATGCTGAAGTCCCTCGGCGAGATCTACCCGAAGGTCGACATCCGCCGCCACATCATCGGCAACCCGGTGACCGTGTCCTGGGAGAACGAGCCCTACTTCATGGGCGCGTTCAAGGCCAACCTCCCGGGCCACTACCGCTACCAGCGCCGCCTGTTCACCCACTTCATGCAGGACCGCCTCCCCGAGGACAAGCGCGGCATCTTCCTCGCGGGCGACGACATCTCCTGGACGGCCGGGTGGGCCGAGGGCGCGGTGCAGACGGCGCTGAACGCGGTCTGGGGTGTCATGCACCACCTGGGCGGCACGACCGACAGCACCAACCCGGGCCCCGGCGACGTCTACGACGACATCGCCCCGGTCGAACTCCCGGAAGACTGATCCTTCCAGGACCCCGTGACCACGGGCCGCCCCCGCGCAACAATCGCGGCGGCGGCCCGTTTTCAATGTCCGCGTTCCTTCAGCCCCGCGGGGTCAGCAGGCAGCGGCCGACCAGGCCCACTCCCGCGTCGAGGGACTCCGTGAACTCCTCGGCCAGGTCGGGTGACCGCCGCAGGGTCCACAACAGCCGGGCCGCCGCCCACGCGCCGGCGCGGGCGCGCTCCAGGCTCCACGAGCCGAGCAGATGGGTCAGCGGGTCGGCGAGCTCCAGGAGGTCCGGGCCCGGCATCAGGTCCTCCCGGATGTGCTCCTCCAAGCTCACCAGGGTGTCCCCGACCCGGTCGAAGTCCGCTTCGAGGGCGGCCGGTTCGCAGTCCAGGTGCCGACAGGTGGCCACCACCGCCAGCGCGAGGTCATGGCCGATGTGCGCGTTGATCCCGGCCAGCGCGTGCTGCAACGGCCGGACCCCCGGGTGGCGCCGGTACTGGAGCAGGGGCCGCCAGCACGCCGGGGCCCGGTCCGCCTCCACCGCCGTCAGATACCGTTCCGCGAACAGCACGCTCAGCGCCTCCGCCCGCCGCGGCGCGGGGAATCCGCCGTGGGCGATGCGCTCGTGCAGCGTCTCCGTCACCGTCAGGTACACCCGGTTGAAGACGGCGACGCCGTCCCGCTCGGGGAGTCGCTCGTCCAGGGCGCGCATCCGCGCGAGCACCGCTTCCATGGGACGCAGCGTCCCAGTCGGCCGGGCGGATGCGGGGAACTTGGCCGTACGCTTCGCCGGTTCGGGCGAAACACCGTCAACGCGGCGTGTCCGGGGCGTCCTGCTCGTCGTAGGCGGAGGTCCCCGAGTCGACCAGGGGACGCTGCTCGAACGAACCGCAGCGGCAGGGGTATGTTACGGGCGTATACCGGCAGGTTCGTCCCGGTTGGCAGGCGTCGGATCGCCCGCGGCCTGCCTGGGCCGCAGTACGGCGGCCCCCGCGATCAGCGCGAAGGCCAACAGCGTGACTAGCCCGAAGGACACCACCAGCGAGGTCGCGTCGGCCACCGCCCCGATCGCCGACGGTGCGATCAGGCCCGAGGTGTACGTGATCGTCGCGACACCGGCGATGGCCTGCGCGGGGGCCGGGCCGCTGCGCGCCGCCGCGGCGAACGCCAGCGGGACCACCACCGCGATGCCCAGCCCGATCAGCCCGAACCCCGCCATGGCCGCGGCCGGATGCCGGGCCGTCACCACGAACAGGCCGCCCGCGGTTGCCAGTACACCGCCCGCCCGGACCGTACGCACCGCCCCGAAGCGGTCCACCACCCGGTCCCCGGCGAGCCGGGCCAGCGCCATGGTGAGCGCGAACGCGGTGGTGGAGGCGGCCGCGAGCCCCGCATCCGTGTCGAGCACATCCCGCAGGTAGACCGCCGACCAGTCCATACTCGCGCCCTCGGCGAAGACCGCGCAGAACCCGATCAGGCCGATGAACAGTGCGGACTTCGGCGGCAGCGCGAAGTGCGGCGGCGCCGGCGCCCCGTCGTCACTGCGCAGGTCCAGGACCCCTCGTACGGCGACCAGCCCGGCCGCGGTGAGCGCGAGCGCGGCGATCGGATGGTGCAGCCGTGCGTCGGCGCCCGCATGGGCGGCGACCGTACCGGCGGCCGAGCCGAACAGCGCGCCCACACTCCACATGCCGTGCAGCGAGGACATGATCGAGCGGCCGAGCCGGTTCTCGGTCTCCACACCGAGCGCGTTCATCGCAACGTCCGCCATCCCGGCGGTGGCCCCGTAGACGAAGAGCGCGCAGCACAGCGCCACCAGGTTCGGGGCGAGGCTCGGCAGGATCAGGGACAGGGTCCACAGCGCCAGCAGCCCGCGCAGCGCGGGGCGTGCGCCGAAGCGGTGGTTGAGCCGACCGGCGAGCGGCATCGCGAGCGCCGCGCCGAGGGCGGGGAAGGCGAGGGCCAGGCCCAGAGTACCGGCGCTGAGCTGGGCGTGCTCCTGGATCCAGGGGATGCGGGTGGCGAAGGAGCCGGTGACCGCGCCGTGGACGCAGAAGACGGCGGCGATGGCGAGGCGGGCATGGCGCAGCCGCGCCGGGCGGAGCTCGATGTCGGTGTCGGTATCCCCGGTCATGAGACGTAAACTATCAGGGAACCTGCCTGATAGTTAATCCCGCGAACTCCCTAAGATGGCGCCGTGACTCCTGCCAAGGCCCTGACCGCCCCGCCGTCCCCCGCGTCCCCGAGCACGGCCCGGGCCATCAACGACCGGCTCGCCCTGCAACTCCTCCAGGAGGCGGGGCCGCTGACGGCGACCCAGCTCAAGGCGATGACAGGGCTGTCCCGGCCCTCCGTCGCCGACCTCGTCGAGCGGCTGGGCGAGGCCGGGCTGATCGAGGTCGTAGGGGAGTCCGGCGAACAGCGGCGCGGGCCCAACGCCCGGCTGTACGGGATCGTCGCCAGCCGCGCGTACCTGGCCGCGCTGGACGTACGTACCGACAGCGCGACCGCGGTGATCGCCGACCTACTCGGCCGGCCCCTGGCCCGGGCGGCCCTCCCCGTGGACGCGGTGGAGGAGGCGGTGGACCGGCTGGAGGCGCTCGCCACGGAAGCCGGCGCCGACCGGCTGCACACGGTGGTGATCGGCGCCCCGGGGCTGGTCGCCCCCGCCAGCGGTGAGCTGGGCGGCACCATCGGGCTGCCGTCCTGGCACCGGGACCTCGTGGCGGCCCTCCAACGGCGGCTGCCGGCCACGGTGGTGGTGGAGAACGAGACCAACCTGGCGGCCCTGGCCGAGCAGCGGGTGGGGGTCGCGCGGGACGTGGACTCGTTCGTGCTGCTGTGGCTGGGCACGGGGGTCGGCGCGGCGGTGGTCCTGGACGGCCGGCTGCGCCGGGGCGCGTCCGGCGGGGCGGGCGAGATCGGCTTCCTCCCGGTGCCCGGGACGGGCGGGCTGCCCTCCGCCACGGACTGCGCGGGCGGCTACCACGCGCTGGTCGGGCGGGACGCGGTGGCCGCGCTGGCGGCGGAGCACGGCTTCACCGGGCCGGTGGAGGAGGCCGTGGCGGGCGCCGCCGGGGAGGCGTTCCTGGACGCACTCGCCGAACGGCTCTCCCTCGGGGCGGCGGCGGTCGCGGCCATCCTGGACCCGGGGTGCGTGGTCCTGGCGGGTGAACTCGGCCGGGCGGGCGGGGACGCCCTCGCCGCCCGTGTCGCCCTGCGGCTGACCACCCTGACCCCGGTCACCACGGACGTCCGCGCCACCGCCCTCGGCGGCCCGGCGGTCCTCACGGGTGCCCGCCTGGCCGCGCGCGAGTCCGCCCAGGCGGAGCTGTTCGGCGGCTGACCGGCGCATACGCGTACCGCCGTGCGGTGCCTTTCTCCCCGCCCCGCCCTTCCACCGTTCCCGCGTACGGGAAACGTGCGAGGACCCGGTGGCCGCCGGGCCACCGGGTCCTCGCGTCGTGCTCACCCACACGGTGTCAGCAGGCGCCCTGGTCCTTCCAGACGCCCCACTCACCGGTGGTGCCGGGCTCCTCGTTCTGCGTCCACCACTGCGCCTTCCAGTTGTGGCCCTTGTGCGAGACGACTTGGCCGGCCGTGTAGACCGTACCCGCGACGTACGCCGGGCTGGTGCACGTACCACCCGGAGGCGGGGTCGTGGGAGGCGCGGTGGTCGGCGGGGGAGTGGTCGGCGGGGTGGTCGTGGGCGGCGGCGTGGTCGCACCGCCCGGCTCCACCACCGTCGCACCGCGCGCCAGGTCACCGGCGATGCCGTACGTGTTCCCGCCGAAGGTCACCGTCCAGTTGGACGGGGTGGAGGTCGGCAGGTAGTAGACGAAGTCCACCTCCGCCGAGGCGCCCGGGGCCAGCGACTGCCAGGACGGCAGCTTCAGCGAGGCCCGGTTGTAGTCGCCCTTCAGGCCGCCCACGTTGGTGCCCGTGTGGTCGCTGCGGATGATCTGGGTGTTCCAGCCGGACTGGTCCTTGGCGTTGTTCGGCGCCGAGGAGGAGTAGTCGAACTGGAACTCCGTACCGCCCGGCAGGGTCGCCGTCGTGTTGTTGGTGATCTTCAGCTTGGGGCTGATCGGGTAGTTGGAGTCGCCCAGCGGGAACTGCCCGAAGTCGACGTCCACCTTGATCGCCTGGCTCGGCATCGCGATGGTGGCGCGCTTGGCCCCGTACGGCGCGGCCGCCTTGAACTTCTCGTACATCGCGGTGGTGAGCGTGTCGCCCGTCTCGTACTGGCCCTTGGCGGCGTTGTAGGCGTAGTCGCCCGCCAGCTCCCAGACCATCGTGCCGCCGATGCCCTTGTTCACCACGTAGTCGGCCTTGGCGGCGACGGACTGCTCGTCCTCCGTGGACAGGAAGACCTTCTTCTGGTCGTTCCACAGCCACGGCGCCACCAGCGTGGAGTCGTACTTGCGGGCGTAGGTGCCGGTCAGCGTCGTGTTCGCCGGGAAGCCGTACTTGGTGATGTAGTCGCCGACGACCCCCTTCTCGAGGTTCTTCGCGTGCCACATCGGGTTCGACCCGGCCGGGGCCTCGACGCCGTTGGTGTCGAGGTCGTGCCACAGGTTGTCGATGCCGACCGCGCCGTCACCGCACTTGGTCAGGCCCGCGCCGGCCGGGCAGGTGGCGGACGGGGCCTTGCCCCACAGGCCGTCCGTGCCGCCCGTGACGTTCTTGAAGCCGCGGGTGTAGTACGGCAGGCCGATGTTGATGCGGCCCGACGGCATCGAACCGCGGAAGTAGTGGTAGGCCCAGTCGGTGTTCAGGTAGCCGATGCCGCCGTACTGGGAGGTGGAGTACACGCCCGCGGCGGCCAGTTCGGCGTCCTTGCCGTCGTCGAAGAGCGAGGCGTTCGGGCCGACGTACTCGTTCCACGCGCCGTGCAGGTCGTAGGACATGACGTTGACGTAGTCCAGGTACTTCTGCATCTGGAACGTCTCCATGCCCCGCAGCAGGTAGCCGGAGGAGGGGGCGGCGACGGACAGCAGGTAGTGCTTGCCGTCGGCGGCGCCCGCGCGGTCGAGCTTCTCGCGCAGGGACTTCATCAGCGCCGCGTAGCCCTTGACCAGCCCGGCCCGGCGGGCGTTGGAGAGCTGCCAGTCGAGCGGGTTGCCGGCGTCCTTCATGGTGGTCGGGTACTCGTAGTCGATGTCGACGCCGTTGAAGCCGTACTTGCGGACGAACTCGACCGAGGAGTCCGCGAAGGTGTCGATGCCGGCCTGGTTGACCGAGCCGTCGGCATTGGTGGCCATCGAGTAGAAGCCGCCGGAGGCGACGCGGTTGCCGTCGTCGCCGAAGTAGCCGCCGGTCTCGGCCCAGCCGCCGACCGAGATCAGCGTCTTGACGTTCGGGTACTGCTTCTTGAACTTCGTCAGCAGGTTGAAGTGGCCCTTGTACGTAAGGGCGGGGTCCATCTCGGCGCCCGCGACCCCGGGCCAGGTCATCCCGGTAGCGGCGTTGTTCGCGTTGTCCGCGCCGACCGAGATCTTGTTGTCGGCGCCGACGTGCGCGAAGGCGTAGTTCAGGTGGGTGACCTTGGACCACGGGACGTTGTTGGCGAGGTAGGCGGGCGTGCCGTCCTTGCCGGTGCGCCAGCCGGTGAAGTATCCGATGACGCGGCGCTGGTGGTCGGCGCCCATCTTCTCGCGGCCTTCGGAGTCGTAGACCGAGCAGTACGGGACGTCGACACCGGCGGTTTTGTACAGCCCGTCGGGGCGGCAGGACTCTTGGTCGGCGGCGTGCGAGACGCCCGCCGAGAGCCCGCCCACCAGCAGTCCGGCGATTGCGGCGCCGGATGCCAGGAGCATCGCTCTCGTACGCGTGGGGGACATCATGGTGCCTCCTGGGGAGGGGAGGATGGCAGGACACGAAGGGCACAACAGGCAGAGAAGTGACGCGTGTTGGCCCGTGACGTGCGCACATCTGACGGGCTGTCTCCCGGGGAGGATGAAGGGAACGTTAAGAGGACTAGACCACCTCGTCAATAGGTCTGGACCAACTGTGGGCGCACTCGGCGGGCCCCGCGAAACTTGACAGGCCCCGCGAAACCCTCCCCCTTGTGAGTCAGGCCACATCCCCTCACCCGCATGGCCGCGGATCACCCGTGGCACACTGGCCCTAGTACCAGTAGCAGCGCACTCCGGGGTCGGTGTAATTCCGAACCGGCGGTTATAGTCCGCGACCCGTCCGCAGCCAGCGGCCGGTTGACCAGGTGAAATTCCTGGACCGACGGTTAAAGTCCGGATGGGAGGCAGTGCGCGGCGGGCCAGTCACAGGTACGCCGCCGTCGGCGGTTCATCGGCATTTCCCTCGGGACCTGCCCGATCGGACCGTATTTTCGGCCTCGGCGTCCCCATGTGCGCTGTCCCGCTTCATCTGTCGTATCCCGACAGGCCCCGGAGTCCGTGCCCGATGAGGCAGGAGGACCCGGTGGCGAACCACGCCGCGCAGACACCGCACGAAGCCGACGCGCACGCCATGCGCCGCGCCATCGAGCTCGCGGCCCGCGGACTCGGCTCCACCAGCCCCAACCCGGTCGTCGGCTGCGTCATCACCGACGCCACCGGCGCCGTCGTCGGCGAGGGCTGGCACCAGCAGGCCGGCGGCCCGCACGCCGAGGTCCACGCCCTGCGCGCGGCAGGCGACGCGGCCCGCGGTGGCACCGCCTACGTCACCCTCGAACCCTGCAACCACACCGGCCGTACCGGCCCCTGCGCGCAGGCGCTCATCGAGGCCGGCGTCACCCGCGTGGTCTACGCCGTCTCCGACCCGAACCCGCAGGCCAGCGGTGGCGGCGCCACCCTGCGCGCCGCCGGGATCCAGGCCGAGGCCGGACTCCTGAAGGCCGAGGCCGAGGCGGGCAACATCGCCTGGCTGACCTCCGTACGCCTGGGCCGCCCCCACGTGACCTGGAAGTACGCCGCCACCCTCGACGGCCGCAGCGCCGCCGCAGACGGCAGCAGCCGCTGGATCACCTCCCCGGAGTCCCGCGCCGACGTCCACCGGCTGCGCGCCGAGTCCGACGCCGTCCTGGTGGGCGGCGGCACCCTGCGCGCCGACGACCCCCACCTGGCGGTGCGCGGGGTCGCCGGTGTCACCGCCGCCACCCAGCCGCTGCGCGTGGCCCTGGACACCCGCGCCGAGCTCCCGCCGACCGCCCGCATCCTCGACGACGCGGCGCCCACCCTGCTCGTCGTGGCCGAAGACGCCGACACCCGGCACCTGCCGGGCGTCGAACTCCTGCGGCTCCCCCTGCACGACGGCCGCATCGCCGTCCACGACCTCCTGACGCAGCTGTACGCCCGCGGTGTGCGCTCCGTGTTCCTGGAAGGCGGCCCCACCCTCGCGGGCGCCTTCCTCGAAGGCGGAGCCGTCGACCGCGTCGTCGGCTACATCGCCCCCGCACTCCTCGGCGCGGGCCCCCCCGCCCTCGCCGACGCCGGCATCACGAACATCGCCCAGGCGGTGCGCCTCGACATCACCGAGGCCGTCCGCGTCGGCACCGATCTGCGCATCACCGCCGTACCCGCCACAGCCGTCCCCACCACCGCCCCGAAGGAGCACTGAGTGTTCACCGGAATCGTCGAAGAACTGGGCGAGGTCACCGCCGTCGAGCAGCTCGCCGAGGCCTCCCGCTTCCGCCTGCGCGGCCCCGTCGTCACCGACGGCGCCAAGCACGGCGACTCCATCGCCGTCAACGGCGTCTGCCTGACCGTCGTGGACACCGCCGACGGCGAGTTCACCGCCGACGTCATGCAGGAGACCCTCAACCGCTCCAGCCTCGGCGCCCTGCACGAGGGCTCCCGGGTCAACCTGGAGCGCCCGATGGCCCTCGGCGGCCGGCTCGGCGGCCACCTGGTCCAGGGGCACGTGGACGGCACCGGCGAGATCCTCTCCCGGACCCCCTCGGAGCACTGGGAGATCGTCAAGATCGCGCTCCCGGCGAACCTCTCCCGGTACGTCGTCGAGAAGGGCTCCATCACGGTCGACGGCGTCAGCCTCACCGTGGTCGAGGCCGCCGCGGACTACTTCACCATCAGCCTCATCCCCACCACCCTCGCGCTGACCACGCTCGGCATCAAGCAGCCAGGCGACCCGGTCAACCTGGAGGTCGACGTCCTCGCGAAGTACGTCGAGCGCCTGCTGGCCGCCGGTGTGGACCCCCTGACCGCCGCCGCGGCCTCCGAGCAGGCTTCCGGGCAGGCCTCCGAGAAGGAGACGGACCAGTGAGCGCTCTCTCCTGGCTCAACACCGAGGCCTTCACGGTCTTCGAGCAGAAGGTCATCTGGTCCGACATGATCGGCAACCTGATGGGCCTGGCCGCCCTTGCCCTCGGCTGGCGCCGCTCCATATGGACCTGGCCCGCCCAGCTCCTCTCCGGCCTGATCCTGGTCGGCGCGTACGCCTCCGCGCACCTCTCGGGCGGCGTCGGCAAGCAGCTCCTCGTCATCGGCGTGGCCGTCTGGGGCTGGCGCGCCTGGCAGCGCGGCAAGCAGCAGGCCCAGGACGGCTCCATCGCGGTGCGCACCGCCACCTGGAAGGAACGCGGACTGCTGCTGGCCGGAGCGGCCCTCGGCACCCTCGCCGTCGGCGGCCTGTTCACCCTGTACCCCAGCCTGTCCTGGAGCCCCTGGGCCGACGCGTACATCTTCGTCGGCACGATCGTCGCGATGGTCGCCCAGGCCCGCGGCCTGGTCGAGTTCTGGTTCGCCTGGCTCCTCGTCGACCTGGTCGGCGTCCCCCTCGCCTTCAACAGCGGACTGGCCTTCTCCGGCCTCGTCTACGTCGTCTACTTCGCGCTCGTCCTCTGGGGCGCCTACGACTGGTACCAGCGCTCGCGCACCACTTCCGCCACGGCCATCGAAGGAGCAACGGCATGACCACCCTCAAGCCCGTGCCCGACGCGCTCGACGACGCCTCCGAGGAGACCTTCCGCCTCGACCCCGTCGAGCAGGCCATCCGCGACATCGCGGCCGGCCGGCCGGTCGTCGTCGTCGACGACGAGGACCGCGAGAACGAGGGAGACCTCGTCATCGCGGCCGAGAAGGCCACCCCCGAGATCATCGCGTTCATGATGAGCGAGTGCCGCGGCCTGATCTGCGCCCCCATGGAGGGCCCCGAGCTGGACCGGCTCGAACTCCCCCAGATGGTCGAGAACAACACCGAGTCGATGAAGACCGCCTTCACCGTCTCCGTCGACGCGAGCGGCGCCCACGGCGTCACCACCGGCATCTCGGCCGCCGACCGGGCCGCCACCCTGCGGCTGCTCGCCGACGGGGTCTCCGGCCCCGGAGACTTCGTCCGCCCCGGCCACATCTTCCCGCTGCGCGCGAAGGCCGGCGGCGTCCTGGTCCGCAACGGTCACACCGAGGCCGCCGTCGACCTCGCCCGCCTCGCGGGCCTGCGCCCGGCCGGCGCCATCGTGGAGATCGCCGGCGAGGACGGCGTCATGCTGCGACTGCCCGAGCTGATCCCCTTCGCCCGCAAGCACGGCCTGACGATCATCTCCATCGAGGACCTGATCGCCTACCGCCGCTTCGCCGAGCCGACCGTGCGCCGCGAGGCCGAGGTCAGCCTGCCGACGGCCTTCGGCGACTTCACGGCGTACGGGTACCGCTCCACCGTCGACGGGGTCGAGCACGTCGCCCTCGTCCACGGCGAGATCGGCGACGGCGCCGACATCCTGGTCCGGATGCACTCCGAGTGCCTGACCGGCGACATCTTCCAGTCCCAGCGCTGCGACTGCGGCCCCCAGCTGCACGCCTCCATGGCCCGCATCCAGGCCGAGGGCCGCGGTGTGGTCGTCTACCTGCGCGGCCACGAGGGCCGCGGCATCGGACTGCTGTCCAAGCTGCGCGCCTACGAGCTCCAGGAACGCGGCCGCGACACGCTGGACGCCAACCTGGAGCTGGGCCTGCCCGCCGACGCCCGCGACTACGGGGCCGGCGCGCAGATCCTCGCCGACCTCGGCGTGCACGCCGTCCGGCTGCTGACCAACAACCCCGACAAGGCCTCGGCCCTGGTCCGCCACGGCATCGCGGTCACCGGCCGGGAGCCGATGCCCGTCGAGGCCGGCGAGCACAACCTGCGGTACCTGCGCACCAAGCGGGACCGGATGGGGCACGACCTGCCCTGGCTGGACGAGGCCCAGACCACGTCCGCCTGCGGCAACCAGTAAGCACGTACACACACCCGGCACGAATTCCCAGTACGAACCACCGAACCACCGAACCACCGAGGAGCAGAGCTGTGAGCGGCAAGGGCGCACCCGAACTGAGCGTGAAGAACTGCGGCGACCTCCGGGTCGCCGTGATCGCGGCCCAGTGGCACGAGAAGGTCATGGACGGGCTGGTCGACGGCGCCCTGCGGGCCCTGCACGAGCTGGGCATCGACGAGCCCACCCTGCTGCGCGTCCCGGGCAGCTTCGAGCTGCCGGTGGTGGCGAAGGTACTGGCCGGTCGCGGTTACGATGCCATCGTCGCCCTCGGAGTGGTCATCCGTGGCGGCACCCCGCACTTCGACTACGTCTGCCAGGGCGTCACCCAGGGCCTGGTACAGGTGTCGATCGACACCGGAGTCCCCGTTGGCTTCGGCGTCCTGACCTGCGACAACGACGAGCAGGCGCTGGACCGCGCCGGGCTTGAGGGGTCGAACGAGGACAAGGGGCACGAAGCGGTCACCGCCGCCGTCTCCACCGCCATGACCCTGCGGACCGTCAGCGAACCCTGGCGCTGAGTGGCGGCGGGGGACCCCTTATTCTGAGGACCATCATGGCGAACAAACCCACCAAGAGCTTCGAAGAGCTCTTCACCGAGCTCCAGCTCAAGGCCGCCAACGGCGACCCCAGTTCCTCCCGCACCGCCGAGCTCGTCGGCAAGGGCGTTCATGCCATCGGCAAGAAGGTCGTCGAGGAGGCCGCCGAGGTCTGGATGGCCGCCGAGTACGAGGGTAAGGAAGCCGCCGCCGAGGAGATCTCCCAGCTGCTCTACCACGTCCAGGTGATGATGGTGGCGCGCGGGATCTCCCTCGACGACGTCTACGCGCACCTCTAGGCCGGAGCCCCACGCGCGGGCCCCCGCCCCCGCCCGCACACCCTTTCGCACCTACGCACCAAAGGAAGCCCCATGCTGCGCATCGCCGTCCCCAACAAGGGTTCACTCTCCGGACCGGCGTCGGCGATGCTCCATGAGGCCGGCTACCGGCAGCGCAAGGAGTCCAAGGAACTCGTCGTCGTCGACCCCGAGAACGGTGTGGAGTTCTTCTACCTCCGCCCCAAGGACATCGCGATCTACGTCTCCTCGGGCAAGCTCGACATCGGCATCACCGGCCGCGATCTGCTGCTCGACTCCGGCGCCAGCGCCGAGGAGATCCTGCCGCTGAACTTCGGCCGGTCCACCTTCCGCTACGCCACCAAGCCCGGCACCGCGAAGGGCCCCGAGGACTTCCACGGGATGACGATCGCGACCTCCTACGAGGGAATCGTCGCCAAGCACCTCGCCGAGAAGGGCATCGACGCCTCCGTCGTCCACCTCGACGGCGCGGTGGAGACCGCCATCCAGCTCGGCGTCGCCCAGATCATCGCGGACGTCGTCGAGACCGGCACCAGCCTGCGCAACGCCGGCCTGGAGGTCATCGGCGAGCCGATCCTCACCTCCGAGGCCGTGGTGATCCGCGGCAACGGCACCGACGCCGACGACCCGCAGGCCCAGCAGTTCCTGCGCCGCCTCCAGGGTGTCCTGGTGGCCCGCAGCTACGTGATGATGGACTACGACTGCCGCGCCGAGCACCTGGAGCGCGCGGTCGCCCTCACCCCGGGCCTGGAGTCGCCGACCATCTCCCCGCTGCACAACGAGGGCTGGGTCGCCGTCCGCGCGATGGTCCCCGCCAAGGAAGCCCAGCGGATCATGGACGACCTGTACGAGCTCGGCGCGCGTGCGATCCTCACCACCTCGATCCACGCCTGCCGCCTCTGACCCGTACGTCCTCCAGGACCGGTACGTCCTCCAGGACCGGTACGTCCACCGGGACCGGTACGTCCACCGGGACCCGTACGTCCATCAGATCCGTACGACACCTCCAGAAGGCATCACACGCACCATGGCCGAGTCCGCCGCCCAGCCCGCACTGCCCGCCCTGCCGGTCACCTTCCGGCCGACCCGCACCCGGGCCGTCCTGCTGGGCGTCGGCTCCGCCATGTTCGCCACCATCACGGCGATCGCCCTGCTCCTGGAGACCCTCAGCCCGGGGGAGCGGATCAGCTTCATCTTCACCGCCGTCCTGCTGACCTCCGTACTCGTCCTGCTCAGCCGCCCCAAGGTGGTCGCGGACGAGACCGGGGTCACTGTGGTCAACCTCACGAACACCCGCCGGCTGGAGTGGGCGCAGATCCTGCGCGTCAATCTCCGCCCCGGCGACCCGTGGGTGTTCCTCGACCTGAGCGACGGCACGAGCCTGCCCGCCCTCGGCATCCAGCCCGGGGTCGCCAGGGCCCAGGCGATCGCCGACGCCCGCGCCCTGCGCGCCCTCGCCGAAACCCGGGGAACCGGGGCAATCGACCACTGAGTCCGCCCAGCCTTGTCGCTGCGTCCCATTGCGGCGGCGATCTCAGTGACTACCCTGGTGGCGGGGCGCAGCTGTGCGCCCTCCCGCCGGCCCCGGACCTCGTGGCCCGTGGGCACCTGCGACTTGAGGAGTGACTCCCTCCAGCAATGGACGGATCGTCCGGTAGTACCCGCGCCGCCCTCCCTGTGGAGGCGGCGGCATGACCATCCCGCTACTCCTGCTTGTGGCGGCTTTCGCCCTGATCCTCGCCAACGGTTTCTTCGTGGCAGCCGAATTCGGCCTTGTCACCGTGGAGCGACCCGAGGCCGAACGCGCCGCAGCCGACGGTGACCGCCGTGCCCGCACGGTGGTCGAGGCCCTGCGGGAGCTGTCCTTCCAGCTCTCCGGCACCCAGCTCGGCATCACCATCACCTCCCTCGTGGTCGGCATGCTCGCCGAACCGGCCTTCGCGGCCCTGCTGTCCGGGCCGCTCGCCGCGACCGGCATCCCCGGGGGAGCCGTATCCGGCGTCGCCGTCGTCATCGGCATGCTGCTCGCCTCCGCCGTCCAGATGGTCGTCGGCGAGCTCGTCCCGAAGAACTGGGCGGTCTCCCGGCCGCTCCAGGTGGCCCGTTTCGTGGCCGGCCCGCAGCAGGTCTTCTCCCGCGCCTTCCGGCCGGTCATCGCGGCCCTGAACGCCGTCGCCAACCGGCTCGTCCGGGCGCTCGGCGTGGAGCCGACCGAGGAGATGGCCTCCGCCCGCACCCCCGGCGAACTGGTCTCCCTGGTCCGCCATTCTGCGCAGGCCGGCGCCCTCGAACAGGACACCGCCGACCTCTTCGTACGGACCCTGTCGCTGGGCGAGCTCACGGCCCAGCACGTCATGACCCCGCGGGTGAAGGTCAGCGCCCTCCAGCACACGGCCACCGCGGCCGACGTGCTCAACCTGACCCGGGCCACCGGCCTGTCCCGCTTCCCGGTCTACCGCGACCGCATCGACGAGGTCACCGGTGTGGTCCACCTCAAGGACGCCCTCGCCGTGCCCGAATCCGAGCGCGGCCGCACCACCGTGGCGCGGATCTGCGTCGCCCCGCTGCTGGTGCCCGGCTCACTGCCGGTGCAGCCGCTTCTGGAGCGGCTGCGCAGCGAACAGCCGATGGCCGTGGTCGTCGACGAGTACGGCGGCACCGCGGGAGTCGTCACCCTGGAGGACATCGTGGAGGAACTCGTCGGCGAGGTCCGCGACGAGCACGACTCGGCGGAGGACGACAGCCCCGAGCTGGCCGCCGTACCCCCCGAGGATGGCCGGCCCTCCTGGGAGGCCGACGGCAGCTGCCGTGTGCACACCCTGCGCCGCATAGGCCTGGAGGTCCCGGAAGGCCCCTACGAGACCGTCGCCGGCCTCGTCGCCGATCTGCTCGGCCGTATCCCCGCCCCCGGGGACCGCGCGGAACTGCCCGGCTGGAAGCTGTCGGTCCGCCAGGTCGGCCGCTACCGGGCCGAACGGGTCCGGCTGGTCCGCATGGCGGCCACGCCCGCGCCCGCCGAGCTGGAAGCGGTGGGCCGGTGAACGCCCTCCAGCTCCTCTTCGCCCTGCTCCTGGTCCTGGCCAACGGTTTCTTCGTCGGCGCCGAGTTCGCCCTCGTCTCCGTCCGCCGCAGCCAGATCGAGCCCCTCGCGGCCGGCTCCAAGCGGGCCCGCCAGGTGCTCCACGGCCTGGAGAACCTGCCGCGCATGATGGCCGCCGCCCAGTTCGGCATCACCATGTGCTCGCTCACCCTCGGCGCGGTCGCCGAACCCACCGTGGCCCGGCTGCTGGAGCCCGTCTTCCACGCCGTCCACATCCCGCAGGGCCTGATCCACCCCCTCGGCTACGCCTTCGCGCTCGCCGCCGTTGTCTTCCTGCACCTGGTCGTCGGCGAGATGGTCCCCAAGAACCTCGCCATGGCCGCCCCCGAGAAGACCGCCCTGTGGTTCAGCCCCGGCCTGGTCGCCTTCGCCCGCGTCTGCGGGCCGATCACGACCGCGCTCGGCGCCTGCGCCACCCTGGTGCTCCGCCTCTTCAAGGTCGAGCCCAAGGACGAGGTCGAGGCCGTCTACACCAGCGCCCAGCTCGGCCGGCTCCTCAAGGACTCCCGGCAGGCCGGGTTCCTGGAGCCGGTCGAGCAGGAACGCCTGGAGGACGCCCTCGAACTGGGCAGCCGCCCGGTCACCGACGTCCTCCTCGCCCGGGACCGCCTCGTCACGGTCGGCCCCTCGGCCACCCCGCGGCAGATCGAGCAGCTGACGGTGCGCACCGGCTACTCCCGGTTCCCCGTCCGCTCCGAGGGCGGCGCCTTCATGGGCTACCTGCACGTGAAGGACGTACTGGACCTGGAGAACCGGGAGCGGGCCGTGCCCCAGCGGGTCTGGCGCCGGATGACCACCCTGTGCTCCACCCTCCCGCTGGACGACACACTGAGCGTCATGCGCCGGGACGCCACCCACCTGGCGCAGGTCGCGGACCCGTCCGGCCGGATCCTGGGCCTGGTCACCATGGAGGACGTACTGGAGATGCTGGTCGGAGAAGTCCGCGACCCGGCGCACCGCGCGTACGCCCGCAGCGCGTAGACGCAGCGCGTAAACCGCAGCGCGGGGTCTTCTCCCCGCCCCGCCCCTTCGCGCGGGTTTCCCTGGGGCCCAGCCGCAGGGAAACCCGCCCGGCGGGCTACAGCGGAGGCGGCTCCGGGCGGTCCTGTGGGCCCCGGCCCGACAGGACCTCCCCGTACGCCTGCATCAGGTCCGCCAGCCGCAGCGTCGCCAGATCGTCCCGCGAGGGCTCCCCGGCGAACCCCGCCAGCCGCAGATCCCGGTACGCGCAGCTCTTCTCGTACAGCGTGCGCAGGAAGCGGCCGTTGCCGAGCTCGTCGATCCAGCCCTGTTCCACCACGTGCCCGCTGATGCTCCGCAGCTCGTCCAGGGCCTCCTCGTCCCAGCGGTCCCCGTTCGCCTCCGCCAGCACCCCGCCTATCGCCGTCAGCTCCAGCGGCCGGTAACTCGGGAAATCCACCCGGGTGGTGAACCGCGAGGACAGCCCCGGATTGGTGTTCAGCAGCCGGTCCATCCCCGCCGGATAGCCCGCCAGGATCACCACGAGGTGGTCGCGGTTGTCCTCCGCCCGTTTCAGCAGCACCTGCAAGGCCTCGTCCCCGTACGCGTCGCCCTTGCTGTAGCCGGAGTTGGAGAGGCTGTACGCCTCGTCCACGAACAGCACCCCGCCGATCGCCGAATCGATCAGCTCATTGGCCTTCACGGCCGTCTGCCCGAGGAACTCCCCGACCAGGTCGGCCCGTTGGGCCTCCACCAGGTGGTCCCCGCCGAGCAGCCCGAGAGCGTAGAAGACCCGCCCTAAGATCCTCGCCACCGTGGTCTTGCCCGTGCCGGAGGGCCCCGAGAACACGAAGTGCCGTTTCGGCGGCTGCACCGGCAGCCCCTGGCCGGCGCGCAGCCTGGCCATGTGCAATTGCGCCGACAGCGCCTTCACCTGCCGCTTGACCGGCTCCAGGCCCACCATCCGCTCCAGCTCCGCGAGCGCCTCGGCCAGGGCCTCCGGATCTGCGGGCCCCGGCGGCAGCCCCGCCGGAACGGCCTGCGGCGGCACGGACACCTTGCGCCGTACGCCTTCCAGCCGGCCCCCGGCGGGCGGTGGCCCGAAGCGCTGGTCGGGCGGGTCGGGCGCCGACAGCGGAGCGTCCCCCTGGCCGTCGACCTGCCCGTCCGCCGCGATGTCCTGGACGGGGCCGCCGCCGCCCAGCGCCACCGCCGCGTAGTCCCCGCCGGCCGGCGACAGGCCGTGCCCGGCGAACCCCTCGGCGGAGTGCCCGGCGAACCCCGCGTACCCGTCGAAGTCATCGCTGTCGGCGATGGCCGTCAGCCGCGCCGCCGTGTCCATGAACGCGGGGTCCACCCGGTGTACGGCCCGGTACAGCGGCAGCGCCGCCGCGCTGCGCCCCGTGCCCTCGTGCGCCCGCGCCAGCCAGTACCGCAGCTCCTTGCGCTGGGGCTGCTCGCTGCGACATCGCATCAGGGCCGCCGACAGCAGCGGCTCCGCCTGCCCGTACATCTCCAGCCGGACCCGGGCCATCCCGCCGAACAGGCCCGCCTCGATGCCCAGCAGCGGATCGTCCACCAGCGGCTCGGTGTGCCGGACCAGCTGCTCCCAGTCCTTGACCAGGTACGCCCGGCAGGCGTGCAGGAACCGCACCTGCGGATCGGCGTCCACCGGGGGCAGAGTGGCCAGCGCCTGGTCCAGCTCGGGGACGTGGCGGCCGTCCAGCCAGTGCGAGGCGTGGGCCAGCAGGAGATCCCGCCGGCTTTCCAGCACCGGCTGCACCCACCAGCCCAGCCAGTACCAGGAGTTCAGCGTCCGCCGGTGCCGGGCCCGCTGCTCCCCGAAGCGGTCCCGGTGGGTGTACATGCGTAATAAGGCGTTGGTGGTGTCCACCCGGAGCGCGTGCAGGCCCAGCCAGGCGTCGGCCATCGTGGGATCGAGCCGTACGGCCGCGCCGAACTCCTCCTCGGCCTGCGGATAGGCGCCCATGGTGCAGGCGTCGACGCCGCGCAACCAGGCGAGTTCGGCCGGGGCGTGCGTACCGCCCGGAGTGCCGAAGTCCATCACATCCCCCACAAGCCCGCCCTCGTGGTGCGCGGCAACCCCCGCGTCGCGCCCGCGAGTTGTCTGGCGCCCCGACTGGTGTCGATGAAATCAGGGCTGCATCGTACCTGCGGTTACGCACCTTACGTAGGGTGCGGCGGGCACGCGTCGATCGCGGACCCGGGGAGCGCACGGTGACTCAGGGTGAAGAACTGGGAACGAATCGACCCGTGTGACACCGGTGCGGAGGGGGTCGAGGGCAGAACGAAGCCCCCGATCACGGGGGAACAACCGGGGGCTTCGTGTCCGCTGCGGCCTTCGCAGACCGCGCATTCAGAACGTAAGGCCGCTGCGGGCCCTGGGTCAAGCACGCCGGAGAAGGCCCGTGCGGGCGGATTTCCGGGGTGGCTCAGGCCCGGGGGAGTTCGTCACCCTTGGTGACGGAAGTGGCCGTTCCTGCGATCACAGCCGCCCCGGAAGACCACTCGTATCCCGTACTGCTCTGGCGTACCAGAGTGTCGGCGAAGGGGCGCGAAGGGTCGTTCGCGAAGTGCGCGTGCTCCGCGCGCTCCCATCCGTCCCAGAAATCGGAAAGTTCACGCCCGTCCCGGTTTCTCCCGCGTCCCCAGGACTTCGTACGCGACGTCTCCATCCACAGCAGCCGCGCCAGATGCGGGCGCAGGGCCCGCCGGCCTGCCCCGACTCCCTCGACGAGCAGGACCGGCACCGGCTCCAGCACCCGTTCCGGGCCGAAGCGGCGCTCCACCCAGTCGTACGGAGCCCAGTGCGCGGGCCGGCCGGCGGCGAGCGGCTCCAGCACCTGCGCGAACAGCCGGTCGGGCCAGTCGAACAGCTCGTCGTGGGTGGCCACATCGTCCAGGTGCAGCACCGGCGCCCCGCCCAGCGCCTCGGCGAGCCGCCCGGCGAAGGTGCTCTTGCCGGAGCCGGCGTGCCCGTCGATGCCGATCAGCCGCACGGGCCCGAGCGACGGGGGCAGGGCGGCGATCTCGTGCGCGAGTGACGTTAGTGATGTGAGTGATGTGCGTGACGGCTGTGGCTCCACCCGGCCAGCCTACGGCCGGACCGGGCATCATCCCCGACACGGGCCCGGGGCTTCGGCCCCCCGGCGAGGGGAACTGGAAGGGTGAATTCACCAATGAAACCGGCTGGACCGGCTGGACCTGCTGGACCGGCCGCACCGAACCACCCCGGGGGGATCCCGCGATGACCGCACCCACACCGCGCAGGGCCGTACTCGTCGCCGCACTCGCCGTCGCCGCCGCCACCGTCTCCGGCGGCAGCGCCTCGGCCTCCGCCCCGAAGGGGGACGGGGCACTGCCGCCGGGCAAGGGCGCCGGCCGGACGGTCGACAACCGGTTCTGGTACGCGTACCGCCACTGGCTGGCCGGTACCCACAACGGCACCGCCGCCACCCGCGGAGCCCACGGCGGCCGCGCCGGCCTGGAGATCGGGACCCCGGCCGGCCGCACCGAGTACCAGGACCCGCACACCGGCAAGAAGAGCACCTGGGAGTACGCGGCCTGGACCTCCCCGATGCACCGTTCTACCGTGCCCGCCACCGAGGCCATCGCCTCCTGGAACGCCCACACCCCGGCCGGTACCTGGATCCAGACCGAACTGCGCGGCACCTACACCGACGCCACCACCACCCCCTGGTACGTGATGGGCCGCTGGGCCTCCGGCGACGGCGACATCCGCCGCACCTCGGTGGACGGCCAGACCGACGGCAAGACCACGGTCTGGACCGACACGCTGGCCGTCGACCACCACGAGAGCGGCCTGCGGATCACGGACTGGCAGCTGCGCCTGACCCTCCACCGCAGGCCCGGCAGCGCCGGTGGCCCCGTGGTCTGGCTGGCCGGGGCCATGGTCTCCGACATCCCGGACCGGTTCACCGTCCCCGCTTCCGTCCCCACCGCCGGCGGGGGCCGCGAGCTGAAGGTCCCGCGCTACTCGCAAGAGACCCACGCCGGCCAGTACCCGGAGTACGACAACGGAGGCGAGGCCTGGTGCAGCCCCACGTCCTCGCAGATGATCATCGAGTACTGGGGCGGGAAGCCCGACGGCAAGGCCCTGGCCTGGGTCAACCCGAAGTACAAGGACCCCCAGGTCTGCCACGCGGCCCGCTCCACCTACGACGCCGCGTACAAGGGCTGCGGAAACTGGCCCTTCAACGCCGCCTACGCCGCCACCTACCGCGGCCTCGCTGGAGTCGTCACCCGGCTCAGCTCCCTCGCCGACCTGGAAACCCTGGTACGGGCCGGGATCCCGGCGATCACCTCCCAGTCCTTCCGCCCCGAGGAGCTCACCGGCGCGGGCTACGGCACGGCCGGCCACCTGATGACCGTCATCGGCTTCACCGAGGGGGGCGACGTGATCGCCAACGACCCGAACTCGGCCGACAACCCGGCCGTCCGCCGCGTCTACAAACGCCGCGAGTTCGAGAACATCTGGCTGCGGACCAAGCGCCACAACGCCGCGGGCAAGGTCGTCTCCGGCAGCGGAGGCATCTGCTACCTCTACGCCCCCGCCCGCCCGGCCCCCGACGGGATCCGGGCCCTGCGCGCGGTCGGGGTGATCTGAAACTGTTCCGTTCCCGTTGACCCGAATGGGTTGTAAGCGGAACATAAAGGGCATAGGGCATATAAGGCTTCGACAGGAGGCGGCCCGCCATGACCACCCATCCGAGCATCGAACAACACCCCGACCTCGCCGAGATGCGCACGAGGTTCGAGCAGGTCACCACAACGCCGCGCGCGCAGGCCGTGGAGGCACTCGCCCTGCTCACGGGCCTGTACATCGCGGCCTCGCCGTGGATCGCCGGGTTCAGCGTCCTCACGGCGCTGGCGATCAACAACTTGATCGCCGGCCTGGCGTACTGCCTGTGCATGGGCGGGCTGGGCTCCGCCTACGAACGCACCCATGCCATGGCGTGGACGGCCGTCGGCATCGCCGCCTGGACGATCGTCTCCCAGTGGGTCATCGTGGGTGACGTCTCGACCACCCGCACCGTGGTCAGCAACTGCATCGCGGGGGGCGTCGGGCTGTTGCTTGCCCTGGCCATGGCCGGTATGGCCGGCCGCGAGCGCCGCACTACCTGACAGGAGGGCGTTCGCGTCCCAGACCTCACGCCCGTCGGTTTCCGGCGGGCGTGAGGTCTGCCACCAGTGACGAGCGGTACGGGTCCGGGTTCCGCGCGCCGCGCCCGCACCGGGATCACGATGCTTCCAGCCGCAGACCGTCGGTGACGATCACATCCGAGGTGACCAGTGCCTGCTCGGCGCTGACCCGGGTCATGAAGACGAACGGTGGGATCACCGGGGGAGCGGGCAGTCCCTCGGGGGTGAAGGTGACGCAGACCAGCCCCTCGATGCACCCGCTGAACCTGGTCAGGTACAAGGTCACGTGGCCGCGCAGGTCGAGGGAGTCGGCGGCCAGCCCGTACTCGTCGCGGCCGTCGCGGGTGCGCAGCCGGTAGTCGTAGAGCGAGGCCGCCGCCATCTTGAGCACCAGCACCTTCCGCGGCCCGCCGGCCGTGGACACCTCGCTGACGCCCGCGAGGGTGAAGCCCTGCGGCGCGAAGAGCGAGGTGGTGACCGTCGGGGGCGTCCGCCCGGCCGTCGGCGGCCCGGGGACGGCCTCGGCCGATACCGTCGCCTCCGCCGTATCCGTCGCCTCCTCCGGCCGGGCGCCCGTTGCCACCGCGGCCAGCAGCACCACCACCGGCAGTACGGCGGCCGGCGTCCGCGGACCGCTGCCGTCCAGGCGCGGTACGCGAGGACTCCCCGCCTCCTCCTCATCGGGCAGCGGGGTCCAGCCGAAGGCCAGCGCGCTGCCCGCGATGCCGAGCAGCATGCCGATCAGGAACCCGCCCAGGTTGGTGGCCACGAAGGACAGCACCGACAGCAGCAGCGCGTGGATGCTGACATACGCCCGGGCCTGCGGCAGGAACCACAGGAACAGCCCCGCCGCGATCAGCGCGATGCCGATCCCGATCGCCGCGATCCCGCCCAGGCCCAGGCTGACCAGCACGGTCAGCGGGGAGAGCGGGACCAGCAGCAGCTCGGCCCCGCCCAGCACCACCAGCAGCCCGCCCCAGAACGGCCGGGTCCGGCGCCACGCGCGCAGCCGCCGCCGGTGCTCCGCCGGCGCGGGCCACCGCGCCGGCAGGCCCCGTACGCTCAGAAGCACTTCTTGCCGTCCAGGCTGACGTTCAGCTTCATGCCCTTGAGGTGGAAGTTCCCGCCGGTCGCGGACCAGGCGTGCGATTTCACGCCCGCGACCTCGATGTTCCCGGCCTGAAGGCCGAACTTCCCCGGCTCGCCCTTGACCCCGTCCACCTCGTCGAGGGTGGAGGCGTCCCGGCCGATCTGGGCGGTGCCGAAGGTGGCGTCGCCGTTCAGATCCTCGCCGTCGATCACGAGATTGCTGGCGGTGACCTGCCCGGCCGGGCCGCCGGCGGTCAGCTTGAAGACCACCGTGCCCAATGGGGTGTCCACCTCGGCGGCCTGGCAGATGTCGGTGAGGGTGGCCTCGCCGATGCCCAGCAGGGCGACTGGATGCCCCTTGCCGTCGACGGACCGGTCCGTCTGCACGTAGGAGGCGAGTCCCTCGCTGCTGAGCTTGGATGAGGAGACCTGGAAGCTGGTCCCCGAGACGGCGAAGGAGGCGGCGAGCGCGCCCTGCGCCATGACCACGGCCATCGCCCCGACCGCGACGACCGCGGGCATCGCGGCGGCGGCCGTCTTCTTCCAGTCGACCCGGCCCTCGCGTCTGCTGTTCGTGCTCATGGAAGTGCCTCCCGTACGTCGTCCAGTGCGCAGGGGAAGTGCATGAGGCAGGTCTGCCATACTTCGGGCATCCTGTGGGAGTTCGAGGCTAGGGCCGAATTTGAATAATAGTCAACAGCGCGGAACGGCCGGGCGTTCGCAGGTCCGCAGGGCCGAACTCATAGCCACCGGGCGGAAGTTGTTCGCCGACACCTCGTACGACGCGCTCTCCATGGACGACATCGCCAGGCAGGCGGGCGTCGCCAAGGGACTGATCTACTACTACTTCAAGAGCAAGCGCGGCTACTACCTGGCCATCGTCGAGGACTCGGTGGCCGAGCTCGTCGCCCGCGCCGTCGGGGAGCCGGACCTCCCCAACGCCGAGCGGGTGCGCCGCACCATCGAGGGGTATCTGTACTACGCCGAGCACCACCAGGCCGCCTACCGCACCATCGTCACCGGCGGCGTCGGCTCCGACGCCGAGGTCCTCGCCATCCGGGACACCGTCCGTGAGGAGCTGGTGGCCGCCATCGCCGAAGGCGCGTACGGGCGGCCCACGGTTCCGCCGATCGCCCGGCTCGCCCTGGTGGGCTGGCTCTCCGGGGTCGAGGGGGCCACCCTGGAGTGGATCGGCACCCTCGCCGCCGACCCGACGGGAGAGGAGCAGCCCGACCGCGCCCGGCTCGGGGCCCTGCTGGTACGACAGCTGCGCGCGACGCTCACGGTCATCGGGGAGTTCGTCCCGGAGTGTCCCGCGCCGCCCGTTCCCGAGGGGTCGTCCGACCAGGTCGATGATCTTGTACCGGTGACGGGAAGCCCCTGATCGGGCATACTCAACCCGCCGCAGCCGCTGGTCAGCCCCTCTCGTGATCCGTGAGGGCAGCATCGGCTGCGAGAGAACCGAGACCCGGCGTCGCGTCCCACACCTCACGCGCCGCCGCCGTTCCCGACCAGGGAGGAGAGCGCCGCCATGACTGACCGCGCCCCGCAGCCGGTGGACCGTCAGCTGCCCACCGAGGAGTCCCGGGACCTCCTCGCACTCGTACGCGAGATCGCCCAGCGGGAGATCCGCCCCAGGGCCGCCGACGAAGAGGACGCCGGGCGGTTCCCGCGCGAGATCTTCACCCTGCTGTCCGAGGCGGGCCTGCTCGGGCTCCCGTACGACGGTGAATTCGGTGGCGGCGAGCAGCCCTACGAGGTCTACCTCCAGGTCCTGGAGGAGCTCGCCGCGGCCCGCCTGACCGTCGGGCTGGGCGTCAGTGTCCACTCCCTGGCCTGCCACGGCCTGGCCGGCTACGGCACCAAGGAGCAGCAGAGCGCCCACCTGCCCGCGATGCTCGGCGGCGGCCTGCTCGGCGCGTACTGCCTGTCCGAGCCGGCCGCCGGGTCGGACGCGGCCTCGCTCGTCACCAAGGCGGTGCGCGACGATGGGGGTACCTCCCGCTCGAGCGGAGCCGAGAGTGGGGGAGACTGGATCATCACCGGCACCAAGGCCTGGATCACGCACGGCGGAGTCGCCGATTTCTACACCGTCCTGGCCCGCACCGGAGCCGATGGCCCCAAGGGCATCACGGCCTTCCTGGTCCCGGGTGACGCGGAGGGCCTCTCGGCGGCCGTTCCCGAGAAGAAGATGGGCATGAAGGGCTCGCCCACCGCCCAGCTGCACTTCGACGGCGTACGGGTCCCCGACGCGCGCCGCATCGGCGAGGAGGGCCAGGGCTTCACCATCGCCCTGGCCGCGCTGGACGCCGGCCGCCTCGGCATCGCCGCCTGCGCGATCGGTGTCGCCCAGGCGGCCCTGGACGAGGCCCTGACCTACGCGCTGGACCGCAAGCAGTTCGGCCACCCCATCGCGGACTTCCAGGGCCTGCGGTTCATGCTGGCCGACATGGCGACGAAGATCGAGGCGGGCCGCGCGCTGTACCTGGCGGCGGCGCGGCTGCGGGACGCGGGCAAGCCGTTCTCCCGGCAGGCGGCGATGGCCAAGCTGTTCTGCACCGACGCGGCCATGGCCGTCACGACGGACGCGGTGCAGGTCCTCGGCGGCTACGGCTACACGGCGGACTTCCCGGTGGAGCGGCTGATGCGGGAGGCGAAGGTGCTCCAGATCGTGGAGGGCACCAACCAGATCCAGCGCATGGTCATCGCCCGCCACCTGGCGGGTCCCGAGTCGCGCTGATGTCCTCCCTGGACATCGCGATACGCCCGGCCCTGGCCGACGTCGAACTGAACGAACTGTTCGCCGCGGCCGGGCCCGGGCACCAGGCGGTGTCCTTCGCTCCGGTGCTGGAGCGCAGCACGGCATGGATCACGGCCCGCCGGGCCGGCCGCCTCGTCGGCTACGTCAACGTGGCCGGCGACGGCGGCGCCCACGCCTTCATCCTGGACACCACCGTCCACCCGGACGAACGCCGCCGAGGCCTCGGCGTCCAGCTGGTCCGCGCCGCCGCCGAAGCGGCGCGGGCCTCGGGCGCGCAATGGCTCCACGTGGACTACGAGCCGCACCTCGCCCCCTTCTACGCGGCCTGCGGCTTCCGCCCGACGGCGGCGGGGCTCCTCCCGCTCTAGGCGTTCTGCCGCCGCCTCACGGTGTGAACCGATGTAGGCCGTCGGGGTGGACCTGCACGGGTTCTGCCGTGCCGCCGGGCGCCACGCGGGTCCGGCGGAGAAGATGATGGGGCGGTGATCCATCTCAGACGCTCCGCGTTGCTTTTGCTGCACGTGCTTCTGCTGGTTCTCATCACCCTGCCGACCGGCAGGGCCTCGGCCCAGGCTGCCGAGGCCCCAGCTGCCGACTCCTGCCGCGCCGACCAGCTCAGCGAGGCGAAGGTCAAGGCATCGGCGAAATTCGACCACCGCGGCAGCGACTACAGCGTGCTGACGAGCACCATGGAGCTCAGAATTCCGGCGGGCTGGGCATACGCCTCCGACCTGCTCCTGGACACGCGCTCGGGTCACTACCGTTTCGCGCTGCGCTGTCTGCTCGGAAAGGTTTCACCGGATAGCGTCTATGACTACGAGTGGCGCTTGAAGCCGGTTGGGGTCGGGGCCGATGGGAAATGGGTCACCGTCCACTATGAGGCCGTCGCATGGGTTCAAGCACTTGGTGAGTACAGGGCCGGACCCTGGCAGCTGAACGCGGGAAAGAACGAGTGGACCGTTCAATTGAGACCTCCCGCGAATCTCGCGGCAGCCACGTGGGAAGACGTGCACGTCCATCTTGGGGGCCCTGGGGCCATGTCGGCCACGCCTCCGCCGACTTTCGGTGAAGCGGGCACCGTACTGAGGTGGCAGAGCAAGAGGCGGACACCGATCATCCGGGCAGAGTTCCGCCCGCCCCCAGCGCAGCAGTGGTACGCCATCAGCGCGACGGACGAAGAATTCTGGGAAGCACTGGGATCCTACAGTGCGTCAGGCGCATTCTATTATGTCGCCGCAAGTGCCCTCCTGATCATTTCCGCCAGACGGCTTCGGCGGAGTCTGGGAAGGAATGTCGTTCCGAAGGAGGACAGGACACTCAAGGTCGTGATGTCATGGGCGCTCTTGCAGGCGCTTATCGGTCTGACTGTCTACATGGGCGACAACATTTATCGGCTCTTGAGTCATCGGCTGTCGTGGAGCCATGATTACGAGCCGGTGTTCCTCCTGTTTTCTCTGATGTTCTTCGGAGTCGCCCTGTGTTTCTTCGGCAGGGTGGGGAAGCGTCTGCTCGTCTTCGTGTGCGCTTTTTTCCTCTGTGCAGCGGGTTTGTATTTCGGCGTTGAACTGTCCGAATTGGACCTGCTGCCCAACAGCGACGTCACGCTTTCCCCTGCCGGATCATGGGTTTCTGCACTCGTCTACCTGGTAGTGATTTTCGCCTGTTTTCTGGGATTGGTTTCAGCTGGACAGCGGGTCCTGTTCATGGGCGACAGAAGTTTGCCTCAATGGCTGGTGGTATCTGTTTCCCTCCTGGCGTCGGCATCGACTCTGCTGTGGGCGTACCTCGCCTTTGATCGCTCCTGGGAACGCGTCAGCTGGCTCGCCGACCCTGAATGGCCGCAATACTGGCCAGAGTGGGCCACATTCCGCGACGGGTGGTGGTGGTATTTGCCTTACACTGCACTCGTCAGTCTGGCGGACCTCGGCTTGTTCTTGACACCCCTGGCTTTGCTCGGCGTGCTACGCGTCTGCCGGGCTGAACAGCATCAGGATGATTCGTTTACGCCCAACCAGGCGGAGAAGCTCCTGTTGGTACTTTTCTTCGTCATTGCCGTTCTGCCCGGCTATGCTGTGTATTTCGGGTTCTCGGGGTATGTTCTGACCTTGATTATCGGCTTCGTTTCCGTATGGGGCGTTCTCGCTTTGGGCTATTCGAAGTCCGTACTGGAGCAGCCCGCCGCAGACAACGCGCCATTGGGTAAAGTGATCTCGCGAACCGATAGATCAGAGATGTTGCGGCTTGCGCGTCATTTTCGGGAACTCCAGTCCCGCCTCCAACGTCTCAACACCAGTAATTCGCCCGAGTCGTCCAGGGTGCAGGAATCAATCGAGCGTGAAATCGACCAATTGGATCGATCTCTGCCAGAAGGGGTGCGGCCTGTTGACCTGCCGTTCGCTTTCGGTCCGATGTCCACTTGGTGGGGAAACGCTTGTCGCAGTGCGCTCATCGCCTGTTTCTTCGGGCTGCCCGCCACCGCGCTGATGTATTGGACCGACCTGGTCCAAAATGAATCCTGGATCGTCATCACACAAAATGACAGCGGATTCATTTCGATCGTGGCGGAGATCCTCTACTGGCACACCACCTGGGTGGCCGGAGGATTCTTCTTGGGGGCGCTGTGGCGTGATCTCCCCGGTCGTCACGGACCCACGAAAGCGTTCTGCGTGGGCGTGGCGTTCGTCATCCCGGTCGTAGCCCATCAGATCATCGCTCAAGCCATCGGCCAAAGTGTGCAGGGTGCGAGCACCGCTATTGCCGCATTCGTTTCGGTGATGACACTTACAGGCTTTGCCATGGACGTGCAGACCTTTCAGAGCGAGCGGCGTTACTGGCCGACCAATGCCAACCTGGTCGCGTACGTCTACCAGATGCGCTTCGCCTCGGTGGCGTTCTTTCTCGCCCAGCTTCTGGCGCTGGCCACGATCTGGAAGACCCTCCGTGAAGGGGGCCCCATGGCGCCTCCGCCGCGGTAGTCGCGACTCGCGGATCCGACGCGCGCCGGCTCAGCCGCCGAAGAGCGGGCCGCTCGGCCAGATCGGGGACGAGGCGACCTCGGACCACTCCGGGTCGCCCCGACCCGGCAGGGTGCGGCCGTCGTCGGCCCAGCGGGCCAGTAGTGCGCGATAGATCGGCGGATCCGGGTACCGCTGCTGCTGAACCGATTCTTCGTGGCCGGGCGGCGTCGGCCGGCGACGGCGTCCCGTCCGCGGCGTGGCAGTCTCAAGCGTGGTCATACCCGGCCAACGCGAGACCCGACCCACGGTAATCGCCCCCGCCGCGCGCCCATGCGTTCGACCTGTCCCCGTCGTAGGCGCGCCCTCCCGGTCCAGTACCCCCGCACCGGCCGCCTCTCCGTCGCGCGCGCCCTGGTGCAGGCCATCCGCCGGCGCACGCCCCCTGTGGTCGGGGGGGTGCTCCGGGGTGGCCCCACCCCGGACTCCGGTTCGATCGCGGCCGACGGAATGGCAGGGAGTGCCCCGCTGGCAGGCCGTGCCAGAGTATGGCCTCCGGCCCCGTTTCTGACGTACCGTCATATCCGCCGATCCGCCCGCCCCCGCGCCCAGGAGGTTTGCCATGCCCGCGGACCGCCCCATATCCCTTGACGAATACCCCATCCACCAGGCCCCATTGTCGATGAAGCACCTCGTCAGCGGTGACCGCAACGCCTACGACCGCTGCATCTTCCACGTCTTTGATCACGCCGGCCGGGCCGTGCTGATCCTCGGGCTCGGTGTCTACCCCAACGCCGGGGTCATCGACGCCTACGCCACCCTCCGCGTCGGCGACGAACTCCTCGCCGTCCGTGCCTCCGACGCCCTCACCGACGACCGCATGAACCTCTCCGTCGGGCCGCTCCGGATCATCGTCGACGAACCCCTGAAGCGGATCACCCTCCAGTGCGACGCCGACCCCGCCGACCCCGACGGGCTCTCCTACGACGTCACCTGGACCGCCGAGTTCCCCGCCGTCTGGGAGCCCCACCACGTCCAGCGCCGCGGCGACCGCCTCATGCTCGAAGGCCGCCGCTTCGTCCAGGCCGGCCACGTCACCGGAACCATCCGCGCCAAGGGCGAGGGGTTCACCCTCACACCCCACGAGTGGACCGGAACCCGCGACCGCAGCTGGGGCGTGCGCCCGATACCCGGCGAGGACGGCGGCCGGGCCGCCGAGGAGTACCGCCCCGAGGGCTTCCACTGGCTCTGGATCCCCGTCCGCTTCGAGGACCGCTTCCTCATGGTCATCGCCCAGGAGGACGCCGACGGCCACCGCACCCTCAACGAGGCCGTCCAGGTCTTCCCCGAGGGCAGCGGCCGCCAGGACGTCCAACTCGGCTGGCCGCACACCGAGATCCGCTACCGCCCCGGCAGCCGCCACCCCGACAGCGCCGTCGTCCACCTCACCGACCCGGCCCGCAAATCCCTCGAACTCGGCGTGGAGATCCTCAATTCCTCCCCGCTCGCCATCGGCGCCGGCTACCCGCCCGCCGCCGACTGGCAGCACGGCACCTGGCAGGGCCGCGGCTGGACCGACCGCCGCGTCTACGACCTGTCCGACCCCGGCGCCCACCCCATGGCCGCCTTCGGGGTGACCGACCACTCCGCCCGCTTCACCCTCGACGGGCAGATCGGCCACGGCATCTTCGAGCACGGCAGCTTCGGCCGCCACGACCCCAGCGGCTTCACCGACTACAGCTCCGTCGCCCAGTAGAAGCACACGCAGGAACGCACATAGGGCCACACGTACGGCCACACGTAGGAAAGGGGTAGTCATGGCAGCATCGGCACCACGTCCCCGCACCTCCACCCGCGAGCCCGAGGAACTCGGCCGACGCCTCGCGGCCTGGCTCGACACCACGCTCCCCGGCGCGAAGGTCGCGGGCGTCTCCGTCCCCGCCTCCAACGGCATGTCCAGCGAAACCCTGCTCTTCGACATCGAGCACCCCGACGCCCCGGTCCGCGCCTGCGCCCTGCGCCTCGCCGCCGACCCGGCCGCCTACACCGTGTTCCCCACCTACGACATGCCCCGCCAGCACCGCGTGATGAGCCTAGTCGCCGCCCACACCGACCTGCCCGTCCCGCGCGTGCTGTGGCTGGAGGAGGACCCCGCCCCGCTCGGCGCGCCGTTCTTCGTCATGGCCCGTGCCGAGGGCCGGGTCCCGCCCGACGTCATGCCCTACACCTACGAGGGCAACTGGCTGCACTCCGCCACCGACGCCGAACGCGCCGCACTCCAGGAGGCCAGCATCTCCCTGCTCGCCCGGCTGCACGACCAGTTCCCCGCCAAGGAGGCCGAGTTCCTCCTCCCCGAGGGCACGGGCAGTCCGCTGCGCCGGCACGTCGACGCCCAACACGCCTACTACGCCTGGGTGGTCGGCGGCCTGGCCCCCTCCCCGCTGCTGGAGCGGGCGTTCGACCGGCTGGAGGAACTCTGGCCGGTGGACGAGGGCCCGGCCGTCCTCAACTGGGGTGACGCCCGCATCGGCAACGTCATCTACGAGCCCGACGGCTTCGCCCCCGTCGCCGTCCTCGACTGGGAGATGGCGGCGTACGCCCCGCGCGAGGTGGACCTCGGCTGGACCGTCTACCTCCACCGCTTCTTCCAGGACTTGACCGTCGGCTTCGGCCAGCCTGGCCTGCCCGACTTCCTGCGCCGCGAGGACCTGGAGCGCCGGTACGCCGAACTCACCGGGCACACTCCGCGGGACATGGAATTCCACACCCTCTACGCCGCCCTGCGGCACGGGATCGTGATGCTGCGCATCGCCTACCGGCAGGCGCACTTCGGCGAGGTCGAGGTACCGGCGGATCCGGACAGCCTGATCCTGCACCACGCCAGCCTCGCCGCCATGGTGCAGGGAACGTACTGGTAGGACGGGTAGACCGGGTAGGCCGGCTACGTCAGGTCAGGCAGCCTGGGCGTGCTGCCGCATCTGCGGCAGCACCGCCGGCACGGGCATCCGTACGGGACGCGAGCCCGGACCGCCGACGTGCGAGAACGGCTGCGTCCGCCAGTCCAGCCCCTGCGGCAGCGTCAGCAGTACGACGGGCTCCAGCTCCTGCACGCCCTCCGGCTGGAGCATGCCCACGGTCGGCAGCGCCTCGGAGGCCGGCCGGCCCGTACCCGCGCACACCGTGAGCCCGAAGGGGTTCCACGGGGTCAGGCAGAGCGCGTGCTCCGGGAGGTGCTCCTCGTCGGCGACGAGGGCGATGGCCTGGCCGCAGTCGGGGCAGATCGCGTGGTGGATCTCGAAGCCCTCGGCGTCTTCGAGGTAATCGTCATCCTCGGAATCGAGAAGTTCGAGGGGCTCCGGTTCGGTGCGACCGGCGCGCTTGGTGTTCAGCATGGATGTACTCCCCCTTGGGTCGGCCGGGCGGGCAGTTCCTTCAGCCACGGCCACAGCAAGCACTTCCCGTCGCGCGGCACGAGTAACCGCGACAGACCGGCATAGGCCCGCAGAGGCTTGTGGCCTTGGTCACATGCCCGGTGCAGGTGCCAGTTCATCCGTGGACACCGCTGGGCGTGGAGCGGTGTTGGGCCGTAGGTTGTGCGGCTATGAGCGCAATGGAGGAGCTGGACCGCCAGATCGTTGATCTGCTCGTGCGGGACGGGCGGATGAGCTACACGGATCTGGGCAAGGCCACCGGACTGTCCACGTCGGCAGTCCATCAGCGAGTACGCCGCCTGGAGCAGCGCGGGGTGATCCGCGGATACGCGGCCGTCGTCGACCCCGAGGCCGTCGGGCTGCCCCTGACCGCCTTCATCTCGGTCAAGCCCTTCGACCCGAGCGCCCCGGACGACATCGCGGACCGCCTGGCCGGCGTCCCCGAGATCGAGGCCTGCCACAGCGTCGCGGGCGACGAGAACTACATCCTCAAGGTCCGCGTGGCCACCCCGCTGGAACTGGAAGACCTCCTGGGCCGCCTGCGCGCCCTGGCACACGTGTCCACCCGCACGACGGTGGTCCTCTCGACCCCGTACGAGTCCCGCCCGCCCCGGGTGTGATTCCCCCTTCCTGAAGCGGCGGGCGGCGGCGGGCTTCCTGACGCGGCGGGCCGCGGCGGGCGGCGGGCGGCGGCGGGCCCGGGACGGTCCGCCCGGGGGCCGTGTTCGGACCGCGCACGCGGACCCGCGAGACTGTTCCGCATGACTGACCGCACCGCCGACTCCGCCACCGCCGCCGGAACCCACCGCACCGTCCTCCTCCGCGGCGGCGAAGTGCACAGCCCCGCCGACCCCTTCGCCACCGCGATGGTCGTCGAGCGCGGCCACATCGCCTGGGTCGGCTCCGAAGGCGCCGCCGACGCCTTCGCGCAGGGCGTCGACGAGGTCGTCGACCTCGCCGGGGCGCTCGTCACTCCCGCCTTCACCGACGCCCACGTCCACACCACCTCCGCCGGCCTCGCCCTCACCGGGCTGGACCTGTCCGGGGCCCGTTCCCTTCAGGACGCCCTCGCCCGCGTCCGCGCGTACGCCGACAGCCGTCCCGCCGACCGGGTGCTCCTCGGCCACGGCTGGGACGCCGCCCGCTGGCCCGAGCGGCGCGCCCCGCGCCGGGAGGAGCTCGACCGGGCCACCGGCGGCCGCCCGCTCTACCTCAGCCGGATCGACGTGCACTCGGCGGTCGTCACCACCGCCCTGCTCGACCTGGTCCCCGGCATGTCCGATCTGCGTACGGAAGCCGACGAGCCGCTGATCCGCGACGCCCACCACGCCGTACGGGCCGCGGCGCTCGACGCCGTCACCCCGGCCCAGCGCGCCGAGGCCCAGCGGGCCGCCCTGGACCGGGCCGCCTCCCTCGGCATCGGCTCCGTGCACGAGTGCGGCGGCCCCGGCATCTCCTCCGCCGAGGACTTCACCGCCCTGCTCGAACTCGCCGCGGGCCGCCCCGGGCCGCGCGTCTTCGGGTACTGGGCCGACCGGGACCTCGCCCAGGCCAAGGCGCTCGGCGCGGTCGGCGCCGCCGGCGACCTCTTCGTGGACGGAGCCCTCGGCTCGCACACCGCCTGTCTGCACGCCCCGTACGCCGACGCCGGCCACAGCGGCACCGGCTACCTCGACGCGCACGCCGTGGCGGAACACATCGCCGCCTGCACCGAGGCGGGCCTCCAGGCCGGCTTCCACGCCATCGGCGACGCCGCGATCAGCGCCGTCGTCGAGGGCGCCCGGGCGGCCGCCGAGAAGGTGGGCCTCGCCCGCGTCCGCGCCGCCCGGCACCGCGTCGAGCACGCCGAGATGATGACCCCGGCCACCATCGCCGCCTTCGCGGAACTCGGCCTGACCGCCTCCGTGCAGCCCGCCTTCGACGCGGCCTGGGGCGGCGAGAACGGCATGTACGCGGACCGGCTGGGCATCGAGCGCGCCCGTACCCTCAACCCCTTCGCCGCCCTGCTCAAGGCCGGCGTTCCCCTCGCCTTCGGCTCCGACGCGCCGGTCACCCCGCTGGACCCCTGGGGCACCGTCCGGGCGGCCGCCTTCCACCGGACGCCCGAGCACCGGATCTCCGTACGCGCCGCCTTCGCCGCCCACACCCGCGGCGGCTGGCGGGCCCTGGGCAGGGACGACGCGGGCATCCTCGTTCCCGGCGCCCCGGCCGACTACGCCCTGTGGCAGACCGAAGAACTGGTGGTCCAGGCCCCCGACGACAGGGTCGCCCGCTGGTCCACAGACCCCCGGTCCGGCACCCCCGGACTGCCCGACCTGACCCCCGGCCGGGACCTGCCGGTGTGCCTGGCCACGGTCGTCGGCGGCCGGGAGGTATTCGTACGCCCACAGGGGTGATCCGGCGGGCCTCGGTTCGGTACGGGCGGCCGGACCCGGATAGGTTCGGCCGGGTCCACCACAGGACGTCCGTACCGGACGGATCCGTCCGCTCAGCGCGCCCGCGCCTCGGGGGCGAGGGAAGGCTTCACCGGGCGGCGGGTGGCCCTGGATCGGGGGCCGGCGGTCCAGTAGACAACGGTCACGGCGGCCCGCAGCCAGCGGGAACCGGACCGGCCCGAAGGACCCCGGGCCCCGATCGCTGTTCTAAAATCAACCTGCTGTGACTGGACGGCGCACGAGAACACACAAGGGGACCCAGTGAGTGACGGCGGACAGCGGAGCCACGGACCGCTCGGCACGGCCTTGGTGATCATCCCGACCTACAACGAGGCCGAGAACATCGGGCTGATCGTCGGACGCGTACGCGCGGCGGTACCCGAGGCGCACGTCCTGGTCGCCGACGACAACAGCCCCGACGGAACGGGCAAGCTCGCCGACGAGCTCGCCTCCGCCGACGACCAGGTCCACGTCCTGCACCGCAAGGGCAAGGAAGGCCTCGGCGCCGCCTACCTCGCGGGCTTCGACTGGGCCCTGGAGCGCGACTACGGCGTGATCGTCGAGATGGACGCCGACGGCTCCCACCAGCCCGAGGAACTGCCCAGGCTGCTCACCGCGCTCGCCGGCGCCGACCTGGTGCTGGGCTCCCGCTGGGTGCCGGGCGGCCGCGTCGTCAACTGGCCCAAGAGCCGCGAGTTCCTCTCGCGCGGCGGGTCCACGTACTCCCGGCTGCTGCTGGACGTCCCGATCCGCGACGTGACCGGCGGCTACCGTGCCTTCCGCCGCGAGACCCTGGAGGGGCTGGGCCTGAGGGACGTGGCCTCCGCGGGCTACTGCTTCCAGGTCGACCTCGCCCGCCGGGCCATCGGCAAGGGTTTCCGCGTGGTGGAGGTGCCCATCACCTTCGTCGAGCGGGAGTTCGGCGACAGCAAGATGAGCAAGGACATCGTGGTGGAGGCCCTGTGGCGGGTCACCCAGTGGGGCCTCAAGTCGCGCGCGGCCAAGCTGACGGGCCTCGGCAAGGGCTGACAGCCCCGCCAGGGGGCGCAGTCCCGGCTGTGACGCCCTTAGGGGTTGTCCGGTACCTCCGACTGAGGCCGCTTTTACACCGGCCCAGGCACACTGGGGGAATGACGACCGGCGTTCCCCTTTCGACGGCCCCCCGGCGGCGCTCGCCCGCCCGCACGTTCCTCCCCCTGGCGGTCGCCGCCTGGCTGATCATGGAGATCTGGCTGCTCAGCCTGGTCGCCGGCGCCGCAGGCGGGCTGACCGTCTTCGCGCTGCTCGCGGGCGGGATGGTGCTGGGTGTGGTGGTCATCAAGCGCGCGGGGCGGCGTGCCTTCAAGAACCTGGCCGACACCTTCCAGCAGGCTCAGCGGGGGCAGCAGCCGACACCGCAACAGCCGGGCACCGGCAACGGCCTCACCATGCTGGCCGGCCTGCTCCTGATCATGCCGGGCCTGCTCTCCGACCTGGCGGGCCTGTTCTGCCTGCTCCCGCCCGTCCGGGCCTGGATCGGCCGCCGCGCCGCCCGCTCGCTGGAGCGCAAGATGGCCTCGGCGCCGGCGGGCAGCTTCGGCGACGCCTTCCAGCAGGCCCGTATCCGCTACCCGGACGGCAAGGTCGTCCAGGGCGAGGTCATCCGCGAGGACCGGCCGCACCAGCCGGGCCCGGCCGGCCCCGACACCGGGTACCGGGCGCCGCTGACCCCCTGACGGCGTACCCGCACAGCTGACCGGCGTACAGGACAAAAGCCGAGGGCCCCCGCCACAAGAAGTGGCGGGGGCCCTCGACTTTGTTCTACGTCCGGCTGTCAGGCGGACTTGCGGCTGTCCCGCGGATGCACGGCAATGTTCATGGCGCCGGAGCGCAGGACCGCCAGCCTCTCGGCCAGCACTTCCTCCAGCTCCTCGCGGGTGCGCCGCTCCATGAGCATGTCCCAGTGCGTTCGCGCAGGCTTGCCCTTCTTCTCTTCGGGCCCGTCCCCGTCAACCAGGAGTGCCATGGCGCCGCACGCCTTGCACTCCCACTCCGGCGGAATTTCTGCCTCAACCGAGAACGGCATCTCAAATCGATGTCCGTTCTGGCATGCGTACTCCACCGCCTGGCGCGGGGCCAGATCGATGCCGCGGTCCGTCTCGTAGCTGGTAACCACGAGCCGCGTACCGCGGAGAGCTCGCTCACTCATGAATCGTGCCTCCCGGGCTTGTCGCCCACAGGACAGGTGTCGCTGTCGTCGTCATCCGGTCAACGTCCGGTCGGCGGTATAGATTCCCGCTCCGGGTCAATGCGTCGCCCGTCGTGCCGCCCCTTGTTGTACCCACCAATGCCCGTTTTGTCACATCTGGCAGCAGATGTCACCCAACGTCTTTACTTCTTTAGCGCGCAGTAACGGTCCGCCTGGCAGGCCAAAGGCGTACACTACCGGGCCTTCGCTTCAACGTCGAAATCCGTTCGGAAATCGTTAGTGGATTCGGTCCGCGAGCACGGCCGGATCCCGCTCAGATCCGCTCCGGAACAGGATTGCCCGCCGCCTCCACCGCGCGCCGCACCGGCACCCTCGCCAGCAGCACGAAACCCAGTACGAAGAAGACCACCAACGAGATGATCGCGTCCCGGTAGCTGCCCGTGACCTGGTAGGTCAGGCCGAAGACCAGCGGCCCCACCCAGCTCAGCCCCCGGTCGCTCATCTCGTACGCGGAGAAGTACTCGGCCTCCTTGCCGGCCGGCACCAGGTGCGAGAACAGCGAGCGCGACAGCGCCTGACTGCCGCCCAGCACCAGTCCGATCATCGCGGCGAGTGCGAAGAACCACACCGGCGTCCGCGCCGGCAGGAAGTATCCGGCCCCCAGCGTGAGGCCCCAGGCGGCCAGCGACCCGAGAATCGTCCGCTTGGCGCCGTACTCGCGGGCCAGCCGGCCCATCCCCAGCGCCCCGGCCACGGCCAGGATCTGGACCAGCAGCACCGCCACGATCAGCGTGGACTGCTCCAGCTCCAGCTCCTCCGAGCCGTAGACCGAGGCCTGGGAGATCACCGTCTGCACGCCGTCGTTGTAGATCAGGTACGCCAGCAGGAACGACAGGGTCAGCGGATAGCGCCGCATGTCCTTCAGGGTGGCGACGAGCTGCTTCCAGCCGCTGACGGCCGGTGCGCTCCCGTCCTCCCCGCTCCCGTCCTCCCCGCTCACCCTCTCCGGTATGGCCGCCCGGTCCCGCAGCCGCCGCAGCGGGATGATCGCGAAGGCCCCCCACCACAGGCCCGCCGACGCCAGGCATATCCGGACCGCCGCGCCCTCGGAGAGGCCGAAGGAGTCGTGTCCCTGGAAGAGCACCAGGTTCAGTACGAGTACGAACGCGCCCGCGGTGTAGCCGAAGGCCCAGCCCCGCGAGGAGACGGAGTCCCGCTCGTCCGGGGTGGAGATCTGCGGCAGGTAGGCGTTGTAGAGCACCATCGAGACCGAGAGCGAGGCGTTCGCGACGATCAGCAGCAGCCCGCCCAGCAGATAGCGCTCTCCGCCCAGGAAGAACATTCCGGCCGTCGCCGTCGCGCCCGTGTACGCCGCGGCCGCCAGCAACGGCTTCTTGCGGCCGCTGCGGTCCGCGAGAGCGCCCACCAGCGGCATGATCAGCACGGCCACGATCACCGAGACCGACACCGAGTACGCGAAGAAGGACCCGGCCCGGACCGGGATGCCCAGCGGGTGGACGTAGCCCCCGGCGTCCGCGGCGGCCTTGGCCACCGAGGTCAGGTACGGCCCGAGGAACACCGTGAGCACGCTCGACGAGTAGACCGAGCAGGCGAAATCGTAGAAGTACCAGCCGTGCTGTTCGCGCTTGCGCGCGGCGACCGCGGCTCTGCCGTCCTCGGCCCCCGGTTCCGCCTCGTCCGTCGTCTGCGCACTCATGAGCGCCCCTTCGCTGGTCCCCGTACCGCTCCGGCCGCCCCACCGGGCACGGAGGCCGGTGAGCGGTCAGGCCCAGGCCCCGCGCCGGTCCAGCACCGTGCGCAAGATGTCGATCTGGTCGGTCATGATGCCATCGACACCCAGGTCGAGCAGAGCCTCCATACGTTCCGGTTCGTTCACGGTCCAGACGTGTACCTGGAGTCCCCGTTCGTGTGCGGTCCGTACGAAGCGCCGGTCGACGACGCGGATGCCCGCCTGGGTCTCCGGAACCTGCGCCGCCACCGCTCCGACCCGCAGCGCCGCGGGGATCGCGAACGAGCGCAGCCGCAGGCCCACCACCCCGCGCACCCCGTACGAGGTCGCCAGCCGCGGGCCGGCGGTCTTCTGCGCCCGGGCCACCCGGCTCTCCGAGAACGAGCCCACGCACACCCGGTCCCAGACCCCGGCCCGCGCGATCAGATTGACCAGGGGGTGCACCGCCGACTCGGCCTTGATGTCGATGTTCCAGCGGGCGTCCGGGAACTCCTCCAGCAGCTCCTCGAACAGCGGCAGCGGCTCGCCGCCGCCCACCCGGGCCTCCCGCACCCGGCTCCAGGGCAGCTCGGCGATCCGGCCCCGCGTGTCGGTGACCCGGTCCAGGGTGGAGTCGTGGAAGGCCACCAGCTTCCCGTCGACCGTGGCGTGCACATCGGTCTCGAAATACCGGTAGCCCGCCCCGGCCGCCCGGCGGAAGGCGGCGGCGGTGTTCTCCAGCCCGTCCGCGGCCCCTCCCCGGTGCGCGAAGGGGATCGGAGCCGGATGGTCCAGATACGGGTGCCGAAGGCGTACGTGCGTCACGGCGGCAGTATGCCCCCTGGATCCGGTGGGGCGGGAGCGGCTCGATGGCCGGGCGGTGAACGGCCGCGCACCTCTGGTCCGATGGACCGCTCCATGGCACCCTGTGGCTCAGGAAGCAATCCAATACCGGTGGCACGCAGGGGCCGGTCAGGGCCAATTCGACAAAGGTGGACCGGACGTCATGGCAGAGTGGACCTCGGCGGTGGGTGCCGCACAGCTCGCCCGTCTCATCACCTCCCAGCAGGAGCGGCCCGGCGTGCCGGGCACCCGCAAGCCGCCCGCGTACCGCTCGCTCGCCGACGGAATCCGGCTGCTCGTCCTCGAAGGCCGCGTCCCGGTCGCCGCCCGGCTGCCCGCCGAGCGGGAGCTCGCCGTCGCCCTCTCCCTCAGCCGCACCACCGTCGCCGCGGCCTACGAGGCCCTGCGCGGCGAGGGTTTCCTGGAATCCCGCCGGGGCGCCGGCAGCTGGACCTCCGTGCCGGCCGGGAACCCGCTGCCCGCCCGCGGCCTGGAACCCCTGCCGCCCGAGTCCCTCGGCTCGATGATCGACCTCGGCTGCGCGGCCCTCCCGGCCCCCGAGCCCTGGCTCACCAAGGCCGTCCAGGGAGCGCTGGAAGAGCTCCCGCCGTACGCGCACACCCACGGCGACTACCCCGCCGGGCTGCCCGCGCTGCGCCGGATGCTCGCCGACCGCTACACCGAGCGCGGCATCCCGACCATGCCCGAGCAGATCATGGTCACCACCGGTGCGATGGGCGCCATCGACGCCATCTGCAGCCTGTTCGCGGGCCGCGGGGAGCGGATCGCCGTCGAGTCCCCTTCCTACGCCAACATCCTTCAGCTGATGCGCGCCGCCGGGGTCCGCCTCGTGCCGGTCGCGATGGGTGACGGGCTGAGCGGCTGGGACATGGACGTGTGGCGGCAGGTGCTGCGCGACTCCGCGCCCCGCCTGGCGTACGTCGTCGCCGACTTCCACAACCCGACCGGCGCGCTGGCCTCCGAGGAGCAGCGCCGCGCCATGGTGGCGGCCGCCCGCTCGGCCGGCACCGTACTGATCGCCGACGAGACCATGGCCGAGCTCCAGCTGGACCCGGACCTGGACATGCCGCGGCCGGTGTGCTCCTTCGACCCGGCCGGCTCGACCGTGATCACCGTCGGCTCCGCCAGCAAGGCCTTCTGGGCGGGGATGCGGATCGGCTGGGTCCGGGCGGCGCCCGATGTGATCCGGAGCCTGGTCGCGGCGCGTGCGTACGCCGATCTGGGCACCCCGGTGCTGGAGCAGCTCGCGGTGAACTGGCTGATGCGGACCGGGGGCTGGCAGGAGGCCGTCGGGATCCGCCGCGACCAGGCCCGGGAGAACCGGGACGCGCTGGTGACGGCGGTGCGCAGGGAGCTGCCGGACTGGGAGTTCGCGGTCCCGAAGGGCGGGCTGACGCTCTGGGCCCGCGCGGGCGGGCTGTCCGGCTCACGGCTGGCCGAGGTGGGGGAGCGGGTCGGCGTACGGGTCCCCTCGGGGCCGCGGTTCGGCGTGGACGGGGCCTTCGAGGGCTACGTCCGGCTGCCGTTCACCGTCGGCGGCCCGGTGGCCGAGGAGGCCGCGGCCCGACTGGCGTCGGCGGCCCGCCTGGTCGGCACGGGCGCGGGCGGCAGCGGCGCGGAGCCGCCGCGCACGTTCGTCGCGTAGAGGCGGGGCCGGGGCGCCTACCGGCGCGGGGCCTGTGGGGTTGTGCGGGGCCTGTGAGTGTGTGGGGCCTGCTGGGCCTGTGGGTGTAGGGGGGCCTTTTACGGGGGCCTGCGGGGGAGTGCCGGGCCTGCCGGGCTTACGGCGCCTCGGCCGGGACCTCCGGGATCTCCGTGGCGTCGATCGCCGGGCCCTGGGCCTGGGCCGGGGGCTGGTGGCCCTGGAGCGTCTTGGCCAGCGTGACGCGCCCCGGCGCCCCCGGGCCGGGCTGCTGCCGTGCGGGCAGCAGCTCCAGTACCGCCTGCCGGTACGCCGGGTGCGTGGCGTCGTCGTACGGGTCGGGCGTGGCGGGCACCTGCAACCGGTGGACGGGACCCGTGCCGAGCCGGGCGTACCCGCGTCCGGGCGGCACCTGCGCGGTCGGGGTGGTGTGCGGCGGCAGGCCCAGTACGTCGGCGATCTGCTGGATCGAGGCGGGCCCGAGTACGACCCGGGCCCGGGTGTGCTGCCAGACGGTGTCGTTCAGCAGCTCGAGGTGGTCGAACTGCTCGGCCACCACCACCGTGATGTGCCCGGTGCGGCCGTGCCGCAGCGGCACCTGGAGCTGGGCGAGCGGGTCCGGGGCCCCCTCGGCGGCCGCGAGGTGCGCGAGCGCGCTGGGCCGGTCCAGCAGGATCCACAGCGGGTGCCGGGTGTCCTCGGGCGCGGGGCGGCCGGACTCGCGAGCCCGGTGCGTGGCGATCAGGCGCCGCTCGGTCTCGTTCGCGGCCCACTCCAGGGTGGCCAGCGCCCCGCTCAGGCCGCATTCCACGGCGAGGACGCCGGTACGGCCGGAGAGGCAGGAGTACTCGCCGCTGCCGCCGCCCTCGACGATCAGTACGTCGCCCCCGTGCTGGAGGGCCTGCAAGGCGATCGAGCGGAGCAGGGTGGAGGTGCCGCTGCCGGGCTGGCCCACGGCCAGCAGATGGGGTTCGGTGGACCGGGGGCCGGTGCGCCAGATCACCGGCGGCACGTCGCGGGGCTCGTCGGCCTCCAGGACGGGCAGGGTGCGCTGCACGCTCCGGGCGTCGGTGAAACCGAGCACGGTCTCGCCGGGCGAGGTGACGAACGGCTGGGCGGCGATGCCCGTCGGCAGCGCCGCCAGCACACTCAGGTCGAGCTGGTTGCCCTCCTCGTCCCAGTCGAAGAGATACTCCCGTCCGCGCCCGGACTTGGCGTGCAGCAGTGCCTCGATCCGGGCCCTCGATGCGGCCTCGCCATCGGTGAAGTAGGCCGGGTAGCGGATGCGCAGCCGGGTGACGCGGCCCGCCTCGTCGAACTCGTAGCCGCTGAAGGCCTGCTCCCAGTCCCCGCCGTGAGCGAAGAGCGGTCTCGGGTCCTCCGGGATGGAGAAGTACGGCACGAGGGCTTCGTAGAGGGAGCCGAGCCGCTCGGTCTCGGCATCGCTGGGCCCGGACTTCGCCGGGGTGCGGTCGCGTCCCTGCCAGGCTGCCGCCGCCATGAGGGTGATCAGGGCGCACAGCGGGCCGTAGGGGACGAGCGCGACCACGAGGACGCAGGCGGCTCCCAGGAACAGCGCGGGACCACGCTTGTCCTTGGGGGTCTCGGCCCATTTGCGCCGCCCGGCCGAAGCCAGGATGCGCAGGCCGCGTCCGATGGTGAGGAGCGGATGGAGAACGTCCGTGGCGCTGTCGGCGGCCGTGCGAGCGAAGTCGCGGCCCCGGGCCAGCGACGTTGTGCCGCTGCTGAGAATGCGGGGAAGTGGGCGCCTGGCCACGGGCGTCTCCTGGAGTTGTGGGTGGGGCGGGACGGTGCGGTCGGGGGGCCCTAGAGCTTGATCCCGCCGAGAAGGCTCGCGAGGCTCGCGGTGCTCGCCGTGATGCTGGGGGCGATGGCGGAGCCGGCGAGGAAGAAGCCGAAGAGCGCGCAGACGAAGGCGTGCGTCAGCTTCATCCCGTCCTTCTTGAAGAACAGGAAGCAGATGATGCCGAGCAGGACGACGCCTGAGATGGACAGGACCATGAGAGGTTCTCCTGGTGGGTGGGGACAGTCACCATCAGTTGTTCCAGGCTCACAGGAAGTATCAATGCGACAAAAGGTGCATCCGAGTGAATCTGGGCGTTTTTCACTTGACCGGCCCCCCACCGCTGGCGCGTCCGGCGCGAAGGGGGTCAAGGGTGATCTTTGCCGCGGTCTGCCCCCGTCATGTGCGGGCCCGGGCGCTACTCTGGCGATTCACCCGTACGGATGCAGCGCCGTGCACCCCCCTGCCCGCCCGGCCTGGGGAAACTCCGTATGCCAGCAGCGAGTGAAAGGCGGTACGAACGATGAGCGAGCACACCCAGGACGGCTCCGGAGCCCAGGACGGTCCCGACGAGGACGTCATCGAACTGGCCACCAAGATCTTCGACCTCGCCCGCCAGGGTGAGACCGAGACGCTCACCGCGTACCTCGACGCCGGGGTGCCGGCGAACCTCACCAACGACCGCGGCGACACCCTCGTCATGCTGGCCGCCTACCACGGCCACGCCGACGCCGTGACGGCCCTGCTGGCCCGCGGCGCCGAGGCCGACCGCGCCAACGACCGCGGCCAGACCCCGCTCGCCGGCGCGGTCTTCAAGGGTGAGGAGGCCGTCATCCGCGCGCTGCTCGCCGGCGGCGCCGACCCGAACGCCGGAACGCCCTCCGCCGTGGACACGGCCCGCATGTTCGCCAAGACCGACCTGCTGGAACTCTTCGGAGCCAAGTAGTCCGTTTTTGGCCGTGACCTGGCACGGTCCCACTGGTCCCAGACCTCACAGGTTGGTCACGGCGGCCGTAAATGTGGTCGCGGTGCACAAACCGGCTGGGTCATCATGGCGTCGGATTCGATTCGCGAACATGACGGACGGGCAGGAGCGGGCTGGACACGACGGGTGTCCACACCCACCCTGCCGGACCGGCCGCCATGGCCGCGAAGCACCGACGAGAGTGAGAAGGCAATGGTCTACATCGAGCGGAACATGACGGCGGACGTCCTCACATGCTGTTACGCGGCCCTGTGAATCCCGATTCCCGGTTGCGTCCCCAGCTTGATTTGAGGCCATTTCCATGTTCGAACCAGTCATAGCGCCAAGCGGCACCCTGCTCGGGCTTCTCCAGCGGGGCCGCGGCGACGGCACGCTGCACGCCCTCGCGGCCCCCCGGCCCGAGGCCCTCGCGGCCCTCAACCAGTGCGTGCTCTTCGACCCGCGCCGGGACTGGCAGGTCGAGAACCGCTCCCTGTACTACGCCCGGCTGTACCTGGACCTCGACGGTCCCCTCGGCGAGATCGAGAACCACCTCCTCAGCGCCGACGACCTCGTCGACGAGGACGACAACAGGACCGGCCTCGCCCTGTCCGTACTCGGTCACCTCGCCTCCTACGGCCGCGACGACGCGCTGATGCTGCTGCGCCGGTACGCCGCCTCCGGGACGAACTGGGCCTGGGCCCTCGACGAACTCGCCCTGCGCGACGATGACGAAGGCCTGCGCGGCCTCGCCGTACCGGTCCTCGCCAGATTCCCCGCCACGGCGGAGGGCGAGGCGAGGCTGGCCGCCGCCGTCCGCGACGCGTACGAGCCCCGGCCGTGGTGGCTGTGGGAAGAGACGCCCGAATTCGGCGAGCGGTTGCGCGCCGCCCGGGAGCAGGGCTCCTTCGACCGCTGGCAGCGCCAGCTGGCACCCAGCGGGCCCCGGCCCGGCTGGGGTGTCCAGGCCGTCTTCGACTGGGCCGCCGACGGGCTGCGCCGCGGTACCCCGCTGCACGTACCCGCCGCGCGATGTCTCGCCGCCGTTGCCGCGCCCGAGGACCGTACGGCGATCCTCGCGGCCGCCGCCGGAGCCTCCGGCGAGGCCGCCCGGGCCACCGCCCTGCACCACCTGGTCCTCGCCGAACCGGAGAACCCGGCCGTCCTGGACCTCATCGAAGCCGCCGGGGACGAGCCCGCCGTGGCCGCCTACGAGCGCATGGGCGGCCCCGCGGCGGTCGACCGGGCCCGGCACTGGGTGCACCGCCCCGACGCCCTGGGAGCGGCCGCGGCGGCCCTCCTGGCCGCCCGGGGCGGAGCCGTGGACGCCGGACTCGTCCTGGGCGCCCTCCGCTCCACCGTCCGCGGTTCGGGCCCGGACAGCCTGCGGCTGTTCACCCTGGTGGACGGAGCCGGCCGGCTCTCCATCGGGTGCGCGGCGCCGGTGCTGCGCCACATCTACCGCGAGACGGCCTCGTCCCACCTTCGCGGCCGCGCCGCCCGCGCTCTGGCCAGCACGGATCCGTCCTTCGCGGCCGGGTTCGCCGTCGAGTGCCTGTGGGACTGCGAGGAGACCACCCGCGAGGTGGCGGCCCGCCACGCCGAAACGGCCGACGCCCGCGTCGCCCCCCGCCTGCGCCGCCTGGCGGCGGACCCGGCGGAGGAGGAAGACGTCCAGTCGGCGGTGCGAAGCCGCATAGCGCCGGAGTCGGCCGTGTAGCTGCGGTGTGGCTGTCGGCGTGTGGCTGCCGTGACGGTGTGGCTGCCGTGACGCTTGGCCGGGACCCGGGCCGGGGGCTTGGGCTGGGGGCCTGGGCTGGGGGCCCGGGCGGTCCCGCAGGCGGTACCGGTCCGGCATCGGCGGTAGCCGCAGCCCGGGCGAGGCTCTTCGGGCCGCCGTGCCCGCTCGGGAACGTGGCCGGCCCCCCGTCCCCCTCTACGCGGCCACGAACCTCACCGCCACGCCCGGACGGGCCTGGGCCGCGGCGTCCAGGGGTGGGCCCGGCGGGATCACGCCCACCACCGGGTAGCCGCCCGTCACCGGGTGGTCGGCCAGGAAGACCACCGGCAAGCCGTCCGGAGGGACCTGGACCGCGCCCAGGACCATGCCCTCACTCGGGAGTTCGCCGCCCCGGGCCCGGATCAGCGGCGGGCCCGCCTCCGTTCGGAGCCCGATGCGGTTGGACATCGCCGAGACCCGGTATCCCGAACGCCAGAGGCCGGCGAGTGAGCCCGGGGTGAACCAGTCCGCCCTCGGGCCCAGCCGCACCGGCAGCACCAGTTCCGAGGGCGGTCCCGGCACGGCCAGCACATCCACCCCGGACACCGGATCCGGCCCCGGCCGGCCCACCGGCAGCACCGCCCCCGCCGTCAACACCGCCGGACCCAGCCCCGACAGCAGGTCCGTGGCACGGCTGCCCAGCACCGGCGGCACGCCGAAGCCTCCCCGCACCGCCACATAGCTGCGCAGCCCCGACTCCGCCCGGCCCACCTCCAGCTCGGCCCCGGCCGGGAGCCACACCGGCGCGCCCCACGCCACCGCGCGCCCTGATGCCCGTACCGCACACGGCGCACCCGTGACCGCCACCGTCACCGGGGCCGACGTCCGCAGCGCGACCCCGTCCAGGGTGGTCTCCAGCGTCGCCGCGTCCGCCGGGTTGCCCAGCAGGCGGTTGGCCAGAGCGTGCGCCGCCGCGTCGAGCGCGCCCGACCGGGGGACACCCAGGTGTGCGTACCCGGGCCGTCCCCGGTCCTGGACGGTGGTCAGGGCCCCGGCCCGGAGCACCAGCAGATCCGTCACGCCCCCGCCTCCTCGAACCGCACCAGCAGATCCGTCACGCCCCCGCCTCCTCGAACCGCACCCGCAGATCCGTCACGCCGTCGCCTCCTCGAACCGCACCCGAACCCCCGGCGCGAACAGCGCCGCCGGTTCCCGCTCCGGGTCCCACAGCACCGCGTCCGTGGTCCCGATCAGCTGCCACCCGCCGGGGGAGGAACGCGGGTACACCCCCGCGTACTCGCCCGCCAGCGCCAGCGAGCCCGCCGGGACGGCCGTACGGGGCGTGTCCCGCCGCGGCACGTGGAAGCGCTCCGGGAGGCCGGTCAGGTATCCGAACCCCGGCGAGAACCCGCAGAACGCCACCCGGAAGACCGTCGCCCCGACGATGCCGGCCACCTCGTCCGCCGCCACCCCCCACAGCTGGGCGACCTCGGCCAGGTCCGGTCCGTCGTACCGCACCGGGACGGTGATCAGCGGCCCCTCGGTCTCCGCGAGCGGTGGTACCTCCCACCCCGCGATCCGGGCCGCGAGCGCCTGCGGCTCCCGTACGCCGTCCAGCAGCACCGTCCGCGCCGCGGGCACGATCTCCCGTACGGGGCCGAGTTCCGCCCGCCGCCGCAGCAACTCGGAGTGCAGCGCGGCCACCTCCGCGGCCGAGCCCAGCTCGACCAGCAGCGCCTCGTCACCCACCGGCAGCACCCTCCGGCCGCTCACGCGAAGGCCTCCACCCGCACCCCAGCGGCGCTCAGCGCCTCCCGGACCCGGCGGGCGAGACCGGCCGCTCCCGGGGTGTCCCCGTGCAGGCACAGCGAACGCGCGGCCACCAGGACCGGGGACCCGTCGGCGGCCGTCACCGAGCCCTCGGCGGCCATCAGTACGGCCCGCGCGACCACCGCGTCCGGGTCGAGCAGCACCGCCCCCGGCTCACCGCGTGGCACCAGCGTCCCGGCCGCCGTGTAGGCGCGGTCGGCGAACGCCTCCGGTACGGGCGTCAGCCCGGCCTCCGCGGCGGCCGCGAGCAGCAGCGACCCGGGCAGCCCCAGGACGGGAAGCCCCCCGGCGGCTGCTCCCCCGGCCGCTGCTCCCTCGGCCGGCGTCCCCCTGGCCGCTGCCCCTTCGGCCCCTTCCCCGACCCCCGCCCCCACGGCCAGCCGGATCCCGGCGACCACCGCTCCCGCCTGGTCCGCGTCGTGCACGGTGCGGTTGTACAGCGCACCGTGCGGTTTCACGTAGGACACCTTGGAGCCGGCCGCCCGCGCGAACACCTCCAGCGCGCCGATCTGGTACGCCACCTCGTCCGCCAGCTCACCGGGCGGCACGTCCATCGAGCGCCGCCCGAAGCCCGCCAGGTCGCGGTACGAGACCTGCGCGCCGATCCGTACGCCGCGCTCGGCGGCCAGCTCGCAGACCCGCCGCATGATGGACGGGTCCCCGGCATGGAAGCCGCACGCCACGTTGGCGCTCGTGACCACCGACAGCAGGGCCTCGTCGTCGGTCAGCGTCCACCGCCCGAACCCCTCGCCGAGGTCTGCGTTGAGGTCGATCGTCGGTGTGATCATGGGATCGATCGGTGTGATCATGGAAGCCATGCGGTGAGCGTAGAACAGGGTCCGCGGCGTCCGGCGAACGATCGAGGGCCGGTCGAGACCCCGTTGAGCGGCTGCGTGGCCGTCGGAACACGCGGCGGGCACCCGAACGCGGACCGGGCGGGGACGATCCGGCCGAACCATGCCGTTTGGGATGTTGTCCGTGTCAGCGCCTAGTCTTTGCCCGTGACTCTCCCTGCCCCGGCGAAGCCCCTACCGTCCCCGGCGCCGGGCCCGGCCGCCGACGAGGGCCTGGCCCGGCGGCTGCGCGCCCTCGCCTGCACCGCCCCGCTGCACGATCTCGACGTACGCAAGGCCAATCTGGCCGGCGAGTACGGGGTCTACGCGATGGCGGAGGTCGCGCTCGCCGCGATCGACCTGGTCACACTCAACATGGACTTCGACACCGGCGCCGACCACGAGCAGATAGTGGCCCGGCTGCTGCCCCGCGTCGCCGCCCAGGCCCCCGCCCGCCCCGCCGCCGAGCACGAGCGGGTGGCCCGCTGGGTGCTGGAGAACCTGATCAACGTCGGAAGTGTCGACCGCGGCTTCCGCGCGATCTACGGCACCTTCGGCCCGGACGGGGTCTACGTACGCCGCGACTACGACTTCAAACTCATCGAGGAAGTCCCCGGGCACGGCGGCGCGGTGTACCTGCGCACCACCGACGAGGCCGTCAACGTGCTGGTCGGCGCCCTCGACACGGACGTCACCAGCGCGCAGATCGCCGCCGAGGTCAAGCTGGAGGTCCTGATCAGCCGGGGCCGCCTCGCCGACGCCCAACTCGCCGCCGAACAAGCCCGCTACCGCACGGTCCAGTACGCGGAAACCCTGCGCCGCACGCTGGACGCGACGCGGCGCAACGTACGCGCGGTGGACTGGCTCCAGGCCGTCCCGGACATGATCGCCGAGGCCCTCGACCACGTCGCCGACCGCTACCGCCACGAGAACGCGATCCTGACGAACATCCGCCGCGCCCGTGACGAAGCGGAGGAGCCGGAGAACAAGCGGCGCGCCGCCGAGCTGGTGGACATCGTCAAGGACTGCATCCGCCGCCACACCCAGCTCCAGTCCCGCCTTCTGGACGCCGGCCCGCTCTTCCGCGCCGAGCAGGACCGCCAGGCCTTCGCGGCCCCGGCACCCCGCTCGGGCATCGACCTGTACGGGCAGCTCGTGGCCCCGGTCCTGCCGCTCCCGCTCTCCCAGGCCACGCGGGTCACGGACGCCTTCTTCGCGGCCGGCACGGGCCTGCGCACGCCCGTCTCCGTCCGCGTCGCCGACCTGGTCGAGATACTCCTCACCCCGCCCGTGGAGCGCGAGCACCTCGGCGTGGAGATGCCGGAGCCCGACCTCATCGCGACCCCGGACGACAGCCGCTTCAGCGAGGAGCAGCTCGCCTGCGCCATGGAGCTCCTGGACCTCCCGCACGACGCCCCGCGCCGCCTGTCCGGCCTGCTCGCGCAGGCCCGCCGCAGCGACCCGGACCTGCCGTACCTGGTGGCCCTGCTGGCGGTCCACGCGGCGAGCCCGGCGGTCGGCACGGCGTACCGCCAGGGCGAGGAGCGGCTGCTCTTCGCCGTGGACGACGGCACCACCCTGGACGACCCGGAATTCGGCGGCGCGGACCTCATCGTCGGCACCGCCCTCCTCGACGCGGCCGGCATGGCAGCGGCCCGCTCGGAGTCGTCATGACCCGCACCGCTGCCCTGGCCGGGCGCGGGACGGAGTTCGCCGCTGCCCTGGCCGGGCGCGGGACGGAGTTCGCCGCCGTGCCGGTGGGGGGTCGGGCTGTGCCCGTTGTTGGCGCGGCCTCGCGGCGGGCTGTGCCCGTTGTTGGCCCGGCCTGGGGTCGGCGTGTGTCCGTTGTTGGCCCGGCTTGGGGTCGGCGTGTGTCCGTTGTTGGCGCGGCCTCGCGTCGGGCTGTGCCTGTTGTTGGCCCGGCCTGGCGTCGGGCTGTGCCTGTTGTTGGCCCGGCCTCGCGGCGGGCTGGGATCGTCGTTGCCCGGGTGGCGAGGCCGCCGCTGGGCGGAGTCCTCCCGGCCGATCCGGGCCTGCCGGTCCCTGGCGCGGTGCGGTGTGCGGCCGGTGCCGTGTCCGTGCGCGGCTGCGGCTGTGGCAGCCTGTCGTCCTCCGAATCCCGCGGGCCGTGGTCCGGCCCGGCCGGGCAGGGTGAGAGCGGCCGTCGCGGGCCAGGCGGGACTTTTAGAACACGCCCTACCCCCCGCGGCAACCCCGCGAGGAGCCCGGGGGCTCGGGGGCCCGCCCCCGATTTCGGGAAGGGGCGGGGTGGGGAACAGAGCCCGCCCGCCGGCACAACCACCGCACACCACGAGAGGCAACACCCGTGAGCGACCACCACGCCGAGCACCCCGCGTGGAGCGAGCCCGACGCACCGTCGGCCCCCGTCACGCACGTGACCACCGGCGGAGTCACCCCGGCGGACGCCGCGGACGCGTCCCGGCTCGTCGCCTTCGGGCTCCAGCCCAAGCTGCTCCCCGCCCGCGACGCCGAGTACGCCGAACTCCTGCGCCGCTACCGCGAGGACCCCGCCTTCGGCCGTCTCGCCGACGCCATCGCCACCGGCCTCGGCCTGGTCGTCCTGGAGGTCTCCCCGCGCGCCGGCATGGCCGTGGCCGCCGGCGAGGACTCCGTCTTCGCCGTCCGCATGGGCGACTACGCCCGCCGCACCGCCGCCGACTCCGCGGACCGCTTCCTGCACGGGCTGGCCCACCTCGCCGTCGCCGCCCTGGCCTTCCCCCGCCCCGAGGACCTCGCCGACGACGGCTACATCGGCCGCATCACCGTCAACGGCGTCGACGCCTTCGTCCGGCAGACCTGCCGCCGCCTGGAGCAACGCGCCGACGAGCTCGGCGAGAACACCGACCCGGCCACCGACGCCCCGGGCCTGGAGGCCGCCTGGCGGGTCTACTCCCGCCGCAGCGCCACCGGCGCCACCAAGGACGCCCGCCGCCTCGCCGGCTCCACCACCGGCATCGTCGGCAAGGCCGCCGCCTTCCTCACCGACTCCGGGTTCCTCCAGCGCACCGGCGACGAGGCCGGAGGCACGTACCGCACCACCCCCCGCTACCAGCTCCAGGTCCGCGACATGGCGGGCAGCTCGGCCATGGCCGAACTCCTGGAACTCGGCGTGGTCCCAGTCAGCGACGGCTCCGCCAGTCTCCTGCCGCCGCCCGAGGGCGACGACCTGGAGCTCGCCGCCGACGCCGGCCTGCCCTTCCACGCCTGACCCGGCCGCCCGACCCAGCTGCCCGACCCGGCCGCCTGAGCCCAACGCCCCGACCGCCGCTCCGCGTACGACCCCCCGTACAACCCCGTAGAACCCCTCCGTACGACCCACGAGACACCACGAGAGTCCGCCGCCATGTACGAGCTGTCCCGGATCCGCCTCTACTCCATCGGGCCCGCCGGTGCGCGCTACGCCGACACCGTGCTCGACCTGCGCGGAGTCGGCGAGCCGGTGCCCCACCCGGCACCCACCCAGGCGGAGTTCTTCGAGGACGAGCCCACCGGCCCGCCGCGCCGCCCCGCGCCCGCCGGCGTGCTCTTCCTGGAGAACGGCGGCGGCAAGTCCGTCCTGCTCAAGCTGATCTTCTCGGTGATGCTCCCCGGCCACCGCAACACCCTCGGCGGCGCCAGCTCCGGCGTCCTGCGCAAGTTCCTGCTCGCCGACGACTGCGGCCACGTCGCCCTGGAGTGGCAGCACACCCAGACCGGCGAGTGCGTCGTCGTCGGCAAGGTCAGCGAATGGCGCGGCCGCCAGGTCTCCAACGATCCGCGCAAGTTCGCCGAGGCCTGGTACTCCTTCCGCCCCGGCCCGGGCCTGAGCCTGGACAACCTCCCCGTCGCCGAGGCCACCGCCGTCCGCCCGCCCGCCGAAGGCGCCTCCGGCGCCCACGGCCGCCGCCGCACCATGAAGGGCTTCCGCGACGCGATCACCGACGCGGGCAAGGCGTACCCGCACCTGGAGGTCTACTGGGAGGAGATCCACGACCGCTGGAACGAGCACCTCACCGAACTCGGCCTCGACCCCGAACTCTTCCGCTACCAGCGCGAGATGAACGCCGACGAGGGCGAGGCCGCCGGCCTCTTCGCGGTCAAGAAGGACTCCGACTTCACCGACCTGCTGCTGCGCGCCGTCACCGACACCCGCGACACCGACGGGCTCGCCGACCTGGTCCACGGCTTCGGCAACAAGCTCGGCCGCCGAGCCGAGCTGATGGCCGAACGGGACTTCACCGCCGGCTCCGTGGACCTGCTCACCAAGATCGTCGAGGCCGGCGAGACCCGGTCCCGGCTGCGCGACGTCCACGCGGGCGCGGAACGCCGTACGCGCACCCTGGCCCGGCGGCTGTCCGCCCGCGCCGCCGAGGAGCGCGGCCGCGCCGCCGACCTCGCCCAGCGGGTCACCGGCGCCGCCCACGCGGTCACCGACGCCGAGTCCGCCCGCGACCGCAGCGCCGCCGTCTCCGCCGAACTCGCCTACCGGCACGCCTCGCTGGCCCTGACCGTCGCCGACAAGGCCGCCGCCGCGCAGCGCCGCGAGCTCCTCGAAGCGCGCACCCTGCACTCCGCCTGGCAGGCCGCCGAGAACGTACTGCGCCACCGCGCCGCCGCCGACCGCTCCGCCCGGGTCGCCGCCGCGATCCTGGAGGCCGAGCGGGACGCCGCCCCGGCGCTGGCCGCGCGCGCCACGGCCGCCGCCGAGCTCGTACGGGCCCTGCACACTGCCGCCGAGCACGGCGAACGGGTCGCCAACGAGGAGGAGGAGCGTTCCGCCGCCCTCCAGGACACCGGCGAGGCCGCCCACCGCGACGCCACCGCCGCCGCCACGGCAGCCCAGCGCGCCCGCAGCGAGGCCGAACACCTCCGCGCCCGCCTCTCCGAGGTCCAGCAGGAAACCGCTGAGGCCGTCCGGGCCGGCTGGCTCGACGACTCGGCGCCCGACGCCGACCCGGCCCGCGCCGCCCTCGCCGCGACCGACGCCGAGAAGACCGCCGTCGCCGCCTGGGACGAGGCCCGCGAGGCCGCCCGCACCGCCGCGGAAACCGCCCGCGAGGCCGCCGCCGCGGAATCCCGCGCCGAACTCACCGCCGCCCGCGCGGCCGACGCCGCCGACGCGGCCGAAGCCGCCTACGAAGCGGAGTCCCGAGCCGCCGCCTCCCTCGCGGAATCCCCCCGCCTGACCGCCCTCCTGGGCCTCCCGGCCGCCCTCCCGGCCGCCCTCCCGCACCCGCGAACAGGCACGCCGACCGGCGTACCCGCGCAGGCCACCGCAGCCGGGCGGGCCGCAGCCGGGCGGGCCGCGGCCGGGCGGGCCGCAGCCGGGCGGGCCGCGGCCGGCCTCGGCCCGGCCGGCGAATCCGGTACGCCGACCAGCGCACCCGGCGCTGCCGGAGGCTCCGCCGGAGCGGTGTCCGTGTCCGGCCTGCCGGGATCCGGCCCAGCCGGTTCGGCCGACGGGGTCGGAACGGCGACCGGCGCTGCCGGGTCGGCCGCGGTTGCCCGGGGTGCTGCTGGGGCCGGAGCAGACACGCCGGTTTCCGGCGCCCAAGCCGGCGCCCCCGGGACCGGCGCCGCCACCAAGGCCGGCTCCGCAGGTCACGGCGCCGCCGGGCAGCCCGGCCTGGGGGCGGGAGCCGCCGGCTCGCGTACCCCGGCCGGCCACCCCGTACCCGCCGGAGGGCTCACCGTCGACGACCTCGACCGGAACGCCGACGACCTCCGCACCCTGCTGACCGACGGAGTCGCATCCGCCGAGCGCCAGCTGTTCGAGCTGCGCACCGCCGCCGCCGACGACGCCCGCATCCTCGGCGCGCTCGGCGACGGCGGGCTGCTGCCGCCCGGCCCCGACGTCCTCGCCACCGTCGAGTACCTCGGCGAACACGGCATCCCCGCCCTCCCCGGCTGGCGCTACCTCGCCCAGTCCGTGGACCCCGCCGACCACGCCGCCGTCCTCGCCGCCCGCCCCGAACTCGTCGACGGCGTCGTCATCACCGACCCCGACACCCACTCCCGGGCCCGCGAGGTCCTCTCCGGCGCCGCACTGCTGCCCCGCTCCACCGTCGCCGTCGGCACCGCGGCCGCCCTGCTGGCCCCCGTACCGCCGACCGGCGCCGAGACCGACTCCTCGGTGTTCCTCGTACCGCCGAACCCGGCCATGCACGACGAGCACGCCGCCGATGAGGAGCGCCAGGCGCTGCGCACCCGCGCCACCGCCCGCGACACCGAGATCCGGGACCTCGCCGCGCGCCTCTCCGGCGACCGCGAGCTCGCCGCCCGCCTCGCCTCCTGGCGAGGCGGCTGCCCGCCCGGCCGCCTCACCGAGCTCGCGGAACAGGCCGCCGCCGCCCGTACCTTCGCCGAGGAGGCGGATACCGAGCTCGCGGAGGCCCGTACCGTACGCGCCGAGGCCGACGAGGCCGCCGCTGACGCCGCCCGCGTCCGCGACGAGCGCCAGGACACCGCCCAGCGCGCCCGCCGCGCCGCCGACGCCCTCGCCGGACTCGCCTTCCGCCTGCGCGAGCGCGCCGGCTGGCAGGCCCGGCTGCGCGAACTCGCCGACGAGGCCGCCGAGTCCGAGGCCCGCGCCGAGGTCTGTCTGGACCGGGCCCGCGCCGCCGACGAGGACCGCCGTGCCGCCCAGCGCGCCGCCGACGACGCCCGCCGCACCGCCCGCGCCCTGCGCGCCGAGCGCGCCGAGATCGCCGGTGTCCCCGAGGCCCTCCCCAAGGACGACACGACGCCGAAGGCCCCGCTCCCCGAACTCCGCGAGGCCTACCGCGCCGCCTCCCAGCTCTACGAGAAGGTCGGCGTCGGTGCCGACCTGCGCGCCGAACAGGCCCGCGCGGAGAGCGACGAGAGCGCCGCCCTCGCCGAACTCGACCGCCTCACCAACAAGGTCCGCACCCGCGCCGCACAGCTCCTCGAAGGCACCGACGGCGCCGACGGACCCTCCCGGCTGGCCGCGGCGGCCCGCGCCGAGTCCCTCGTACAGATGCTGGAGTCCCGTGCGTCCGCGGCCAGTGAGCAGCTCGGCCGGCTGCGCGGCGAGGCCGAACGCCTCGCCCCCGCCGACGGCGAGGCGCACACCGACCTGCCCGAGGAGCTGATCCCCGAGCACGTCGAGCACGCGCAGGCCCTGCTGCGCACCGCCACCGCCCAACTCGCCGCCCACACCGGCGCGGTGGAGACCGCCCGGGCCGCCCACGCCGACCTGCTGCGCGCCCACCGCACCGCCGAGGAGGGCGCCGGCGGCTTCGACGAGACCGCGGCGATGCTGCGGGATCTCCTGCGGGACCACACCCACCAGGAGGACGAGCAGGAGCCGGTGGCCCACCCGGGCAGCCTGGAGGAGGCCCGGCAGTCCGCCGCCGAGGCCCGCCGCTCACTGCGCGGCTGCGCGGCCGACCTCTCGGCCGCCGAATCCGCGGTGCGCGAGGCCAGCGACATCCTGGTCCGGCATGCCAACGCCAACCGCTACGAGCAGGTACGCACCCCCGCGCGCCAGCAGATCCGCGAACTCCCCGCCTCCGCCCTGCCGGAGCACGCGGCGGCCTGGGCCACGGCCTTCGCCCCCCGGCTCCGCGTCCTCACCGACGAGCTGGCGCAGCTGGAGCGCAACCGCGACAGCATCGTCGACCGGCTTCGCGGCCTCGTCGACTCCGCCCTGGCCACCCTGCGCTCCGCCCAGCGGCTCTCCCAGCTCCCCGAGGGCCTGGGGGAGTGGTCGGGCCAGGAGTTCCTGCGCATCCGCTTCGAGGAGCCCGACCAGGCCACCCTCACCGAGCGCCTCGGCGAGGTCATCGACGAGGCGACCCGCGCCGCGGTGAAGAAGAACAGCACCGCATCCTTCGGCGAGGGCCGCCGCGACGGCATGTCCCTGCTGCTGCGCGGAGTGCAGGCGGCGCTGGAGCCCAAGGGCATCTCCGTGGAGATCCTCAAGCCGGACGCGGTGCTGCGCGCCGAGCGCGTCCCGGTCGGCCAGATGGGAGACGTCTTCTCCGGCGGCCAGCTGCTGACCGCCGCGATCGCGCTGTACTGCACGATGGCGGCGCTGCGCAGCAACGACCGCGGCCGCGACAAGCACCGCCACGCGGGCACGCTGTTCCTCGACAACCCGATCGGGCGCGCGAACGCGACGTACCTGCTGGAGCTCCAGCGGGCCGTCTCCGACGCGCTCGGCGTCCAGCTGCTCTACACGACGGGCCTGTTCGACACCACGGCCCTGGCCGAGTTCCCGCTGGTCATCCGGCTGCGCAACGATGCGGACCTGCGCGCGGGCCTGAAGTACATCAGCGTCGAGGAACACCTCCGTCCGGGTCTGCCCCAGCAGTCCCCGGGAGAGGAGACGATCCACGGCGAGATCACGGCGACCCGTATGTTCCGCCGCTCGACGACCGGCGCCTGACCCCCGTCCTCGGCTGCGCCCGCCCCCGCGCCCTCCGCCTGCCTCACCCTCGGCCCAGTCGGCCCACCCCGGCGAAGCCGAGGGCACGGAGGCCCGGGGCAGAAGCCGGGGGCACCAAAGCCGAGGGCACCGAAGCCCAAGGTGCACGGAAGCCGTACGGCCAACCGCGCTGGCCAACCGCGCTGGCCAACCGCGCCGGTCAGCCGCGCCCGGAGCTGGCCTGGTACCGCCTGTCCCCCACCGGAGGCGACCAGGGGGAGCGCCGCCCGCCCTGGCCGACCTGCTGCTGCCGTATTCGCCCCGCCGCGCCCGCCGCGCCCGAGCGGACCTCCCGGCGGGCCTGACGGCGCTCACGGCGGCGGGCCCGCGCCGTACTGCTCGGCTGCGACACCACCCCGTACCGCTGGTTCCACGTCTGACGGGTGATCAGCACGTCCAGCACCCCCCAGGTGGCGACGACGGTGCCGGCTATCGCGCCGAGCGCCATCGGGAAGGCCAGCCAGGAACCGGTGAGGGTGAGGAAGAAGGTGATCGTCGCCTCGGTCAGCGTGACCGCCACGATCAGCACCGCCCGCACCGCGGAGCTCCGCACCGGGTCCGGCATCCGCCACCGCTCGGCCGGCTCCTCCACCCAGAGCCCCCGCCGCGCCGCACCGAAACCCGCGCCGCCGTCCTCGTACATCCCCATGGTTGGCTCCCTCCCCGCGCACGGCCGGTCATACCTACCCGAACGCCCTTACCCCAACGCCCCTACCCCAACGAGTCCCCTCGAACAGGTAGACGTCCGGCAGCCGCGAGAGATTCCCGAATCGTGGGACACCTTGAACGGGTCCGACCCACACGGAACGAATAATTCCAGCCATCCATTCGATTGCGGGAACCGATGCCCCACCAAGTCTCATCCGCCACATATCGGGCCGGTCTTGACCGGAATTGCCGGACAACTCGTGATCTTCATCCCGGAGTCCGGCCGAAAACGTCCGGACACGTCTTCGAAGCCGCTCGGTGGCAGTAGTAGGCTCACGCCGTTTAAATGACGGAACACCAACCCCCGCCAACGGGGTTGAGCTGGGGGAGGCTGGGGAGGCCATGCGCTTTCGCGGAAAGTCCATCCGCCGGAAGATCGTGGCGTTGCTCCTTGTGCCGCTCGTCTCCCTGACCGCCCTCTGGGGCTTCGCCACGGTCATCACCGGCCGGCAGGCTGTCCAACTCCTCGATGTCGCCTACGTCATCGACAAGGTGGGCTACCCCATCGAGGACGTCGTCCGCGTCATCCAGAAGGAACGCCGCCAGACCCTCGTCGTCGTCGGCGACCCCCGTTCCTCCGTCGCCACCGCCGAACTCGCCAAGAGCCGCGCCGCCACCGACGCCGCGGTCGAAAGCATCAGCGTGAACGCGCGGGACCCCGAGGTCATCGACGAGCTCAGCCCCAACGCCGCCCAGCGCCTGCGCTCCATCCTGGACGCCTTCCACGGCATCGCCGCCGTGCGCGTCTCCGTCGACCAGAACAGCCTGGACCCGAGCCAGGCCCTGGAGCTCTACAACCGGCTCGTCGACCCCTGCTACGAGTTCCTCATGAACCTCCACGCCCTCGAGAGCGTGGAGATGGACAAGCAGGGCCGCGCCCTCGTCGGCATCACCCGCGCCCGCGAGACGCTCTCCCGCGAGGACGCCGTCATCGCCTCGGCCCTCGCCGCCCGCAGCGTCAGCGCCGCCGACATCCGGCACGTCTCCGACTTCGCCGCCAACCGCACCCTGCTGTACGAGTTCAACCTCGCCATCCTTCCGGGCACCGACCGCGAGCATTTCGAGGCGTACTGGACCAGCCCCGCGACCAAGCCCCTGCGTGAGGCAGAGGAACGATTCGTCGCCGCCGGCGCGGGCAAGAACCCCCGCAGCGTCACCACCGCCGAGTGGGACGCGGCCGCGACCAAGGTCCTCGACGACCTCGCCACCATGGGCACCGCGGCGGGCGACAGCTACCAGAAGCGCGTCGAGCCCGTCGCCATGGACGTCCTGGTCCAGGCCGCCGTCGCCGGCATCCTCGGCTTCATCGCCCTGATCGTCTCCCTCGTCCTGTCCGTACGCATCGGCCGCGACCTGGTCCGCGACCTGTCCCGGCTCCGCAAGGACGCCCACGAGGCCTCCGGCGTCAGGCTCCCCAGCGTCATGCGCCGCCTCGCCGCCGGCGAACTCGTAGACATCGAGACCGAGGCCCCCCACCTGGAGTTCGAGAAGGACGAGGTCGGCCAGGTCGGCCAGGCCCTCAACACCCTCCAGCGCGCCGCCGTGGAGGCCGCCGTCAAGCAGGCCGAACTCCGCCGCGGCGTGTCCGAGGTGTTCGTCAACCTGGCCCGCCGCAACCAAGTACTGCTGCACCGCCAGCTGACCCTGCTCGACACCATGGAACGGCGCACCGAGGACACCGAGGAACTCGCGGACCTCTTCCGCCTCGACCACATGACCACCCGTATGCGCCGCCACGCCGAAGGCCTGGTGATCCTCTCCGGCGCCGCGCCCTCCCGCCAGTGGCGCAAGCCGGTCCAGCTGATGGACGTCGTACGGGCCGCCGTCGCCGAGGTCGAGGACTACGAGCGCATCGAGGTACGCCGGCTCCCGCGCCTGGGCATCGAGGGCCCCGCCGTCGCCGACGTCACCCACCTCATCGCCGAACTCCTGGAGAACGCCACCGTGTTCTCCCCACCGCACACCGCGGTCCAGGTGCACGGCGAGCGCGTGGCGAACGGCTTCACCCTGGAGATCCACGACCGCGGCCTCGGCATGACCCCGGAGGCGCTGCTCGACGCGAACCTCCGCCTCGCCGAGACCCCCGAGTTCGAGCTTTCCGACACCGACCGGCTGGGCCTGTTCGTGGTCAGCCGCCTCGCCCAGCGTCACGGCGTCAGGGTGGTCCTCCAGCACAGCCCCTACGGAGGCACCACCGCGGTGGTCTTCCTCCCGGCGGACCTGCTGACCGAGGCCCCGGAGACCAACGGCACCGGCATCCGGCTGGCCGAGGGCAAGCGCTCCGGGCGGCCCGCACCGGCCGCCGTCGGGCGCGCGTCAGCCGGCCACCCGCTGCCGCCCGGCGCCCTGCACGGCCCGGTGGAGCTGGAGGCCCCGCTCACCGTCCTGGGGCTGGGCGGTATCGACGGCACCGCCGGCCTCGACGCCCTCGACGAAGCCCCCGCCGGAATCACGGGCCTCACCGGGGTCCGCGGCCGCCCGCCCATGGCCACCCTGGACGACGAGACACCGCCGAACGGCACCCCGCGCAGCGCCCTGCTGGGCCTGCGCCCGGCGGAACGGCCGCACCCCGGCCGGAACCCGCAGCGCGGCGGCGCCTGGAAGGGCGACCGGATCGGCGGAGACCGCACCGGCGGCGACTGGACGGGCGGGGACCGCAACAGCGGAAACCGCAACGGCGGCGACGGCAGCCGAGGCAGCGGCGAAGCCCGGATAGGCGGCGACTGGACCGGCGGCGACCGCAAGGGCAGCGATGGCACCCGCGGCATCGGCGGAGACCGGATCAGCGGCGACCGGACCAGCGGAGACCGGACCGGCAGCGATGGCACCCGCGGCATCGGCGGAGACCGGATCAGCGGCGACCGGACCGGCAGCGATGGCACCCGCGGCGGCGCAGACCGCATCGGCGGCGACCTCGACCGCGAGCCGCTGGCGCCCACCGGACCGGTCCGGCGCGAGCGCCCCAGGGCGGACGCCGTCCGCGTCGACGGCCCCCGCGCCTCCGGAGCCGTACCGCTCCCGCGCCGCCGCCCCACCCCGACCCTGGTCGCCGAGCACGGCCGCCGCGTGGAGCCCCGCCCGGTCTCCGCGGTCCCGCAGCCCGCGCCCGAGTCCGCGCCCGAGTCCGCGTCCGCGTCCGCGTCCGAAGAGGCGAGGGCCAAGCCCGCCAAGCCCGTCACGCCCGGCCAGGGCACCGGCACCGGCACCGGCCCGGGAGGGCTGCCCCGCCGGGTCCGCCAGGCCAGCCTGGCCCCCCAGCTCAAGAACGCCCCGGCGCCCGCGCCCGCCGAAGCCGCCGCCGAGCAGCTGGAGGACCGCGACGCCGAGGACGTACGCAGGCGCATGTCCGCACTCCAGCGCGGCTGGACGGCCGGACGCATCCACTACGCACAGCAGCAGTCCGAGACCGCGGCCGGCACTTCCGCCGCCACCGGTCCTGCGAACGAGAACGAGGGGGACGGTCGATGACCGCACCGCAGACCGGCAACGACACCAGGGGCCGCGGCTCCGGCCCGCTCAACTGGCTCCTCGACGAGCTCGTCGACCGGGTCGGCAGCATCCGCAAGGCGGTGGTCCTGTCCAGTGACGGACTGCCCACCGGCAACTCCAAGGACCTGACCCGCGAGGACAGCGAGCACCTGGCGGCGGTGGCCTCCGGCTTCCACAGTCTGGCCAAGGGCGTCGGCCGCCACTTCGACTCCGGCAAGGTCCGCCAGACCGTGGTCGAGCTGGACGAGGCCTTCCTCTTCGTCATGGCGGCCGGCGACGGCAGCTGCCTGGCCGTGCTGGCCGACGCCGACTCCGACGTCGGCCAGGTCGCGTACGAGATGACCCTGATGGTCAAGCGAGTCGGCGACCACCTGGCGACCGCCCCGCGGACCGGGCTGCCAGCCGGAGGGTGAGTCGGACGGCATGAGCGATTCAGGCCAGGACCACCCCGCCTTCACCCCCGGCATCACCCCCGCCATCACCCCTGAGGGAACTCCGGCCCCCGCCCTCGCCCACCCGCACTGGTTCGACGACGACGCCGGCCCCGTGGTCCGCCCGTACGCCATGACCCGCGGCCGGACCAGCCACGCGGGCCAGCACCGGCTCGACCTGATCGCGCTCGTCGTCGCCGAAGCGGCGGCCGACGATCCGGTCTGGGACATGACCCTGTCCCCGGAACACGCCCACATCCTCGGGCTGTGCCGGGAACGCCCGCAGTCGGTCGCCGAACTCGCGGCCGAACTCGATCTCGCGATCGGGGTCGTCCGGGTCCTGATCGGCGACCTCGTCGACGACGAACTGGTCCATGTGACCCGGCCGGTACCGCCGGCCGAACTGCCCGATGAATCCATTCTGCGTGAGGTGATCGATGGCCTTCGGGCGCTCTAGCCGCACCGGCGCGATGCATGCCGTGTCGCCGGTCGAGCCGCTGACCCTGAAGATCCTGGTCGCGGGCGGCTTCGGGGTGGGCAAAACCACCCTGGTCAGTGCGGTGAGTGAGATCAGACCGCTGCGGACCGAGGAACAGCTCTCGGAACCGGGCATCGGTGTCGACGACACCGGGGGAGTGGAGGGCAAGAGCACCACGACCGTCGCCATGGACTTCGGGCGCATCACGCTGCGCGAGGACCTGGTGCTGTACCTGTTCGGCACGCCCGGCCAGGACCGGTTCTGGTTCCTGTGGGACGAACTGGCCCAGGGCTCGCTCGGCGCCGTGGTCCTCGTCGATACCCGCCGCCTCGCCGACTGCTTCGCCGCCATCGACTACTTCGAGCGGCGCGGCATCCCGTTCGTGGTCGCGGTCAACTGTTTCGACGGCGCCGACCGGCATCCGGTGGTCACCGTGCGGGAGGCACTGGACCTCGATCCCGAGGTGCCGGTGCTGCTGTGTGACGCGCGCGACCGGGAGTCCGTCAAGGACGTGCTGGTGGGGGTCGTGGAGCACGCGATGTCACTGGCGCGGGCCCGGCGGCAGAGCCTGACGACGGGGGCCTGAGGGGCGGGGGCCTGACGGCGGGGCCCGACCCTGCGCACAACCTGACGGGCCCCGGCGTACATGGAGGCGACCCGTACCCCCGCCGACTGGGGTACGGGCCGCTGCTCTCACAGGGGATGCGGGGGCCTCGCCCACGGCACCGGGCTGTCGAGCGAGACCGTGGAGCGAGTGTGAACCCGTCGCCGGGGGCCGTCAAGCGCTGTGACACCACCGCCTGTTCAGCCGCGGCTCCGTGACCCCCCTACCGCACGGCGATGACGGCCGACCCGTGCCCGAACAGCCCCTGGTTCGCGGTGATCCCGGCGCGCGCCCCCGGTACCTGCCGCTCCCCGGCCCTGCCGCGCAACTGCCAGGTCAGCTCGCACACCTGGGCGATCGCCTGAGCCGGCACCGCCTCCCCGAAGGAGGCCAGCCCGCCACTGGTGTTGACCGGCACCCGCCCGCCGAGCGCGGTCGCCCCTTCCCGTAGGAGCTTGGCCCCCTCGCCCTCGCCGCAGAGGCCGATGTCCTCGTACCACTCCAACTCCAGGGCGGTGGAAAGGTCGTACACCTCGGCGAGCGACAGATCGTCCGGCCCGAGCCCGGCCTCCTCGTAGGCGGCGCGGGCGATCGACGCGCGGAACGACCCCGGCGCGGGCTGTACGGCCGTCACCGAATCGGTGGCGATGTCCGGCAGGTCCAGCACCGTACGCGGATAGGTCGGCGTGACCGTCGACACCGCCCGGATCCGCACCGGATCGCTCACACCGCGCGCCCGCGCGAAGTCCATGCTGCTCAGCACCAGCGCCGCGCCCCCGTCGGAGGTCGCGCAGATGTCGAGCAGCCGGAGGGGATCGGCGACGACGGCCGAGGCCGCCACGTCCCCGGCCGTCACCGCCTTGCGGTAGCGGGCATTCGGGTTGAGCGCCCCGGCGGCCGAGTTCTTGACCTTCACCTGGGCGAAGTCCTCGACGGAATCCCCGTACACGGCCATCCGGCGCCGGGCGTACAACGCGAAGTACGCCGGATTCGTGGCCCCCAGGACCCGGAACCGCAGCCAGTCCGGGTCGTCGGGCCGGTCCCCGCCCACCGGGGCGAAGAACCCCTTGGGCGCCGCGTCCGCCCCGACGACCAGCACGACGTCGGCCAGCCCGGCCAGGATCTGCGCCCGGGCCGCGCCGATCGCCTGGGCCCCGGACGCGCAGGCGGCGTACACACTGGTCACCCGTGCGCCCTGCCAGCCGAGCGCCTGGGCGAAGGTCGCACCGGCCACGTAGCCGGGGTAGCCCGAGCGCACGGTGTCGGCCCCGACGATGGACTGCACGTCGGTCCAGTCCAGCCCGGCGTCGGCGAGCGCTGCCAGGGCGGCGGCCCGCCCGTACTCGACGAAGCTTCGGCCCCACTTGCCCCAGGGGTGCATGCCGGCTCCGAGCACCGCGATGCCGTCGGTCACGACTGCCCCCCGACGGGCTTGAACCGCCAGGTCGTCCAGGTGGTCCCGGCGTCCTCGTCCTCGTTCAGCACACCGCCCACCACCTCGACCTCCATCCCGACCGCCAGCTCGGCGACGGTCACCCCCGGTGCCGCCTGCCCGAGCACCATCATCCCCTCGGCCTCCAACTCCACCGCGACCAGCGTGTACGGCTCCCAGGGCGCGTCCGGATCGGACACGTACGGGGCGGGCGGCCGGTACCGCCCGTCGGTGTAGGACCAGACCCGGCCGCGCGGGGACAGCGGGACCTCGGCGAGCTCACCGCCGCCGGGGCAGCGGGGGTTGCGGCAGTACGCGTCCTCGCGCGGGAAGAACACGGCGGCGCAGGCGGAACACCGGGTGCCGAGCAGGCGGAAGCCGCTCTCTGGTCCGGCGTTTGCACCGGCACCGGCATCGGTGAACCATCCACTGACTACGGGTGTGCGTGTATGCGTGCGTATGCGTTCCAAGACCGACGACCCCTCCCGAACAGCGTGACCCGACAATTCATCTGACGAAGCGTCAGAAGTCTGTCACGGGAGGGCGTACGGGTCACCGGTTCTCGGCGAGCCACTTCTGCGCGGTCTCGGCCAGCTCCGCGTCCCGCCCGGCCAGCATCATCCGGATCATCTGCGCGTCCCCGCGCAGCGACCACCCCGGATGCCCGAAGGTGGCCGGGTTGTTCCTCTCGATCAGGAAGTGCGCGGGCCAGGCCGTCCCGTACCCGATGACGGGGAGGGCGGCGAGGTAGCGCTTCCGGCCGCGCGCCAGCCCGTACGCGGTCAGGGCGAGCCCGGTGAGGGTGCCGGTGAGGTGGACCCAGCGGGTGGCGGCGCGGGAGTGCATAGCTACGTAGTAGGGCCAGAACTCCTCGTACGAACTGAATGTCATGGCCGGCACGGTACTCAGGGACGGATCGAGGCGACAGGGACAGGGACAGGGACCGCGACAGGGAAGTCGAAGTAAGTGTCGGGAAACGCCTCGGGCTTGTAGGTGAAGTGCCACCACTCCTCCGGGAGATTGACGAACCCCTGCCGGCCGAGAACCTGCCGGAGCAGTTGCCGATGCTCCCGGGCGGCCCCGCCGACCCGCGGATCGTCGGTGTGCGAGAGGGGGTCGAAGAAATCGAACCGAGTGCCCATGTCGAGTTCCCGGCGCGCGGGCAGGCGTGCGAGCGTCACATCGAGGGTGCTCCCGCGGCTGTGCCCGGACTTCTCGGCGATGTAGCCGTCAGGAATCAGGCGGTTCTTCTGCACATCCGGATAGAACTCCGCCTTGGTCGCCTGGTCGGCCTCATCCCGGGCCCACCGCACGAACCGGTCCACCGCGCGCTGCGGCCGGTAGCAGTCGTACACCTTCAGGGAGTACCCGCCTCGCAGCAACTCCCGCTGTGCCCGCCGCAACGCCTCGGCGGCGGGCCGGGCGAGCAGGCAGACGGGCTCTTCGTACCCGTCCACGACCCTGCCGGTGAAGTTCCGCGCGGACGCGTACCGCATGTCCTGCCCGATGGTCGGATCGACGTCCGCCAGCGCCGCGAACTCCGGCGGAGCGGCGAACTCCGGCGGAGCCGCACCGCCGACGAACCCCAGCAGCAGGACGGCCGCAACACCCAGCATCCTCATACCCCTTGGCATATCATCGCGGGATGCCGGCACAGTTGAGGGACTCGCACTGCTCCACCTGCGGAGTACTGTTCGAAGCCACCGCCTGGCCCCGTACCTGCACGTCGTGCGGCGCCACCACGTACCGCAACCCGCTCCCGGTGGCTGTCGCCCTCCTGCCGGTCGAGGACGAGGACGGCACCGGCCTGGTGGTCATCACCCGCACCATCGAACCGGCCCTCGGCGGCATCGCCCTGCCCGGCGGCTTCATGGACTTCGGCGAGGACTGGCGCGAGTCGGTGGTCCGCGAGCTGCGCGAGGAGACCGGCATCGAGGCCCCGGCCGCGGAGGTCACCCTCGCCGACGCCATGAGCTCCCCGGCGGGACACCTCCTGCTCTTCGGCCTCCTGCCGCCGCGCCCGGCCTCTTCGCTTCCGCGGTCCGTCGCGACGGACGAAACCTCGGGCTGGCACGTGCTGCGCGCCCCGACGGAGCTGGCGTTTCCGCTCCACACGCGTGCTGCGGGCGCCTGGTTCGCGGGAAAGTACGCGTGACGAAGTAGGAGCCGTGCCGGGGGCTTCCCCCAGCTAAAGCCCCCGAAGGAACGGCCTGGGCGATACCTACCCCCGCCGGGGGGCACCGCCCATCCCCGCCGGGGATACCTGCCGCCCCTCCGCCGGGAGCACCTGTCAGCTTCGCCGGGTACTCCCCGGGCTTCGCCGGGGTACCTCCCCAGTTCTGCCGGGACCCCCAGTTCCTCCGGGGCGCCTGCCAGCTTCGGCGGGGCACCCCCATCCCCGCCGGAAGCAACTCCAGCCTCGCCGGGGAACCTTCAGCCCCGCCGGCGTTTGAGGCGCGGGGGCCGGGGCGGCGCCCCGGTAGGGCCGCGGGCGCGGGCGGCGCTGTCCGGCACCCGGTGGGATCGGGGAGGCGGGCGCCTACAACCCCCGTACCGTCACCCCCGCCACGCCCGCCCCGGCCTCCGTTTCAACGACCACCGCGTCCCCCACCCACCGCACGGTGTACCGCTCGACCTCCCCCGGCTCGAACCCCGGTCCCGGGTCGCGGATCACCACGCCGCCCCCCGTGCGCCCCCGGGCAGGCGCCCACGCCTCCAGGGCCACCGAGCCGTCGCCGGAACGCACCGGCAGGACCGACCCCGCGCGGGCCAGCACCGGGATCCGCCCCGCCGGCGCGTCCAGCAGTACCTGCCCGGGACCGTCGTACGCCGCCCCCGTCGCCGTGTCGTGCCAGCGGCCCCGCGGCAGCCGGACCGCCCGCCGGTCGGAGCCGCACTCCAGCACCGGGGCCACCAGCAGCGCGTCCCCCAGCAGGAACGCGTCCTCGCAGTCCCGTAGCCCCCGGTCCTCCGGCGCGCCCCACCACACCGGACGCACGTACGGGGCCCCGGTGCGCCGCGCCAGATGGGCCAGCGTCACGAAGTACGGCCGCAGCCGCTCCCGCTCCGCCAGCACCGCCCGGGCGTGCTCCGCCACCTCGGGCCCGAACTCCCACGGCTCCCGCCGCCCCGCCCAGATCGCCGAGTGGGTCCGGAATAGCGGCAGGTACGACCCCAGCTGGAGCCACCGCAGGTACAGCTCCGGAGACGGCGAACCCCCGAAGCCCCCCACATCCGGCCCCGAGTACGGCACCCCGCACACCCCGAGCCCCAGCACCAGCGCGAGCGAGGCCCGCAGGCCCTCCCAGCCGGTCTCCACATCACCGGACCACGTGCCCCCGTACCTCTGCATCCCCGCCCACCCCGACCGGGAGAAGAGGAACGGCCGCTCGGCGGGCCGCAGCCGGACCAGCCCCTCCCAGCCCGCCCGGGCCATCCCGAGGGCGTACACGTTGTGCGCGGCCCGGTGATCCCCGCCGGCCCCGTCCAGGGCGTGGCGCGCCGACCGGGGCAGCGTCGGGTCCCCGAACGGGGCGAAGGAGACGGGCTCGTTCATGTCGTGCCAGATCCCGGAGAAGCCCTGCGCGAGCCGTTCCGTGTACAGCCCGCCCCACCACTCCCGTACCGCCGGATCGGTGAAATCCGGGTACGCGCACTCCCCGGGCCACACCTCACCCCGGACCTCCCGCCCCCGCGCGTCCCGTACGAAGGCTCCGCTCGGCCCTACCGCGAGGCCCGAGGTGTGCACCGGGTCGCCCGCCTTCACCGCGGGGTCGACGATCGAGACGAGCCGCACGCCCTGCTCCCGCAATTCCCCGGCCAGGCCCGGGAGGTCCGGGAAACGCTCCTTGTCCACCGTGAAGACCCGGTGCGCGTCGTAGTGGTCGATGTCCAGGTGTATGGCCGACAGCGCGAGCCCGCGCGAGGCGTAGCCGGACACCACGCGCCGTACCTCCGCCGCGCTCCCGAACCCCCAGCGCGCGTGCTGGTACCCCAGTGCCCACTCGGGCGGCACGGCGGCCGCCCCCGTCAGCCCCGACCACCCCTGCAACACCCGGGCCGGCGTCCCCACCAGCACCCAGCACCGCAACGGCCCGCCCTCCATACGGAGCTCGGTCAGGCCCGGACGGTCCGGCCCCGAGCCCGCGCCCTCCTCGCCCTCCCGCAGCACCACCCGCCCGTCCCACGTGTTGTCGTGGAACACCAGGTGCGTCCCCGCGTCCGCGACCACCATCTGCACCGGCATCGTGATGTACAGCGGATCATGGCCCGGCCCGAACCCGCCCTTGGGGTCCGTGTTCCACAGCCGGTACGCCCCGTCCCGCAGCCTCGGCCCCCCGGCCCGCCCGCCCAGCCCGAAGAACCGGGCATCCGCCGGCACCTCAGCCCGCTGAACCCACCGCGCCCCACCCCACCCCGACCGCCGCCGACCCGGTCCGCCCTCGCCCGGCCCGTCCCCACCCGGCCCGTCCCCACCCGGCACGTCCTCGCCGGGTCCGCCCGTGTCCGGCCGGCCCTCGCCCACAGAGCCCCCGCCCGGCCGGCCCCCGTCCCCGCCCGCGGCATCCCCGCCCGGCCGACGCTGCCCCGGTACGTCTCCGCCCACGGCGGCCCCGCCCGCCCCGTCCTCCACCGGCTCCCACCACCGCGGCGGCAGCTCCCGCCGCAGTACCGTCCCGCCCGGGGTCCGGATCTCCACCGCCCCGTGCCGGGACACCGCAACCGTCACGCGTTCCGACACCACCCGCCAGCCGCCCCCGGTGTCCGCCTCCAGCACCGCGCGCGGATCCGGCTCCGGGCCGCTGCCCACCACCGCGTACGACGGCGTCGGCTCCGCCCCGTCCCAGCCCCAGAACACCGCACCGCCCACGGTGACCCGTACCAGCAGCTCCGAGCGCGCGAACCGCAGCACACCCCCGCCCGGGCGCGGCTCCGTACCCGTCAGCAGCCCCGGCACACGCGCCCGCTCCGCGCCCCGGCGCGGGAGCCCCACCGCGTCCGCGCGCCGGTGGCGCCAGGCCGAGCGCCACGCCCGGCGCCCCCGCGCCGTACCGATCTCTTTCACCGCACGCACCAGATCACGACCGTCCATGGCGCTCACCCTGCCACCGGCCCCAGGCCGAGAGGGCTACGTTCAGCTTCCGTTCACCCACAAATGGATCACACCCGACCGCCCATGACGGCTCTGGTGCGGAGGTCGATCACATGGCATGGTCCCTGTGAGCCGCCACGCGCACACCCACCGCGTGATGGCACCGTACGCACACGAAGCGCGAGCCGCAGACTTGACCGGGAGCCGACCCATGACCTCAGCCAGCACGCCGGAACCCCTCTGGTCCCCCGGCCCGGAGCGGATCGCCGCGGCCCGGATCACGGCCTTCCAGAGCTGGGCCGCCGAGCGGTTCGACGCTCCCGCCGACGGCGGCTACCCGGCCCTGCACAGCTGGTCCGTCGATGAGCTGGACACCTTCTGGCAGGCCGTTGCCGAGTGGTTCGACGTCCGCTTCACCACCCCGTACGAGTCCGTCCTCGCCGACCGCTCCATGCCGGGCACACGCTGGTTCACGGGCGCCACCCTCAACTACGCCGAGCACGCCCTGCGCGCCGCCGAAGACCCGGCCCGCGCCGGTGAAGCCGCCCTCCTCTACGTGGACGAGAGCCACGAGACGGTCCCCGTCACCTGGGCCGAACTCCGCCGCCAGGTCGGCGCGCTCGCCGCCGAACTGCGCGCCCTCGGCGTACGCCCCGGCGACCGGGTCAGCGGCTACCTCCCCAACATCCCCGAGGCCGTCACCGCGCTCCTGGCCACCGCCGCCGTCGGCGCGGTCTGGACATCCTGTGCCCCGGACTTCGGCGCGCGCAGCGTCCTGGACCGCTTCCAGCAGGTCGAGCCCGTGGTCCTGTTCACCGTCGACGGCTACCGCTACGGCGGCAAGGAGCACGACCGCCGCGACACCGTCGCCGAGCTCCGCGCCGAGCTCCCCTCGCTGCGCGCCGTCGTCCACATCCCGCTGCTGGGTACGCCGGCCCCCGCGGGCGCCCTCGACTGGTCCGCCCTCACCTCCGCGGACGCGGAGCCCGTCTTCGAGGCGGTCCCCTTCGACCACCCGCTCTGGGTCCTCTACTCCTCCGGCACGACCGGCCTCCCCAAGGCGATCGTCCAGTCCCAGGGCGGCATCCTCCTCGAACACCTCAAGCAACTCGGCCTGCACTGTGACCTCGGCCCGCAGGACCGGTTCTTCTGGTACACCTCCACCGGCTGGATGATGTGGAACTTCCTCGTCTCCGGCCTGCTCACCGGTACGACGGTCGTCCTGTACGACGGCAGCCCCGGCTACCCCGACACCGGTGCCCAATGGCGCATCGCCGAGCGCACCGGAGCCACCCTCTACGGCACCTCCGCCGCCTACGTCATGGCCTGCCGCAAGGCCGAGGTGCACCCCGCCCGGGACTTCGACCTCTCCGCCGTGAAGTGCGTGGCCACCACCGGCTCCCCGCTCCCGCCCGACGGCTTCCGCTGGCTGCACGACGAGGTGGCCGAGGACCTCTGGATCGCCTCCGTCAGCGGCGGCACCGACGTCTGCAGCTGCTTCGCCGGCGCCGTCCCCACCCTGCCCGTCCACATCGGCGAGCTCCAGGCCGCCTGCCTCGGCACGGACCTCCAGTCCTGGGACCCCTCCGGCAAGCCCGTCATCGGTGAGGTGGGCGAGCTCGTCGTCACCAACCCCATGCCGTCCATGCCCATCCACTTCTGGAACGACCCCGACGGCAGCCGCTACCGCGACAGCTACTTCGAGATGTTCCCCGGCGCCTGGCGGCACGGGGACTGGATCACGATCACCGACCGCGGCTCGGTCGTGATCCACGGCCGTTCCGACTCCACGCTCAACCGCCAAGGCGTCCGGATGGGCTCCGCCGACATCTACGAGGCCGTCGAACGCCTTCCGGAGATCAAGGAGTCCCTGGTCATCGGCCTGGAGGAGCCGAACGGCGGCTACTGGATGCCGCTCTTCGTGCACCTCGCACCCGGAGCCACCCTCGACGACGACCTCCGCGCCCGGATCAAGGCGACGATCCGCGAGGAGCTCTCCCCGCGCCACGTCCCCGACGAGATCATCGAGGTCGCGGGCATCCCGCACACCCTCACCGGCAAGCGCCTGGAGGTTCCGGTCAAGCGTCTCCTCCAGGGTGCGCCCATGACCAAGGCGGTCAACCCCGGCTCGGTCGACAACCTCGACCTCCTCCACTTCTACGAAGAGCTGGCCCGTACCCGCCGCTGAGGGGCACTGTCAGTGGCCCTGGTTACTGTGAGTGAGCAAGTGATTGCGCCACTCAGGGGGAGCCATGCCATCGACGAACAAGCCCACCAACACCAACACCAACACCAACACCAACACCAACACCACCAAGACCAACAGCGCCATTAGCACCGACAGCACCGCGACCAGCAGCACCAGCCGGCGCCGCACGCTGCGCCGCGAAGTCCCCAGCACGGTCGGCCTCCTGGCCGACGCCGGGGACTTCGCGGCCATGCGCGGCTACCGCAGCTTCAGCTTCGACGACCACCAGGACTACCTCCGCCACGTCGACGGACTGCTGCGTTCCCTCGCGGCCCAGGGGATCCACACCACCGTCGCCCTCTTCGACCCCGAGGAGTACACGGTGTTCTGCGCGGAACACGGCCTCGACCCGGACACCGCCAAGACCCGCACCCGCTTCACCGCCGAGCTGGCCGGCAGCAGCGGGGGACTGGCCTACGCCGGCCAGCCCATCGAGGAACTGGTCCCGCTCCTCGTCGACGAGGCCGTCCGCCAGGCCACCTGGGAGTACGCCTCCATGCTCCTCGCCGGAGTCGGCAGTTGCGCGGACTGCGGCGAGGACATCGGCCACGCCTCATTCGAACGTGCGGCCGATGCGTTCAAACGCCTCGTGGACGGAGCCGGCCCCGGCCACCACCATCTGGTCTGCAGCATCCCGACCGAGGAGGAACAGCTCGTAGCCGTGCTCCACGCGGACGCTGACGGCGATCTCGATGCCCCACCGCGCATCGAGGGACGCGACGGCCTCGACTTCGTGACCGTACTGGCCGCCGGCATCGCCCTCGGCGGCCCCGGGGGACTGGTGCTCCGCAGTACCACCGACGGCTTCCGCGACCGGGTCCACGGCTGGCGCCTGGACCGCGGCCGCCTGGTCCCCCTCTCCGCGGCAGCCGTGTTCAACGCCTACTGCACGGACGCCGACACCGGAGATCCCGTCGCCCCCGAACCAGGCGTCGAGTACTGCCCCGGCTACGAGGTGGACGACCCAAGCCCGCACCACTGAGCAGACCGGCGGCGGAGTCAGGAGACGGCCGAGGGGCCCTCGCCACCGGCGAAGGCCCCTCGATCGACAACACACCCACACACCGTCCGGCTACTCGCCGGACAGCACCGCCTGCGCGGCCACTCGGGCCTCCTCGGCGGTGTCCGCGGCACGCGCGGCGGCAGCCGCACGCTCGCACTGCGCGAGGGTGTGCTTGGCCAGCGTCGCCCGCACGTAAGGAATGGAAGCGGCACCCATCGAAAGAGAGGTGACACCCAGACCGGTCAGCACACAGGCCAGCAGCGGGTCGGAAGCGGCCTCGCCGCAGACACCGCAGCTCTTGCTCTCCGCCTTGGCGGCTTCCGCCGACAGGGCGATCAGGTCCAGCAGCGCCGGCTGCCACGGATCCTGGAGCCGCGACACCGCACCGACCTGGCGGTCTGCGGCGAAGGCGTACTGCGCGAGGTCATTGGTGCCCAGCGACAGGAACTCGACCTCCTGGAGGATCGAGCGCGCCCGGAGCGCGGCGGAGGGGATCTCCACCATCGCGCCGAACTTCGCCTGCAGACCCGCCTCGCGGCACGCGTCCGCGAATGCCTTGGCGTCGATCCGGTCGGCCACCATGGGGGCCATGACCTCCAGGTAGACCGGCAGGCCCTCGGCGGCCTTGGCCAGCGCGGTGAGCTGCGTACGCAACACATCCGGGTGGTCGAGGAGCGCGCGCAGACCACGGACACCCAGAGCCGGGTTCGGCTCGTCGGCCGGCGTCAGGAAGTCCAGCGGCTTGTCGGCGCCCGCATCCAGCACCCGTACGACGACACGTCCCTCGGGGAAGGCTTCGAGCACCTTGCGGTACGACTCGATCTGCTTCTCCTCGGACGGCGCCTTCTTGCTGTCGTCCAGGAACAGGAACTCGGTGCGGAAAAGCCCCACACCCTCGGCCCCCGCCTCGACGGCCGCCGGCACGTCCGCCGGACCACCGACGTTGGCCAGCAGCGGCACCTTGTGCCCGTCGGAGGTGGCACCCGGACCGGACGACGCGGCGAGAGCGGCCTTGCGCTCCGCGGCAGCGGCCTCCAGCTCGGCCCGCTTCTCCGGCGACGGGTCGACGAACAGGTCACCCGTGCTGCCGTCCACCGCGATGAGGGTGCCCTCGGCGATCTCGCCGGCACCCGGCAGCGCGACGATGGCCGGCACGCCCAGCGCCCGCGCGAGGATCGCGCTGTGGCTGGTCGGGCCGCCTTCCTCGGTCACAAAACCGAGCACCAGCGCCGGGTCGAGCAGAGCCGTGTCGGCGGGCGCAAGGTCCCTCGCGATCAGTACGTACGGCTCGTCACTGTCCGGCACACCCGGCATCGGCACGCCGAGCAGGCGCGCCACGATGCGGTTGCGTACGTCGTCCAGGTCGGCCACCCGGCCGGCCATGTACTCGCCGGCCCCCGCGAGCAGCTCCCGGTAGGCGGCGAACGCGTCGTACACGGCGCGCTCGGCGGTGCTGCCGACGGCGACCCGCCGGTCGACGTCCGCCATCAGCTCGGGGTCCGTGGCGATCATCGCCTGGGCCTCGAGCACGTGCTGAGCCTCGCCACCGGCCAGCTGGCCGCGCGCGATCAGGTCGGCCGAAACAGCTTCCACGGCTTTGCGGGCGCGCCCCTGTTCGCGCTCCGCGTCCTCCGCGGCGATCTGCTTGGCCGGCGGTTCCAGAACCGCCGTACCCATGTGCCGGACCTCGCCGATCGCCACACCGTGGCTCACGCCGACGCCTCGCAGCGTTGTCTCCATTTCACCGTCTCCGATAGAGCGGCGGGCCCAGCCGCCGCGATGGATGTCCGACTCGCAAGCGCAGCGGACGCGTCACTTCCAGCTGAAGAGGACGTCCTCGGCCTTCACGTCGCCGGACTCGACGACGTCGGAGAGGGACTCCGCGGAGGCCTCCAGCGCCACGATGGGGCAGATGGGCGACTTGCCGGCCGTCTCGACGTCGGCAGGGTTCCAACGAATGACGACCTGACCGCGAGCCACGGTGTCGCCCTTGTTGACGAGCAGCTCAAAGCCCTCGCCATTGAGCTGAACAGTGTCGATCCCGAGGTGCGTGAGCACGCCGTGACCTTCGCTGTCGACGACCACGTACGCGTGCGGGTGAAGAGAGACGACCACACCGTCTACGGGGGACACCGCCTCCGAGGGCTCGCGCAACGGATCAATAGCGGTGCCCGGTCCCACCATTGCGCCGGAGAACACCGGATCGGGCACTGCCGCGAGTCCGATGGCACGCCCGGCGAGTGGGGACGTCACGCTGGTCATGGGGGCCTCCCAGGGGTGGGGCTTCTTCGTGTCGCCGTCACAACCTGTCCTGGACGGCGTACTTTCAGCAGGGTATGTCATGAGATGCCCCGGTTCTGCGCGAAGTGCACCTCTTGAACGAGGCCACGCCGCGCTCCCGCGACACCGTAGTGGACTAGACCATACGCCTGATTCGATTTGCCTGGGCACTGGCAGGCCTGTACTGTCGTGACTCCCGCCAGGACGGACCGCGTGAACTTCTCGCGAACTGCCGATGGACGGGAACCCTCCTCTTAAGTACCGATCTTGATCTCGACGTCTGCACGCATGCCTATTCGGCAAAACGGCAGGTGGTCAGGGAGACGGAAAAGCACTGATAGAGTCGGGACCGCCGGAAAGGGAAAACGCGAAAGCGAAGAACCTGGAAAGCGAGCGGGAATGACTCTGATAGAGTCGGAAA
>NZ_JAGGOY010000130.1:4027-5779 GCF_018614095.1 Streptomyces sp. ISL-87 | reverse complement strand
TCTGTGCCGTCGATGATGGCGTTGGCGACGTCGGAGGCTTCGGCGCGGGTGGGGCGGGAGTTGTCGATCATCGAGTCGAGCATCTGGGTGGCGACGATGACGGGTTTGGCGTTGCGCTTGGCGAGTTTGACGGCGCGCTTTTGGACGATGGGGACTTGTTCGAGGGGCATTTCGACGCCGAGGTCGCCGCGGGCGACCATGATGCCGTCGAAGGCGGCGACGATGTCGTCGATGTTTTCGACGGCTTGGGGCTTTTCGATTTTGGCGATGACGGGGAGGCGGCGGCCTTCTTCGTCCATGACGCGGTGGACGTCTTCGATGTCGTGGCCGCTGCGGACGAAGGAGAGGGCGATGACGTCGGCGCCGGTGCGCAGGGCCCAGCGGAGGTCTTCGATGTCCTTGTCGGAGAGGGCGGGGACGGAGACGGCGACGCCGGGGAGGTTGAGTCCCTTGTGGTCGGAGACCATGCCGCCTTCGATGACGAGGGTGCGTACGTGGGGGCCTTCGACTGCGATGACTTCGAGGGTGACGCGGCCGTCGTCTACGAGGATGCGTTCGCCGGTGGTGACGTCTGTGGCGAGGCCTTTGTAGGTGGTGCCGCAGGTGTGGCGGTCGCCTTCGTGGTCTTCGACGGTGATGGTGAACTCGTCGCCGCGTTCAAGGAGTACGGGTCCTTCGCGGAAGCGGTCGAGTCGGATCTTCGGGCCTTGAAGGTCGGCGAGGATTCCGACGCTGTGGCCGGTTTCGTCGGATGCCTTGCGTACGTGCTGGTAGCGCTCTTCGTGTTCGGCGTAGGTGCCGTGGCTGAGGTTGAATCGGGCGATGTCCATTCCGGCTTCGACCAGGGCTTTGATCTGGTCGTATGAGTCGGTGGCGGGGCCCAGGGTACATACGATTTTCGCTCGGCGCATGGGTCGAGCGTATGCCCCTACCAGGCAGTAGGAAATTGGTTCTGGGTGTCCACTCAACAACCTTTGGGCGAAAGGTTGTTGACAATTGTTGAATGTGCATGGGGGTGCTCTGATGAGCACCCCCGGGGGTGCGGTTGGTGCGGTTTTCAGAGCTGTGGCGGGGTCATCGTGAAGCGGGCGTTGACCTGGGCGTAGACGGTCTGGCGTTGGGGTTCGAGGTCGAGTGGCGGGGCGGCTTCTTCGTCGGCGGAGCCGTAGGCCATGGAGCGCATCGTGCCGCCGGGGGCTGCTGCGGTGAGGGCGATGGCGTTTTCGGCGCCGAGGTCGGCGAGTTCGACGAGAGCGGCGAGGTGGGCGCCGAGGGCTTCGGCGTATTCGCGGGCGCGTTGGACGGCTTCGAGTACGGCTTGGCGGCGGGCTTGGCCGTGGGCGGGTGAGGTGGGGCGCAGGGCCCACCAGGGGCCGTCGACGCGGGTGAGGTCGAGGTCGGCGAGGCGGGTGGTGAGTTCGCCGAGGGTGGTGAAGTCGTTGAGTTCGGCGGTGATGTGGACTCGGCCGTGGTAGGCGCGGACGCGTTCGGCGCGGCCGTGGCGGGTGAGTTCGGGGGTGATGGAGAAGGCGCCGGTTTCGAGTTTTTCGACGGGGTCGCCGTAGCTCTTGATGAGGTCGAGTACGGCGTTGTTGCGGCGGGTGAGGTCTTCGAGTGCGGTGCGGCGGTCGGTGCCGCGGGCGCTGACGGTGATTCCGATGCGGGCGATTTCGGGGTCGACCTCGATGCGGGCTTCGCCGCGCACTGCGACGCGGGGTACTTCGGGGGTGCCGTAGGGCTGGGGCGTTGCGT
>NZ_JAGGOY010000130.1:0-3994 GCF_018614095.1 Streptomyces sp. ISL-87 | reverse complement strand
CGCCGCGCCGCCGTGTCGCCGACGTCGCTGCGGCCGGGGGGCCCTCAGTCATCGGATCGAAACCTGCTGGGGGTGTTGCGGCTTGTTACCCGTGGGTCAGAATCTACGCGCGTTGTTCACGCCTCAAAAGGGGAGATGGCATGGCGTTCGACCGTAGGACTTTTCTGGGCACCACGGCTGCGACGGGTGCGGCAGTGGCGTTGACGGGGGCCACGAGCACCCCGGCCGCCGCGCAGTCCGAGTCACCTGAGTCCAGGGGGCCGGGGCCGCGGACGTACTCGTTCACGGTGATGGGTACGACCGATCTGCACGGGAATGTCTTCAACTGGGACTACTTCACGGACAAGGAGTTCGACGACAAGGCGCACAACGACGTCGGTCTGGCGAAGATCTCGACGCTGGTGAATGAGGTGCGGGCGGAGAAGGGGCGGCGCAATACGCTGCTGATCGACGCCGGTGACACGATCCAGGGCACGCAGCTGTCGTACTACTACGCGAAGGTGGATCCGATCACCGCGCGTCGTGGTCCGGTGCACCCGATGGCGCAGGCGATGAATGCGATCGGCTATGACGCGGCGGCGCTCGGGAACCACGAGTTCAATTACGGTATTCCGGTGCTGCGGAAGTTCGAGGAGCAGTGCGATTTCCCGTTGCTGGGGGCGAATGCGCTGGACGCGAAGACGTTGCGGCCGGCGTTCGCGCCGTACAGCATGCACCGGGTGCGGACTCCGCACGGGCCTGATGTGAAGGTGGCGGTGCTGGGGCTGACGAATCCGGGGATCGCGCTCTGGGACAAGGCGAATGTTCAGGGGAAGATGACGTTCCCGGGTCTTGAGGAGCAGGCGGCGAAGTATGTGCCGAAGCTCCGGTCGATGGGCGCGGATGTGGTGATCGTGTCGGCGCATTCGGGTTCGAGTGGTACTTCGTCGTACGGGGATCAGTTGCCGTACATCGAGAATGCGGCGGCTCTGGTGGCGGAGCAGGTGCCGGGGATCGACGCGATTCTGGTGGGGCACGCGCACACGGAGATCCCGGAGTACCGGGTGAGGAACAAGGCGACCGGCAAGGACGTGGTGTTGTCGGAGCCGTTGAAGTGGGGGCAGCGCCTGACGCTGTTCGACTTCGAGCTGACGTGGTCGAAGGGCTGCTGGTCGGTGTCGAAGGTGTCGGCGAAGGTGCTGAACTCGAATACGGCTGTGGAGGACCCGAAGATCACGGGGCTGCTGTCGGATGAGCACCGCAAGGTCGTGGCGTACGTCAACCAGGTGATCGGTACGTCGACGCAGGCGATGTCCTCGGCGGACGGGCCGGTGAAGGATGTGCCGATCATCGATCTGATCAACCATGTTCAGGCGGAGACGGTGAAGGCCGCGATGGCGGGTACGGAGTGGGCGGCGCTGCCGGTGTTGTCGCAGGCGTCGTGTTTCTCGCGGACGGCGGCGATTCCGGCGGGGCAGGTGACGATCAAGGATGCGGCGGGGCTGTATCCGTTCGAGAACACTCTGGAGGCGCGGCTGCTGACTGGTGCGCAGCTTAAGGATTATCTGGAGTATTCGGCCAGGTACTTCGTGCGGACTGCGCCGGGTGATGTGGTGGACCCGGCGAAGTTGACGAACTCCGAGAGTGTTCCGGACTACAACTATGACGCTGTGTACGGCGTGTCGTACGACATCGACATCGCGCAGCCGGTGGGGTCCCGGATCTCGGGGTTGTCCTTCGAGGGGAAGGCGGTGGATCCGGCGGCGCGGTTCGTGTTCGCGGTGAACAACTATCGGGCTTCGGGTGGGGGGAATTTCCCGCATGTGCCGCAGGCCAGGCAGTTGTGGGCGAATTCGGATGAGATCCGGAACACGATCATTTCGTGGGTGAAGGCGAAGGGGACGGTTGATCCGGCTGGGTTCGCGTCGGTGGACTGGCGGTTGACGCGGGCCGGGGTGCCGGTCTTCTAAACGTTTCTTCTTAGGGGTGCTCGATCAGCGGGAGCAGTTCGCCTGCGGGTTGGGGGCGGGTGTGCTCCCGCTGTTCGAGGCCGAAGGTGGTGAAGGCGGTGCGCTGGGGCTGGGGGTAGGGCTCTTTGCCGGTGAGGGTGTTGAGGATGGCGGCGCTGCGCCAGGCGGCGAGGCCGAGGTCGGGGGCGCCGACGCCGTGGCTGTGGCGTTCGCCGTTCTGGACGAAGATGCTGCCGGTGACGGCGGGGTCGAGGATCATCCGGTAGCGGTCGTCGATGCGGGGGCGGCCCGAGGAGTCTTTGCGCAGGTAGGGGTCGAGGCCGGCGAGGAGTCGGCTGAGCGGTCGCTCCTTGTAGCCGGTGGCGAGGATGACGGCGTCGGTGGTGAGGCGGGAGCGGGTGCCTTGCTCGATGTGTTCGAGGTGGAGTTCGACTTTGGTGGTGGCGATGCGGCCGGCGGTGCGGACGCTGACTCCGGGGGTGAGGACGGTGTCGGGCCAGCCGCCGTGGAGGGTGCGGCGGTAGAGCTCTTCGTGGATGGCGGCGAGTGCGTGGAAGTAGCGGCTGTAGTCGGGGGTGAAGTGTTCGAGGCCGAGTTTGGAGTACTCCATGGGGGCGAAGGAGGGGGTGCGGGCGAGCCAGGTGAGGCGTTCGCGGCCGGCGGGGCGGGCGCGGAGCAGGTCGAGGAAGACTTCGGCGCCTGACTGGCCTGATCCGATGATGGTGACGTGGTCGGCGCCGAGGATCCGCTCGCGGTTGTCGAGGTAGTCGGCGGAGTGGATGACGGGGACGGTGGGGGCGTCGGCGAGGGGGCGCAGGGGTTCGGGGATGTGGGGGGCGGTGCCGATGCCGAGGGCGAGGTGGCGGGTGTAGGTGCGGCCGAGGGCTTCGGCTTCGCCGTCGGAGTCGAGTTGGGTGTAGTCGACTTCGAAGAGGTCGGCTTCGGGGTTCCAGCGGACGGCGTCGACTTGGTGGCCGAAGTGGAGTCCGGGGAGGCGGCCGGCGACCCAGCGGCAGTAGGCGTCGTATTCGGCGCGGTGGATGTGGAACTGCTCGGCGAAGTAGAAGGGGAAGAGCCGTTCTTTGTGCTTGAGGTAGCTGAGGAAGCTCCAGGGGCTGGCGGGGTCGGCGAGGGTGACGAGGTCGGCGATGAAGGGGACTTGGAGGGTGGCTCCTTCGATGAGGAGTCCTGGGTGCCAGCGGAAGTCGCGGCGTTGGTCGTAGAAGGCGGTGGCGAGTTCGCCTGCTCCTTGGTGGGGCAGTCCGTGGGCGAGGGCTGCGAGGGACAGGTTGAAGGGGCCGATGCCGATTCCGACGAGGTCGTGGGGTGCATCGAGCTGGGAGGTCATCGGTGGGTGCTGCCTTCCAGGAGGGTGACGAGGGTGTCCAGGTCCCGCGCTGTGGTGTGGGGGTTGAGGAGGGTGGCTTTGAGCCAGAGGCGGCCGTCGGCGGTGGCGCGGCCGAGTACGGCGGTGCCGTGGTGGAGGAGGGTGCGGCGCAGGGCGGCGATGTGGGTGTCGTCGGCGGGGGTGGGCCGGAAGAGCACGGTGCTGATGGTGGGGGCCGAGTGGAGTTCGAAGCGGGGGTGGGCGTCGAGGAGTTCGGCGAGGTGGTGGGCGGTGGCGCAGGTGTGGTCGATGAGCTGGGCGAGGCCGTCGCGGCCGAGGGCGCGCAGGGTGGTGGCGATTTTGAGGGCGTCGGCGCGGCGGGTGGTGCGCAGGGAGCGGCCGAGGAGGTCGGGGAGGCCGGCTTCGGTGTCGTCGGTGGCGTTGAGGTAGTCGGCTTGGTGGGCGAGCGGGGCCAGTAGGGCGGTGTCGGGGACGGCGAGGAGGCCTGCGGCGATGGGTTGCCAGCCGAGTTTGTGGAGGTCGAGGGTGATCGACCGGGCGCGGTGGAGGCCGGCGAGTTTGTGGCGGTGGCGGGGGCTGAGGGCGAGGAGGCCGCCGTATGCGGCGTCGATGTGGAGGTCGGCGCCGTGGTGGTCGCAGAGGTCGGCGATGGGGGTGAGGGGGTCGATGAGTCCGGCGTCGGTGGTGCCGGCGGTGG
>NZ_JAGGOY010000129.1 GCF_018614095.1 Streptomyces sp. ISL-87 | reverse complement strand
CAGCAGGCGCACCATCAGCCGTGGGTCGTAGGGCGGGTAGCCGCGCTTCTCTGTGTAGTCAGCCAGGACCGGCGACAGGTCGAGCACCTGGTCGACCAGGTCGGCGACGAACCGGGCCAAGTGGTCCTGGGGCAGCCAGTCGTCCAGCGACGGGGGCAGCAGCAGGACCTGATGCGGGTCGAAAGCCCTAAACCGCTTGTCCACCGCCGACGGACGACCCTGTGGCTGCTTCTTCTCGACCGGCTCGACCTCGAACAGCCCATCCCCACCACTCATACCGACATCATCCCGCATGAATGATCACGAACCACAGGCGGGTTGCCAGTTACTGACCCACGCTCCTAGCCTCCCCGACGCCCGGCCGCCTGGCCCCCCGACGCCTCGCCGCGGACCCGCCGCCTGGCCCCCGAGGGTGCCGATCGAGTGACCGGGGCCCGGTGACACGGCACCGCTTCTTGACATCCGATGCGTCCTTATATGGATTCAGATCATCAGATAGTCCTACTAATGAGAGCTGGCGCAGATGACCAAGCGCACGCGGCAGGCCCTCGCGCTCCTGTCGGCCGTCCTGCTGTCGGCGGTCGCCGGCTGCTCCGCCGCGGGGGGATCCCGGAGTTCCGCACCCGCCCGCCTCGGGAACTCCCGGGAACCGGCTCCGTCCAGTGCCGCCGGGTCCACCTCCGACACCGCCGCGAGGGGCTTCACCCTGGTCGCGAGCGGTGACGTACTGCCGCACACCTCGGTCATCCGGCAGGGGGCGGCCGACGCCGGCGGCGACGGATACGACTTCAGGCCCATGTTCTCCGGGGTCAAGCCGGTGGTCTCCGCCGCCGACCTGGCCCTCTGCCACATGGAGACCATCTACGGCGAGGACGACGGGCCGTTCACCGGCTACCCGGCCTTCAAGTCCCCGCCGGAGATCGCCGACGGCCTGAAGGACGCCGGGTACGACGGCTGTTCCACGGCGTCCAACCACACCCTGGACGACGGGGCCGACGGCCTGAAGCGCACCCTCGACAAGTTCGACAAGGTCGGCCTGAAGCACGCCGGCTCGGCCCGTACGGCCGCCGAGGCGGCCACGGCCACGATGTACACGGCCGGTTCCGCCAAGGTCGCGCACCTCGCCTACACCTTCGACACGAACGGCTACCCGATGCCGGACGGCCAGCCGTGGGCGGTCAACCTGATGGAGCAGGAGAAGATCATCGCGGACGCGCGGGCCGCCCGGAAGGCGGGCGCGGACGTGGTCCTGGTGAGCGTGCACTGGGGCACGGAGTGGCAGACCGAGCCGGACGAGAAGCAGCTCTCCCTCGGCAGGGCGCTGACCGCCTCGCAGACCGGCGGACGCCCCGACATCGACTTGGTCCTGGGCACGCACGCGCACATTCCTCAGGCCTACGAGAAGGTCAACGGGACCTGGATCATCTACGGAATGGGCGACCAGATCGCCGGCCAGATGTTCAACCACACCGGCGCCACCGACCCGCGCGGCAGCTACGGCTCGATCGGCCGCTTCACTTTCGCCCCTCCGGCCGCCGCCGGGCAGCGCTGGCAGGTCACCAAGGCCGAGTTCATCCCGCAGTGGATGGACATCGGCGCGGGCAAGGTGGTCAACCTCCCCGAGGGCCTCGCCAAGCACCCCGACCGGGACGACTACGAGACCGCCCAGGACGCCATCAGCGAGGCCGTCCTCAGCCGGGGCGCGGCCAAGGACGGCCTGACCATGGGGATGTAGGCCCCGCGCGGCCCGTCACGACACCGCCGTTACAGCCCCGCCGTCACGACACCGCCGTCACGACACCGTCGTCACAGCACCGCCGTCACAGCACCTCCGTTACGGAACCACCGTGACGGGCCAGCGCCCCGCCTTCACCAGCCGCACCGCCACCGAGCCGACGATGCGATGCCCGGCCTGCCCGGCCTGCTCGGACGCGCCGACCACGACCGCGTCCGCCGTCAGCTCCTCGGCCGCGCTCACCAGGCCCGAGTAGGGGTCGCCGCGGAAGGTGTGAAACTGCCAGCGCACGTCGAAGATGCCCTTGAGCCGCTCGGCCGACTCGCGGATCTCGGCCACCAGCCCCTGCGCGATCTCCTCGGTGGTGCCGGCCACCGGCGCCCCAGCGAAGCCCCGGCCGGCATCACCGGCTGTACGTACACCAGAGCCAGCAGCGCGTTCTGCCGCCGCGCCAGCCCCGCCGCGTACGCCGCCGCCCGCAGGGAGGACTCCGAGCCGTCCACCCCGGCGAGGATCACCTTCGGTCCGTCCGTACCGCGTTCGAATCCCGTGTTCACGCTCTCCGTCACACCCGCGAGGCTATCCGGCTCAACGCGCGGGCGGCCGCGGCCCTCCCTACAGTGCGAATCATGAGTGCCACCGTGGAGGACAACCGCGGAACCCGGAACCGCGTCCTGAACCGGGTCCCCGACGCGTTCGGGGCGTTCTTCGGGACGCTCGGCCTGCTGTGCGCCCTGCTGTCGCTCTCCCCGACCCTGAGGCGGCTGCTGCGGCACGTCGTGCGCTTCCTCGACCAGATCGTGGTGCCCGTCAGCGCCAACCTCGCCTACGCCGTCTTCCTCTTCCTGCTCGCCGCGGCACTCGGCACCCGCAAGAAGATCGCCTGGTGGATCGTCGTCACCTATCTGGCCCTGCTCCTCCTGGTCGACGTCCTGATCATCGCCGACGAGGACTACTGGGTCGGCTTCTCCTCCATGGCCGTCTCGGTGGCGGCCCTGGTGATCCTCATCGCCGCCCGCAAGGAGTTCTACGCCGCCTCCCGCCCCGGCGCCCTGTGGCGGGCCCTGCTCGTGCTCGGCCTCGGCCTGCTCGCCGCCGTGCTCCTCGGCTGGGGCCTGGTCGCGCTGTTCCCCGGCACCCTGCCCAAGGGGCAATGGCTCGACTGGGCCGCCAAACAGGTCTTCGGCGGCCTCTTCTCGGCCCGGCAGTTCGACGGCCGCCCGCCCCGCCCGCTGTACTTCTTCCTCGGCCTCTTCGGCGCCCTCGCCCTGCTGAACGCCGCCGCCACACTCTTCCGGTCCCAGCGGCTGACCGCCGCCCTGCACGGGGACGAAGAACCCCGCATCCGCGCACTGCTCGGCGCGTACGGGCGCAACGACTCGCTCGGCTACTTCGCCACCCGGCGCGACAAGGCCGTGGTCTTCGCCCCCAACGGCAAGGGCGCCGTCACCTACCGCGTCGAGGCCGGCGTCTGCCTCGCCAGCGGCGACCCGGTGGGAGACCCCGCCGCCTGGACCCCCGCCATCGACTCCTGGCTGGCCGTCGCCCGCCGCTACGGCTGGCAGCCGGCCGTGATGGGGGCCTCCGAGGACGGCGCCAATGCATACGCCCGCTCCGGGCTCAGCGCCCTCCAGCTCGGCGACGAGGCGATCCTGCACGTCGCCCACTTCGACCTCGACGGCCGCGACATGCGCGTCACCCGCCAGGCCGTCAACCGGGTCCGGCGCACCGGCGCCACCACCGTCATCCGCCGCCACTCCGCCCTCACCGAGGACGAGATGCGGACCATCGTCGACCGGGCCGACAAGTGGCGCGACACCGAGACCGAGCGCGGCTTCTCCATGGCCCTGGACCGGCTCGGCGACCCCGCCGACGGGGACTGCCTGCTGGTCGAGGCCTTCGACGACAAGGACGAGCTGATCGCCCTGCTGTCCTTCGTCCCCTGGGGCAAGGACGGCATCTCCCTCGACCTGATGCGCCGCGACCGCACCGCCCCCAACGGGGTCATGGAGTTCATGGTCGCGCAGCTCTGCGCCGCCGCACCGGGCCTGGGCGTACGCCGGATCTCCCTCAACTTCGCCGTCTTCCGCTCCGCCTTCGAGGAGGGCGGCCGGATCGGCGCCGGCCCGGTCCTCAAGCTCTGGCGCAAACTGCTGCTGTTCTTCTCCCGCTGGTGGCAGCTGGAGGCGCTGTACCGCTCGAACGTCAAGTACGGCCCCGAGTGGTACCCGCGTTTCCTCTGCTACCAGGACGCCGGCTCGCTCGCCCGGGTCAGCCTCGCCTCCGGTATCGCCGAGGGCTTCGTCTCCGTACCGAGCCTGCGCACCCTGTGGGGCAACGGCCACCCCAAGGGCCTCACCGCGCCCGTCACCACCGCGGGGCTGCCCTCCATCGAATCCCTCGGCCTGGAGCTCGTAGGCGAGGGGGCCGAGGGGGCGCGGGCCGAGCGGCTGCCCGAGCAGGTGCGGGTCCGCCACGACAAGCTGGAGCGGATCCGGGCCGCCGGAACCGACCCCTACCCCGTCGGGATCCGGCAGCGCACCCACACCGTCGCCGGGCTGAAGGCCGCCCACCCCGGCCACCCGCCCGGCACCCGCACCGGCGAACAGGTCACCCTCGCCGGGCGCGTGATGGTCGTACGGGACCTCGGCGGCGTGGTCTTCGCCGTGCTCCGCGACTGGTCCGGGGACATACAGCTGATGTTCACCCGCGACGAGGCGGGGGCCGGGGTGCTGAACTCCTTCACCTCCCAGGCCGACTTCGGCGACCACGTGGTCGCGAGCGGCGAGGTCGGCGTCGCCAGATCCGGCGAGCTGTCCCTCGTCGTCGGCTCCTGGCAGCTCACCGGCAAATGCCTGCGCCCGCTCCCGGACAAGCGCAAGGGTCTCGCCGATCCCGAGGCCCGCGTACGGCGCCGCTACCTCGACCTGGTCGCGAGCCCCGAGGCGCGGGACGTCGTACGGGCACGGTCCAGCGCGGTGCAAGCGCTGCGCCAGGGGCTACTGGACCGCGGCTACCTGGAGGTCGAGACGCCGATGCTCCAGCAGATCCACGGCGGCGCCAACGCCCGGCCGTTCCGCACCCACATCAACGCCTACGACCTCGACCTCTACCTGCGCATCGCCCCCGAGCTGTACCTGAAGCGGCTGTGCGTCGGCGGCCTGGAGAAGGTCTTCGAGATGGGCCGCACCTTCCGCAACGAGGGCGTCTCCTACAAGCACAACCCTGAGTTCACGATGCTGGAGGCGTACCAGGCCTTCGCCGACTACGACGTGATGCTCGACCTCACGCGCGAGCTGATCCAGGGCGCCGCCACCGCCGCCTTCGGCTCGCCGATCGCCCACAAGGCGGGCCCGGACGGGAAGCTCGTCGTCCATGACATCTCCGGGCCCTGGCAGGTCAAGACCATGTACGGGGCGATCAGCGAGGCGCTGGGCGAGGAGGTCGACGCCGGCACCGGGGAGCACGTGCTGCGCAAGCTGTGCGACCGCGCCCACGTGCCGCACGGGCCCGAGGACACCCGTGGCGACGTGGTGCTGGAGATGTACGAGCGGCTGGTGGAGGAGCGGACCAAGCTGCCCACCTTCTACAAGGACTTCCCGACCGACGTCTCACCCCTCACCCGGCAGCACCGTGCGGACCCACGGCTCGCCGAGCGCTGGGACCTGGTGGCCTTCGGCACGGAGCTGGGCACCGCCTACTCGGAGCTGACCGACCCGGTCGAGCAGCGGCGGCGGCTCACCGCCCAGTCGCTGCTGGCGGCCGGAGGCGACCCGGAGGCGATGGAGCTCGACAACGACTTCCTGGACGCCCTGGAGTACGCGATGCCGCCGACCGGCGGGCTGGGCATCGGCGTGGACCGGCTGGTCATGTTCCTCACGGGTCTGACGATCCGCGAGACGCTGCCGTTCCCGTTGGTGCGACGCGGCTGATCGGGTGAGGGGGAGGAGGCGCGTTCGCGTCTCTCGACATCTGCGGCGGTGTCGTTGATACCTAGTAATAATGAAAAATGACGAGCTGACAGTAGGGCGACGCGTGCTTCTGCGTACCGCCGTCTTCCTCGGAGTCGCCGCCGCCTCCGGACTGCTCACCGGGGGCGAGGCCGGCACCCAAGGCGTCGCGGCGGGCCCGGGTTCCGGCGGCCCCGGCCCCGGCTCCGGGACCGGCGCTTCCGGTTCCGGGGCCGGTGCTCCGGGTTCTGGAACTGGCGCCCCCGGCCCGGCCGCCGGGCCGGGAGCCGCGGGCGGGGCCGCCGGGCCGGGAGCCGCCGGCGCCGGGGGAGCGCCCGCGCTGCGCCCCCAGGGACCACCCCCGACGATGTACCGGCTACAGCCGATGACCTCCGAGGCCCCAGCCCGCCAGACCGCGGCGAAACCCGCCGTCCGGACCCGGCCCATCCTGGAACTCCCGGCCGCCACGAGCACCGCGAACTCCATGGTGCTCACCTTCGACGACGGTCCCGACCCCCGCTACACGCCCGGCATCCTCGACACCCTGGCCCGGCACAGGGTCCGCGCCATGTTCTTCGTCTGCGGGGAGATGGCCACCGAGAACCGGGACCTGCTGCGCCGGATGTCCGCCGAGGGCCATGTCATCGGCAACCACACCTGGACCCACCCGCTGATCCCCAAGCTCACCAGGCCCGCCCTCGCCTCCGAGATCGGCCGCACGAGCGAGGTCGTACAGGAGACCGTCGGCGAGGCGCCGCTGTGGTTCCGGGCGCCGTACGGGGCGTGGAACCGGGCCGCCTTCGAACTCGGGGCCGAGCTGGGCATGGAGCCGCTCGCCTGGACGGTGGACACGCTGGACTGGACGGAGCCGGGCACCACCACCATCGTCTCCCGGGTTCTCAAGGGCGCCGCCCCCGGCGTGATCGTGCTGTCCCACGACGCGGGAGGCAACCGGTCGCAGAGCGTCCAGGCGCTGGGCACGTACCTGCCCCAACTGCTCGCGCGGGGCTACCGGATGACGCTGCCGAAGCTACCGCCGCGCTGAGAGAGGCGCCCTCGGCGCGGCGGCGGGTGAGGCTCGTACCGCTGAACGGACGTACTCACCGGCGAGCGCGGCGGGCGTACTCCTCAGCGGGCCTCCACCATCCGGGCGAAGACGACCACGTTGCCCTCGTAGCCCTTGGCCTTCGAGTAGCCGCCGCCACATGTGATCACCCGGAGTTCGGCGTGCCCGGTGTCCCCGTACACCCGGGCTCCGGGGAAGCCGTCCTTGGAAAAGACCTCCACGCCGTACACCTCGAACACCGCCGTGCGCCCGTCGTACCGCTCCACCTCGATGTGGTTGCCCTTGCGGACGGAGCCCAGCCCGTAGAAGACCGCCGGGCCCTGCGCGTTGTCCACGTGGCCCACGATCACCGCCGAGCCCTGCTGGCCCGGCGAGATGCCGTTCAGGTACCAGCCGGCCAGATTGGGGTCCTGCGGCGGCGGGGCGTCGACCCAGCCCTGCGCGTCCAGCCCGACCGTCATCACCGGCGCGTCCACCTTGATCGCGGGAATCCGGATGCGCTGCACCGACGAGTGCTCCAGCACCTCCATGTCCGGCGGCGGCGCGGGCGGATTCACCGGCGCCTGGTCGACGCTCACCCCGACCGCCGCGGCGGCGGCGGGTTGCGGTGGCCCGTCGTCGACGTTCACTCCGTTCCGCATCATGGCGAGGCCGGTGAGCATGACCAGCGCGAGCACACCCCACAGGGAGCGTCTTCTGCGTGGCTGCTCACTCTCGTCCTCGGTCATGGCTCTCCCTTCCCGACGCGGGGGTCCCGACCCGCGTTCCAGTCCCTCCCCGGTACGCCCTTCTTCACGCACGCTAAGGGTGCATGGCCGGGAGGGCGATCGGTGAAAGGCGAACGGGTGGTGGGGCCGGAAGGGGTGCGCCCATCCAGGTAATCATCACATAAATGCCTGACGTGTCGTGACCTGCGGATCCGTCAGCAAAGTCGTCCGCGCCCCGGCGTGTCGCTCAACCGGGCGGCCCAAAGGCGAAAATGCGCTGGTTGCACGCCGCAGTGAGGGTTCGTCATGGGAGGCGTTCTCGTCGATCTTCCCGGGCGACCGCTCCGGGGCGCTTCCCGCTGGAGGTTCCACCATGCGTGTTCTCCGCGCTCTCACCGTGGCCGCGGCGGCCTGCGCCGCCATTGTCCTCAGTGCTCCGTTCGCCTCCGCGAACCCGGCGGGCGGCCCGCCGGGCGGCGGCGGCAACGGCGGTAACGGCGGCAACGGGCCCAGCAACGTCACGGTCAATCCGTACTCCGTCCACCAGGGCGCCACGATGCAGGTCAGCGCGGCCGGCTGCACCCACGGCGGCACGGTCTGGTCGCACGGCAACTTTCCGCAGACGAACCTGTCGGCCGGCTCCATCGGGTTCGCGACCGTCCGGATCTTCAACCACGCCTCGCCCGGCCACCACACGCTGTCCGTCAAGTGCAACGACAACAGCCTGGTCGCCACGCACCGTTTCACGATCCTCGAAGGCAACGGCGCACAGGGCGGCATCGGCGGTTCCTTCGGCCCGTCCGCCACCGAGACCGCCGTCGGTGCGGGCCTCGTCGGTGCGGCGGCCCTCGGCGCGGGCGTCCACGTGATGCGCCGTCGCCGCCCGGTCGGTGGCCGGGGCTGACCGGCCGACCTCCCCGGTCAGCCCCGAAACCGCCGGTCGCCCCGAGTCCTGGCCAGGACTTGAGGCGACCGGCGATTGACTTGGGGCGACCGCGATTGAGGGCGTTGCCCGCTGCAGGGGCTGTCTCAGTGGCCTCGGCCGACAGCGCGGCGCCGGACCACGTACGCGATGCCGCCGGCCGCGGCGAGGAAGAGGCCGGCGCCGGCGCCGAGTTCCCGGGGATCCATACCCGCCACGCTGCCGCCGAGCCCCCCGCGGACGCCCAGCGAGGCACTGGGCGAGCCTGCGGGAGAGGCACTGCGCGAGACTCCGGGGGAGACGCGGAGCGGGACGCCGGGGGAGACACGGAGCGGGACGCCGGGGGAGGCGCTGCGGGTGGCTCCGGTGGTCGAGCTGGTCGTGGGCCGGGTGGTGCCGCCGGCGATGGTGAGGTCGGCCGAGCCGGTCTCCCCGTTGCAGGTGAAGGAGACGGAGTAGACGGCTCCACGCCGGGCGTCCCGGTCAACGGTGACCCGTACGGTCTGGCCGCGCGCGATGCTCACGGTGTCGAAGACCCCGGAGGAGGCGGTGGAGAAGGCGGCGTTGCAGCCGCTGACGGAGAGCGCCACCTGACCGCCGGGAGCGACGGTGGAGGGGGTGATGCTGAAGCCGAACGAGGTGATGGGCTGGGCCTCGGCCGCGGTCGCGGCGGGCGCGCCGAGGACGCCGAGCGCAAGGGCGGCGCTCGTGGCGCCGGCGCTCAGCAGGGCTGTGGCGGAGCTGCGTATCGCACCCATGGTTGATTCTCCGGATCCCCGAGGGGCAGCCGCGGAAGGGTTTCCGCACGTGGGGGGCTTGTGCACCTCGATGTCCGCCACGCTAGGCGCGGGGGCGGTGACCCGCGATCAGGGCCGGGCGAATGGGGCACGGCCGTAGGCCGAACCGGGGACGGGCGGCCCGCCCCCGGTTTGCCGGGCCCGGCTCAGTCCTCCAGCCCGAGGTGCGGGAACTGTGCGAAGAACGGCTCGGCGGTCGCCGCGATGCCCCGGCCGAACGGCGCGTCGAAGTCCCAGATGAGGAACAGCAGGAACGCGATCAGCGCACTGAACAGGCCCGCGAGCAGCAGTTCCCGGAACGAGCGCCGGATCTGCAAGGTGAAGATCAGACCCACCGTCACGAGCGCCCCGGTGATCAGCCCGAACCACACCACCCCGGGCATGGTGGCTCCGGCGCTCTGGCCGCGGGCGTTGCGGGCGTCGTCCGCCACCGCGACCTGGTCGACCAGCGGCTGGTAGGCCTGCCCCTCGTGGTCCGTCCGCGGCTCATAGTCGGTCACATCCCGGCGGACGCGTTCCAGCAGCTCCGCGCTGTGATCCGTGAGGTTGCCGTTCTCGGCCATTTCCTTCCACTCCGTGTCGACCACGTACGTCACGTACGCGTCGACGTCGGCGCGGATCTTCTTGCGCACCTCGGCCGGATAGACCTCGGAGCGGACGCTGACCTCGTGCAGGGCCTGCGCCTCCTGGCGCACGTACTCCTGGGCGGCCCCGCGGCCCTCCCAGACGCCGGCGATCGCCAGGCCCAGCACGATCGCGTAGATCACCCCGATCATCATCGTCATGTACTCGATGAC
>NZ_JAGGOY010000012.1:82179-116934 GCF_018614095.1 Streptomyces sp. ISL-87 | reverse complement strand
TCACGATCTACAGCTGGAGTATTAGATGAGGTGGCATTCACCATGAGACTCACCCTGGACGGCGACTGGACCGTCTCAACGACGGGCGAACCGCTGGGCATCACCCCGAGTTTCAATTTTCGGGACTTCTGTGTGCGCATCGTGCCGTACGCGAACGTGAAGGAACGGGGGCGGTTCCTTATGAGCACTTTCGGCAGTGCGGCGTGGCTATGGGACACCCCCGACGAGCTCCGGTTCGATCCTGTCAGCCGCGAACTGGTCGGTGCCGAGTTCCAGATCGCTGGCGAGGCCGCCGCTGCCGAGGACGCTGCCCGCGTTCCCGCCACACCCCTCGCCCAATCGGCCGGTCTTCGCGCGGACGAGGCCCGGGACTTCCGGCTGGAGGTGACCACGGAGCTCTGTCGCGCGCCCGGGGACACCGTACTCACCTGCCTACGCGACCTCGACGTCCTCGACGAGCCGCTGGCAGCCCGCATCGGCATCGCCCCCGACGTGGCGCTCCTCGTCCAGCAGAGCACCGTGGTCGGCTGGAGCCTCACCGACCCGGTGAGGTACCTGACCAGCGGCTTCGCCGTCCCCGACCCGGCTCCCCCCATCCCGGCCACCCGGATCCTGTTCACCGAATGCCTGGACATCATCACCACCCCGATACTCGACGAGGTGAGGGACAGGAACCCGGCCGCCCTGGCCAGACTCCGGGAGCTCGACGACAGCCTGCGCAACCAGCGCGAGGACCGGCACCGGGTCGACGCCCTGACCGCGTGGATCGCCGACCTGGTGGAGGATTATGGGAACTGGTGACGGCCGGCCGGGGAAGCAAGGCCGAGGGTGGTGACCGGAATTCCGCGAGGACATCGGGGAGGGCAGGATGCCTGGCAGGTTCGGCAACCTGGCCCAGGGGTGTGGATCAGATGAGGCGGGAATGACCATGAAACTGTCGTTCGACGGCGACTGGCACGCAACGGTGACGGACGAACCGCTGCACATCACTCCCCGCTTCACCGGCCACGCCTCCGTGGACGTTGCGCGCTACGCGGATGCGAGGGAGCGTGAGCGGTTCCTCGCGGACACCTTCGGCAGCCAGGACCGGCTGTGGGACGCGCCTGACATCCTCCGGTTCGACAAGGACAGCCGAGCCCTGGTCGGGGCACAATTCCAGAGGCCGTACGGGTCCGTTCACGCCGAGAACGCCGACCCGGGTTCCCGTCATGCCCGCGGTACGCCCCCGGCGGGCTCCGCGCGGACGAGGTCCAGGGCTACCTGCAGGCCCCACTGCAACCAGCCGGTCACCATCGTCGCTCTGCTGGCGACGCCGGAGGCCGCCCGGCCCACAGTCCCCAGCGGGCTTCCCGACGTCGTTCCGCTTCGCCGGGCTCCCTGAATTGACTGCCCGCTGAGGCACATGATCAACGGCCCCGCCGACCTGACGGTCGGCGGGGCCCACTCATGCTCTTCGCTCCCCACCTTCCCCACACCGTTCAAGCACCAACGACCTGAGGCGAGGAGCGTCTGCGGCCGTGTTCAAAGATCCCCATTAGAGGTCCGAGATGCGCGGGCCGCCTGACTGGACGCGTCGCGCGACGAGTTCGAACAGGGCGCTGCCGTCGATCTCGTCCTGAAGGTAACGGGCGGGCCGCTGGGCGACCCAGCGGACGGTGGTGTGCGGGGTGAAGTCGGCCGCGATCTGGGCTGCGGAATTGCCGCCGCCCACCACGATGACGCGCTGGCCGGCGTAGTCCCAGGGGCTGCGGTAGTCCACCGTGTGGTGCTGGCGGCCCCGGAAGTGCTCGCGGCGCGGAGACAGCGGGCAGGAAGGGACGCCACCAAGTTCCGGTCGCGCTGATCAAGGCGATGGCCGTGAAGGCGTCGGAGTCGGTTTCGGCGCTGGCCCGCATCGCGGCCTTCGTGGAGGGACTCGCAGTGGGGCCCACGTAAGCCCGACTCATGGCCAGGGAGTGTCTTCGACCTCGCCAGCGAAGCCGCGCATCCTCGACAGGTTCTGGTGTGGTCCTCGGTAGCTCAGTGACTCGAAGACCAGCAGGGATAGGTAGTGCCGAGTGAGCAGCCAGACCTCTGTGACGAGCCCTGGTCCGGTAGAGCTCTAGCGGACAGGGGAGTCCGATCAGCTGGCCAACTGATCTAGAGACGCACGGTACTTACTTCACCGTTGTTGAGGCAACCTCAACCATCCTGGTGGAGTGGGGGACTACTTCACGTGCCGATGCTTTGCCATGATCTCGGCCTCAAGGTATCGATGCGCTTGTACGTACTCCGCCGTCTTGCGAGCCCACTCTTTCGCCTCGCTGATTTCGCTGGCATCCTTCTCGATCACGAACAGCAGAAACTGTTCCATGGCAAAAATGATGTTCATCCAGTCGCCAAACGTGGATGTGATGTCATCCTTGAGTGAGAATTTGCCGTTCCAGATCTCAGCTATCCGATTGGCCGGGATCGCCGGTCGGGTGAACGATGTCAAAATATATGGGCTCTCCGACCTCATTTCTGTCAGCAGTAGGTTCAGGGTGCGCATCAGCTCTTTATGGCTTGCTCGCGCCAACTTGGACAGGATCTGAAACTTTGTTACTTCCGACTGGACATGGACCAGCTGCGGCGGAACGTAGAGGTGCTGGCTTTCCTTGGAGCCAATGACCGGCGCTGCGGAGGGTTGGCTGTCCGGACTGCCGACTTGTCCGCGCTGACTCTCGTGTCGAGCCTTCTCCAGGCGACGCAGCCATACTTCAGGGTTGCCACCCCAGTGCTTAGCGAGCAACTGCATGGTGTCTCGGCTGGGGAGTCGAGGGTGTGTCCTGGCCGTGATCGCCTTGACCGTCGACACGCCGATTCCTGTGGCCTTGGTCGTCTCCTTGTAGCCCCCTGCGGTGCCGGCAGCGCTTCGGAAGGAGCGCAGATGCGCGGCGAAGTCTCGGACCGCGGGATGGACCTCCCCTGCCGCCTGCTCCATCAATCCCCCTGCGACGCGTCTCGCTTCGTCTCACGCCCGTCTCGACCTAGCTCGGATCCTAACGAGGCCCTGCTCCCTGGTGGATCGTGATCGACAGGAACCAGTGCGACGCGGGAGGTAGGCCAGGAGATGAGCATGGACCAGCTACTCAAGCTGCTCGCCATGGTGGAGGCGGCGTTGATCGTAGGGCTACTGCGGATGATCTTCGATCTTCTCGATGGCGGCGTTGCCCCAGGGATCGTTCGCGCGTCCCTCAAGACCGGTAGCGCCTGGGCGTTCTGCACGACGCTAACGCTCTTGATCTTGCTCTTTACCGCCTTCAGGTAGCAGTTCCCAGGAACCATGCAGCCCCTGAACATGTGGTCCCGCCCCGTGTTGTTGCTCAAATAGCAGATGCTTGGCGGCTGGGCCGACTTGGTGGGTCGAACCTCGGCTTCGCCTGGATGATCCGCAGGTCAAGTCGATCTTTACTCGTTCTTTGAGTCGTCCAGTTCTGCAAGCCGGCCCCCGCGCCGGACGGAGGGCACGACAGGCCGGGGCATCAGCGGTGAGTGCCGGTGACAAGGTCCGGGAGGCCGTCACCGACGTCACCGGCATCGAGTGGCCCGCCGCCGACGTGGGCAGGCTGCGCGCCATCGCGAAGGCCTGGCGCACGTTCGCCGACGACATGGAAGACGTCACCGCGGCCGCCAACAAGGCTGCTCAGGCGCTGATCCACCACAACAGCGGCGAGGCCATCTCCGCGTTCGCCGACCCCTTCTGGGCCCGGTACTACCGCGACGAGAAGGGGTGGCTGCAGGACCTGGTCGACGGCCCCCGTTCCCTGGCGGACGGGATCGACCAGTACGCCGATGCCGTTGCCGACGCGAGGAAGAAACTCGACCGCGAACTGGAGATCGCCGGCGCAGTCATCGTCGCCGGCACGGCCCTGGCGTTCTTCACCCTTGGCGCCACCGAGGTGGCTGCGGCCGCGGCCACCGCCACCATCGTCGAGCTGGCTGCCACGGTGGGCGTAGCCCTCACGACCGAGGTCGCCACCATCGCCGGCACCGTCTTCGCGACCGCGGCGTGCGGGAGATTATTATCAACCAATCCCAGGGATGAGTAGCGAATAGCCCTCACGGCTTGGAGCTTGATGCCCGGCCGGCCCGTGGGAGGATCTGCCCGGTCGTTCTTCCGGGTAACCCGGGTCGGCCTCGCCTCGGAAGGCGCCTCCTGCCTCCTCGCCGACGTCTCCGGCACCTGTGGCCGCGCCCTGGCGGGACGCACCATCACCCAGCCATGGACTTCGCGGAACTGCTCCTCATGGAGGCCAACGTCGTGGTGGTCGCCGGCGCCGGCTTCGCCGCCACGCGTCCGAGTCGAAGCGGCTCGGCCCTGTCGGGGTCGGCCGGCGTCGGGATGGGGCCGTCCGGGAGCCGGGCCGGGGACGACTGTGGATCAGTCGGCTCGGCTTAGCTTTCGCAGACAATGCCCGGTTTGCCATGCCTCCTGGCGGCTTGGGGTTGGCCGGGTTCGGTCGACCTGACAAAGCACTACCTGTGCTGCTCGACTGGGCTTGGACGGCCGACTTAGCTTCCTCGTGTCGCGATCATGCCGATCACCTACGGGTCACCGTGTTCCTAATCCGCAAAACGGAGCGAACGTGTCCGGAGTCTGATCGGCCGGGGGGAGGGCTGTTCATGTGTGTCACTGATGAGGCCGATGGCATCGGGTGTGGCCGTCGTGGCTGAGTCACCGGCCCCCCGCGCCGACGTGGTGGTGATCGGCGCCGGTGTTCTCGGGGCGGCGGTTTTCCACGAACTCGCCGACCGTGGGGCGTCCGTGCTCCTGGTCGAGCGTGACCGGGGCGGGCTGGGCACCACCGCGTGGAGCGGCGGCATCGTGCGCTGCTACCACGACGACCCGGCCCAGCTGGAACGGGCCGTCATCGGCTGGCAGTACTTCCGGGAGTTCGGCGCCCGGACCGGGATCGACGTGCCCTTCGTCGAGAGCGGCTTCCTCTACGTTCCGCACCCGAGCCGGCTGGAGCACGCCCGGGCCCTGGTCGAAGGCGCTGCCGAGGACAACAGCAAGGGCACCGCCGAAGCGCCCATGGAGTGGCTGTCGTCCGCCGAGGCGGATCGCAGGTTCGGCCATCTCCTGAACCGTTCCGTCGACGGGGCGGTATGGGAGCCGCGTGCGGGGTACCTCGACCCGCTGGACGTCACCCGCGCCTATCTCGCCGCCGGCCGGCGGAAGGGCGGCCGGGTGCTGGAAGGCGTCGAGGCGCACGGCGTCCTGCGGGCCGGGGGCCGTCTGCGCGGGGTGAACACCGGCATCGGTGCGATCTCGGCGGACACCGTGGTCCTGGCCACGGGCGCCGCCACCCCGGGACTGCTCGACTCCTGGGGCATCGGGCACGACCTGTGGGCGCAGGCGATCCAGGTCGAACTGCGTCTGCCGGACGGCCCGGTGGACGGCCACCCCGCGTACATGGACGACGAGTACGACATCAACGGGCGGCCGGACCCCGAGTCCTCCGGGATGCTGCTCGGCCACCCCACCGGACAGCGCGTCGAGGGCCGGACCGGGGGGCTCCCCGCGGATCCCGGCCAGGTGCGGCGGGCCGTGGCCGCCGGCTCCGCCCGCTTCCGCTGGGCCGCCGGCAGCGCCCCGCTCGGCAGCCTCCGGGCCGCCGAGTGCTACGCCCCGGACTCCCTGGCCCGCGTGGCACGGGTCCCCGGTGAGACCGGACTCCTACTCGCCACGGGATTCAACGGCGGCGGTTTCAAGATGGCCCCCTGGGCGGCCGGGGAAATCGCCCGGCTCGTCGCCGGTGAATGAACAGCGCCACACAACTCCACCCAGCTACGTAAAGCCACACAGCTACATGACCTCCCACCTAGAACTGGAAGACAAAAGCGAATGGCGAAGCAGGTAAAAGGCGTTCTGCCTGTCATCCTCATGCCCTATACCGAAGGCGGCGCCGCCATTGACGAGGAGGATTTCCTCGCACAGGCGGACCACATTTTCGCAGCCGGCTGCGACGGCTTCGTCGTGGGCCAGGTCTCGGAAGTCCTGCGGCTGACCCACGAGGAGCGGCTCCAGGTCGCCGAATTGTCGGCCAAGGCCGCCCAGGGCCGCGGTATTTCGGTGATGAGCACCGGCGCGGAGTCCCCCGAGGCCGCCGTGGCGTACTCCCGCCACGCGCAGCAGGTCGGCGTCGACGCGCTGCTGGTCATGCACCCGGCGACGATTCCGCTCGGCGACGACGGGATGGTGGAGTACTACAGCGCCGTCATCGAGTCCGTCGACATCCCGGTGATCATCCACCACGCCAAGAGCCTGGCCAAGCAGCCCCTGAGCATCGAAGCCCAGGTCCGGCTGCTGGAGCAGTACGGCGAGGAGCGCGTGCTGTTCAAGCCGGAGGCGCAGCCGACTCCGCCGCGCGTCAGCCAGCTGCGCGACGCCACCGGGGGACGGGCCCGCATCTTCGAGGGCGACGGCGGCATGATGCTGCTCGACTGCCACCGGCGCGGCCTGGCTGGCACCATTCCCGCCACCGAAGTCGCGGAAATCGTCTTCACTTTCTGGCAGTTGCTGGAACAGGGGCGCCGCGCGGAGGCCGAGCGAATCGGCCACGGGCTCTCGTACCTCATGTGCCACATGATGAACAGCACCGACTACTACGTCGCCATCGCGAAGCGCCTCCTCAAGGAGCGCGGAATCGTCAAGAGCACCCATGTCCGCGGCCCGAGCCGCCACATCCTCGACGACGAGACGTGGACCGAAGTCCACTCCACCTATTTCAACCTTCTCGCCCTGACCAAGGAGATCTCGATATGAAGAACCACGCCTTCACCATCCGTCTGAAGGACGCGGCCGCCGCGGAGAAGTACATCGCCCTGCACCGCGACGTCATCCCGGAGATCGTCGCCCCGGGCGGCGCGCTCGACACCATTGGCGTCCGCAAGCTCCAGATCTTCTTCATCGAGCCGCTGACCCTCTTCATGTACGTCGAGGCCGAGGACCACTTCGACCCGACCTACGACTTCCTGCGCGCCAACGACCTGCACCCCGCCGTACAGGCGTGGGACGACATGATGCACACCGACGGCGGCCTGCTGGTCCGCCACCCGGGCAACGACGCCAAGCTCAACTGGGCCGAGATGCAGCGCATCCACCACGTCGACTTCACCAACACGCTCCCCGACCTCGACGGGAAGTGACCGCCGTGGACCGCAATGGGCTGACGGTCCTCGACTGCACGCTTCGGGACGGCGGTTACTACAGCAACTGGAACTTCGACACCGCGCTGGTGGAGGAGTACCTGGCCGCCTGTCCCGGGCTCGGGATCGACGTGGTCGAGCTGGGATACGTCCGCTTCAAGGAGGGCCATTTCGGTCCGTACGGGCAACTCCCCGCAGGCCTGACCCCCAACCTGCGCGAGGCTCTTCCCGCAGGCCACCGGCTCCGCTTCGCGGTCATGGTGGACGGCACGGATCTCGCCGGGCCTCCCGCCGGCGAGGTGGGCCGTCTGCTGGCCGAGAAGCTGGCGCCCGGCTCCCTCCCGGTCGAGATGGTGCGGGTCGCCGTGCGCTACGACCGGGTGGCGGGCGTCACCGAAGCGGTGGCGTCGCTGCGCGAGGCCGGATACGCGGTCTGCCTCAACCTGATGCAGATCGACCTGGCCACGGCCGAGCAGGCCGACACCTGCCTGGCCGCCGTCGCCGCGATGGGCCCGCTGGAGGCGGTGTACATCGCCGACTCCCTGGGCTCCCTGCGCCCGGAGCGCACCGCCGAGCTGGTGCGGGCATTCCGGGACGGCCAGAGCGCGCCGGTGGGCATCCACGCCCACGACAACCAGGGGTTCGCCCTCCACAACACGGTCATCGCCGCCGAGGCCGGGGCGACCTGGCTGGACGGCACCGTCCACGGCATGGGCCGCGGAGCCGGCAACACGCGCACCGAGCAGCTGCTCGCAGTCCTCGGTGACGGCCCCGAGCGGCTCCAGCCGTTGATGGACCTTGTGGTGCGGCACTTCCACCCGCTGATGGACAAGTACCGCTGGGGGCCGAGCGGCCTCTACGCGATCGCCGGGATGCGCGACGTACACCCCACGTACGTCCAGCGCATCGAGGAGCACACCGCCCTCGCGGCCGACGAGAAGCTGAGCGCGCTCGGGTTCCTGGGGGATGCCTCGGCGTCCGCGTTCTCCACGGACGTGTTCGACGAGGCCCTCGCCCATGCCAGTGCGTGAGCGGCGGCTGGAGGACGTCCTGGCCGGCTATCCGGTCGTCGTCTTCGACCTCGACGGGGTGATCGTCGACTCCAACGAGCTGAAGGCCGACTGCGTCCGCGAGGTGTTCGCGGGCTTCCCCGGGGAGCTGGTCGAAGGGTTCGTGGCGGAGTTCCGCCGCACCTTCGGCCGTTCCCGGCGGGCCCACTTCGCCGCCTTCCATTCCGGGGGGATGGAACGCGGCCTGGCGGGACCGGACTTCGAGGAGTTCTACGAGCGCTACGCCGGGGCCTACGCCGCACTGCTGGCCGAGCGCTACCCGCGGGCACCCCTGTGCGCCCACGCCGAGCGGCTGGTCACCGCGCTGTCCGCACGCGGCGTACCGCTGCACGTGGCGACGGGCACCCTCACCGCCGAGGCGGTGGGGGTGCTCGGCGGGGCGGGGCTGCTCGGGGCATTCCGTTCGGTTCTGGGGGGTGAGGAGCCGAAGTCGCGCCGGCTGGCGCAGATCCTCGCCAGGGCCGGCGCCGATCCGCGGGAGGCCGTACTGATCGGCGACTCGCGGCAGGACGCCCTGGCCGCGGACGAGGCCGGGACGGACTTCCTCCTGGTGACCCGGTACGGGTTCTTCCCGCCCGAGCAGGTCCTCCACGACCGGCCCGGACGGGCCGCGCGGACCGTCACCGACCTCGACCCGGACGGTCCGGTCCACGAGTCACCGGCTCCAGCAGCCATAGCAGGCATAGCAGGCATAGCAACCGCAGCAGTCACAGCAGTCACAGCAGTCACAGCACCCAGAGGATGACCGTGAACGACAGCAGCAAGCAGCCGGTGGTCGTCTCCGGCGTGACCAAGGGCCTGGGCCGGGCCCTGATCAGGCGCTTCGCCGCGCTGGGTCACCCGGTGGCCGGCTGCGGCCGCGACGCCGAAGCCCTCGCCGGGCTCGAAACCGAGCTCGAAGCCGAGCTCGGCGAGGGGCGCCACCGCCTCGACCGCGTCGACGTCACCGACGCCGGCCAGGTCGAGGCGTGGGCGGAGGCGGTCCGGCGTGAACTCGGGGCGCCCGGCCTGGTCATCGCCAACGCGGGTGCCATCAACGCCCCCGCGCCGCTGTGGGAGGTCCCGCCGGCCGAGTTCGACGCGGTGATGCGGGTGAACGTGGGCGGCGTGTACGCGATGGCGCGGGCCTTCGTGCCCCGCATCGCCGACGGCGGCACGCTCGTCAACATCTCCTCCGGCTGGGGCCGCAACCCCCGGGCCATGCTCGCCACCTACACCGCCAGCAAGTTCGCCGTCGAAGGCCTCACCCGGGCCCTCGCCCAGGAAGCCGCCCAGCTCCGGCCGGGCGTGCGGGTCGTGGCCCTCGACCCCGGCGGCGGCATCAACACCGACATGCTCGCGACCTGCCTCCCGGACGAGCACGACCAGTACCCCACACCCGACGAATGGGCCGGGACCGCCGCCGACTACCTGCTCCACCGGCTGCCCGTCGAGCGCTCAGAAGCCAACCTCATCTTGAGCTAAGGAACGCAACGCATATGAAGAACACGCGTGTTGTCGTCACGGGTGCGGCCCGCGACTTCGGCAGGACGCTGGCGATCCGCCTGGCCGCCCTGGGCGCCGAGGTCTTCCTCTCGGCCCGCAGCCTGAAGGCGGCCGAGGCGACCCGGGACGAGATCCTCGCGCTCGGCCACACCAAGGTCCACGCGTTCGCCTGCGACGTGAGCGAGCCGGAGTCGGTCCGTGCGTTCGCCGAGCAGGTGAGCCGGGTCACGGACCGGGTGGACATCCTGCTGAACAACGGCGCCCGCTGGCTCGACGGCTTCGACCTGGAGTCGGCCACCGACGACGAGATCATGGCCACGATCACCTCGGGCGGCGCCGGCACGGTGCTGATGACCAAGCACTTCCTGCCCCTGCTGCGCGCCTCGCAGCGGGCCGACATCGTCAACATCGTCTCGATGGTGGCGAGCGGCCGCAGCGACTCCAGCGGGGCCAACCCGGCGTTCTACGCGGCCAAGGCGGCCCAGGCGAACTTCGCCGAGATCATGTCCCAGCGGCTGCGCCCGCAGGGCGTGCGGGTCATCTCGCTGTACCCGCCGGACTTCCGCAACGTGGACCCGCTGAGTGCGGACTGGGAGAGCACCGACCGCGGTCCGGGGACCGAGCTCACGGCCCAGTCGCTGCTCGACTGCATCCTCTTCGCCGTCGGCCAGCCCCGCGACTGCTTCATCCGCACCTTCGGCTTCGAGTCGATGCCCGCCGCGCCCGCCGCCCCCGCCGCGCCCGCCGCGCCCGCCGCGCCCGCCGCGCCCGAAGGCAGCCCCGATGTGGCGTGACAAGTACCGCCAGGTGCTGGGCGTCCCGGGCTTCCGCTCGGTGCTGCTGCTCGGCCTGCTGGCCAAGCTGCCGGTCGTGGCCATCCCCGTCGTCCTGACCCTCCACGTCGCCCTCGGCCTCGACCACGGCTACGGGCAGGCGGGCCTGGTGGCGGGAGCCTGGACCACGGGCGTGACCATCGGCGCGCCCTTCCAGGGCCGGTTCATCGACCGGCGCGGGCTCCGGGCCATGCTGCTGATCGCGGTCCTGGGCCAGGGGGCGTTCTGGGGCCTGGCCCCGCTGATGTCCTTCCCCGTGTTCGTGGCCGGAGCGCTGCTGTCGGGGCTGGTACTGGTCCCCGGCTCGACGGTGATCCGCCTCGCGATCGCGGGCCTGGTTCCGGAGGAGCACCGGCACACCGCCTTCGCGCTGGACTCCACCCTCTCCTCGCTGTCCTACATGGGCGGCCCCGCCCTCGCCGTGGCGGCGGCGACCCAGGTGTCCACCGAGGCCGCGCTGCTCGGCCTCGGCACGGCCCTGGTGGTCAGCAACCTCGCGCTCGTACTGCGCAACCCGCAGATGGAGAAGGACAAGGAGCCGGAGAACGAGGCGTCCGAGGCCGGCCCCGAGCCGGTGAAGACCACCGGGCTCAACTGGCTGACCCTCCCCCTGATCACCGTCTTCGCCTGCACCCTGGCGTCCGGCGCCATCATCGCGGGCTACGAGGTGGCGATCGTGGCCACGCTCCGCTCCGAAGGCAAGATCGAGTGGACGAGCCTGATCCTGCTCCTGTCCGGGATCTGCTCCGTGGCCGGCGGCCTGGTCTTCGGCGCGCTGCCGCGCAGCATGCCGGTGGCGCTGGCGACCGGGCTGCTGAGCCTGTCCGTACTGCCCCTGGGGCTGGTGGGGCACTGGTGGCTGCTCGCCGTGGCCGTCATCCCGACCGCCGTCCTGTACTCGCCGGTGTTCGCCTCGACGGCCACCGCCGCCAGCGAACTGTCCGGCAAGGGCAACCGGGCCACGGTCATGAGCATCTACGGCGCCGCGATCAGCGCTGGCAGCGCCCTGGGCGCCCCCCTCGCGGGAGCGGCCTACGACGCCTCCGGCTCCGTGGCCGCCTTCGCCGTGACCGGTGCGCTGGGGGCCGTGGTCGCGGTCCTCGCCCTGGCGGTGGTGCGCAGCCGCCCCGAGCCGGCCACCGCCCCACAGGGCGCCGAGCCGGCTCTTCAGCCCGTCCCCCAAGAGAGGTAGAGATGTCCGCTCCACTGCATGTCGTCATCGTCGACTCGTACGCGCCGACCAAGCTGCTCGCCGACGAGTTCCGCAAGGCCGGTGCGACCCTCGTGCGGGTCCAGAGCACCCGGGAGATCCCGAAGGTCTACGAAGGTTCGTTCAGCCTGGACGACTACGTGGACAACATCGTGCACGGCGGGGACCTCGCCGCCACCGCCCACGCCGTCGCCGCGTACAGCCCGGTTGCCGTCGTCGCGGGCGGCGAGGTGGGCGTCGAGTTCGCGGACGCGCTCAGCAGCGAACTGGGCCTGCCCACCAACGGGGTGGGGCTCAGCGAGGCCCGGCGGGACAAGTACGTACAGATCGAAACGGTGAAGGCAGCCGGGCTGGCCGGCGCGTACCAGAGCAAGCCCTCCTCGGCCGAGGAGCTCGCCGAGTGGCACCGCTCCGTCGGCGGCCGCATCGTGGTCAAGCCGCTGCGGAGCGCCGCCGGTGACGGCATCTTCTTCTGCGATACGCCCGAGGAGTCCGCAGCCGCCTTCGACAGGCTCGTCGGCGCCACCAACGTCTTTTCCGACGTCAACACGGGTGTCGTCGCCCAGGAGTACCTGCGCGGGACCGAGTACATGGTCAACACGGTGAGCCTGAACGGGCGCCACCACGTCACCGACATCTGGCGCACCACCCGCATCTCGGCCAACGGCGTGATCGACCTCGTCGACGCCGCGTACCTGATGCAGCGCCGTGGCGAGGTGCAGGACCAGCTGGCCGCGTACGCCGCCGGGGTCCTGGACGCGCTGGGCATCCAGCACGGCCCGGCCCACGTCGAGGTCAAGATGACCAGCCGCGGGCCGGTCCTGGTGGAGATGGGCGCCCGCATCTGCGGCGGCAACCTGCCCCACTACGCCCAGGTGACGCTCGGGGAGTCCCAGCTCGACCTCGCCGCGGCCGCCTACCTCGACCCCGAGCGCTTCCTGGAGCGCTGCGGCACCGACTACCCGAAGGGCCCGTTCATGGCCTCGGTGACGCTGGTCTCGCCGGTCGAGGGCGTCTTCGCCGGATTCCCGCACATGGACGAGCTGGAGGCCCTGGAGAGCTTCAACGACGTCCGCGGCGCCCTCCAGCCGGGACAGCCGATCCACCCCACGGTGAACGACATGGGCTACCCGCTCATGGTCACGCTCCTGCACGAGTCGGAGGAGACCGTGCTGCGCGACGCCAACACCATCCGCTACCTCGACGGCCCGGGCTTCTACGCGCTCGCGGCGGACGGCGAGCAGGAATGAACAGCGCCGAACTCGCCGCGTCCTCGCACGTCGTCGTCGTCAACCGCTGGCGCGAGCACTACGCCGACTACGCCCGCTACCTCGACCACCGGGCACACCGCGTCACCTACGTGAGCACCGAGGTGGGCCGCTCCTCGATACCGGAGGGCGCCACCGAGGTGGCCGTCGTCGAAGCCACCGACGATCTGGCCGAGGTGCGCAAGGCGGTCGACGCACTGGCGCAGCGCCACGGGGCACCGGACCGCATCGTCGCGCTGAAGGAGGACGACCTCCTGACCGGCGCCGCCCTCCGGGCGGAGTGGGGGGTTCCGGGGCCTCGGGAGGAGCAGCTGCTGCCCTTCCGGGACAAGTTCCTGATGGCGACCCGGGTGGCCGCGAGCGGGGTCGACGTACCCTCCTTCGCCCCGGCGCCCGACGGCCGGGCGGTCCTGGACTTCGCCGCGGGCAGCGGCTGGCCGGTGATCGTGAAGCCGCTGATCGGCAGCTCCAGCGCCGGTGTCGTCCGCCTCGACGGACCGGATGACCTGGCAGGGGTGTCCTTCGCCGGTGAGCCGCGCATGGTGCAGGCGTTCAACCCGCATCCGATCTTCCACGTCGACGGATCCTTCGACGGCCGGGAGCTGACCGTCGTCCGGGCCTCCCGCTACCTGAACAACTGCCTGGAGTTCCGCGGCGGCGGGGTGCTGGGCTCGGTGGAGGAGAGCGACCCGGAGACCAGCGCGGCCGTCGCCGCCTTCGCCGTGCGCGTGCTGCGTGCGCTGACGGACCGGCCGACCGTGTTCCACCTTGAGGTCTTCCTCGACCCGGCCACCCGGACCTGCTCCTTCCTGGAGGTCGGGGCCCGGGTGGGCGGTGCGGAGATCCCGCTGCTGTGGCGGGAGGTGCACGGCCGGGACCTGATGGCGACGGCGTTCCGCAACCAGCTGGGCCTGCCGCCGGTACCGGAAGCCCAGGCCCAGTCCCCGGGCAGCGGCGGCGAGACGGCCGGCTGGCTGCTCGTCCCCGCGCCGGAGAGCCGGCCCTGCCGGATCACCGAAGTCACCCCGATGGTCGGCCGGCAGCCGGGCCCGTACGCAGAGGCGCTGCTGACCCCGGGCGAGGTGCTGCCGGAGGCGGATTCCTACTACGAGCACGTGGGCGGCAGGTTCCGGTTCCGGGGCCCGTCCACCAGCGCCGTTGAGGAGGCCATCCGCCTGACCGCGGCCGCCTTCCGGGTGAGCGCGGAACCGGCGGTGTCCCCGTGACGGACAGCAAAGTCGTCCAGCACGAGACCGTACGGGCCGCCGATCCGGACCTGGCCTTCGAGACGGCCGTGTTCTCCGACCCGCTCGCCCTCTCCCGGTATCTGGAGGAGCAGGGCGACACCACCAAGGTGCTGCGGCCGGAGTTCACCGCCAACACGGGGTCCGCGCTCTTCTCCCGCCCGGGACAGCCGGTCGCGCCGGAGGAGCTCGCCGGGCTCTGGGAGGGCGGCGGCCGGGTCATCGTCCACGACTTCGTTCCCGGTACGCCGTACTTCGCCAACGGCGTGGTCGTCGACGGGGAGCTGCGGCTGACCGACACCTGGCGGTGCTTCAGCCTGGACGAGGGCCCGCGCATGCTGCTCACCGCTGTGGTGAACGCCCTTCCCGGCTCGCTCGAAGTCAAGCTGCTGGAGCAGGCGTTGCAGACGCTGGTCACCGCATCGGGTGTGCGCGGCGGCCCCGTCTGCTTCGAGGCGGTGCTGAGCGGCGACGACCGGGTCAAGGTGGTGAAGTACGCCTACCGCATCGCGGGCGAACCCCTGCCGAGGCTCTGCGGCCTCCTGGGGGTCGCCGGCCAGAGCGGGGACGCGGCGCAGACCCCGGACGGGTTCGTGGCCGACTACGCGTTCATCGTCCAGCGCGGCGGCACCCTGACGGGATTCCGCGGCCTGGACGAGGTACGGCGCCTCACCTCGTACAGCGGTGACCTCTTCATGCCCGCCCCCGGCGAACGCGTCCAGCGGACGGTGGGCGAGGGCGGCGGCGCCGCGGTCCTCCTGCGGCACCCGGACGAGGCGACCCTCCTGGCCGATCTCCAGTACCTCCAGGAGCGCAATCGCGCCGGCGTCTTCGACGTGGCGGACTGAGCGGCAGCCCCCACGCACGCCCGAACCGGCCTGTGCCGCACCGGCCTGTGCCGAACCGCCTTGTGCCGACCAGGCCTGAACCGACCAGGCCTGAACCGACCAGGCCTGAACCGACCAGGCCTGAACCGACCAGGCCTGAACCGACCAGGCCTGAACCGACCAGGCCTGAACCGACCAGGCCTGAACCGACCAGGCCTGAACCGACCAGGCCTGTGCCGAACCCGCCGGCGCAGGCGCACACCCCGCGCCTTCGACGGCCTCATTCCTCATCACCTCAGAAGGAGACTTCCATGCCCTACTCGGAGCCCATCAACCCGGCCGGCCGTCCCCAGCCCGCCGCGGCCCCCGTGCCGCAGCGGGTGGCGAAGAGCAGGCGCCTCCTCATGTGCCCGCCCAGCCACTTCGACGTCACCTACTCCATCAACCCGTGGATGGAGCCCGAGAAGCCGTCGGACCGCGACAGCGCGCAGCTCCAGTGGGACCGCCTCCACGACCTCTACCGCGAGCTCGGCCACACCGTCGAGCTGATCGACCCGATGCCCGGACTCCCCGACATGGTGTTCGCGGCCAACGGCGCCACCGTCGTCGACGGAAAGGTCCTCGGCGCGCGCTTCCGGCACATGGAGCGCACCGCGGAGGGCCCCGGCTACCTCTCCTGGTTCCGCGAGCAGGGCTACACGGACATCCTGTGGCCGGAGTACATCAACGAGGGCGAGGGCGACTACCTGCTCGTGGGCCGCCGCCTGCTCGCCGGCACCGGATTCCGCACCGATGTCCGCTCGCACGCCGAGGCCCAGGAGTTCTTCGGGGTCCCGGTCACCGGTCTGACGCTGGTGGACCCGCGCTTCTACCACCTGGACACCGCACTCGCGGTGCTCTCGGACGACGAGGTCATGTACTACCCCGAGGCGTTCTCCGCCGGCAGCCAGGCCGTGCTGCGGGAGCTCTACCCGGACGCCGTCATCGCGACGGCGCAGGACGCCGAGGTCTTCGGGCTCAACGCCTTCTCCGACGGCCGGCACGTGCTGCTGTCCAGCGCCGCGACCCACCTCATCGGCGAGCTGAAGAGCCGCGGGTTCGAGCCGATCGGCGTCGACCTCCCCGAGCTGCTCAAGGCCGGGGGCGGCGCCAAGTGCTGCACGTTGGAGCTGCGCGACCGGTGATCACGCCGACTGCCCCGCCCCTTCCCTCCGCGTCCGCGTTTCCCCTTCCCGTTTCCGTTTCCGAAAGGAATTGACCTGTGGTCACCAAGATACGAATCGACCAGGGCTCCGCCGCCGAGGAGTTCGGCATGGCATGCCAGCGCCTCATCCCGTGGCAGGGCTCGGCCGAGGAGCCGCCCCTGGGCGCCATGGCCTGCTTCCTGCCCGCCGGGGCCAGCTCGGACCCCGACTGCCACGACCAGGACGAGGTCATGATCATCCTCTCCGGGTCCGGCACCGTCTCGCTGAAGGGCGAGGAGGACGAGCCCTGCACCGCCGGCGACCTCGTCGTCCTGCCGCGCAACCAGGAGCACATCGTGCACAACCCGACCGACAGCGTGTTCACCTGGGTCTCGGTCTACTGGCCGCTCCACGAGCGCAAGGCGGTCTCCGCATGAGCCGCACCGAGTGGATCACCGCCACGCCCCCCACCCCCAACGGGGACCTGCACATCGGGCACATGGCCGGCCCCTACCTCGCCGGTGACGTGCTGCGCCGCTTCCTCGCCGCCGACGGAGCCGACGTCCGATACACCACGGGGCTCGACGACCACCAGAGCTACGTGCCCGTGCGCGGCCTCAAGGACGGCGGGCTCAAGGGCGAGGAAGTCGCCGACCGCTACGGCGAGTCCATCGAGTCGGTCTGGCGCCAGGCCGGCGCCGCGTTCGACGCGATCGTCCGCCCCCGGCGCGACGCCGGCTACACGGCGTACGTCCAGGACTTCGTCCAGCGCCTCTACGACCAGGGGCACATCGTCGCCCGCACCCGGCCGCTGCCGTACTGCACCGGCTGCGAGCGCTGGCTCTACGAGGCCTACCTCAAGGGCGACTGCCCGCACTGCGGCTCCGGCTCCAACGGCAACGCCTGCGAGCCGTGCGGCCGGCCCAACGACTGCGCGGACCTGGCCAACCCCGAGTGCACCGGCTGCGGCGCACCCGCCGAACTCCGCGACTGCGAGCGGCTCTACTTCCCCCTCGCCCCGTTCGAGGAGCAGCTCGACGCCTTCTGGCAGCGCGTCGACATGCCGCCGCACCTGCGTGCCCTGTGCGAGCGGATGCGCGCCGAGGGCCTGCCCGAGATCGCCGTCAGCCACCCCTCGGAATGGGGCGTCCCGGTGCCCGTGGAGGGCTTCCGCGACCAGCGCGTCTACGTCTGGTTCGAGATGGCCCCCGGCTACCTGCTGGAGTGGGAGAAGTGCGGCACCGGCCGGCCCGCCCCCAGCCCGGTCCAGTTCTTCGGCTTCGACAACGGGTACTTCCACGCGCTGCTCTTCCCGGCCGCCTACCTGGCGGACGCGGCGGAGCCGGACGCGGCGCCGCTGCCCAGTGCCTTCATCGTGAACGAGTTCTACCGGCTGGAGGGCCTGAAGTTCTCCACCAGCCGCCGCCACGCCATCTGGGCCCACGAGGAACTCGCCCGCACCAGCGCCGACGTACTGCGCTACCACGTGCTCTCCGACCGGCCCAACGGCCGTCAGACCAGCTTCACCTCCGCCGCCCTGGCGCACAGCCGCGCCCGGCTCGCCGAGCACTGGGACGGCTGGCTGCACCGGCTGCTGACCTCCGTGGCCGAGGACTGCGACGGGGCCGTCCCAGCCGAGCAGCCGCAGGGCCCGGCCTGGGAGCGGCTGCGCGAGCGGCTGACCCGGACGGCGGGCGAACTGCGCGAGGCATACTCGGCCGCCGGGTTCGACGCCCGCCGCGCCGTCGCCCTGCTCGACGAAGTGGTGGGCCTCGCCGACGACTTCGGGCATGTGCACAGCCACGAGCGGGACCGCCCCGAGGGCGCCGCCGCCCACCGGGCGGCCCTGGCCGCCCAGCTCGCCGCCGCCTCGGCGCTCGCCGCCTGGGCCGCCCCCGTGCTGCCGTTCGGCGCGGACCGGCTCGCGGCGCTGCTCGGCGTGCCCGCCGGGCGCCCGGTCGACGCGGACGCGCTGCGCACGCCGGCCGTCGGGACCCCGCTGGGGGTCCCCACGGAGGCGGTGTTCAGTGGCTGACCCGACCGGTGTGACCGGCACGCCCGGTGTGCGCGCCGCGGTCGTCGGCCCCTTCTCCGGGCCGCGCGCCGCCTGGGGCGAGCTCCTCGAACGCGGCGCCGCGGCCCACGCCGAGGTCCACTGGGACCTCCACGACGACCGCGGGGAAGCGACGGCGGCCCGCTCCGTCGCCGAGGCGGTCGTCGCCGACGGCCGCTACGCCCTGGTCGTCGGCCACTTCAACAGTGCCGGCGCCCGCGCGGCCCTCCCGGTCTACCGGGCCGCCGGCCTGCCGGTGCTCCTGCCCCTCGCCACCGCGCCCAAGCTGCTGGCGGGCACGGCGGGCGAAGCCCTGCGCTGGTGCCCGGACGACCTCGCCCAGCTCGCCGCGCTGCGCGAGGAGATCCGCTGGGCGGGCCACACCCACCTGGCGGTCGCCGACGACGGCAGTACGTACGGAGCGGTGCTCGCGCAGCTGCTCCTGGTCCTGCCCGAGGACACCCTCCGCGTCACCGCGGCCGAGCCCGGGTCCGCCATCACGGCGACCGCGCTGGTCGTCTGCGGCACCCACGCGGGCGCGGCCCGCGAAGCCCGCGCCCGGCGGAAGGCCGGATTCGAGGGGGCGCTGTACTTCACGGACGACTGCGCCGTCGACGAGTTCGCCGAACTCCTCGGGGACGTGGCGGGCGAGGCCTTCGTGGCCCGCTTGCACGGAGGCGCGGCCGCCCAGGTCGACTCGGCCTTCGCCGCGGCCGCCGGGGCCCTGGCCTCGGCGCCGTCCCACGCGGGTCCGGACGTACTGGCGGCCCTGCGCGCCCACCCAGGCCGCAGTTTCACGGCGGAGGGCGAGCCCGTCCTCGGCCCGTCCGGCGCGGGCTGGGAGGTGACCCCGGTCGCCGCCCCCGGCGTACCGGACACTGAGGCGGCACTTGCCGTACCTGCCGTACCTGCCGTACCTGCCGTATCCGCCGAGGAGCACCGCGGGAAGGCGTACGACGTTCTCGTCATCGGCGCGGGCGTCGTCGGCGCCGCCACGGCCGACGTCCTGGCCCGGCAGGGCCTGCGCGTCGGCATGACCGCGCCCTCCGCCGCCGACCCGGCCGCGACCACCCACTCCGGCGGCCTCGTCCGGGCCTTCGACGCCGATCCGGTCCTGCGCGGCCTCGCCCTGCGCAGCCACGACCTGTCCTGGGGCCTGACCGACGGCGGCCCGATCCCCAACGGCCACCGGCGCACGGGCTCGCTCGTACTCCTCGGCGACGCCGACCTGCCCGAGGCCGAGAAGGGCATCGCCGAGCTGACCGGCGAGGGCGTCGAAGCCGTCCTCCTCACTCCGGGCGAACTGCGCACCCGCTTCCCGGGCATGGCCTCCCACGACGTGGCCGGCGCGGTGTGGGAGCCGGCCGGTGGCTACGCCGAGCCGGCGACCGCGGCGCGCGGCTACCGGGACCGGGCCTGCGCGCACGGGGCCGTCGTCCTGCCCGGCCGGGTCCGCCGGATCGAGCGGGAGGGCACCGACCTCGTACGGATCGTCCTGGAACAGGGCGAGATCACGGCGCGGGCCGTGGTGCTGGCCGCCGGTCCCGGCACGCCCGGAATCAGGGGCCACCGCCTCTCGGCGGGAGTCCCGGCCGACCTGTCGGGCGAGAACGAGCGCGCCTGGCGGAGCCTGGAACCGCTGCCCGGCACCGGCACCGGCACCGGCACCAGCGCCGCGGCCGAGGCCGTCGCGGCCCCGCGTACCAAGCGGATCCGCTACGCCTTCTTCCGGCACGCCGGCAGCCAGGGCCTGCCGGCCGTCGCCGACCTCGTCACCGGTGTCTGGGGCCGCCCCCAGCTCACCGGCCCGGCCGCCGGCGGCTACCTCGTCGGCCGCCCGGTGGACGAGTGGGACGTGCCGTCCGGCGGGGGAGACGCGATCACCCCCGAGCAGGCCGAGCACATCCGCGAGGGCGCCGCCCACCGCTGGCCCTGGCTCGCCGAGGCGGAATTCCTGTCCGGCCGCCACGGCGTCGACCTGTACACCCGCGACGGCCGCCCGTTCCTGGGCCGGCAGTCGCCCGACAGCCGGATCGTGCTCGCCGCCGGCTGGTCCGGCTCGGGGTTCAAGACGGCCCCCGCGGCCGCGGAGCAGGTCGCCGCCCACGTCCTGGACGCCCTCGGCCGGGAGACCCCCGGCCCGCAGGCGCCCGGCTCGGACGGGCTCGCATGACGGATGCCCTCGACGCCCTCGACTCGCCGCCGGCCCGCACGACCAAGGGGATCGGAGTGCCCGCCCTGGTCGTCTTCTACGTCAGCAGCATCGTCGGCACCGGCATCCTCCTCGTTCCCGGCCTCACCAAGGCACAGGCCGGGCCGGCGGCCCTGCTGGCGTGGGTGGCCCTCGCCGTGGCCTCGTACCCCTTCGCCCGCTTCTTCGCCGAGATCTCGGCCCGGAGCCCGGACGCCGCGGGCCTCGGCTCGATGGTGGAGGCGGGATTCGGCCCCCGCCACGGCCGCACCGCGTCACGGCTGCTGCTGGTCACGTACGCCATCGGCAACCCCGTGATGGGCGTGGTCTCGGCCCGCAGCCTGCTGCACCTGCTCGGTGTCCCGGACGCCTCGGACACCGTGCTCTACGGCGTCGCCGCCGCCTTCATGCTGCTGTCGACCGGCTTCACGCTGCTCGGCGTCACCGTCGGCGCCCGGATCCAGGCGGCGTCGCTGGTCGTGCTGCTGGCCGGGCTCGGCGGCGCGGTGCTGCTGGCCGTACCGCACATGGACGCGGCCGCGTACACGCCGTTCCTCAGCGCAGGCTGGGGCGGCGTGGGCACGGCCGTCGTCATCGCGTTCTTCTCGTTCCTGGGCTGGGAGAACGTCTCGACCCTGGCCGAACAGGTCGAGGACCCGGCCCGGTCCTACCGCAGCGCGATCCGCTACGCGGTACCGGTCGTCGGCCTGCTGTACGTCACCGTCACCGCCGCCTACCTGGCCGTACCCGGTGACGACCCGCTGGTCATCACCGCGCTGCTCGGCGCGTCCCTGGGCGGCGCCGGCGCGGTGGCGGGGGACCTGCTGGCCCTCGGCCTCGCGGTGATCGCCACCAACGCCTGGGTGCTCGGCGCCTCCCGGCTGCTGGGGTCCGCGGCCCGGGACGGCGTCCTGCCGCGGTCGCTGACCGCGCGCCCCGCGCGTCCGCTGGTCGTGCTGGCGGCGGCATACGTCTGCGTACTGGGCCTGCTCGCCGCCACCGGCGCCGGCGTGGAGCTGGCGCTCATCACCACCAGCAGCTGCTTCCTCCTGCTGTACATCGTGGCCGCCGCGGCCGCGCTGAAGGCCGAGGCCGCCGCCCCCGCGCTGCGGGCCACCGCCGTGGTCACGCTCCTGATCTCGGCCGGCTTCCTGGCCTTCGCGGGCACCGGCCTGCTGATCGCCGTACTGCTGGCTCTGGGCTGCCACCTGGCGGCCCACCTGAACTTCCTCCACCGAAAGGCCTTTGCACGATGACTTCCCGTTACGCGTCCGACCCGCAGACCCCCGTCTACGACGTCGTCGGCGTGGGCTTCGGACCCGCCAACCTCGCCCTCGCCATCGCCATCGAGGAGTACAACGAGTCGGCCGCCCCGGACGACCGGCTGACCGCGATCTTCCTGGAGAAGCAGCCCGTCTTCGGCTGGCACCGCGGCATGCTCCTCGAAGGGGCCACCATGCAGGTCTCCTTCCTCAAGGACCTCGCGACGATGCGGAACCCGACCAGCCGCTTCGGCTTCGTGCCCTACCTCCAGGACCGCGGGCGCCTGGTGGACTTCATCAACCACAAGGTGCTGTTCCCCTCCCGCGAGGAGTTCCACGACTACCTCGGCTGGTGCGCCGACGGCGTGGACCACATGGTCAACTACGGGATCGAGGTCAGCGCCGTCCGCCCGGCGACCGGCGCGGGCGCCGACGCGGACGGCCGGATCGTCGAGGTGGACGTGACGGCGCTCGGCGCGGCCGGCTCCGGCACGGCGACGTACCGGGCGCGCAACCTCGTCCTGGGCACGGGCCTGGTCCCCAAGCTCCCCGACGGCATCGAGTCCTCCGAACGCGTCTGGCACTCCAGCGAGTTCCTGCACCGCCTGGACCGCTTCCCCGAGCGGGAGCCGCGCCGCTTCGTCGTCGTCGGCGCCGGACAGAGCGCCGCCGAGGTCGCCGACCACCTGCACCGCACCTTCGCCGGGGCCGAGGTCTGCGCCGTCCTGTCCCGCTACGGCTACAGCCCCGCCGACGACAGCCCGTACGCCAACCGCTTCTTCGACCCCGAGGCGGTGGACCTCTACCACGGCGCGGACGCCGCCGTCCGCGACCGGCTCATGGACTACCACCGCAACACGAACTACGGCGTGGTGGACATCGACCTCATCGACGAGCTGTACCGCCGCTCGTACCAGGAGAAGGTGCGCGGCGAGGAGCGCCTGCGCATCCTCAACACCTCCCGGGTCGAGGGGCTCGACCAGGACGCCGACGGCCTCGGCGTCCACGTGCGCAATCAGGCGACCGGTGTGACCGAGCGGCTCACCGCCGACGCCATCGTGTACGCGACGGGCTACACCGAGCCGGATCCCCGCACGCTGCTCGGCGAGCTGTCCGACGCCTGCCTGCGCGACGGCGACGGCCGGCTGAGCATCCGCCGCGACTACCGGGTGGAAACCGACCCCTCGCTGGAGGCCGCCGTCTACCTTCAGGGCGGGACCGAGCACACCCACGGCATCACCGGGAACCTGCTCTCCATGGCCGCCGTCCGCGCCGGGGAGATCTGCGCCTCGCTGGTCGCCCGCCGCACCGCCCCCGAGGCCGCGGCCGCGCTGGCCTGACCACGGTGCCCCCGGACCACCGCGGAAAGACGACACCCACGATGACGGAAGGAAAGCCATGACCTACCTGCAGGTGACCGAGCGCACCACGCTGCGGCGGATGCGCGAGAAGGGCAGCCACCGCCGCGCCGACCTCGACGCCGTGCTGGCGGCGGGTTTCCTCTGCCATCTGGGGGTGTCCGTGGACGGCACGCCGATGGTCGTGCCCACCGCGTACGGCGTCGCCGACGACACCCTCTACCTGCACGGCTCGGTGGCCAGCCGCAGCCTGGTCCAGGCCCCCGACGCGACCGTCTGCGTCACCGTCACGCACGTCGACGGGCTGGTGCTGGCCCGCTCGGTCTTCGAGCACGGCGTCAACTACCGCTGCGCGATGGTGTACGGAGTCCCGCGCGTCGTCACCGACCCGGACGAGAAGCTCCTCGGGCTGCGCGCACTGACCGAGCAGTGCGCCCCCGGCCAGTGGGACTACGCCCGCCGGCCCAGCCGCAAGGAGCTGGCCGCGACCTCCCTGCTGGCCCTCGACCTCACCGAGGCCTCGGTGAAGACCCGCTCGGGCCCGCCCGACGACGGCGACAGCCCCGACGCCGAGCTCGGCCTGTGGGCGGGGGTGCTGCCGGTGACCACGGCGTGGGGCGCGCCGGTCACCGACCCGGTGCTGGGCCCGGACGTCCAGCCGCCCGCCCACGTCCTGGCGCGGGCCGGGGAACGCCTGGACGGTGTCAGGGGCGGGTGACCCGGACCTGGTAGCTGCCGTCGCGCAGCTCGCCCACGACCGAGACGCTGACGCCCGCCTTCTCGTCGGTGAAGGTCTCACCCGGCTTGAAGGGCGCGTCCGACAGCTCCGCGTGGACATTGGCCCGCCGGGTGCAGCCGCCGCTGGCGTTCGCGCTGTCCGACACGGTCACCGGGCCGCGCCCGGTGTCCACGTCGGAGTCCACCTTGTAGATGAGCACGCCGGCTTTGCAGACGGCCTCGTCGTTCCCGGCACGGGTCCGCACCTCCACCGCGTACCCGGAGCTCTCCGACAGCGGTATGAAGGCCAGCTTCGTGCCGCCCTCCACCGCCAGCGGCGACAGGGTGTGGTCGCTGACGCCCGGTTTCGCGGCGCAGCTGATCTGCGTACTGTCCAGCCAGCCCAGCTTCCACTTGTGCCAGCCCATCAGGTCGTTGCTGGCGCCCCAGTCCTCGCTCATGATGTCCCAGTGCCCGACCGCGCCGCCCCCGTCGGCGGTGTACAGGTCGGGCAGTCCGAAGACGTGCCCGTTCTCGTGGGGGAGCACCCGGTAGCCGGTCTCCCGGTAGGAGCCCGAGCCGTCGTCCTGCCGGCTGTAGACGAAGGACGTGTTGGCGAGCGGCACCCCGTCGGCCGTCGGCGCCTCGGCGTTGCCCGAGAAGGTCACCGACAGGACGGTGTCCAGGGCGGAGGGCCCGGCGTTAGGCGTGACCAGGACGTTGACCAGGTCGTACCGGCTGAAGTCCACCTCGGAGTCGGCGGCCTTGACGATGTGCTCGACGAGCTGCCGGTAGCCCGGCTCGTACGCGGATCCGCGCTCGATCCCGTACGCCGAGAACGGCATCGGCATCCGCAGCCAGCTCCGTATGGGGGCCTCGGCGCGGTAGGTCAGCCGGCCGTAGGAGCTGGTCCGGAACCAGTCGGCTGTCTGGGGGAAGAACTCCGCCAGCCGGTCCACGGCCGTGCCCTCGCCCTTGGCGTCCGGGAAGTCGATCATCAGGTTCAGCGCCAGGATCTCGCCGGTCGAGCGGGAGTACCCGGGCGGGGTCGGCAGGCCCTCGGACATCTGCACGCCCATCGTGCCGGCGATCCGGCAGGGCGCGAGCGCGGACTCGGCGGTCGTGGCCACGGGTCCGGCCGCGGAATGGCTGCGGGTGGATATCCCGGTGCTCGCGGTCGCCGTGACGCCGAGGGCCAGCGCGGTGAGGCCGATGTACGCGCTGGTGCGGCATGGTCTGCGTATCCGGTGGCGGGTCTGCGGCATGGAGATCGCCTTCGGGTCCGCGGCAGCCGGCCGGGTCCGGTCTGCGCTCTGTGCGATCACCCTCCGACGGTTGCGACACGCCCGCGCGCCGAGAGCGGCCGAACGGGAACGGTGATATGACCCAGGTCACGCCGGAGAGTGAAATAACCGGGGACCGAATCCCCGTTTGTACGTGAGTCCCGCTAAGCGGGGACCGGCTCCCCGTTTGGGGCGGGCGGTACGCGTACGAGCGCCAGGGAGGCCCCGGAGATGAAGAGCTCCACCGCCACGCCGACGGCCGCGCCTTCCGCGCCCGATGTGAACTCCCGGGTCCCGCGGCCCCGCGCCGACGCGGTGCGCAACCGCGAGCGGATCCTGGCCGCGGCCCGCGAGATGTTCGTGGAGTTCGGCGCCGAGGCCCCGCTCGACGAGATCGCCCGCCGGGCCGGCGTCGGCAACGCCACCCTCTACCGCCACTTCTCCGACCGGGCCACCCTCGTCCACCACGTGGTGCTCTACGTCATGGACCGGGTCGCCGCGATCGCCGACGACTCCCTCGCCGAGGAGCCCGACGCCTTCGCCGCGCTGTGCCGCTTCACGCACGCCGCGGCGGACGAGCGGATGGGCGCCCTGTGCCCCATGCTCGCGGACGGCTTCGACCACGACCACCCCGAACTCCTCGCGGCCCGCACCGCCTTGGAGAAATCCGTCGAGACCCTGCTGACGACCGGCCAGAACACCGGAATGCTCCGCACGGACATCGGCGTCGGTGACCTGATGGTCGCCCTGTCCCAGCTCAGCCGGCCCCTCCCCGGCACCGCATGCCTTGACGCGGACCGCTTCGTCCACCGTCATCTCCAGCTGTTCCTCGACGGGTTGCGGGCTCCGGCCCGCTCCGCACTGCCGGGCGCGGCGGTCACCCTCGCGGTCCTGAGGCGGAAAACCATGTAACGCCACGTATGCAACATAACGCCACGTAACGCCACGTAACGCCACGTAACGCCACGTAACGTCGCCCTCTTATCTCTTTCAGTCATTTTTCAGTCATTCCGCACAGTGAGTGGGTACCTCCATGTCAAAAACAGCCGCGACACCGCCGCTGGCTGCCGACCCCAGCCGCTGGAAGGCGCTCGTCTTCATAGCCCTGGCCCAGCTGATGGTCGTCCTCGACGCCACCATCGTGAACATCGCCCTCCCGTCCGCCCAGACCGACCTCGGCATCTCTGACGGCAACCGTCAGTGGGTCATCACCGCGTACGCGCTGGCCTTCGGCGGACTGCTCCTCTTCGGCGGCCGCATCGCCGACAAGTGGGGCCGCAAGAACGCCTTCGTCGTCGGCCTCATCGGCTTCGCCCTGGCCTCCGCGCTCGGCGGCGCCGCCACCAGCGAGGCGATGATGCTGGGCGCCCGCGCCCTCCAGGGCGCCTTCGGCGCGCTGCTCGCACCGGCCGCGCTCTCCCTGCTGGCCGTCATGTTCACCGACGCCAAGGAGCGCGCCAAGGCCTTCGGCATCTACGGTGCGATCGCCGGTGGCGGTGGCGCCGTGGGCCTGATCCTCGGCGGGTTCCTCACCGAGTACCTCAACTGGCGCTGGACCTTCTTCGTCAACATTCCGTTCGCCATCGTCGCCGCCATGGGCGCCTGGCTGATCATCCGCGAGCCGGCCGGCGGCCGGAACCGCGCACCGCTCGACATCCCCGGCGTGGCCCTGTCCACGCTCGGCCTGGTCTCCCTGGTGTACGGCTTCACCCGCGCCGAGTCGGCGGGCTGGTCGGACGGCCTGACCATCACCATGTTCATCGCCTCGGTGGTGCTGCTCGCGGCCTTCGCCGGCGTCGAGCTGGTGGTCAAGTCCCCGCTGCTGCCGATGCGCGTCCTGCTGGAGCGCAACCGCGGTGGCGTCTACCTCTCCCTCGGCCTGGCCGTCATCGCGATGTTCGGCCTGTTCCTCTTCCTGACGTACTACCTCCAGGTCGTGAAGGGCTTCTCGCCCGTCAAGACCGGCTTCGCCTTCCTGCCGATGATCGCGGGCATGATCACGGGCTCCACCCAGATCGGCGCCCGGCTGATGACCCGGGTCGCGCCGCGGCTGCTGATGGCCCCGGGCTTCCTGCTGGCCGCCACCGGCATGCTGCTGCTGACCCAGCTCGAGGTCGGGTCGTCGTACCCGGCGCTGATCCTGCCGGCGCAGCTGATGCTCGGCCTCGGCATGGGTACGGCCTTCATGCCGGCCATGTCCCTGGCCACGCACGGGGTGAACCCGGCCGACGCCGGCGTGGCCTCCGCCATGGTCAACACCTCGCAGCAGGTGGGCGGCGCCATCGGCACCGCGCTGCTGAACACCATCGCCGCCTCGGCGACCACCGCGTACCTGGCCGACCACGCCGCCGCGGTCGCGGCGGGCGGCCCGGCGGCGAAGCTGGTGCAGGCCCAGGCCATGGTCGAGGGCTACTCCTCCGCCATCTGGTGGGCGGTCGGCATCCTGGTGACCAGCTCGCTCATCGCCTTCACCCTGATCACAACCGGCCGCCCGGGCGCTGCCGGTCCGGTCGCCTCCGGCGACGGTAGCGGCGCGATCGCCGACGCAGAGGTGAAGATCCCGGTGATCGCCCACTGACCCGGGCCCGGACCTGAGGGAATGACTGCGGACCCCGCTTCGTTCAAATTTGAACGAAGCGGGGTTAGTCTGTTTACAAGGCCTCTTTACGAGTCCTGTTGACGAGGCCCGTTCAGGCGGCCCGCGGCCTGCGTCCCGCACCGACAACCGAGGAGCGCCCGTGACCGGCCCTGTGACCCGCATACCGGCCCTGTACCTGAGCCACGGCGCACCCCCGCTGGCCGACGACCCGGTCTGGCCCGCAGAGCTCGCCGCCTGGTCCGCGAACCTCCCGCGGCCCCGCGCGATCCTGATGGTCTCCGCCCACTGGGAAGAGGCCCCGCTCGCCCTCGGCGCCACCGAACCGGTCCCGCTGGTCCACGACTTCTGGGGCTTCCCCGAGCACTACTACCAGGTGCGCTACGACGCCCCCGGCGCCCCCGAACTGGCCGAGTCGGTGCGGGGGCTCCTCCGGGCCCCCGGCACCCCCGTCCAGGACATCCCGGACCGCGGCCTCGACCACGGCGCGTACGTCCCGTTGGTGGAGATGTACCCCGCGGCCGACATCCCGGTCCTCCAGATCTCCATGCCCACGCTGGACCCGGCCCGCCTGATGGACATCGGCCGCAAGCTGGCCCCGCTGCGGGACGAGGGCGTCCTGATCGTGGGCAGCGGCTTCTTCACGCACAACCTGGCCGCGCTCCGGCATTCGGGTGTCCCCGCCTGGTCCGCGGAGTTCGACGCGTGGGGCCGCGAAGCCCTGGCCGCCTCCGACGTGGACGCCCTCCTGGACTTCGAGCACAAGTCCCCGGCGGGCCGCCTCGCGCACCCCCGCACGGAGCACTTCGCCCCCCTCTTCGTCGCCCTCGGCGCCGCCGAAGCCGACCTGACCTCGGCCCACACCCCGGTGGACGGCTTCTGGATGGGCCTGTCCAAGCGCTCCCTCCAGTTCGGCTGAGCCGGCGCTGTTCCGGGATCAAAGCGACCGCGTCGGATGTGACGGCGCTCTCAGGTGTGAAGGGCCCATAAAGGCCCGTGCGAACCTCCAGGCCGACCGCCATCCCGTGTCTGACCTGCACTTCTTCGGGGTCCGGCGGCATCCGCTTCCTCCCTGTGCGGGGGTTGGCGGGGCAGGATACTGCACGGCTCCGGGAAAGAGGGAACGGTGTGGGAATTCTGTCCCGATTCCAGTCGTTGTTTCCTTCGGAAGCGGGCACTCGGGAGAGTGTCCGGGGACGCATCGCCGACACACCACCCGTATCGGAGGCGTCCAGCAGCCGCACCGCGACCGAACACTTCGCAAGGGAGCACGCATGGCAACCCGCGCCGTCGCCCGTCGTCAGTCCACGAGCAGCGCCCGCGCTGTGGGCGGGGAAATCGCCGATCGCGACCTGGTCGGCATGTACCTGGACGAGATCGCGCGCACTCCGCTGCTCGACGCTGCCAAGGAAGTAGAGCTCTCACAGATCATCGAGGCGGGCGTCTACGCCCAGCAGATCCTCGACGGCGTGATAGAGCGCAAGGGCAAGACCCCGGCGCGCGAGGAGCTGGAGGCCCTGGCCGCCGAGGGAGAGCGCGCCAAGGAAATCTTCATCCGCTCCAACCTCCGCCTGGTCGTCGCCGTCGCCCGCCGCTACCCGCGCAGCGGCCTGCCCCTGCTCGACCTCATCCAGGAGGGCAACGCGGGCCTGGTGCGCGCGGTCGAGAAGTTCGACTACGCCAAGGGCTTCAAGTTTTCCACGTACGCCACGTGGTGGATCCGCCAGGCCATCACCCGCTCCATCGCCGACCAGTCCCGCACCATCCGCCTCCCCGTCCACCTGGTCGAGGAGCTCGGCCGGATCCGCCGGGTGCAGCGCGAGTTCAACCGCGAGAACGGCCGCGACCCGGAGCACGCGGAGATCGCCGTCGAGCTGGAGACGACCGAGAAGCGCGTGGGCGACGTGCTGGACTGGGCGCGCGACCCGGTCAGCCTGAACATGTCCGTGGACGACGAGGGCGACACCCAGTTCGGCGATCTCCTGGAGGACACCTCCGCGATCTCCCCGGAACAGTCCGTTCTGTCCCTCCTGCGCAGCGAGGAGCTGGAGGACCTGCTCGGCAAGCTGGACCAGCGCACCGCGTCCATCATCAAGATGCGGTACGGCATCGACGACGGCCGCGAGCGCACTCTGACGGAGGTCGGCAAGCAGCACGGCCTGACCCGCGAGCGCATCCGCCAGATCGAAAAGCACGCCTTGCTGGAACTGAAGCGCATGGCCCGCGACACCGGCTTCGACGCCGTGGCCTGACCGCCCCCCGAACGAGCCCCCGGCACCTATCCCCCCCAGGCGCCGGGGGCTCCCACATATCCGGCCACCCACTCCAGCCTCGCCGGCGTTTGAGGCGCGGGGTCCGGGGCGGAGCCCCAGGATCTTTAAGCCCTGCCGGGGTTTGAGGCGCGGCGTCTGGGGCGGAGCCCGGGTGGGGTCCCCCCGGACGGAGTCTGGGGGAGGTGGAAGGGCGGGTAGGGGACCAGCCCCGCAGGGCACCTACAAACCCGCGGCAGCGACCAGCCGGGCCCCAAGAACCCCCGCACTCTCCGCCAGTGCGACCGGCGCGAGAACCCTGAACTCCAGCCCCGTCAACGCCAGCCGCGCCACCAGCCACTCCGGCGCGTCCCCACTCTCGAACCGCACCCTGCACCCCCCACCCGGCTCCGGCGCCGCCTTCCCCCGCAACCACTCCGGCAGCTCCCCCACCGGCACGGCGAAGGCCAGATCCACCCCGTACACCTCCCCACCCCGCAACCCCCGCTCCACGAACGCCACCGCATCCATCGGCAGCTCCCGCGGAGCGAACCGCGCCCCCGTCGCGAACGGCTCGCTCACCCGGTCCACCCGGAACGTCCGCCAGTCCTCCCGCTCCAGGTCATACGCCACCAGGTACCACCGGCTCCCCGTGCTCACCAGCCGGTACGGCTCCACCAGCCGCCGCGAGTCCACCCCGTCCCCCGCCCGGTACGCGAACCGCAGCCGCTCCGGCCCCGCCACAGCCGAAGCCATCGTCGTCAGCGTCCGTGGGTCCACGCTCGCCCCGTCCCCCCGCGTCAACGCCACCGTCGCGGACTGCAGCGCGCCCACCCGCCGCCGCAGCCGCCCCGGAAGGACCTGTTCCAGCTTCGCGAGGGCCCGTACGGACGCCTCCTCGACCCCCTCGATCGCATGCCCGGCCCCCGCCCGCAGCCCCACCGCGATGGCCACCGCCTCCTCGTCGTCGAGCAGCAGCGGCGGCATCGCCGCCCCCGCGACCAGCCGGTACCCGCCCTCCGCGCCCAGCGTGGCCTCCACGGGATACCCGAGGTCCCGCAGCCGCTCGATGTCGCGCCGGATCGTACGGGCGCTCACCCGCAGCCGCTCCGCCAGCTCGCTGCCGGGCCATTCGCGCGGGGTCTGGAGCAGTGACAGCAGGGTGAGCAGCCGCGCCGGGGTGTCGTTCATGCATTCCAGGTTGCCAGCGAAATAGGACACCAACTGACCTACATGCCGTCTACGTTTCTCTCCATGAGCACCGAGACGTCCCAGACATCGCCCGAAAGAAAGAACGGGCCCGTACAAGAAGAGCGGAACGAACAGCGCACCCAAGACAGCGAGCGCACCCCAGACTCACCCGCCGACCGCCGCCGCTGGCTGGCGCTCGCCATCGTGATGACCGCGGCCTTCATGGACCTCGTCGACGTCACGATCGTCAACATCGCGATACCCAGCATGCGCCAGGACCTGGAGGCCTCCACCAGCGCCATCCAGTGGATCACCGCCGGCTATGCCCTCGCGTTCGCCGCCGGCCTGATCACCGGCGGCCGCCTCGGTGACATCTACGGCCGCAAGCGCCTCTTCCTCATCGGCATCGCCGGCTTCACCGCCGCCTCGCTGCTCTGCGGCATCGCCGCCAACCCGTCCGTGCTCGTCGCCTCCCGCCTCCTCCAGGGCGCGATGGCGGCCATGATGGTCCCCCAGGTGCTGGCGATCATCCATGTGACCTTCCCGCCGCACGAGCGCGGCAAGGTCTTCGGCATGTTCGGCGCGATCGTCGGCCTCGGCGCCGTCTCGGGCCCGATGCTCGGCGCGCTGCTCACCGAGTGGAACATCGCCGGCCTCGAATGGCGCCCGATCTTCCTGATCAACCTGCCCGTCGGCATCGCCGCCCTGATCCTGGGCCGCAAGTTCATCACCGAGTCCAAGGCCCCGCACGCCCTGCGCCTCGACCTGGTCGGCGTCGTCCTCGCCACCCTCGGCCTGATCATGCTGATCTTCCCGCTCACCCAGGGCCGCGAGAACGGCTGGCCGGTCTGGGGCTTCGCCTGCATGATCGCCGCGCCGCTCGTCTTCATCGGCTTCATCAGGTACGAGCAGTACAAGATCCGCAAGGACGGGTCCCCGCTGGTCGAGCTCTCCCTCTTCAAGGTCAAGAGCTTCGCGGGCGGTATCGCCGTCCAGCTGACCTTCGGCATCGCGACCGGCATTTTCTTCCTGGTCTGGACGCTCTACATGCAGTTCGGCCTCGGCTGGAGCGCCCTGCGGGCCGGCACCACCGGCATCCCGTTCTCGATCGCCGTCTCGGCCGCCGCGGGCATGTCCGTACAGAAGCTCGTCCCCCGCTTCGGCCGCAAGGTGCTCCAGGCCGGCGTGCTCATCATGGCGGCGGGCCTGATCCTCTACATCTGGGAGTCCGAGCACTACGGCATGGAGATCGCCTCCTGGCAGATGGCCGCTCCGCTGATCGTGATGGGCCTCGGCATGGGCCTGATCATCGCGCCGCTGACCGACACCGTGCTGTCCGAGGTGCCGCGCCGGCACGCGGGCTCGGCCTCCGGCCTGATCAACACCACCGGCCAGATGGGCAACGCGCTGGGCCTCGCCCTGACCTCCGTCGTCTACTTCGGCTCGATCGACGACGACCTGGTCTTCGGGCCGCCGTACGTCGAGGCGTTCCGCACCGCGCTGTGGTGGTGCGTGGCCGTCCTGGCCGTGATCTTCGCGGTGATGTTCATGCTGCCGCGCAAGGCGGTCCCGATGGACCAGCGCGAGGGCGGCACCGCGGCGGTCGAACCGGCCGCGTAGCACCTCGTACAACTCCACACATATTTGCTCGACCAGCTCGACGGGCATGTCCACTTGTGTTGGTGGGCATGCCCGTTTGCTTTGTTCTTGCCCCGATATGGGCGTACGGTATGGGGGCAATCCACAGAGCCGGACACGCCCATGTACGCACCGGAACGCCAGCAGGACATCCTCCGCCTCGCCCGCGAGGCGGGCCGGGTCGATGTGCTCTCCCTCGCCGACCGGTTCCAGGTCACCGCCGAGACCGTACGCCGCGACCTCAAGGCGCTCGACCGGGCGGGTCTGGTCCGCCGGGTGCACGGCGGAGCCATCCCGTCCGGCCGTCTCGACTTCGAGCCCGACCTCACCGAGGGCGAGGCCACCGCCCCCGACGAGAAGGACCGCATCGCGGCCGCCGCCCTCGCCGAACTCCCCGACGGCGGCAGCATCGTCCTCGACGCCGGCAGCACCGTCGCCCGCCTCGCCGCCGCCATCCCCATCGACACCGCGCTCACCGTGGTCACCCACGCGCTGCCCGTCGCCGCCCGGCTCGCCGGCCACACCGGCATCGACCTCCACCTCGTCGGCGGCCGCGTCCGGCACCGTACCCGGGCCGCCGTCGACGCCTGGGCGCTGCGCGCGTACGCCGAGATCCGCGCCGACGTCGCCTTCCTCGCCACGAACGGCTTCTCGGCGGAGGGCGGCCTGACCACGCCCGACCTCGCGGAGGCGGCCGTCAAGCGGGCGGCGATGGCCGCCGCCCGGCGGGTGGTCCTGCTGGCCGACTCCGCGAAGGCGGGCCAGGAGCACTTCGCGCGCTTCGGCCGGTTCGCGGACGTGGACCTCCTCATCACCGACTCCGCCCTGACCCCTGACCACAAGGCGGCGATCCAGGCCGCCGGTACGGAAGTTGTGCTCGTATGATCCTCACCGTCACGCCCAACCCCTCGCTCGACCGGACGTACGAGGTCCCCTCGCTCGGCCGCGGCGAGGTAGTGCGCGCCACGAGCGACCGGGTCGACCCCGGGGGCAAGGGAGTCAACGTCTCCCGGGCGATCGCGGCGGCCGGCGTCCGCACGACGGCAGTCCTCCCGCTCGGCGGCGCCCCGGGCGCGCTGATCGCCGAACTGCTGGGAGCGCAGGGCGTGGACGTCACGGCGGTCTCCATCGCGGGGCAGACCCGCTCGAACATCTCGATCGTCGAGCCGGACGGCACACTGACCAGGATCAACGCGCTGGGTCCGGAACTCACCCCGGAGGAATCCGCGCTCCTGCTGGACACCGTCCGGACGTGGTCCGACCGCGCAGCGTGGATCGCCTGCTGCGGCAGTCTCCCGCGCGGACTGCGGCCCGAGTGGTACGCGGACCTGGTCGTCCGGGCCCACGAGGCGGGGGCCAGGATCGCGCTGGACACCTCGGGCCCGGCGCTGCTGGCGGCGCTGCCGGCCCGCCCGGACGTGATCAAGCCGAACGTGTCGGAGCTCGCGGCAGCGGTGGGCCGGCCGCTGTCAAACCTGGCGGATGTGGTCAAGGCGGCCGGGGAGCTCCGCTCGCGGGGCGCGGGTGCGGTGCTGGCCTCCCTCGGCGCGGACGGCCAACTCCTGGCCTGCGCCGCGGGCACGTTCTACGGCACGGCTCCGGTTTCCGCGGTCCGCAGCGATGTCGGCGCGGGAGACGCCTCTCTGGCCGGCTTCCTGATCGCGGACGGGGCCGGCGCCGAGGCCCTCGCCTGCGCCCTGGCACACGGCGCCGCGGCGGCCCAACTCCCCGGCACGGCCATGCCCACCCCCGCGGACCTAAGCCCCGACGCGGTCCACATCACCCAGGACCTCCCCCTGAACCTCCCCTTGACCGAACCGGCCACCCCCTAACGGGGCCGCAGCCCCTGCCGCCTGCCGGTCCCCCCCGGGGCCCCGCTGCCCCGCCGGCCCGCCGCGGCGGTGCCGCTAGTGCCGTGGCCGG